>NZ_CP029254.1:2552500-3302500 GCF_003122365.1 Streptomyces spongiicola
GTTCCCCGAGGGACGGGTCGTCGTGCGGGTGCTGGACGCCGGCGCGGACAAGCCGCTCGACTTCCTGACTCCTGCCGACGAGCCGAACCCGGCTCTGGGCGTGCGGGGACTGCGGACGCTGCTCGACCACCCCGAGGTGCTGCGCACTCAGCTCACCGCGCTGGCGAAGGCCGCCGAGGGGCTGCCCGTGTACCTGGAGGTCATGGCGCCGATGGTGGCCGACCGGGCGGACGCCAGGGCGTTCGCGCAGGCGTGCCGCGAGGCCGGGCTGAACGCGAAGTACGGCGTGATGGTCGAGATCCCGTCCGCGGCCCTGCGGGCACGGTCGGTGCTGCAGGAGGTCGAGTTCCTGTCGCTGGGCACGAATGACCTGGCCCAGTACACCTTCGCCGCCGACCGCCAGCTGGGTGCGGTGTCCCGGCTCCAGGACCCCTGGCAGCCCGCTCTGCTCGACCTGGTCGCGCTGTCCGCCGAGGCGGCCGCGGCCGAGGGGAAGAGCTGCGGAGTGTGCGGCGAGGCCGCGGCGGACCCGCTGCTCGCGTGCGTGCTGACGGGCCTGGGTGTCACCTCCCTTTCGATGGGTGCGGCGTCCATCCCGTATGTACGGGCGACGCTGGCGAAGCACACACTGGCCCAGTGCGAGCGTGCCGCCGCCGCGGCGCGGGCGGCGGACTCCGCCGGTGAGGCACGGCGTGCCGCGCAGGCGGTGCTGTCCGGGGAGTGACCGCCGGCCGGCGGCTGGAGGGGCTTCCCGCGGTGCGGCGGGCAGCCTCCTCCCGTCAGCTGCTCCTCCGGCGGTCCCCCGGTGCGCCCATCCGGTGTTCCTCCTCCGTGGATGCGCGCCCGGGTGCGCCCGGGGACGGGTACGGGGGCCTGGGGGACTGGGACGGGCACGGGGACGGGCCTACGGGTGCTCGCCGTCCACGTCGAAACCCGCGCGGTACTCGACGCCCGGTTCCGGGGAGAGCGGCTCCCCGGTGCCCGCGTCCGTGCAGTAGGCGCTGAAGACCTCGGCCTCGGTGAGCGCGAGCAGCCGGCCGCCGTGGAGCCGCCAGCCGTGCAGCCGGTCGGGGATGCCGGGCCCGGATGTCCTGAGGACGACTCCGCCCGGGCTCTCGAGGGCGACGCCGACCGCCAGGACCGCCGTGAACTCGGCGGCTTCGAAGGAGTCGAGGACGGCAGGCGCGTCAGCGGGTCGTGTGGTGTGGAGGACCGCCAGGAGTTGCTCCCCCTCCTCGGCAGGCACGCTGCAGACGAGGTGGTGGGTCCCGGGGCCGGCGCCGTCGAGCAGACCGGCCAGCAGCCCCGACGCACGCCGGAACGCCGAGCGGCCCGCGTCCTCCCCTCGGTCCGGGCCGCGGTCCGGGCCGCTGCCCAGGGCGTCGAGCAGGGAGGTGGCGTACTGCCAGGTGGCGTGCCGGGCCGTGCGGTCGAGGAGCAGCGGAACGAGTTCGTCCAGCGGCTGGCCGGTGTACGCGACGGTCGGGCCGGTGGCGGCGACCTCCGCGGTGTAGCGGCTGCGGCTCGCGGAGGAGTCGGGGTCGAGCCCGGTCTCCCGGCAGTAGTGGGCGAACTCCTCCGGGTCGAAGAGGGCCACGGTGGTGTGCCCGCACTGCGCGGCCAGTGCTTTGAGCAGGCCTTCCGCGTGACGGAGGTAGTCGGGATGGTCGTCGAAGGCGAACGTCGGGTACCGGCGCATGACCGCGAAGTCCTCGTCGTCGGCGAGGAGCCCGACGACGGCGGGTACGTCGCGGCGCAGCGCCCGATGGCGTTCCCGCCGGCCGCGCCTGGCCCGGACGCGTCCCCGCGCGTGCTCGTGCTGCCCGGAGCGGGAGTGCGCCGCGGTGCGGTCCGGGCCGTCATCCGCGCGGTTCCGGCCGTCATCCGCGCGGGGTGCGCCGTCCCTGCCGCGGATCGTGGTGCGGGCGGTCGGCTCGTGCTTTCCGTGCTGCATGGAACCCCCCTGTTCGCTCGGGCGGTGTTGCCCGGTGCTCACTCACCGTAACCGCGGGGACTGACAACGCGGTGGCGTGACGGGGAGGGGCGCCGGGCGGCTCGGGTTCAGCCGCGCCCGGCGGCGCGCTCGCGCGCCAGGTCCTCGTAGAAGCGCAGCAGGTCGAGGTCGTCCACCGAGCCGGGGTTCACGGCCCTGGTCAGTGCGGTTCCCTGGAGGAGGCGCTTGACCGGGACCTCGATGCGCTTGCCGGTGAGGGTGTGCGGGACGCCGGGGACCTCGATGATCTCGTCCGGGACATGGCGTGGTGAGAGCTGTTCGCGGATGGTCCGCTTGATCCTGGAGCGCAGGTCGTCGTCGAGGGCGGCGCCCGGTGCGAGGTGGACGAAGAGCGGCATCCAGTAGCCCCCGTCCGGTTCTTCGAGGCCGATGACCAGTGATTCCCTGATCTCGGGGAGTCGCTCCACCACTTCGTAGATGTCGGCGGATCCCATGCGGACGCCTTGGCGGTTGAGAGTGGAGTCCGATCTGCCGTGGATGACGACGGAGCCGTGGCCGGTGATCGTGATCCAGTCGCCGTGCCGCCAGACGCCGGGGAACATCTCGAAGTAGCTGTCGCGGTAGCGGCTGCCGTCGGGGTCGTTCCAGAAGCGGATCGGCATGGACGGCATGGGGTTGGTGACGACGAGTTCGCCGACCTCGCCGACGAGGGGCCTGCCGTGCGGGTCCCAGGACTGCAGGTCGGTGCCGAGGCAGGCGGCCTGGAGTTCCCCGATGTGGACGGGCAGGGTCGGCACGGCGCCCGCGAAGCAGCTGCAGACGTCCGTGCCGCCGCTGACGGACGCGATCCACAGGTCCTGGCCGACCTCTTCGTGCAGCCAGCGGAAGCCGTCGGGCGGCAGGGGCGAGCCGGTGGTGGCGACGCAGCGGACCGCGGAGAGTTCGTGGTCGCGCGAGGGGTGCACGCCGGCCTTTCGGCAGGCCATGACGTAGGCGGCGGAGGTGCCGAAGAGGGTGGCCCCGGTGCGCTCGGCGATCGCCCACTGGGCTCCGGTGTCCGGGTGGCCGGGGCTGCCGTCGTACAGCACCACGGTGGTGCCGGTGAGGAGTCCGGAGACGAGGAAGTTCCACATCATCCAGCCGGTGGACGTGTACCAGAAGAAGCGGTCCCCGGGGCCGAGGTCGCAGTGCAGCCCGAGCTGTTTGAAGTGCTCCAGCAGGATTCCGCCCTGGGACTGGACGATGGCCTTGGGCAGTCCGGTCGTGCCGGAGGAGTAGAGGACCCACAGCGGGTGGTCGAAGGGAACCTGCTCGAATACGGGCTCGGCGTCGCCTGCGGTGAGCGCGGACCACTCCAGGGCGCCCTCGGGGGCCGGGGAGCCCAGCAGCGGGACGTGGACGACGGCGCGCAGGGTGGGCAGTTCGCGGCGGAGTTCGGCGACCGCGTCGGTGCGGTCGTGCTCCTTGCCGCCGTAGCGGTAGCCGTCGACGGTGAACAGGACGACCGGCTCGACCTGCTGGAAGCGGTCGAGGACGCTGCGGGCGCCGAAGTCGGGCGCGCACGAGGTCCAGGTGGCGCCGACGGCGGCGGTGGCGAGGAGGGCGGTCACGGCCTGCGGGATGTTGGGCAGATAGCCGCTGACGCGGTCGCCTGGGCGTACACCGAGGGCGCGGAGTTCGGCGGCGAGTGATCCGACCTGGCGGCGCAGTTCGGCCCAGCTGACGGGAGCCGGGTCGTGTGCCTCGTCCAGATGGATGAGGGCCGGCTCGTGGGCGCGGGCGGGATCCTCGGCGGTGCGGAGGGCGTGCTCGGCGTAGTTGAGTGTGGCGCCGGGGAACCACCGGGCCCCGGGCATGGCGCGGTCGGCGAGGACGCGTTCGCCGGGGGTGGAGAACCGTACGTCGAACCAGTCGGCGACCGCCTGCCAGAAGGTCTCCAGCCGGTCGACGGACCAGCGGTGCAGGGCCGGGTACCCGCCCTCGGCGGGTGCGCCGTAGCGGTCGGCGGCCCAGGTCTGGAAGCGGGTGATCCGGGCCGCCGCGATGCGGTCGGCGTCCGGCTGCCAGAGGGGGGCGGGGTTCGCGCTTGAGGTCATGGGGCGGCTCCCGGGCGGGTGGGTGCGTGGCCGGCACTGGTCGGCACTGGCCGGCACTGGTCGGCACTGGTCGGCACGTGGTCACGTGGGTGTCCGCGCGGGGCGGGGGTGTGCCCTCGCACGGTGACAGGGACGATGCCATGTGATCGTCTTCCGCACCAGGGTCGCCCGCCCATGCCTGAACGGCTGATTGTGTGGTCTCACCACGGATGACGGGGCCGGGCACGTCGAGGGGCGGCTCTTCGTACCGCGGGTGAACGCCGGTTGAACGGGCCCCGCCCCGGCCTCGGCGGATGGCAGGGTGAGCGGCATGGACGGTCGTGGTCTGGCGCGCGCGGTGAAGGTCTTCGGGACGGTGCGGGGGCTGCGCGCGGCGCGTTCGGCGTGGCGCCGGAGGCGTACGGACGCCTGGGGGCTGCCGCCGAGGGGCCGGGAGCGGGCGCGGGTGCCGGGTGTCGTGACCGGGGCCGAGCCCTCGCCGGGCGGCGGGACCGTCCGCTTCGCCCGTTCGGAGCTCCGGGTGGCGGTGACGGCGTCCGGCGTCGTGTTCTGGGGCTGGGACGGTGCGGGGCCCGAGCCGTCCTACGCGCTGGCCGGCGCGCCTCCGCGGCCCGACCCCCGGGCGGAGCTCGAGCCGGACAAGGCCGGCGGCTGGCGGATCGTCTCGGAGCGGGTGACGGTCGCGGTGTCCCGGCACGGCGGGGTGGAGATCCGGACACCCGGCGGGGTGGTCCTGCGCCGGGATCTGCCCCCGCGCTGGTGGGAGCCGGCCGGCGGCGGCCCCGCCCGCTGGCTCCAGCGCAGTGAGGTGCCCGCCGACGCCCGGTTCTTCGGCCTCGGCGGCCGGGCGTCGGGGCCGCGCCTCAGGGACGGCGCGTACCGGTTGTGGAACACCGATCCGCGCGGGAGCTTCGGTCCGGGCGACGATCCGCTGTACATCACGATGCCGGTGCAGCTGGTGGTCGCGGACGCGGGTACCCATCTGGCGTTCCTGGACAACTCCTGGGAGGGGCGGGTCACCCTGCGGGAGGGAGAGGAGGGGGCGGGGTCGGGGCACGACCGGCCGGGCACGAGCGAGGTCCGGATGGCCGGCGGGCCGCTGCGCTGCTGGGTGGTCGTGGGCACCCCCGCCCGGGTGCTGCGGGGGTGGACGGGGCTCACGGGCGCGCCCGTGCCGCCGCCGTCGTGGGCGCTGGGCCCGCAGCACGCGCGCTGGGGCTTCGGCAGCGAGCGCGAGGTGCGCCGGGTGGTGGCGGGCTACCGGGAGCGGGGCCTGCCGCTGTCGGCGCTGCACCTGGACATCGACCACTACGACGGCCACCGGGTCTTCACCGTCGACGCGGAGCGTTTCCCCGATCTGCCCCGGCTGGCGGCGGATCTCCGGGCGGAGGGGGTGCGGCTCGTCTCGATCGTCGATCCGGCGGTGAAGGCGGAGCCCGGCAACGCGGTGTACGACGCGGGCGCGGCGGCCGGCGCGTTCGTCCGGGACGGGCGGGGCCGCGCGGTGCGCGGTGAGGTGTGGCCCGGTGAGTGCGTGTATCCGGACTTCACCGATCCGGAGGTCCGCGCCTGGTGGGGAGGGCTGTACCGGGAGCGGCTGGCGCAGGGCTTCTCCGGGGTGTGGCACGACATGAACGAGCCGGTGTCGTTCACCCCGTTCGGCGACATGACGCTGCCCCGCTCGGCCCGGCACCACCTGGAGGGCCGGGGCGGCGACCACCGCGAGGCCCACAACGTGTACGGCCTGGCGATGGCGCGGGCGGGCTACGAGGCGCTGCGGAGGCTGCGTCCGCGGGAACGGCCGTTCCTCTTCTCCCGCTCCGGCTGGGTGGGCATGCAGCGGTACGGCGGGACCTGGTCGGGTGATGTGGCGACCGGCTGGCCGGGGCTGCGGGCGTCGCTGTCGCTGGTCCTGGGGCTGGGGCTGTGCGGGGTGCCCTACTCGGGTCCGGACGTGGGCGGGTTCGACGGGAGCCCGTCGCCCGAGTTGTTCCTGCGCTGGTTCCAGTTGGGCGCGTATCTGCCGCTGTTCCGTACGCACGCGGCGATCGGCGCGGGGCGCAGGGAGCCGTGGGAGTTCGGTCCGCAGGTCCTCGGTCACGCCAGGGCGGCGCTGCTCGAACGGGAGCGGCTGCGTCCGTACTTCGTGTCCCTGGCGCATCAGGCGCGGCTGACCGGGGCCCCGTATGTGCGGCCGCTGTGGTGGGAGGCGCCGGGCGACCGGGCGCTGCGCGACTGCGAGGACGCGTTCCTGCTGGGTGACGCGCTGCTGGTGGCGCCGGTGCTGGAGCGCGGGTCGGACCGGCGGGCGGTGCGGCTGCCGCGGGGGCTCTGGTACGACACGGTGTCCGGCGCATCGTACGAGGGCCCCGGGCAGGTCCTGCTGGACGCCCCGCTGTCGCGGATCCCGGTGCTCGCGCGGGCGGGCTCGGTGATCCCGGTCCGTGCCGGGGAGGACGGCCGGACCGGACTGGAGGTGTGGGCACCGGCGCCGGGGCGCGGCGGCGGCGGCGCGGTGGTGGAGGACGGCCCCCCGGGGGTGCGGCCCGCGGTGGAGCGGTACGTGTCACGGCTGGTGGGCGGCCTGGTCGCGGTGGAGCGGGTGTCCGACGCCGGATCGGTGCGGCCGGAGCGTCCGGTGCGGGTGCGGGGCGGGGTGGCGGCCCGCCCGCCCGGGAGGTCTCAGCCGTAGCGGCCCGCGAACCAGTTCCGTACCGCCTCGGTGTGCAGTGGGAAGGCGAGTTCGGCCGGCTCGTGGAGGATGTGCCAGCCCTCCGTCTCGTCGGTCGGGGCCGAGGCCGGGAGGTCGTCCGCGGGACGGTGCGGGAGCAGGCCGAAGAGCAGCAGGTGTCCGCCGGCCGAGCTGAGGGCGTCCGCGAGCCGGACGTCCTGGCGGGCGGCGTCGATTCCGGTCTCCTCCTTCAGCTCGCGGACGACGGCGTGCTTCCAGTCCTCGGCGCGGTCGATGAACCCGCCGGGCAGGGCGACCCGGCCGCGCCGGGGTTCGACGGTGCGGGTGATGACGAGGAGTCCGGTGGTGCGCGCGCCGGTGACGGGGAGCAGGGCGACGGCCACGGGGAGGGGGTTGCGGTAGGCGGTGTCACCGCAGTCGGCGCAGTGCCGCGGCCAGCCGGCCGGACGGTGGTACGGGGCCCCGCAGCTGGAGCAGTGGGAGTCCCGGACGGGCGTCCGGTGCGCGGGCGGGCGGGCCGCTCCGGTGCCGGTGCCGGTGCCGGGTGTGGTGTCGCGGGGCTCGGTCACCTGCCGACCCTACCTCCGTACGACGGCGGGCTCCGCGGTGCGCCGGCCGGTGAAGCGGCGGCGGTCGGGACAGCGGGCGCGGTCGGGACAGCGGGCGCGGTCGGCACGCGCGGCACGCGCGGCGGCGGTTCCTCTCGTGCGTGTGTTGCCCACCGTCCGCCGGGAAGCGGTGGCCGGGATCGGCCGGTGGGTTCCGGCCGCGCTTCGGCGCGTACCGGTCGGTGAGCGGTCCTGTGCGCAGGGGGTGCCGCGCAGGGGGTGCCGCGCATCCGGGCGCCCGGGCCGGCCGGGGGTGCGCGATCGGGCGTCGCCCCGGGTCGTGCCCGTGCCCCGCGCGTGGCACACTGACCCCAGTTCTGACACATCGTCAGTTCCTTGGGTGCGGACGTCCGGGAGGGGCCTTGACGCGGATACGCAGACCGGTGGTGGCGGGCTGGTTCACCGACACGGAGGACGAGGAGGGGTTCCGGCTGCTGGGCACCCGCTGCGGCGCCTGCTCGGCGGTCTTCTTCCCGCGCGAGGACTCGCTCTGCCGCAACCCCGCATGCGCGGGCGACGCCCTCACGGAGGTGCCGCTGTCCAAACGGGGGCGCGTGTGGTCCTACACGGACGGCCGCTACCGCCCGCCGGCGCCGTACGTCTCCGACCCGGAGGCCCCGTGGGAGCCGTACACGCTCCTCGCCGTCGAACTCGAGGCCGAGCGCATGGTGGTGCTCGGCCAGGCCGCCCCGGGCGTGACGGTCGCGGACCTGAGCGTCGGCGTGGAGGTCGAGGTGGTGCCCGGGATCCTCTCCGAGGACACCGGCACATCGTGGACGACCTGGCACTGGCGCCCGGTGGAGGAGGAGCGTTGAACGAGGTCGCGGTGCTCGGCGCGGGCATGCACCCGTGGGGCAAGTGGGGCCGGAGTTTCATCGGGTACGGGACGGCGGCCGCCGGTGCCGCGCTCGCGGACGCCGGGATCGACTGGCCGGACGTCCGGTCGGTGGTCGGTGCCGGCACCCTCCGCTGCGGCTATCCCGGCCATGTCGCGGGGGCGGCCTTCGCCCAGGCACTGGGCTGGCAGGGCGCACGCGTCACCAGCGTGTACGCGGCCTGCGCCTCGGGAGCGCAGGCCATCGACACCGCACGGGCCCAGATCCTGGCGGGCATCGCCGAGGTGGTGCTGGTCGTCGGCGCCGACTCCGCGCCCAAGGGGTTCTTCGCACCCGCCGGCGGCGACCGGCCCGACGACCCGGACTGGCTGCGCTTCCGGCTGCTCGGCGCGACCAATCCGGCCTACTTCGCCCTGTACGCACGCCGCCGGATGGCCCTCCACGGTGACACCACGGACGACTTCGCCCGGGTCAAGGTCAAGAACGCGGCGGCCGGGGCGCTCAACCCGTATGCCCGCTACCGGACCGCCGTGAGCGCCGGGCAGGTCGCGGCGTCCCCCGTCGTCGCCGACCCGCTGCGGCTCCTGGACGTCTGCGCCACCTCCGACGGCGGCGCCGCGCTGGTGCTGTCGAGCATGGAGTACGCCCGCCGGCACGGCGCGGGCGATCCGGTCCGCATCCGCGCGGTCTCCACCGTCACCCCCGTCTACCCCGCAAGCGGGCCCGGGCTCCCGGACATCGCCACCGACTCCGCGGTCGCCGTCGATCCGCCGGCCCCGGGCTTCCGCGAGTCGATCGCCCGCGCCGCGTACGAGGAGGCCGCTCTCGGGCCCGAGGACCTGTCGCTCGCGGAGGTGTACGACCTGTCCACCGCGATGGAGTTGCAGTGGTACGAGGACCTGGGGCTGTGCCGGCCGGGTGAGGGCGCCGGGCTGCTGCGCGCGGGGGCGACGGCTCTGGGCGGCCGGATCCCGGTCAACACGAGCGGGGGGCTGGCGTCGTTCGGGGAGGCCGTACCCGCCCAGGCCATCGCCCAGGTGTGCGAACTGACCTGGCAGCTCCGGGGAACGGCGGGCGCCCGCCAGGTGCCGGGGGCGCGCGCCGGAATGACCGCGAACCAGGGGCTGTTCGGCCATGGCTCGGCGGTCGTCGCGGTCAGGTGAGCGGTCCCGGTCCGTCGCGCGCCCGCCCCGGCCCGGCCATGGCTGGGCTGTGGTGTGCTGGGCTGGGCTGTGGTGGTGTGCTGGGCCGGTGCCCCGGTGGGGAGCGGTCTCCGCCCGTTGCCCCGAGTTCCGGGTAGGGGCCGTGCCGCGCCGTGCCCGAGGGGCGGTCACCGGTCGGGCGCGGCTCAGGGCGCCGCGGGCTCACGCTCCCCGGCGGACCGCGCCAGGGCGTGCTCCACGACCGCCACCAGCACCGACTTGACGGACTCCCGCTCACGGGCGTCGCACATGAGGAGCGGCACCTCGGGGTCGAGGTCGAGGGCCGCCCGCACGGTCTCCTCGGGGTAATCGTCGGCGCCCTCGAAGCGGTTGACCCCCACGGTGAACGGGATACCGCGCCGCTCGAAGTAGTCGATCGGCGCGAAGGAGTCCTCCAGGCGGCGGGTGTCGGCGAGCACCACCGCGCCGAGGGCGCCCTGCGCCAGCTCGTCCCAGAGGAACCAGAACCGGTCCTGGCCGGGAGTGCCGAAGAGGTAGAGGACGAGGTCCTCGCGCAGCGTGATCCGGCCGAAGTCCATCGCGACGGTCGTCGTGCTCTTGGACTCCACCCCTTCGAGGTCGTCCACGGGCCGGCCGGCCTCGCTGAGGGCCTCCTCGGTACGCAGCGGCCTGATCTCGCTGACCGCGCCCACGAGGGTGGTCTTGCCGGCCCCGAAGCCGCCGGCCACGAGGATCTTCAGTGTCACCGGCTCCACCGGCGCATCCCGTCGGCTAGAGCGCCCGAAGACCATTGATCACCTCGCGGAGGATGCTGACGTCCGGCAGCTCGGCCGGCGGAACGGGACGGGTCACACGCACCAGCGCGCCGTCGACGAGGTCGCCCACGAGAACCCGGATCACCCCGACGGGGAGGTCCAGGCCGGCGGCGAGCTCGGCGATCGACTCCGGGGTGGTGCGGCAGCGTTCGACGATCTCCACCTGCTCCGGGGAGAGCGTCTGGTCCCGGCCGGGGTCGTGGGCCGCCGGTTCGGGCACGACGAGCGCGATCAGGTCGAGCCGGTGCTCCGTGGTACCGGCGGTCCGGCCACGGGTCATCGCGTAGGGCCGGACGACCGGGCCGGCTTCGTCGTCGAACCACCGGGGGGCTTGCCGGACCTGCTGCCTGCCGTCAGTCATGGCCCGCCCACTCACCCTCCTGCGGTCAGTCCGGCCCGGGGTGCCGTCGCGAGGTGGGCGCCGACGCGCTTGACCATCAGGGTCATCTCGTAGGCGACCAGCCCGACGTCGGAGTCGGCGTCGGACAGCACGGCCAGGCAGCTGCCGTCGCCCGCGGCGGTGACGAAGAGGAAGGCGTCCTCGAGCTCGACGACGGTCTGGCGCACCCGGCCCGCGTCGAAGTGGCGGCCCACGCCCTTGGCAAGGCTGTGGAACCCGGACGCCACGGCGGCGAGATGCTCCCCGTCCTCACGGGTGAGGTCCTTGGAAGCGCCGGTGGCCAGGCCGTCACCGGAGAGGACGAGGGCCTTGCGGATGGCACCGACCCGTCCGACCAGTTCGTCGAGGAGCCAGTTCAGCTCCCCGTCCTTGGCCGTGTCGGTTGCTGCGGCGTTCGGTGCGGTCATCGACCGTCCCCCTCCGGTGTCGTTCCTGGTGCTGTCTCGCCGGGGCGGCTGCCCTCCCCGGCGTTCTGGCGACGCCCGCGCTGCCAGCCGTGCTGCAGCGAGGCCATGCGGTCGCGGACCTGCTCCGCGTCACGTTCGAAGTCCCGGACGTCCTCCACCGCGGGTGCCCCGGCGGCGGGGGCCCCGGCTGCCTCGCGCAACTGGGGTGCGAGGCTGGCCTGGCGGACCCGGCGGGGCAGTCCTCCGACCGTCGGTCCGGAGGGGACGCGGGCCGGTCGGGCGGCTCCCGGGGCACGGCCGGCATCCGCCTCGTCCGGCTGCCGGGACGTGCCTCCGGGCCGCCCGGGGCGCCCGGTGCGGCGGGCCGGTTCGCCTCGCAGCGGGAGCCGGACCGCACCGGGGGGCAGGGGCCCCTCCGGGCAGTCCGGGCCGGCGCCGGGGGGTTCCGGCTCCTCCCCGGGGGATCCGGGCAGGGGGTGCGGGCGGCCCCGTCCGTCGACCCGGCGGCCGTTGTCCGCGACCAGCGTCGGCGGCTTGCGGCGCGGCAGGGAGGGCGGACGCCCGGACACCGGCCGTCCGCTCTTCCCGGGGCGTTCCGGCACCTGGTCGGAGGCCTGCTGGTGCTGCACCTCCGGCGCGCGCGGGAAGTCCCGGGTCCGGAACGGCCCGCGGCGCCCGCCCTCGGTCTCCTCGACGCTCCCGATACCCCCGACGCCCCCGATACGCCCGATGCTCCCGAGCCCCCTGACGTTCTCGGTGCTCTCGAACTCGGTGTTCTCGAAGTTCACGGTGTTCTCGAGGTTCGAGATGCCGGCCGTGGCGGCGCCGATCGGTCCGGCCGTGCCGGTGCGCCGGGCCCGGCCGCCGAGAGCCGGCCGGTCATCGAACCCCAGACTGCCTACGGGAGCCTCCAGTTCGACGGGGCCGTCGAGCACCGCGGGACCCGTGAGGGCGGCCGGTATCTGCGAGAGGGCCTCGAGGCGGCCGGGCTCGAAGCGGCGGCGGGAGCCGTCCGGGACTCCCGGGGAGCGCTTGCGGTCGAGGCGGAAACCGGTGCCCTCGGAGTCGGGGGCGTCGGTGAGCAGGGCCGCCGGGACGAAGACGACTGCGGTGGTGCCTCCGTACGGGGACTGCTGCAGGGAGACGCGCACGTTCTGCCGCCGTGCGAGCCGGCTGACGACGAACAGGCCGAGCCTGTCGGTGTCGGAGAGTTCGAACTCGGGAGTCTCGGCCAGCCGCAGGTTGGCGTCGAGCAGCGCCTCGGGGGCCATCCCGAGGCCCCGGTCGTGGATCTCCAGGGTGAAGCCGTTGGCGACCCTCTCGCCGTGCACCTGCACACCGGTGTGCGGAGGCGAGAACACGGTCGCGTTCTCCAGCAGTTCGGCGATGAGATGGGTGAGGTCGGAGACCGCGGGGCCGGCCACGCCGACGCGGGCCAGCCGCCGGACCTCGATCCGCTCGTAGTCCTCGACCTCGGCGACGGCGGCCCGTACGACGTCCATGAGCTGGATCGGCTTGCGCCACTGCCGGGAGGGGGCGGAGCCCGAGAGGATCACCAGTCCCTCCGCGTGCCTGCGCATCCGGGTGGTGAGGTGGTCGAGCCGGAACAGGTCCGCCAGTTCCTCCGCGTCCTCGGTGCGGCGCTCCATCGTGTCGAGGAGGGTGAGCTGGCGGTGGAGCAGGACCTGGTTGCGGCGGGCGAGGTTCACGAAGACCTCGGAGACCCCGCGGCGCACGTCGGCCTGTTTGACGGCGGCCTCGACGGCGGCCCGCTGGAGGGTGTTGAGCGCCTGGCCGACCTGGCCGATCTCGTCCCTGCCGTAGTCGAGGTGCGGAGCCTCGGTCTCCACGTCGACGTTCTCCCCCGCGGCGAGCCGGCGCATCACGCCGGGGAGGCGGACGCCGGAGACCTCGTGGGCCTCCTTGCGCAGCCGGGACAGCGCACGCACGAGGTCGCGGCCGATGCGCACGGAGACGACGACGGAGACGAGAAGGGCCAGGAAGCCGAGGACTCCGGCGATGCCCGCCTTGACGAGCACCCCGTACGCGGCGGGCTCAACGCGGTCCTGGTAGCGGTCGCTCGCCTCGGTGAAGTGGCCGGCCAGATCCTCCAGGACGGGACCGGTCAGCTGCTGCCACCGGTCGGCACCCACGGCGCGCGGCTCGTCCGTGGCGCCCTCGGCGAGGAGTCTCTCCTCGGTCTCGCGCAGTGGCTGGGTGTCGAGGCTGCTCCAGTACCGCTCGACGATCTCGCGCTCGGAAGCGGGCAGCACCTCGAGGTTGACCTCGTACAGGAGCTTGCGGTTGGCGACGAGATCGGTCACGGCGCGGATCTCCTGCGCGGTGACCTTGCCCGCGACCAGCGACGAGGTCACGAGGGCGTCCTCGCGGGAGAGGAGTTCGCGGGCGCGCACCACTCCGACCAGGGCCCGGCCCTGCCTCTCCAGCTCCGCGCTGTCCAGGCCGCTCAGGGAGGCGAGGAAGCCGTAGCAGGGGTCGACCAGGCGGTTGTAGAACTCCAGTGCCTGGCCGCGGCTGACGGCGTTCTGCTCGACGTTCCGGCGCAGGGAGCCGAGGCCGTCGAGCGCCTCGAGGAGCCGGTCGAGGCGCCGGGACACATCAGGGCTGAGAGAGTCCCTCACCTCGGCGTCCTGTGCGCTGGTACGGATCCCGGCCACCGCCTGGTCGGTCCGGGTCCGCCGGTCGCGCAGGGCCACCAGGGAGTCGGCGGCGCGGGGGTCGGCGAGGTACACCAGGGTCTGCCGGCGCTCCTTCTGGATGACCCGCACGGTGTCCTCCAGGGGGCGGCCGACCCTCTCGAAGATGTAGCCGGCGTCCAGCAGTTGCTTCGCTTCGCGACCGGTCAGGGCGGTGGCGAAACCCCACAGCGCGGTCAGGGAGACGAGCGGCACGAGCAGCAGCGCTGCGATCTTCCGGCGGATGGACTTCCCGCGAAAGCGCATGGCCTCCCCCAGCTCGACCCGCGCGGACGGTGCGCGGGTGGTGATGTCCGCTTGGTGCGTGGTGCCGCTGTCTGTCGTGAGAGGTGCCGAGTTGCCCCAGGACCGGTCTCCCTGCGCCAGCAAACGGCGTGAGCCTACTACTGACGGAGTGGCAACTCGAAGACTCGTCCGGACGTTTTTCGGCCGGACGCCGGGCCGTTGATCAGCAGTTGTCCCGGTATTCGCGGACTTGACGCTCGGGACCGCGGCCGACGGCACCGGGGACGACGCAATCGCCTTACGGACGTATGGCCGGAAATCCCTGCTCCCGGGGGAATCTTCCGTGACGTCCGTTCGTCCTTGTGTACGGGGGACGGGACTTGAACGGAGTTGAACGGGAGTTGCGGGGGAAACCGCCTGCGGACGCGCCGGCGTGCGCGTACCGGAAGCGGGTAGCCAACCCCGCAGGCCGGACATGAGCGGGGACGGAGCACAGACCATGGCGACGGCGGACGAGACGGAAGTGCCGCGGGGGCTCTGGGTCGAGGAGCCGGTGGGACGGCGGCGGCTGCCCGACCCGGTGCGCACGGCGGCCGTGCGTGCCGTGATCGTGGCAGCGGTGACCGTGACGCAGGCGTTGATGGCCTTCTTCCTCACGCTGACGGGGTCGTGGCTGGCGTTCCCCATGGTCCTCAGCAGCGTGGCGAGCACGGTCGGCGCGACCTGGGCCGTACTGGACGTGTGGGTGACGCGCCAGGTGTGGAACCAGCGTCACGGCGTCGTCTCGGTCCCCAGCAGCACGGCGCGCCGGCTGCGGCGTGAGCGGCGGCAGGCGCGGCGGACAGCCCGCGCCGAGGCGCGCGAGACCGCACGGATACGGCGGAGAGCCGCCGGGAGGCTGTCGCAGGCCTGAGCCGGCCGGGGGCCGGGGCCCGACCCGGTCACCCGGCCCCGGGCACGGCCCCGCTCTCACCGGGTGCGGGCGGCGGAGACGGCTCGTCCGCGCTTCGCCGGAACATCCTCGTCGCGCTGATCTCCCCGTGCACGGCCTCGCCGTCGGTGCGCTGCTGGGGCAGACCGGGCCGCAGATGCTCCTCGACGCTGATGTACTTCAGGCCCGCCCGCAGGTCCGCGTCATTGCGGAGCCTGATGACCAGCGGGAACTCGGCGAGGGCGGTGGTGTCGAACAGGCCCGTGGTGTAGAGCAGCTGGACTCCCAGGGCGTCCGACACGGCGCGCTGCAACTCCAGCAGATAGGTGGCGTTGGCCCGGCCGATGGGGTTGTCCAGGAACAGCGTCCCGGCATGCCGGTGCTTGTCCCGGCCCCGGTCGTTGCTGCGCAGTGCGGCCATGGTGCAGTAGAGCGCGATGGCCGCGGTGAGCAGCTGGCCCCCGGAGAAGACGTCGCCCATCTGGCCGACCGGTACCCGCTCGGCGCGCAGTACCGCGTCCGGCTTGAGGATCTCCACGGCCACGCCCTTCGGTTCGAGGGCCGCCCGGACGGCTCGCAGCAGCAGGGACATGCCGTCCCGGCTCAGGTCGGAGTTCTTCCGCACCGCGGCGCGGGTGGCCTCGTCGACGACCTCCCCGAGACGCCCGGTGAGCGTCGCCTGGTCGGGCTCCTCGAAGCGGATCCGCAGGAACTCCTGCCCCGACCACTCCCCCAGCCCCTCGGGCAGCCGGGAGAGCCGCTGCGCGGAGCGGAGCGTGGTGAGGGCGGACTCGACCAGTCCGCGCAGGCGGTCCACGATGGAGTCGCGGTTGCGCTCCAGCTGGGCCAGTTCGTCGGTCAGGACCCGCAGCCGCGGTGCGAACGCGTCGGCCCAGCGCGCCGCGTGCTCCGGCAGTGCGGACGCCGGCAGCTCGCGGATCTGGAGCCGGGCCGGGGTGCGGACCGCCTCGTAGCGGGTGGAGTTGGCGTGCCGCACCAGCACGTCGCTCGCCTCGCGCACGGCCGACTCGGCGGCGGACAGCTCGGCCGCGCAGCCGCGCAGTGAGCGGCGGGCCTCGGCGGCCGAGTGCCTGGCCTCGTCGAGGCCCCCCGGGTACGGCCCGGGCTCCTCCCGGTCCTCCTCGGAGTGGTCCCTGAGCAGGTCGCGCAGGAGGGCCGCCGTCTCGTCGAAGCCGCTCGCCGCGTCCTCGGCGGTCCGGTGGGCGCGCAGCAGCTCGGCGTGTCTCGCACGGGCGGTGTCCAGCGCCCCGGTACGGGCGGCCAGTTCGCCGGTGGCGGTCCGCAGCAGGACCTGGGCGTGCCGGGCGTCCGAGGGTTCGAGTTCCCCGGGGAGTCCGGTGTGCGCGTCGCCGTCGGCGGGTGCGAGGCGCTCGGCCTCGCCGCGCAGCCGGCCCAGCTTCTCGCTGGCCTCCGAGGCCCGGGTCTCCAGCATCTGCACCCGCGCCTCGGCGCGGGCCGCGGCGGCCTGGCGGGAGGGGCCGTCCGCGCCGTCGGTACCCTCCAGCAACTGGGCGGCGCGGGTGCGGACCTTGTTGGTGAGCCGGTCGAGTTCGGCGAGTGCGGCGCTCTCGTCGCTCTCGGCGCGGGCCTGTTCGGCGCGGAGGTCGGCGCCGACGCCGACCTTCTCGTACAGCTGTGAGGCGGCGCGGTAGGCCTCCCGCAGGGCCGGCAGCGAGGGCCGCGGGGCGCCGGCGGTCTCGTCGGGCCCGGTCAGCGGTTCCGGCGCGCCGGCGATCTCGGCCCGCTCCGCACGGAGGGCGCGTGCGGTGCGCCGGGCGTCGTCCGCGGCGCGCTGGGCGGCGCGGCGGTCCTGGTCCGCGGCTCTCGCCCGTTCCAGGCAGGACGCGGCGCGGGCGTCGGACTCGGTCGCCTCGCCGGCCAGTTCACGCAGTCGCGCCTGCCAGCCGGCGCGCTCGCGGAGCCGGAAGGCCAGCCCGGCGAGCGCGTCGGCGGCGCGGCGGGCCCCCTCCATCCAGACGACCGAGAGCAGGATCGGCAGGCCGCGGCGGCGGCGCAGTACCTCGTGCAGGAGCGAGGACTCCAGCCGCTGGTAGCAGTCGGGGGTGCCGTGGAAGCCGCAGCGCTCGCCGAGCAGTGACGACAGCGCTGCCACCCAGTTGTACGGGCCGGTGATCCCGTAGGGCAGCAGTCCCGCGAGCCGGTCCAACTCGATCCCGGCGGCGTCGAGTTCCGCCTCGTCCAGCCGCGGCTTGCCCTCGACGTCGGTGCCCGGATCGATCATGAAGTTCTCGGCCGGCAGGGAGAGCCACTGCACGAGGGCGGCGCCCGCTGGGCCGCGTCCTGCCGCTCGTCGCGCACCCGGGCGGTGTCGGCGGCGGCCTCCTCGGCCTCGGCCCTGGCGGTGCGGGCCTCGGCGAGCACCGCCTCGGCCGCCCCGGCCGCCTCCCGGGCGGTGTGCGCGGCCCGGGCGAGCTCGGTGAGCATGCCGGGCGGGCAGTCGGCGCGCCAGGAGCCGATGCGGGCGGCGAGGGCCCGGTCACCCGCCAGCCGGGCGGCGAGCGTCCTGATCTCCTCGTCCCGTGCCGCGGCCCGGGTCCGGAGGGCCTGGCGCTCCTCGTCCGCGGCGTGCTCGTCGTGCATGGCCGGGTTCGGCGGCACGAGGAACACGCCGGTGTCCGTCCCGCCCGCCGGGTCCGGCACGGGGGCGAGCAGCGCGGCGGCGGTACCGACGGCGACGGCGGAACGCGGCAGCAGGGCTGCCCCGGTCAGCGCCTCGCGGGCACGGGCGTACGACCCGGGGTCGGTGATCACCACACCGTCGACCAGCTCCGGCCGTGCGGCGAGCACGGCGGCGTGGTCGGCCGGGGCGACGGCCTGGGCGAGATAGCGCCAGCCGGGCAGCGCCGGGATGCCGTGCTCGCCGAGGAACTCGACGGTCGCGAGGACGTCGGGGCCCGGGGGCAGCAGACCGCCGTCGCCGAGGGCTCCGAGGATGCGGGAGTCGTCCGCGGCCGCGGTCCTCAGGTCGAACAGCTGGCGCTCGGCTGCCGCGACGCCCTGGTCGAGCAGCTCGCGCAGTGCGTCGGCGCAGCGGTCGAACTCCTCGGCGGTGAGGGGGCCTTCGGCGTCCCGATCGCGCCCCGGGCCATCCGGGTGCCGGGCACCCGCGGTTCGCGGGGCAGCGGCATCGGCATCGGCCCGGCCGCCGCCGGCCGCCTGGGCCGGCAGGGTCGCCCGGGTGCCGGCCGGGGCGGTTCCGGCCGGTTCCGGGGACGGCTCGCGCCGGGGTCCCGGGACCTCCGCCGGGCCGGCGGGCGCCGGCAGGCTCAGCAGTTCGACGAGGCGATCGGACTCGGCGATGGAGGCCGCCGCGAGCCGCTCGGCCTCGTGGGCGTGGGCGGCCGCCTGGGCGGCGTCCGCGGCACGGGCCGCGGCCAGTTCCGCGCGGGTCTCGGCGGCCGCGGTGTCCCGGGCGCGCTCCGCGGCCGAGCGGGCGGCCTCGCGTGCCGCGTCCCAGGCGGCGACGGCGCTCTTCTCGGCGTCACTGGCGGCGAGGGCGGCCCCTGCGGGGTCGGCGTCGGCAGCGCTGTCGTCGAGCCAGCCGGCGCGGACGGCCTCCGCGGTCTCCTGTCCGACCTCGGCGAGGCGTTGGCGCAGATGGCCGGCCTCGCTGCGCGCCCGCTGTGCGTCGGTGGCGGCGGCGGTGGCGTCGCGGTGGGCGGCCTCGCCGGTCTCCTGGAGGGCGGCGGAGCGCTCCTCCTCCTCGTTGGCCAGGCGCTCGCCGTCGCCGGCGGCGGAGTGCAGGGCCCGCACGAGGTCGGCGGCGGCCCTCGCGCGGGCCGCCAGCGCCGGTGCGGCGTCCCGCTCGGCGTCGCGGATGGCGGCGGCCACACGCGCGGCGCGGTCCGCGGAGGCGCGGTGGCGGAGCACCGCCTCGGCGGCCTGCCAGGCGGAGTAGAGGGTGCGGGCGTCGGTCAGTTCGCGCCGCCGGGCGGCGGCGGCCCGCTCAGCGGCGGTGAGGGCCAGGGAGGCATGCCGGTAGGCCAGTTCGGACGCGATCAGGGAGCTGTGGCCGCGGGCCCGCTCCGCCTCGGTGACGGTGTGCGCGGCGGCGGTGACCTGCTGGGCGAGTTCGGCGGCGCGGGAGCGTTCCTCTCCCGCCCTGGCGGACAGCCGGCGCGCGAGCGCCCGGGTGCGGCGCTCCGCTCCGAGGTGGATGTCGCGCGCCCTGGCCCGGGCGTCGGCCGCCTCCACGATGCGGCCGAGGAGGTCGGCGGAGCCCGCGGTGAAGTCCCGTTCGGCGATGAGTTCGGCGCGGCGGCCCAGTTTGCCGGCGAATCCGCTGACGAGGTCGGCGAGCCCGTCGGTGTCGCGGGTGTCGGTGACGGCGCGCAGCAGCAGATCCGTGAAGTCGGAGTCCTTCTTGACCGCGAACAGGCCGGCGGCCTCTCCCTCGTCCGCGTTCATCTCCCGCTGGTAGCGGAAGAGTTCGGGATCCAGCCCGAGGTCGCCGAGGTGCTCGTTCCAGCGGTCGTGGATCTCCTCCCAGTACACCTCCAGGTGGGGGTACGCCTTGCCCGCCTCGGTGATGGCGTCGCGGAAGCCCTTCATGGTGCGACGGCGGCCCCGGGCACCGGAGGCGCCCTCGACGGGCGGGCGGACGGGGGTGGACTCGGCCACGGGCAGCGAGTCCAGGCTGAGGCCGGGACCGGGCCGGAAGGAGTACCAGGCCTCGGCGAACTTCCGGGGGTCGTTGGAGACCTGGCGGCCGCGCCACTCGCTGGCCTTGCCGACCACCACCAGCTCGCCGGTGAGGGTGTGCTGCCACTCCAGGGCGACATGGCCGCAGTCGTCGGCGAGCAGGAACTTGCGCAGCACCCCGGAGCTGGCACCGCCGAGGGTGTTCCGGTGGCCGGGCAGCATCACCGAGAAGATCAGCTTGAGGAGGACCGACTTGCCGCCGCCGTTCTCCAGGAAGAGCACGCCCGCGGGTGCCGGGCGGCGGGGCGGACCGACCGGCTCCTCCTCGAAGAACTCGGCCTGCGTCGGGGCCGGGTCGGGCACGGGCGCGCCGACTCCGCGCAGGTCCAGCACGGTGTCGGCATAGCGCGCACCGGCGGGCCCGATGGAGTAGAGGCGTACCCGGGACAGCTCGTACATGGCGGCGGACTCTCGTCGTTCTCGTCGTTCTCGGCGTGGTCGAGGAAGGTGGTCGGAGGGCGGGCGGGTTCGGCCGGCGGACGGGGTGCCGCCGCCCGCGGGTCAGGAGTGGAAGGGGAGGCCGGCGTCGGCCGCCAGCTCCAGGCCGTCGGCGTCCGGCGCCGGCACCAGCGTGGCGGAACCGTCGGTGACCGGGACGACGCCGAGTGCCAGCAGTTCCGCCAGGGCGGCACCGCCCGCCATGTCGCGGACCTGCAGCTGGTAGCGGGCGGTCGTCCGGTAGGCGCCGCCGGAGTCGTCACCGGTGCGCTGCAGGAAACCGGAGTCGGTGAGGAAGGCGACCGCCTTGGCGATGATGCCCGTGGTGGAGCCGGCGAGACGGCGGGCGTCCTTGGTGGCTCCGGTGGCGCTGCGCCGCGCGTAGATCCGCCACGCGGCTTCGAGGCCCGGCGAGTCGGAGGCGGGGTCGGTGTTCTCGCCGTGCTCCTCGGCGCGCTCCTCCAGACGGCGGCAGGCCTGCCGTACGAAGGCGTCGACGCCGTTGACGGTGATCCGGCCGATGTAGCCGTCGTCGGCGAGGTCCTCGGGGCGGGGGAACGCCAGTGCCGCGACGGCGAGATGGGCGAGGCCGTGGAGGAACCGGTCGGCGGATTCGGCGGAGGCGCGCCGGGCGTAGTCGCCCATGCGGACGGCGAAGACGGAGTCCTCGGCGGCGGCCACGGCCATCCCGGCACGGGGCGAGACCTCCAGGACGATCAGGCCGAGGCCGGTGGCAACGGCGTCGGCGAGGCGGGCGAAGGCGGGCTCCTCGCGATAGCGCCGCAGCAGTTCGGCGTACTCGGCGTCGCGGGCGGGCGGCAGTTTGGGCTGCAGCCCGAAGGAGACGAGCCGTGCGGCGTCGGCCGCGTCGGCGGGAGTGGGGCCGGTGGCGGCGGGCGTCGCGCCGGAGTCCGGCCCTAGCGGCGGCCCGGACGGCACGTCCGCCTCTCGACGGGGCCCGGACGGCGGCTCCGGCACGTCCGCCTCACGCCGGGGCCCGGCGTGCTCTGCGTGCTGGTCGCTCACGGCTGGTGCTCCTCTGCGCGGTGGTGGGGATCGCGGGCGCGGTTTCGGGTGGTTTCCGGGCGCGCCGTGCGGGCGGCCGGGACGGCGGCCCTCGGGGCGCGCCGGAGGTGCGGGCCGGGCAGCGCGGGGGCACCGGACCCCCGCCGGGGCGTCACGCCGCCTCCGCGCGGTCGGCGGCCATGCCTGCCGCGTCCAGCAGGGCGGTGCCCACGATCAGGTCGGCGCCGCCGAATTCGGGATCGTCCAGTTCGGCACCGTCGTCGACGGCGAACAGCAACCGCTCCTCGCCCTGGCGGTAGGCCGTGCCGACCGGAGGACTGGCAGCGTGGACGGCGAGGAGGGCGACGAGATAGGGCAGGTCCGGATCGAGGCGGCGCGCGTCGGCGAGGAGACCGGAGAGCCGGCGCGGCGCGTCGTGCTCCAGGTCGAGCAGTTCCATGGCCCTCGCCAGCTGCTCCTCGCTGAAGCGGCTGTCGTCCGGGGTCGCGATCAGATCGGGCTCGGGCAGCTCGGCGCCCAGGTGCTCGCGCTCCGCGGGAGGGCTGAGCAGCATGTCGACGAGGTCCGCGACGCGGACCGACACCGGGGTGCGGGGCCCCGTGCCCCGTGAGAAGTACGCGTCGGTGACGCGGATGGCCTGTTCGGCGGGCAGGGGCAGCAGCGGTGCGACCAGGTGGCCGTACAGGTCGACCCCGGAGCGGGCGGCCGGCGCCGCGAACGCCTGGCGGTCCTGCTCGGCGCGGAAGAGCGGGCCGGCTTCCAGCAGCCGGGACTGGAGTCGGGTGTGGCGGCGGATGCAGTCCTTGACGATGTCGACCAGCTCCGCCGCCCGGCGCTTGTGCTCGGGGTCCTCCGCCTCGTCCCGTGCCTTGCGGATGTTGGTGAGGATCGCGTTCTCGTGGCGGTAGCGGTCGGCGACGTGGTCGAGCGCCTCGGCGATCATGTCGGGCACGGCGTTGAGCCAGTCGACGGCGCGCACATCGCGCCGGGTGGCCTCGAGGGTCCTGCGCAGCGTCTCCGCGTACTGCACGGTCCGGTAGCGGGCCTGCTCGGCCGCGAGCTGGGCGTCGGCGAGCCGGCCTCGGCTGATCAGCACCTCCAGCTTCACCTCCGCGGCGATCTGCGCGCTGGTGACGTCGGTGTCGAGGGCGCCGACGAGGACGTTCACCGCCTCGTCCGTGGTGCGCAGATAGAGGCTCCCGCCGCAGCCGGGTACCTCCTCGACGAGCTTGAAGTCGTAGTCCCGCCGGACATAGGCGCCGTCCGGGCCGAAAGTGCCGTACACCGCGCGGAAACCGCGGTCGACGCTGCCGACGTTGATCAGGTTCTCCAGAACCCAGCGCGCCACTCGCTCGTGCTCGGCGGCGGGGCGCTGCGGGGCCTGGGCCGCGATGCGCGGCAGCAGCCTGGCCACTATCTGCTCGTGGTCGGCGCCGGTGTCGAAGTCCATGTTGAGCGTGACGAGGTCGATGGCCGCGAGGGCGACCTCCGCCATCGCGTAGACCGAGAACTCGCCCGCGAGGTTCGCCTTGCGGGCGTCCAGGTCGTGCAGCGGCGCGGTGCACGCGAGCGCGCGGAGCCGCCGCGCGAGCCCTTCGTCGGCGGCCGGGCCCTGCGCGGGGCGCGGCCCCGCGCTGAGCTGGGGCGGAACGGATTCCGTCGAGGCAGGCGAAGTCACGGAGCACAGACTAGGTCCTCGCACCGACACCGGTCGAAACGGCGCAGAAACCCCGCTGTCGGCGCGGCTCCGCCGCGATCGGCGCGACCCCTCCGGGCCTTCGGCGCCCGGCCGCTCCCGCGTCCGGCACCGGCCCGCCGTACACCCCGGCGAGCGCCGCTCGGGAATCGTCGAGGCGGTCGGCGGGGAGCCGCTCGGCCGTTTCGCGGCTGACCGCCCCAACCTCTCCCGGAACATTCAGGTTTCGCGTGAGATACGGCTCGTGGAGATCCCGGGGATCGTCCACCACGGGGAAGGCGAGACGGAGTTCGGTGAGGATGCCGCGCATCGGCCCGCCGGTGGCGGCGCTGCCGGCCCCGGCACACCGGCGGGGTTCGCCCCGGCAGGCCGATGTGGTTCGCCCCGGCACGCCGGCGGGGTTCGCTCCGGCCCGGTGGCGGCTTCCCGGTGGCGGGCGCCTCGGCGGCCCGGGGGTCAGTGGGCCGGGCGCCCGTAGCCACCGCCGCCCGGGGTCCGTACGACCAGGACGTCGCCGGGGCCGACCTCCACCGAGTCCACTCCGCGCAGAGGCTCGACCGTCCCGTCCGCGCGCTCGACGGCGTTCGCCCCCGGCGCCCCCGGCTCGCCGCCGGCCATCCCGTAGGGCCTCACCCGCCGGTGGCCGCTCAGCAGGGCGACGGTCATCGGCTCCAGGAAGCGGATGCGGCGCACGACACCGCATCCGCCCCGCCAGCGGCCCGCTCCGCCGCTTCCGCTCCGCACCGAGAAGGCGTCCACCCGTACCGGGAAGCGCCACTCCAGCACCTCGGGGTCGGTGAGCCGCGAGTTGGTCATGTGCGTCTGCACGGCATCGGCGCCGGGGAACCCGTCGCCCGCGCCCGAACCGCTCGCCACGGTCTCGTAGTACTGGACGCGGTCGTTGCCGAAGGTGACGTTGTTCATGGTGCCGGAGCCCTCGGCCTGCACCCCGAGCGCCGCGTACAGGGCGCCGGTCACCGCCTGCGAGGTCTCGACGTTCCCCGCGACCGTCGCCGCGGGGTAGGCCGGGGCGAGCATCGAGCCGTCCGGGACGCGTACGTCCAGCGGTTCCAGGCAGCCGCTGTTGAGCGGGATGTCGTCGGCGACCAGCGTGCGGAAGACGTACAGCACGGCGGCCGTCACCACCGACCTGGGGGCGTTGGAGTTGCCCGGCTGCTGCCCCGATGTTCCGGCGAAGTCGATGACGGCCGCGCGGGCTTGGCGGTCCACCGTCAGCGCGACCTCGATGACGGCGCCGCCGTCGGTCTCGTAGCGGTAGGAGCCGTCGCCGAGCCCGGCGACGATGCGGCGCACGGACTCCTCGGCGTTGTCACGCACGTGCCCCATGTAGGCCTGTACCACGTCGAGGCCGAACTCCTCGACCATCCGGCCCAGTTCACTGATGCCCTTCTCGTTGGCGGCGATCTGGGCCCTCAGGTCGGCGAGGTTGGTGTCGGGGTCGCGGGACGGGTGGCGCGCACCGGTGAGCAGTTCCCGGGTCTCGGCCTCGCGCAGCCGCCCGTCCCTGACCAGCAGCCAGTTGTCGAAGAGCACCCCCTCCTCCTCGATGGTGCGGCTGAACGCGGGCATCGAGCCCGGGGTGATCCCGCCGATCTCGGCATGGTGCCCCCGCGAGGCCACCAGGAAGCGGAGCCGGTGGCCGTCCTCGTCGAAGACCGGCGTGACGACCGTGACGTCCGGCAGATGGGTGCCCCCGTGGTAGGGGTCGTTGATGGCGTACACGTCACCGGGCCGGAGTTCCCCGGCGTTGCGCCGCAGCACCTCCCTGATGGACTCGCCCATCGAGCCCAGGTGCACCGGGATGTGGGGCGCGTTGGCGATGAGGTTGCCCTCGGCGTCGAAGAGGGCGCACGAGAAGTCGAGCCGCTCCTTGATGTTGACCGAGTGCGCGGTGTTCTCCAGCCGCAGGCCCATCTGCTCGGCGATCGACATGAAGAGGTTGTTGAAGACCTCCAGCAGCACGGGGTCGGCGTCCGTGCCGACGGCGGTACGGCCGGGCCGCGGCCGCACCCGGCTGAGCACCAGATGCCCTCCCCCGCCGACGGCGGCCCGCCAGCCGGGGTCCACCACCGTGGTGGCGTCGGCCTCGGCGACGATCGCGGGCCCTTCGACGGTGTCGCCGGGCGAGAGGCCCTCCCGGCGCACCAGCGGGGCGTCGACGCGCCGGCCGTCCAGGAACATCCGCGCGGTCTCCCCCTGCCGCGGGCCGGCACCGCCGGCCGCCTCGTCGACGACGACGGCCCCGTGGGGTCCGCTCACGCCGACGGCCTCGACCGACACCGCCTCCACGACGAGCGGCTTGTCCATGGTGAAGGCGTACCGTGCCCGGTGGGCCGCGGTGAACGCCTCGCGCACGGCGGCCGCCGTGCCGAGGGGCACGGGCAGCGCGGAGTCCGTACCCGCGTACCGGACGAGCACACGCGCCCGGGTGCGGATCGACTCGTCGGGGACGGCGTCGTCCCGCAGCTCCGCCCTGGTGCGTGCGGCGAGTTCGCCGCAGAGTTCCCGCACCCGGATCACGGTGTCCTCGCCCAGCTCCGCCTCCACCGACTGCTCGCGCATGGCGGTGGCGTCGGCCAGGCCGATGCCGTAGGCGGAGAGCACCCCGGCGAGCGGGGGCACGATCACGGTGTCGATGCCGAGTGCGTCGGCGACCGCGCAGGCGTGCTGACCGCCGGCGCCGCCGAAGCAGGTCAGGGCGTAGCGGGTGACGTCGTGGCCCCGCTGGACGGAGATCTTCCTGACGGCGTTGGCCATGTTGAGGACCGCGATCTCGAGGAAGCCGGCCGCGACCTCCTCCGGGCCGCGTGCGATGCCCGTGGCCTCGCGCACCTCCTCGGCCAGCCGCTCGAACCCGTCCCGTACGGCACCGGTGTCCAGCGGCAGGTCGCCGTCCGGACCGAAGACGGCGGGGAAGTGACGCGGCTGGATCCTGCCGAGCATCACATTGGCGTCGGTGACGGTCAGCGGGCCGCCGCGCCGGTAGCAGGCGGGGCCCGGCACGGCGCCCGCCGAGTCGGGTCCGACCCGGTAGCGCCGGCCGTCGAAGTGGAGGATCGAGCCACCGCCGGCGGCGACGGTGTGGATGTTCATCATCGGCGCGCGCATCCGCACGCCGGCGACCGGGGTGCCCAGCTCCCGTTCGAACTCTCCGGCGTAGTGGGACACATCGGTCGACGTCCCGCCCATGTCGAAGCCGATGACCCGCCGGAAGCCCGCCTGCTCGGAGGTGCGGGCCATGCCGACCACTCCTCCGGCGGGTCCGGACAGCACGGCGTCCTTCCCCCGGAAGTGCGCGGCCTCCCGCAGCCCTCCGTTGGACTGCATGAACATCAGGCGTACGGCGCGGAGTTCCTTCGCGACCTCGTCGACGTAGCGGCGGAGGATCGGCGAGAGGTACGCGTCCACGACGGTGGTGTCGCCGCGGGGTACGAGCTTGATGAGCGGGCTCACCTCGTGCGAGCAGCTCACCTGGGTGAAACCGAGTTCACGCGCGGCGCCGGCGACGGCCGACTCGTGGTCCGGGTGGCGGTAGCCGTGCATGAACACGACCGCCGCGCTCGTGAACCCGTCGCGGCGGGCCCGCCGCAGCTGCCGCCGCACCGGCGCGAGATCCAGGGGCCGGACCACCTCTCCGCGGGCGCCGACCCGTTCGGGGACCTCGATGACGCGGTCGTAGACGGCCTCGGGAAGCACGATGCGGCGGTCGAACAGCCGGGGGCGGTTCTGGTAGGCGATGCGCAGCGCGTCCCGGAAGCCCTCCGTGACCAGGAGGACGGTCGGCTCTCCCCGGCGCTCCAGCAGCGCGTTGGTGGCAACGGTCGTGCCCATCTTGACGACGTCGACGCGGTCGGCCGGCACGGGCTGCCCCGGGCCGAGACCGAGGAGCAGCCGGATACCCGCGACGGCCGCGTCGGCGTAGTGCTCGGGGTTGTGGGACAGCAGCTTCCTCGTGACGAGCCGGCCGTCCGGGCGTCTTCCCACGATGTCGGTGAACGTCCCGCCACGGTCGATCCAGAACTCCCAGCGCCCGCTCATATCCCCATTCTGGCAAGCGGCGGGCCCGGGGGCAGCGGGGCGACCACGCCGGAGAGGCCGACGAGGTCCGACGAGGTCCGGCGGGGCCGCCGACCGCGGGCGCGAGGGCCGGCAGACCGGCCGCCATGGCCTCCCGCACGGCCGGGCGGAAGGCCTCGCACGGTCCGGTGTGCGCGATCCCACCGGGCGCGCCGCCCGAGTGCCGGCGCGGTCCCGCACCCGCGCGGGCACCGGCGCACTCCGCGCCGGATTCCTGACGCTCTTCCGGCCAGTCCCGCACGCGCGCGGGCACCGGCGCGCTCCCCTGCTCCCGCGGGCACCGGCGCGCTCCCCTGCTCCCGCGGGGGCAGGGGCAGCCCCGCGTCTCCGCAGGAGCAGGGGGATGCCCCTGCGCCCGCCGCGGATCCGCCGGTCCCCACGCGGTCCGCGTGCATCCGCGCACATCCGCGGGCGCCGAGGAGCAGACTGCGCGGACCGGCGAGCAGTGGACAGGCGGCGGGTCGCCGAGCGGTCCGCCGGCGGGTCGCCGACGGTCGGCCGGTGGGTCGCCTCAGGGGGCGAAGGGCCTCAGCGGGGAGGGGCCTCCGGGACGATGCGGCTGCGGACGGCCGTCTGGACCTCGGCCTCCTCCGCCGGATCGGCGGCGAGCCGGCGGAGGCGTTCGGCGACCCGGGCGTCACGCGTCTCGGCGTGCAGGGCGGCGACCTCTCTCGTCGTCTCCTCGCAGTCCCAAAGGCACTCGACGGCGAAGCCGGTCGCGAAGGAGGGGTCGGTGGCGGCCAGGGCGCGGGCCGTGCGGCCGCGCAACCGGGAGGAGCTGGTCTCGCGGTAGATGTGGCGCAGTACGGGCGCAGCGCAGCGGATGCCGAGTCGTCCGGCACCGTCGACGAGGGCCCACAGCCGAGGTGCGTCCGGCCCGTCGGCGCGGACGGTCTCGCGGAGTGCGCCGAGGACGAGTTCGCCGTCCTGGCCGCCGCCGCGGCAGGCGAGGACGCCCGCGGCGGAGGCGCCCAGCGCGTCGGGACGGTGCACCCAGCCGCGCGCCCGGTCGACGGCGGCCTCGCCGCACATCCGCTCGAATGCTGCGACGGCGGCGTCGGCGACGGTGCGGGAGGGGTCGGCCGCCGCGGCCTCGATGAGGTCGAGGACGGCGGGATCCCGTGCCTCCACCAGGTAGTGCAGGGCCGCGCAGCGTGCACCGTCGGGCCCGCTGCGCGCGGTCTCCACGATCAGCGGCCGGTCGTCGGGGCCGGCGACGGCACCGAGGCAGCGCGCCGCGGGCACGTGCAGCGCACTTCCGCCGTCCGCCCCCTGCCGGGCCCATTCGAAGACGGACTGGACGCTCCAGCCGGGGCGTGGCCCCGTGGGGCGCATCTGGCGCTGCCAGCGGTCGAAGGAGCCGCTGTCGCGGGCGGCACGCACCCGGGCACCGACCGCTTCCCGGCGGTCCTCGGCCCAGAGCCGCCACGGCCTCGGCTCGAAGGCGTCGCGTACGGCGGCGGCCAGTTCGGCGTCGCCCTCCGGGGTGGCCGGGAAGCGGCCGAGCACGGCTCCCGCGAGTGAGCGGAGCCCCGCGTCGTCGTCGCGCAGCGCGAGCTCGTCGAGGGCCCAGGCCCAGTTGGCGCCGGTCGCCGCGTATCTGCGGAGCAGTACGAGGGCGTCGTCGCGTCCGTACGAGGCCAGGTGACCCAGCACGGAGAGCGCGAGCCCGGTCCGGGTGTCGTCGGTGTCCAGGCCGTCCGCGGGGCCGAAGAGATGGGCCTCGACGTCCTCGAGACCGCCACCCAGGTCCATGAAGAGGCGGGCGTAGTAGAGGGAGCGGTTCTCCACCTGCCAGTCGTGGCGGGGATCGTGGAGCACACACTGGTTGAGGGCCGCGAGCGCGTCGGCGCGCGGCGCGGCGAGCGCGTGCAGCGTGCCGTCGCCGCGGCCCCTCTGCAGCAGGCCGAGCAGGGTGCCGCTCGGCGCTATGACGGGTTCGAACATGGGAGAGTGCCTCACATCAAGCTGTCGACGCAACCGGGGGTGTGTTCGCCTAGGCCGCGCGGCAACATGATCGGCTGCCCGTGGTCTTCCGCTTGTTGCAAACCATCTTCCTCTGCCTCTCGTCGGTGGTCCCTAGCAGGCCCGACGTCATGATGACCCAGCCATTTCGTCACCGCGACCACATTTCGGGCGACTGCTCCCCCTTGCGTTCAACTGCCGTTCACCGGGCCCCGAACAGCTCCAGAAGATCTGTCTTCCCAAACATCCGCGCGGTATCCACCGCGGACGGGGTTCCCGCCGCCGGGTCGGCTCCGCCGTCCAGCAGGGCCCGGATCACCTCGTCCTCACCTTTGAAGACGGCACCGGCGAGGGGCGTCTGGCCGCGGTCGTTGGGGCGGTCCGCGTCGGCACCGCGGGCCAGGAGGGCGGTCACCGCGCCGGCGTGACCGTGGTAGGCGGCGAGCATGACCAGCGAGTCGCCCTTGTCGTTGGTGAGGTTCGCCGGGACACCGGCGTCGACGTAGGCGGCGAGCGCCTCGGCGTCCCCCCGCCGCGCCAGGTCGAAGACCTTGGCGGCCAGCTCGACCACCTCGGGATCCGGAGCGTCACTCATCCGAAGGGCTTCCTTTCACTGCGGTGACAAAGGGGCACCCGGCGCGTTCCGGCCCCCGGGCAGGGGCCTGACCTGCCGCTTCGGAAGACGGGGCGAGGTCGCGCGGGCGAACCGACAGGGTACTGCGGCCTGCGGAGCGCATCACTCCGCGTCCCCCGAAGGCGGCCCGGGCACCTGGCGAGAGCCGACGGGACACGAGGCGCGGGCCGCGCCGAACGGCGACACGCAGACCGGCACCCGACCGGCACCCGACCGGCACCCGACCGGCACCCGACCGGCACCCGACCGGCAACGATCCACCGATCCACCGATCCACCGATCCAGTGAAAAGAACGAGCATTCACCCGAATGCACCTTTTGTCGTATAGATACCTCCTGTGAGGATGGAAGGACTCATGGTGACTGTCCCCTCAACCAGGAGAACCGCTCATGATTCTGTCCATCTCAGGCGTCGTGCTGCTGGGCATCATCGTCTTCCTGTTCTTCAAGAAGGACGGGCTGAAGGCCTCGCACGCGCTGGTCTCCGCACTCTTCGGCTTCTACCTGGCGGGCACGGCCATCGCCCCGAGCATCACCGCAGGGGGAGCGAGCCTGGCCAGCCTGCTGGGCGGGATCAAGTTCTGACCTCCCCGTACCCCTCCCCACCACTCCAGGAGCAGGAGAAGCCCGTGGCCCGGCGACCACTCCCCCGCATTCCGATCAGCGGCAACGACCGGATCGCCCGCAGCCGCGAGCTCGCGCGGACCGCCGCCGACAACGCCACCGACGTCCTCCATCCGCTCATCACGATCAGCCGCGGGCTGAGGCTGCTGGCCGCCGCCGGACTGCGCAGGTGGGCCGACACACCCAGGGACCGGCGTGGCCCCGGGCTGTTCCTGGCGGCGGTCTGCGTCCTGGCGGTCGCGCTCGTCCCGTACGGGCCGCTGCTCGGGCTGGTCGGCCTGATGGGGGTGGCGGCCTGGAAGGGACGCCAGCGCGTCCCGGTGCGCACCGGCCCGGACGAGTCACAGGCGGCCCGGCTCCAGGCGCTGCACGACGCGCTGGTGCCGTACTTCTCCGTCCCGGAGGATCCGAGTCCGCTCTTCGCCCACGGCGGGGAGTGGGCGAAGGCGCTCAGCGACCACGAGTTCGACGGTGACGGACGGCTGACCCGGCTGCGGGTGAAGTACCCGCCGTACTTCCCCGACGGCGAGGCCGAGGCCCGCGCCCGGATCGAGCAGCTGCTGCACGCCAAGTCGGGCCGCGGCCGCGAGTACCTCTTCGTCTGGGAGGAGGAGGCCAACCAGCTGCTGATGAGCGTTCTGCCCGCGCTCCCGACCACCGTCGCCGCCCAGCGCTTCGTGACCGCTCCCGGCGAACTGGTCCTCGGCTTCACGGACCAGGACGCCGTACGCCGGACCATGCCCGTCCTCGACGGCGACACGACGAGGGACGCGCCACCCGTGGTGTGGCGCACCGGACCGCGCTCCACGGAGCCGCATCTGCTGGCCGTCGGCCACCCCGGCAGCGGCACGACGTCCCTGCTGCGCTCCCTGGCCCTTCAGGCGCTGCCCTACGGGGACGTCCTGGTCGTCGAGGGCGGCGGCACCGGCGAGTACGCCTGTCTGACGGGCCGCGCCGGCGTGCTCGCCGTCGAGTGCGGACTCGCCGGAGCACTGGCAGGCCTGGAATGGGCGGCCCACGAGACGGAGCGCCGCCTCATCTCCGCCAACCGGGCCCGGCAGGCCGGTCACCCCGCCCCCGAGGACGTCGGTCGCCCGCTGTTCATCCTCGTGGACAGACCCAGCGTCCTCAGCCATGTCGCGGCCGCGGAGGGCAGGCCCGACCCCCAGCAGCTGCTGGGGGTCCCGCTGCGGCACGGCCGGGCCGCGCATGTGACGGTGGTCGTCGCCGACCAGTTCGACAGCGCCGAGTTCCTGGACGAGGCGGTGCGCAGCCACACCCGTGCCCGGCTCGTGCTCGGACCGGCCACCCCGGAGCAGGTGAGGAGCGTGCTCGGCGCGCCCCCGCACACGACCCCGACCGCCGACGTACCGCCCGGCCGGGGCTATGTCCGGATGGGGACGGGAGCGGTGCTCCGGCTCCAGGTTCCGGCCACGCCCGACCCGTACGACGAGGCGGCGAGCGAGGCCCACCGCCAGGCCGTGCTGGGCCTGCTCCCGGAACGGCAGTACGCCATGGAGACGGGGGTGCCGGAGGTGCCGGAGGACCGCCGGGCCGGGGAGCGGGCGGCCGGGGCCGCGGACCCCGCGGACACGGCACTCACCGGGCCCCGTCTGGAGGTCCCGGCCGGCCCGGTGCGCGAGACGGCCGGCACCGGACCCGTGCCGGAGCCGGTGGGGAGCCCGACCGCCCGGACCGGCTCGGCACCGGTGCCGGCGGAGGGCTGAGCAGCACGGGCCGCTCCTCGGCACCGGCAACCGGCGAAGCCCCGGCCCGGCACGCGCACCGGCACGAACACCGCACCACCATGACCCGCACCGGCGCCGCACGGGCACAACACAGGCACCGCACCGGCACGAACACCGGCACCGGGGCAGACACCGCTCCCCGCCGCACCGGAACCGGAACCGGCAACCGGCGAAGCCCCGACCCGGCACGCGCACCGGCACGAACACCGCACCACCATGACCCGCACCGGCGCCGCACGGGCACAACACAGGCACCGCACCGGCACGAACACCGGCACCGGGACAGGCACCGCTCCCCGCCGCACCGGAACCGGAACCGGCGAGAGGCCGACCCCGCACGCGCACCGTCTCGGCACCGACAACCGGCGAAGCCCCGACCCGGCACGCGCACCGGCACGAACACCGGCACCGGGGCAGACACCGCTCCCCGCCGCACCGGAACCGGAACCGGCGAGAGGCCGACCCCGCACGCGCACCGTCTCGGCACCGACAACCGGCGAGGCCCCGGCCCGGCACGCGCACCGGCACGAACACCGGCAACCGGCGAGGCACCGGTCCGGGTCGGCCGGGAGCCGTCCCGCGACGCCCGGCCCTCCGGCCCCCCGGCCCTCACGCCACGAACGTCCTCGGCGCCTCGGTGCCCGTGGTCACGCCCGTCCTGACCAGCCGGGCCGCCGCCGCCAGCCGGGCCGCCGCCTCCTCGGCGACCGGTCCGCCCACGGTGAAGGGCAGCCGGACGTACCCCTCGAAGGCGCCGTCCACACCGAACCGCGGCCCGGAGGGGACGCGTACGCCCACGCGCTCCCCGACCTCCGCGAGCCGGGACCCGGACAGACCGCCCGCGCGAACCCACAGCGTCAGGCCGCCGTGCGGGATCTCGAACTCCCAGTCCGGCAGCTCCCGGTGGAGCGCCGCCACCATCTCGTCACGGTTCCGCCGCGCCTGCTCACGCCGGAGGGCCACCGCCTCGTCCCAGCCACCGGTCCGCATCAGCCAGTCGACACCCAGCTGTTCCAGGACCGGGGTGCCCAGGTCGGCGTAGGCACGCGCGGCGACGAGGGAGCGGATCACGTCCGGGGCGGCCCGGACCCAGCCGATCCGCATGCCCGCCCAGAAGGCCTTGCTGGCCGAGCCGACGGTCAGGACCGTCGCGCCCGCGGGGTCGAAGGCGCAGACGGGCCGGGGCATCTCGGTTGCCTCGTCGAGGCGGAGTTCGGACATCGTCTCGTCCACGACGAGCACGGTGCCCGCCGAGCGGGCCGCGTCGACGAGCTGCCGCCGCTGGTCCTCGTCGGCGAGCGCGCCGGTGGGGTTGTGGAAGTCGGCGACGACGTAGGCGAGGCGGGGTGCCGCGTCGCGCAGCACCTGCCGCCAGCGGGGCAGGTCCCAGCCCCGCAGCCCCTCGGCCATGGCGACCGGCACCAGCCGGGCACCGGCCTCGCGCATCAGCTGGAGGATGTTGGCGTAGGAGGGCGACTCCACGGCGATGCGCTCCCCCCGCCCGGCGAAGAGGTGGCAGATCGCGTCGATGGCTCCCATGGCGCCGGTGGTGACCATGATCTGCTCGGGCATGGTGGGGATGCCGCGCCGGGTGTACCGGTCGGCGAGCATCTGGCGCAGGGCGGGCAGGCCCGCCGGGTAGTCGCCGTGGGTGTGCGCGTACGGCGGAAGCTCCTCGAGCGCGCCCCGGATGCCGCGGGTCAGCCAGGGCTCCGGGGCCGGGAGCGCGGCGCAGCCGAGGTCGATCATGGAGCCGAGGGATTCCGGAGGCAGCGGTTCGAGGCCGCGTGCGGGCAGCGGGTTGCCCGCGGGTACGGCCGTCCAGCTGCCGGCACCTCTGCGGGACTCCAGGAAGCCCTCGTTCCGCAGGGCTTCGTATGCGGCGGCCACGGTCGTACGGCTGACGGCCAGGGCCGTCGCGAGTTCGCGCTCGGCGGGCAGGCGGGCGGCGACCGGGACCCGGCCCTCCAGGACGAGCAGCCGGATGCCGTCCGCGAGGGCTCGGTAGGCGGGCGGCCTGCGGGTGCCGGGGCCGGCCGGGCCCGGTTGCTGCGCATGCAGTTGCCGGGCCAGCACGGGCGCCCCCACGGCCGAAGTCCACTGAGCCATGAAAGTCAGTCCACCTTCCTCGGATTGGCCATGGTTGGCATGCACGTCCCTGCCACAGGGTGTCATGCATCAGTCCACTTCCACCATCGGGGGCAGAGCCTTGTCCATCACATCCGGCCTGCGGGGCAGGCGCCTGCCCCGCAGGCTGCTGCAGCTGTACACGGGTCTGGCGCTCTACGGGGCCAGCTCCGCCCTCCTGGTCCGCGGGGGCCTCGGCCTCGAGCCCTGGGGGGTGCTGCACCAGGGCCTGGCCGAGCGGACGGGCCTCACCATCGGCGTCGTCTCGATCATCGTCGGGGCCGCGGTGCTGCTGCTGTGGGTGCCGATGCGCCAGCGGCCCGGACTGGGCACGGTCTCCAACGTCCTCGTCATCGGCATCGCGATGGACGGCACCCTCGCCGCCGTACCCGAACTGGACGGGCCGGGCCCCCGGATCGCGGTGACGGCGGCCGGCATCGTCCTCAACGGGATGGCCACCGGCCTCTACATCTCGGCCCGCTTCGGCCCCGGTCCGCGCGACGGGCTGATGACGGGGCTGCACCGGCTGACCGGCCGGTCCGTCCGGCTGGTCCGCACCGCGATCGAGGTGGCGGTCGTGGTGACCGGGTTCGCCCTCGGTGGCACGGTGGGGGCGGCCACGCTGGTCTACGCGCTGTCCATCGGCCCGCTGGCTCAGCTCTTCCTGCGGGTGTTCGCCGTCCCGCCGACCGGGGAGGGAAGCTCGGTGGTCGCCGGATCTTCACCCGCACGGGTGATACTGCGTTCGTGACTTCCGCAGCGCGCCCGAGGCATCCCTATCTCGACCACCCCGCCCCCATACCGTTCGCCCACCGCGGCGGCACGGCCGACGGTCTGGAGAACACGGCGGCGGCGTTCCGGCGCGCCGCCGGGCTGGGCTACCGCTACTTCGAGACGGACGTGCACGCCACCGCGGACGGCCGGCTCGTCGCGTTCCACGACCCGACCCTGGACCGGGTGACCGACGCGCGCGGGCGGATCGACCGGCTGCCGTGGGCCGAGGTCGAAAGGGCCCGGGTGGCCGGGAAGGAGCCCCTGCCGCTCTTCGAGGACCTCCTGGAGGAGTTCCCGGCGGCCCGCTGGAACGTGGACGTCAAGGCGGAGGGCGCGCTCGAGCCGCTCGTCGACCTCGTGCGGCGCGCGAACGCCTGGGACCGGGTGTGCGTGGGCTCGTTCTCGGAGAGCCGGGTCTCGCGCGCGTACCGGCTCGCCGGCCCGAGGCTCGCGACGTCGTACGGTGTGCGCGGGGTGATCGGGCTGCGGCTGCGCTCGTTCGGCATCCCCGCCGCGGTCCGCCCGGGGGCGGTGTGCGCACAGGTGCCGCAGTCTCAGGGCGGGGTGCCCGTGGTGGACCGCCGGTTCGTCCGCGAGGCCCATGCGCGCGGGCTCCAGGTGCATGTGTGGACCGTGAACGATCCGTACCGTACGGCCCGTCTCCTGGACCTGGGAGTGGATGGCATCATGACCGATCATCTGGAGATGCTGCGTACGGTGATGACCGACCGGGGTGCCTGGGTCTGAGCGTCGCGCGTCTCCCCCACGGGACGAGTGAGGGGGGCGGGTCATGGCTGCCGACACCGCGGACGGGACCACCGGGACGGACGAAGCCGACCGCCGGCGCGAGCGGCACGGCTGGTACTTCTACGACTTCGCGTGCTCCGTCTATTCGACGAGCGTGCTGACGGTCTTCCTCGGCCCCTATCTCACCGCGGTGGCGAAGTCCGCCGCGGACTCCGGCGGTTTCGTCCACCCGCTGGGCATCCCGGTCCGCGCCGGTTCCGTGTTCCCGTACGCGGTGTCGGTCTCGGTGGTGGTGGCGGTTCTGGCGATGCCCCTGGTGGGGGCGGTCGCCGACCGCACGGGCCGCAAGAAGCCGCTCCTGGCCGCCGCCGCCTATCTGGGGGCCACCGCGACGGCGGGCATGTTCTTCCTCGACGGGGACCGCTATCTGCTCGGCGCGTTCCTGCTGATCGTCGCGAACGCCTCGCTGTCGGTGTCGATGGTCCTGTACAACGCGTATCTGCCGCAGATCGCCGGGCCGGAGGAACGGGACACGGTCTCCTCGCGCGGCTGGGCGTTCGGCTACACCTCGGGGGCGCTGGTCCTCGTGCTCAACCTGGTGCTCTACACCGGTCACGAGTCCTTCGGGCTCTCCGAGTCGGAGGCGGTCCGCGTCTGCCTCGCCTCGGCCGGGGTGTGGTGGGGAGCCTTCGCGCTCGTGCCGCTGCGCCGGCTGCGGGACCGGCGTACCGCCGGGGACGCGGCGCCCGCCCTCGGCGCGGGCGCGGTCGGGGCGGGGTGGCGCCAACTGGTGGCGACCCTCAAGGACATGCGACGCCATCCGCTGACACTGTCCTTCCTGCTCGCCTACCTCGTCTACAACGACGGTGTGCAGACGGTGATCTCCCAGGCGTCGGTATACGGTTCCGAGGAGCTGGGCCTCGACCAGACCACCCTGATCACGGCGGTGCTGCTGGTCCAGGTGCTGGCGGTGGCGGGCGCGCTGGGCATGGGCCGGCTGGCCCGCTCCTACGGGGCCAAGCGAACGATCCTCGGCTCGCTCGCCGTGTGGACGCTGATCCTCGCCGCCGGCTACCTGCTGCCGCCGCGGACGCCGTTGTGGTTCTACGCGCTGGCCGGGGCGATCGGCCTGGTGCTGGGCGGCAGCCAGGCGCTGTCCAGGTCGCTGTACTCGCACCTCGTCCCGCGGGGCAAGGAGGCGGAGTACTTCTCCGCGTACGAGATGAGCGACCGGGGGCTGAGCTGGCTGGGGCCGCTGGTGTTCGGTCTGGCGTTCCAGCTCACGGGCAGCTACCGGTCCGCCATCATCTCCCTGGTGGTCTTCTTCGCGCTGGGGTTCGTGCTGCTGGCCCGCGTTCCGGTGAGGCGTGCGATCGCCGAGGCGGGGAACCCGGTTCCGGAACGGATTTAGACGTTGAAGGGAAGGGCCGGTAGTGTACGCCTTTGGCCTGCCAGGCGGACCGTTACTGCGCGCTGAAAAGCTCCAAACGCTGGGTGACACTTTCTGCCAGATGTGACAAACCGGGCACTGGTGGGTACCCAAACCCTGGAAAAGCAGCGGCACGACGGGCGACGACGCATGACCGGCAACGGGAATCTTCACCGCCGACCGGACGTTGACCGGATGACGACGACAGCGACACCTGTCCTGTGGGCGACAAGCCCGGGAGGCACGATTCATGAGTGAGCGAGCTCTTCGCGGCACGCGCCTCGTGGTGACCAGCTACGAGACCGACCGCGGCATCGATCTGGCCCCGCGCCAGGCGGTGGAGTACGCATGCCAGAACGGACATCGTTTCGAGATGCCGTTCTCGGTCGAGGCGGAGATTCCGCCGGAGTGGGAGTGCAAGGCGTGCGGCGCCCAGGCACTCCTGGTGGACGGGGACGGCCCCGAGGAGAAGAAGGGGAAGCCCGCGCGTACGCACTGGGACATGCTCATGGAGCGGCGCACGCGCGAGGAGCTCGAGGAGGTGCTGGCCGAGCGGCTGGCCGTCCTCCGCTCCGGGGCCATGAACATCGCGGTGCACCCGCGCGACAGCCGCAAGTCCGCGTAGGGGCGCACCACCGACTCGCACAGGGTGCAGGAGCCGCGGGTTGCGGTACACGGATGTGTGCCGCAACCCGCGGCTCCTGCGTGTGCGCGCCCCCGGGCGGTGCCCGGCGGTCGTGCCGCGGTGCGACCGGGTGCCGGGCGGTGTGCGCCCGGGCCCGGGTGTCCCACCCGCCCGCGCCCCGGGTCCGCCGGCGCGACCACGTGCGACCGTGTGCGACCGCGTCCGCCGGGGTGACCCGGCCCGGGTGGCGCGCCACCCGGGCCCGCGAGGGCCCGGGAGCGCCGGGAAGCCGCCAAGGGCCCGCGGGGAACCAGGGTGCTGCCTGCCCGCAGGCCTCAGGAGGTCAGCGGCGGACGCGGGTCCGGCTCCGGGCGGGGCCCGCCGGGAACATCCTCGCGGACGACCTCACCCTGCACGACCTTGCCGTCCGGGCGGTGGATACGGGCCTGCCGGAAGGCGTCACCGAGGGAGCCGGGGGCCGCCCGCCGCATACGGCGCTCGAGCGACCGCTCGGCCCTCCGGGCGAGAGCGGTACGGACCGGGGGCACCAGCAGCAGCAGTCCCGCCGCGTCCGAGACCAGGCCCGGCAGCATCAGGAGCAGTCCGCCGAGCATCAGGAAGCCGTTGCCCCTGCCCGACCGGTCCTCGGTCGGCGCGGTGCCGGACTGCTGCCGCTGAAGGGTCTCCGACAGACTGCGGAAGGCGCGGCGGCCGGCTCGCTTGATCACCACGGCGCCGAGCAGCCCGCCGGCGACGAGCAGCGCGAACACGGCAAGCCCGCCCGCGGCGCCGGCCACGACGGTGAGCAGCCAGATCTCCAGCACCAGCCACGCTGCGATGCCGAGGGGTAGGAAGGTGCGGGCGCGTGAGCGCCTCGGGGCGGTCGGTGTCGTTGCGCCGGTCGTCATGCCCCCAGTGTGCCTGGGCGCCGGGCGGATCGGCGTATGCGCCCGGTCACCGGCCGGGCGGGAAGGACCCCGCGACCCGTCCGGGGCGGCGGCCCGGTCCTGCCGGGCCCGCCGCCCCTGGTCCGCTCCGCCCCCGCCGGTGCGCACCCGCTCGCGCCCGGCGGCGGTACCAGTGGGGCTAACAGGATTTGAACCTGTGGCTGCGCACCCGCTCGCGCCCGGCGGCGGTGCGCGGTCCGGGACCTGGCCGGGTGCGGCCGTCAGAACGGCCTGCGCCCGATGACCTTGCCCGCCCGGGCGCCGACGCCCCAGGCCGTGACCCGCCACAGGGCCTCGACGACGATGTCCCGGCTCATCTTCGAGTCGCCCACCTCGCGCTCCACGAAGGTGATCGGCACCTCCACCACGTGGAATCCGGCCTCCACTGCCCGCCGTGCGAGGTCCACCTGGAAGCAGTAGCCCTGCGAGGCCACACCGTCCAGCCCCAGTCCTTCGAGGGCCTCCTTGCGGAAGGCGCGGAAGCCGCCCGTGACGTCGCGGATCGGCACACCGAGCAGCAGTCGCGAGTAGGTGCTGCCGCCGCGTGAGAGGAGCTCACGGGACCTGGGCCAGTTCACGACCCGCCCGCCGGGCACCCATCGGGAGCCCAGCACGAGATCGGCGCCCTTGAGCGCGGTGAGGAGCCGGGGCAGTTCCTCCGGCTGGTGGGAGCCGTCGGCGTCCATCTCGACCAGGACTCCGTAGCCGCGGTCGATGCCCCAGCGGAAGCCCGCGAGGTAGGCGGCACCGAGGCCCTCCTTGCCCTTGCGGTGCAGGACGTGGACGCGGCCGTCCCGGGCCGAGAGCTCGTCGGCGACCTTCCCCGTCCCGTCGGGGCTGTTGTCGTCGGCGACCAGGACGTCGGCCTCCGGTACGGCGGCACGCACCCGGGAGACGATCGGCTCGATGTTCTCCGCCTCGTTGTAGGTCGGAATGATCACCAAGGCTCTGCCGAGCGGGCCGTATCGCCGCTGACCGCCGTCGTTCATGCTGCCCCTTAACGTCCGTACGCAGAGACCCACCATAGCGAGCACCGCGGACGGGACGACGACGGCACGGTGCGGGGCCGGGGTCGGGCCCGGCGTCCTTCGGGCCGGCCCGGGATCCGCTGGCTGCGGGTCGGCCGAGAGCCGTTGTCTACTGAACGCCGGGCCCCACCCGGGTCGCATCCTCCCCCGGCTCCGCCGGAGCAGGGGGACCCCCACCGGCGGCGGCGGCGGTCCCTCGCTCCGAGGCGCGGGCGCCGGACCCGGCTCCCGGCGGCGGGGGCCGGTGCGGCGCCCCGCCCCCCGGCCCAGCGGCGTTCGACGACTGCGTGGGGGCCGGCCGGTCGGTGGTCCTTCGGTGGACCCGGCCGAACCTACCGGCCGACGGGCGCCGCCTGTCAACAGTGGTGCGATCTGCGGCGATTGACCGACAGGACCGGTTGGCGAAGAAGGTCCGCAGGTCGTGGAGGAACCCGCGCGCCGGCGTGCGCCGGCGCGCTCCGACCCGATGTCACTCGCCCGGCCGCACATGGACCGTACGTCCGCCGACCACGGTCCGCAGGCACTCCGGAAGGGGGTTTCCGGGAGTGAGATCGGGCAGGCCGGGGGTGCCGGAGCGGGGGTCGGTGGACCAGCGGGCGACCCGGTCGTCCGGTGCCTGGACCACGAGGTCGCCGGTGCGCCAGACCGCGTAGTCCGCGGGCGCTCCGGGCACCAGCGCGCCCCCGTCGTCGCGGCCGACGGCGCGCCAGCCCCCCCGGGTGTGCGCGGTGAAGGCGGCGCGTACGGAGATCCGGTGCTCGGGGGTGCGGTGGAAGGCGGCGGCCCTGACGGCCCCCCATGGGCCCACGGGGGTGACCGGGCTGTCCGAGCCGAAGGCGAGCGGGACCCCGGCGCGCAGCAGGGCGGCGTACGGATTGAGGGTGCGCGCCCGTTCGATGCCCAGGCGCCGGGCGTACATCCCGGTGTCGCCGCCCCAGGCCGCGTCGAACGCGGGCTGCACCGAGGCGGTCAGACCGAACTCGGCGAACGCGGCGACCGTTTCCGGGGTGAGCATCTCGGCATGCTCGACCCGGTGGCGGGCGGCCCGGATCCGGGCCGGGCCGAGGGCGCTCGCAGCGGCCCTGAGACCCGAGACGACGTTGCCGATCGCGCGGTCGCCGATGGCGTGGAAGCCGGCCTGGAGCCCGGCCTCGGTGCACGCGGTGACATGGGCGGCGACGGCGGCCGCGTCGAGATGGGCGGCACCGGCGTGCGCGGCGTCTGCGTACGGCTCGTTCAGGCAGGCGGTGTGCGAGCCGAGCGAGCCGTCGGCGAAGAGGTCTCCGGCCGCGCCGGCGGCTCCGAGGGCACGGGCCCGCTCCACGTCCGTGTCGGCCCAGTACCCCACGACCCGCGGCCCCGGGCCGTCCGCGGCCGTCCCGAGGAGTCCGGTGAAGTCGTCCTCGGAGGAGATGTCGGGCCCGCCGCACTCGTGGACGGTGCCGATACCGAGGGAGGCGGCGTGCCGCAGGGCGGCCCGCTGGGCCTCGGCCCGCTGACCGGGCGAGACCGAGGAGTAAGCGGCGGAGCGTACGGCGTGGTGCGCCGCGCCGGTGAGCGGCTCGCCGTCGCGGAAGCCGCTCGTGCTCCGGACCCCGGGCACGAGGTCGAGCATCGCTGTGGTGACCAGGGCGGAATGGACATCGATCCGGGTGAGGTAGAGCGGGCGGCCTCCGGTGAGCCCGTCCAGTTCCTCCCTGCCGAGCGGCCGCTGCTCGGGCCAGCGGGTGGCGTCCCAGCCGTGTCCGATGAGGATGCGGTCGGCGGGCCGCGCCCCGGCGTACGCCCGGATGCGTTCCGCCGCCTCGGCGAGCGAGGCGGCGGTGGAGAGGTCGAGTCCGGTGAGTGCGAGGCCCGTCGCGGTGGTGTGGACGTGCGCGTCCACGAAGGCCGGGGTGACGAGGGCCCCCTCGAGGTCCACCACCTCGTCCACGCCCGGGGCGAAGGCGTCCGCGGCGCCCTCGGAACCCACCCAGGCGACGTGACCGCGCTCGACGACCATCGCGGTGGCGAAGGGGTCGGCGGGGCTGTGGACTTCCCCGCCGCGCAGCAGCACGGTGCGGTGTTCGGCCTGGGGCGCGCTCTCACTCATGGGAACAGCCTAGATTCGCGGCGGCCGTGCCTCGTACGGGGTGGAGAGCACCACGGTCGTGCGGGTGGAGACGCCGGCGAGCGTGCGGATCTGGCCGAGCAGCTCCTCCAGCTCGAGCGGGGTGCCGACGCGGACCTTGAGGATGTAGTTCTCGTCGCCGGCGACGCTGTGGCAGGCCTCGATCTCGGGCACGTCCGCCAGCCGCTCGGCGATGTCGTCGGGGGCGCTCGGGTCGAAGGGTTTCACCGAGATGAACGCGGTCAGGGGCAGGCCGACCTCCTCGGGGTCGACGACGGCGGCGTATCCCCGGATGACGCCCCGCTGCTCGAGCCGGCGCACCCGCTGGTGCACCGCCGAGGTGGACAGGCCCGTAGCCCTGCCCAGATCGGTGTAGCTCATGCGCCCGTCCCTGACGAGCAACTCGACGATCTGACGATCCAGCTCCTCCATGCAGGTCAACCTATTGCCCCAGGAACGTTCCGGCACAGTCGGCCGGCCCTCTGCCCGGGCACCTGCGGCAGGCATGTGACGAACGCCACAGTCGAGCGGCGGTGTCCGCCGGGGCCGCGCGGTTACCCCGGGGACCGGGCGGGAAGTCCTTGGTGTGGTCGAGACCACAAGTGCCTGGTCGGCCCACCCGAGGGGGAGATTCTCCATGCAGAGTGTGAAGCGCACCGGACGCCACGAACCGGAGCCCGTCGATTCCGTCGCACCCCACGAGGACGACGAGTTCGACTCCTACGACACCTTCGAGATGTACCGGGTCGTCTGCCCGGACTGCGCGCAGCCGATCGCGCTGCTCGCGGACGAGCATGTGCTCCCCGAGCACGCGCTGTGCCCGACTCCGTGGAACCCGTTCGTGCTCGCGGTCTGCGCGGGGACGGGGCGGGTCGCGGCGGACGCCCGCCCGGCCGACGACACGCTCGAGGTGCAGGAGCAGGACACCGCACTGCTGCTGACGCTCCCCCAGGGCCTGGACTGGCGGACACAGCCCTTCTCGCACGTCGGCGGCCCGGGGTCACGGCCCCTGAAGGTGCCTCCGATGCGGCGGGCCGCCTGAGCCCTTCGCCACCTCCTGGACTGGCGGACACAGCCCTTCTCGCACGTCGGCGGCCCGGGGTCACGGCCCCTGAAGGTGCCTCCGATGCGGCGGGCCGCCTGAGCCCTTCGCCACCTCCTGGACTGGCGGACACAGCCCTTCTCGCACGTCGGCGGCCCGGGGTCACCGCCCCTGAAGGTGCCTCCGATGCGGCGGGCCGCCTGAGCCCTTCGCCACCTCGCGGATTCCGGCGTACCGCGACGGCAGTGCCGTCGTGGTGCGGCAACGGCCGCGTCCGGCCGTCGTCCGCGGCCGCCCGGCGGCCTTGAGACGGCCTGTCCCGGACGTGTGCGGCCCGTCCTCCTGCCCCGGGGCGCCGACCGGCCGTCCCCCACTCGCCGCACGGGCCGGAGGGGAGTCAGGGCCGTACGGGGCAGCCGGGCACGGCACCCGGACACGGCGGCCCGGGGCGCCGGCCGCAAGAGGGCGGCCGGGAGCGCCGGATCGCGGACGCCCGGTGCGCAGCGAGCCCGTGCACCGCGGTGACGGGGCGAACCGGTGCGCGAGCGGCACGGAGGGTGACTCCGCGCGGCGGGGCGCCGTTGGGAAGGGCATGACCGCGCAGCACCCCGAGGGCGGCCAGGGTCGCCTCCCGCCGATGACGCCGCATCGGGAGGAACCGGTTCCGCACCCTCCCGATCCACCGATCTACCGTGATCTGCTGCACCGCTGGGCCGGTGCGGGGCGGACCCTGCCGGGCCGCCGCGACCACGAGTGGAACCGGCTCGCGGCGGCGCCGGCGTGGACCGGCGGAACCGCCCGGGTCAGCGGGACTCCGGCCCGGCGAGGTGACGGGCGATGACCATCCGCTGGATCTGGTTGGTGCCCTCGACGATCTGCAGCACCTTCGCCTCGCGCATCAGCCGCTCCACGGGGAAGTCCGCGGTGTAGCCGTAACCGCCGAGGACCTGCACGGCGTCCGTGGCCACCTGCATCGCCGTGTCGGTGCAGAACAGCTTGGCCATCGCCGCCTCCTTCGAGAACGGCAGGCCCCGGTCGCGCAGCCGTGCGGCGGCGAGGTACAGCGCACGGCCCGCCTCGACCTTGGTGGCCATGTCGGCGAGCATGAAGCGCAGGCCCTGGAAGTCGGCGATGGGGCGGCCGAACTGCCGCCTGCCGGTGGCATAGGAGAGCGACTCGTCGAGAGCGGCCTGCGCCACACCGATCGCGCAGGCGGCGATGCCGAGGCGCCCCGAGTCGAGAGCGGAGAGCGCGATGGCGAAGCCCTGCCCCTCGTCGCCGACACGGCGGGCGTCGGGAACGCGCACACCGTCGAAGTGGAGCTGCGCGGTGGGCGAGCCCTTCATGCCCATCTTCTTCTCGGGCGCGGCCGCGCTCAGTCCCTCCGCGTCACCCGGCACCAGGAACGCCGAGATACCGCGGGCGCCCTCGCCCCCGGTCCGGGCCAGCACGGTGTAGAAGTCGGCGATCCCGCCGTGGGTGATCCATGCCTTGGTCCCGGTGATGACCCAGTCGGCGCCGTCGCGCTCGGCCCTGGTGCGCAGGGAGGCCGCGTCCGAGCCGGACGACGGCTCGGAGAGGCAGTACGCGCCGAGCAGACCCCCGCCGAGCATCCCGGCGAGGTGCTCGGCACGCTGCTCCTTGGTCCCGTAGCCGGCGAGCGCGTGGCAGGCGAGGGAGTGGACGCTGACGCCGAGGCCGACGGTGAGGCGGGCCCCGGCAAGTTCCTCGAGGACCTGCAGATAGACCTCGTAGGGCTGGTCGCCCCCGCCGTACTCGGAGTCGTAGGGGAGACCGAGCAGTCCCGACTCGGAGAGCAGGGAGAACAGTTCGCGCGGGAAGCGGCCCGCTTCCTCCTCCTCGGCCGCGCGTGGAGCGATCTCCCGCTGGACGATCTCACGGACCAGGGCGATCAGATCCCCGGCCTCCTCGGTGGGCAGTGTGCGGTCCACCGGCTGCGGGGCGCGGTCGGGCATGGCGGCGCTCTCCTCCCTGTCGGGCGATGCGGCGGCCGCACGCCAAGGGTTGAGCGGCGCCGCCGGATGTCACTGGTGCGCCGATGCTGCCCTCCCGGATCACGGAAGTGGCTGACCAGCGGCTGCGTGGCGGCTTGAGTATGCCCCATCGGACGGCGTCCGTCACGGGCGGAAGCCATGCCCCGGCGGCACGCTGCTCCGGGGCCGGTTCTTCCGGGGCCCCGGAGACGGCTCGGCCGGCGGGGCCGATTCACGTCGACCGGCGGAGCGGGTGTACGGCCGGTGCGGGGTGCGGGACCGTCCTCCCGCCACCGCACACGCGGACGCGGACCCGCGGCAACCGGATGGCCATCGCCCCCACCCGCGCCTCCACCGCACACGCGGACGCGGACCCGTGTCAGAGCAGACCCGCGCGAGTGACGAGCATCGCGAGCACCACCACCAGGAGCCACCCCAGGGCGTGTTCGACGATCTTGGGGCCGTCGTCCCCGGGGCCCCCGGTGCGGGACCGACCGGCGGTGGCGGTGGCGGTGGCGGTGGCGGTGGCCATGGTCGCGTTCATGGTCGCGTTCATGGTCGTGGTCGTGGTCATGGTCGCGTTCGGGTTCGGGTTCGGGTTCGGGTTCGTGATCATGGTCGTGTTCACGGCGGCTCGCTCGGTCGTCCTGGTGGTCTCCGGTCGCCCCCTCGGCAGGTCCCGTCCCGCCCTGCCGGGAGGTGCGCGGGGACCTGCCCCGACCACAGTGCCCGCCGCGCCCGCCCCGGTCAGTGACACCGGTCACCGCCGCCCGCGCGGCGGCGGCGCGTCAGCCGGTGCCGGAGGCGGCGGGGGCCTTGCGCTGGGCGGCCGCCGGACGCTCGGGCGGAAGAGGTAGCGGACCCCGCCTGTGCCGGACGCCGGCCTCCCGCTCGCCTCGTAGCGGCTTGGCGCCGAGCCGGATCGCCTCCCGCACCCGTCAGCGACGCCGTCCGCCGGGTGTACGGGCGGGCGGCGTCGTTGACGGGTGCGGCCGGATCGCATGGCCTGCGGCGGTCCGGTAGCGGGTCCGCGTACCCCCGTTAGGGTGATCCCCATGAGCCGCCCGCTGCCACTCGACCGTGCCGCCACCGGACTGCGCGCGCTGCCGCCGTCCTGCGGTCCGGTCCGGCTGGTCGCCGTGGACGGCCACGCGGGCTCCGGCAAGAGCACCTTCGCGGGCCTGCTCGCCGAGGCCCTCGGCGGGGTGCCGGTGCTCCATCTCGACGACCTCGCCACCCACGACGAACTCTTCTCCTGGACCGGCCGCCTGCTCGGGCAGGTGATCGGTCCGTGGTCCCGGGGGCACGGCGCGCTCTACCGCCCCTACGACTGGGAGCTGCGCCGCTTCGGGCCTCCGCGCGGCCTGCCCGCCGCGCCGCTCGTCCTCGTCGAGGGGGTGGGCGCGGGCCGCCGCGCGCTGCGGCCCCATCTGGCCGGGCTGCTGTGGATGGAGCGGGACCCACGGGCATCGTGGATGCGCGGCCGGCGCCGGGACGGGCCGGGGCTCGCGGGTTTCTGGGACACCTGGACGGCCGCCGAGAGCCGGCACTTCGCGGGCGATCCCTCGCGGCCCTTCGCCGACACCCTGATACGCGAGTCGCCCGAGGGGTACGAGTGGCTGCCGGGGCCCGGAGCGACAGCAGGGGCGAACCATCTCCTCACTCAGTGTGACCAGTTCCGACCCCTTACCGGGCGGCCGGGAATCCACCCCGCCGGGTCCGCCAACTCTGCTTGACCCGGGGCCCTTACAGGTCTTACGTTCTCAATGTGCGGCTTTTCGGAGCCGCCAGGACGCGAAGCCCCCGGTTGTTCCCCCGTGATCGGGGGCTTCGTTCTGCCTCCCGGCACCTTCTCCCGGCACCCTTGCGGCACTTCCCGCTCACCCAGGGTCACCGGCCACCCCGCGCCCACGCGCCCTTAATCCGCCGCCCCCTGCCCGGGTACCATGCACTCCGGTGCGGTCAATTCCCGTCCACGACACGGTGGTTCGGCACGCTCCACCGGGCATCCGCCCGGCGGACAGCACGGGGGCAGGTATGTGGGGGACCGGATGGACATCGGCGCGCAGGGCTCACCGGCCCCGGCCGACCTCGCCTGGGTGCGCGGCGTGGACGCCTACACCATGGGCGCCTACCCGCAGGCGGAGGAGGAGTTCAGGACCGCGGTGCGGATCGATCCCGGGATGGCCGACGGCTGGCTCGGACTGCACGCCCTGCGGGCGGACACCACCACCGCGCTGCTGCGGATGTACCGGAGCCGGGAGCGCTTCGGCGAGCAGCGGGCCCGCCACCGCCGCACGCTGAACTCCTGGTACTGGCTGGGCTGGTGGGTACAGCCCGTGCTGGAGAGCCCGCGCGACCTGCTGCTCGCGCACGCCTCGCACTGGCTCGACGGCCGCCATGTGCCGGAGCTGGACCGGGCGCTGGCCGGGCTGCCGCCGGTCGACGCCGACCCGCAGGTCCGGTTTCTGCACGCGTGCCGGGCCTATCTGGTCAAGGACTGGGATCAGCTGGTGCGGCACACCGAGCCGCTCGTCGACGATCCGCTGCTCGGCATCGAGTCCGGTCTGTTCGCCGGTATGGCCCGGGTGCGGCTGGAGATGTACGGGCAGGCCGAGCCGATGCTCGCCGCCGCGCTGATGCGCTGCCGCAGCGAGCAGCCCCAGCGCAAGGAACTCCGCTACTGGCTGGCCCGCGCCCATGAGGGCACCGGCCGCAGCGCTGCCGCACTGCCGCTGTACCGGGCCGTGCACCGGGTGGATCCGGCGTTCATGGACACCTCGGCGCGGCTCGCCGCGATCAACGACTACGACGGCCTCGACGGGACGGACGAGGCCGCGGGACTGGCCGCCGTCTCACTGGCGGGCGCGGGAGCGGGGATGGGGCAGGAGGCGGCGGACCCCCCGCCGTCCGAGGGGGAACCTCCCTTCGTGCCCGAACCGCGCTACGCCGGGGAGCCCCAGCCGCCGCCGGGGGCGCCGGTCCCGGCCGCCGCGGGCCCGGCCGACCGGGCGCGCGAGGAGGCGGGAAACCCCTCCCGCGCGGCGCCCCGGTTCCCGGCCGGGCCCACCGATCCGGTGCTGCTCGCCGAAGCGCTCGCGGAACTGGAGCGGATGGTGGGCCTGGAGCCGGTGAAGCGTCAGGTGAAGGCGCTCTCCGCACAGCTGAACATGGCCAGGCTGCGGGCCGGGCAGGGCCTGCCCGTCCAGCCCCCGAAGCGGCACTTCGTCTTCTCCGGCCCCTCCGGCACGGGCAAGACGACCGTGGCCCGCATCCTCGGCCGGGTCTTCTACGCGCTCGGGCTGCTGGGCGGCGACCATCTGGTCGAGGCGCAGCGCTCCGACCTCGTGGGGGAGTTCCTGGGGCAGACCGCGGTGAAGGCCAACGAGCTGATCGACTCGGCCCTCGGCGGCGTGCTGTTCGTGGACGAGGCGTACGCGCTCTCCAACACCGGCTACAGCAAGGGCGACGCGTACGGCGACGAGGCGCTCCAGGTGCTGCTGAAGCGGGCGGAGGACAACCGGGACCATCTGGTGGTCATCCTCGCCGGCTATCCGGAGGGCATGGACCGGCTGCTCGCCACCAACCCGGGGCTTTCCTCGCGGTTCACCACCCGGGTCGACTTCCCCTCGTACCGGCCGCTGGAGCTGACCGCGATCGGCGAGGTGCTGGCGGCGGCGAACGGCGACGGGTGGGACGAGGAGGCGGTGGACGAGCTGCGGTCGATCAGCGGCCATGTGGTGGACCAGGGCTGGATCGACGAGCTGGGCAACGGCCGCTTTCTGCGCACGCTCTACGAGAAGAGCTGCGCCTACCGGGACCTGCGGCTCTCGGGGTACCCGGGCACACCGACGCGGGACGACCTGGCGACGCTGCGGCTGCCCGACCTGATGCAGGCGTACGGAGAGGTGCTGTCGGGCCGGGGCCCGCGGGACCGCGGGCCGCAGGACTTCGGCGGACCGTGAGCCCCGCGGACACCGCAGACACCGCGGGCACCGCGGACACCGCAGACACCGCGGGCACCGTGAGCCCCGCGGAACCCGCAGACACCGCAGACACCGCAGACACCGCAGACACCGCGGACACCGTGAGCCCCGCGGAACCCGCAGACACCGCGGACCGCGCCCGGAACCGCCCCGCCGGTGCCGGGCCCCGCCGGGAGGAAGGGGACCGGCACGGCCCGGGGACCACGGGATGCGCTTGCCGCGCGGACCCGGCCTCAGACCCTGCTCGGGCTCGGCCGGTGCGAGCGCGCGTCCTGCTGGTGCGGCGGATCGGTCATCAGACCGCTCTGGCGGGCAGCCGTGCGGGTGGGGCCCCGTGCGGGCACCGCGGCCGGTGGCGGCGGGCGGTGGGCGGGATCGCGCACCTCGCCCACCAGCATCTCGAGGACGTCCTCCAGGGCGACGAGGCCCAGGACGCGTCCCGAGGCGTCGGCGACCTGCGCCAGATGGGTGGCCGCCCGGCGCATCACGGTGAGCGCGTCGTCGAGCGGCAGCTCCGACCTCAGCGTGGCCATGGGGCGCCAGACGTGCTGCGGCACGGCCCGCTCGCCGTCGTCGAGCTCCAGTACGTCTTTGACGTGGAGGTAGCCCATGAACCGGCCGTCTCCCTCACCGCGCACGGGGAAGCGGGAGTAGCCGGTGCGGACGGTAAGCTCCTCGATCTCCCCCGGGGTCACCGAGGGCGGCACCGTGACCAGGCAGGAGCGCGCGATCAGGACGTCCGTCACGGGGCGGCTGCCCAGCTCCAGGGCGTCTTCGAGGCGTTCCTGCTCCTCCGCGTCGAGGAGTCCGGCCTGACCGGCGTCCTCGACCAGCCGGCCCAGCTGGTCGCTGGTGAAGACGGCTTCGACCTCGTCCTTCGGCTCGACCCGGAAGAGCCCGAGTACCAGCCGGGAGCAGGCGCCGAGCGCGGCGGTCACCGGGCGGCACAGCCGGGCGAAGCCGACCAGCGCGGGGCTGAGCCAGAGCGCGGTCTTCTCCGGGGCGGCCATCGCCAGGTTCTTCGGCAGCATCTCGCCGACCACGAGATGGAGGAAGACGACGGCGGCGAGGGCGATCACATAGCCGAGCGGGTGGACCAGCCCCTCGGGTACGCGCAGGGCGTGGAACACCGGCTCCAGCAGGTGCGCCACGGTCGGCTCGGCGACGGCTCCCAGGGTCAGCGAGCAGACGGTGATGCCGAACTGGGCCGCGGCCATCATCTGCGGCAGGTTCTCCAGCCCGTGCAGGACCTGCCGGGCCCGGGAGGAGCCCCGGGCGGCGAGCGGCTCCACCTGGCTGCGGCGTACCGACACGAGCGCGAACTCCGCGCCGACGAAGAAGCCGTTGGCGAGCACCAGGAGCAGCGCGAACAGCAGCTGGAGGACGCTCACCGGACGGCCTCCGCCACGGCCTGGGAGGCGCCCGCCGTGCGGACCAGCCTGACCCGTTCGGCGCGGTACCGGTCGACCCGGCGGACCGAGAGCCGCCAGCCCGGCAGCTCCGCGCGGTCGCCGGGCGCCGGGATCCGGCCGAGCAGGTCGGCGACGAGACCGGCGACGGTCTCGTACGGGCCTTCGGGCACGTCCAGGCCTATCCGCCGCAGGGTGAGGACGCGGCAGCTGCCGTCCGCCTCCCAGGCCGGTCTGCCGTCCTCGGGCGGTGCCGGGGCCAGCTCGGGCCGGCCGTCGGCCTCGGCGTCGTGCTCGTCGAGGACCTCGCCGACGATCTCCTCGACGATGTCCTCCAGGGTGACGACCCCGGCGGTACCGCCGTACTCGTCGACGACGACGGCGATCGGCTGCTCGCTGCGCAGGTGCCGCAGGAGCTGCCGCACCGGCAGGGTCCCGGGCACCAGCAGCGGGGGCACCGCGATACGGCCGACCGGGGTACGCGGCCGCTCATGGGCCGGCACGGCGAGCGCGTTCTTCAGATGGACCATGCCGACGATCTCGTCGATGCGGTCCCGGTAGACCGGGAAACGGGAGAGACCGGTGCCGCGGGTGAGGTTGAGGACGTCCGCCGCGGTCGCGGCGGAGTGCAGCGCGCTCATCTTCACCCGGGGGGTCATCACGTGCTGGGCGGTGAGCCCGCCGAGCGAAAGGGTCCTGACGAACAGATCCGCCGTGTCCTCCTCCAGGGCGCCGGCCCGGGCCGAGTGACGGGCCAGGGAGACCAGTTCGCCGGGGGTACGGGCGGAGGCCAGCTCCTCGGCGGGCTCCACGCCGAACGCGCGCACGAGATGGTTGGCCACGGCGTTGAGGAGGGCGATCACAGGCCGGAACACCGCCGAGAAGCGGTACTGGGGACCCGCCACGAACCGGGCGACCTGCAGCGGCCGCGACACGGCCCAGTTCTTCGGGACGAGTTCGCCGACCACCATCTGCACGGCGGAGGCGAGCAGCATGCCGATCACGACGGCGAGGCCCGGGACGGCCGCGCCGGGAATCCCGGCGGCGGTGAGCGGCCCGCCGAGCAGCCGGGCGAGTGCGGGCTCGGCCAGCATGCCGACGACGAGGGAGGTGAGGGTGATGCCGAGCTGGGTGCCGGAGAGCTGGAACGACAGCTCGCGCAGGGCCCGTACGACGGTCCCGGCGCGGTGGTCGCCCTCGGCGGCCGCGCGTTCCGCGTCCGCGCGCTCCACGGTGACCAGGCCGAACTCGGCGGCCACGAAGAATCCGTTGGCGAGGACGAGGAGGAATGCCGCGAACAGCAGCAGTAGCGGGATGATCATGCCGCCGCCTCCCGGGAGGGGGCGGCGCAGGTACTACCGGACGATCCGTCCATTGCCGGAGAGGGTCACTCCTCGGGTAGCAGGGGTGCCTCACGGGCCGTGGCCGGCCCACCGGTGTGAGGCGGAGGCGCGCCCGGCGCCTCCGGGGCAAGAGTAGTCACGAGTCCGCCCCGAGGGCAGGGGACTCAGCGGCCGCCCGTGCCGGTGCCGCGCGATTCGGCGAGCAGTCGCAGGGCGCGGGCGTCGCGGATGGCGTGGTGGCGGGCGATTCCCGGCTGGATCCCGAGAGCCGGAAGGCTGGTGCCGTCACTCAGATCGAGGAACACCCAGGGATCACCCGGACGGAGGTTGACGCGGACGATCTCCGCCCACTCCAGCCTCCGCGTCCGGGTCAGGTTGACGACGGTGACGCCCCGTTCGTCGGCGACGATCCTGGGGCGGCTGAGCAGCGCCAGCACCGCGAAGAACAGCACCGCGGTGAGGACGAAGCTGACCCGCTCCGCCGGGCTGAGCCGCTCCAGGGCGAAGGCGACGGCGGTGATCACCGCGAACATCACCGTCCCGACGGACAGCAGGACCGCCCGGGTGCGGGTGGGCCTGAAGGTCACCGGGAGCGCGGGCAGCTCCTGCCGGTCCATGGACATGCTCTCTACCGTCCCGGTCCTCAGAGGCGGCAGGCGTGGATAGCGGTCGTCAGGATCGCGCGGGCGCCGAGGTGGTAGAGGTCGTCCATGATCCGCTGCGCCTCCCTGGCCGGGACCATCGCCCTGACGGCCACCCAGCCCTCGTGGTGGAGGGGGGAGACGGTCGGGGACTCCAGGCCGGGGGTGAGGCCGACGGCCTGCTCCAGGTGCTCGACCCGGCAGTCGTAGTCCATCATCACGTAGGAGCGGGCGACCAGGACGCCCTGGAGGCGGCGGAGGAACCGCTGCACCTTCGGGTCGTCGGGGTCGGCGCCGGTACGGCGGATGACGACGGCCTCGGAGGTGATGATCGGCTCGCCTACGACGCCGAGGCCGGCGTTGCGGAGACTGGTTCCCGTCTGCACGACATCGGCGATGACCTGGGCGACGCCCAGTTCGATCGCGGTCTCCACGGCCCCGTCGAGGTGGACGACGGAGGCGTCGATGCCCTTGTCCGCGAGGTGCTTGGCGACGATGCCCTCATACGAGGTGGCGATCGTCAGCCCGCCGAACTCCTCGACGCCGGAGGCCGTGCCGGGCTTGGTGGCGTAGCGGAACGTGGAGCGGGCGAAGCCGAGCTGGAGGATCTCCTCGGCACCGGCGCCGGAGTCGAGAAGCAGGTCCCGTCCGGTGATGCCGATGTCGAGGCGGCCCGAGCTGACGTAGATCGCGATGTCGCGGGGGCGCAGGTAGAAGAACTCGACCTCGTTCTCCGGGTCGACGAGGACGAGTTCCTTGGAGTCCTTGCGCTGGAGATAGCCCGCCTCATGGAGCATCTCCCCCGCAGGTCCGGAGAGTGAACCCTTGTTGGGGACGGCGATGCGCAGCATGAGACGGGCTTCCTTCGGGTGCGTGGGTGCTTGCTCGGGGTTGTTCGGGGTTGTTCGGGTGTGTCGGGGTACGGGTCTTCGGGTGGTACGGGACGAGTGTGCCTCAGAGATGGGCGTAGACGTCGTCGAGACCGATCCCGCGCGCGACCATCATCACCTGGACGTGGTACAGCAGCTGCGAGATCTCCTCGGCGGTGGCCTCCCCGCCCTCGTACTCGGCGGCCATCCACACTTCGGCCGCCTCCTCGACGATCTTCTTGCCGATGGCATGGACGCCCTTGTCCACCAGCTCGGCGGTACGGGAGGTCGCGGGGTCGCCGTTGGCGGCCTTGTGCTGGAGCTCGGCGAAGAGCTCCTCGAACGTCTTCTTGGACATGGTGGTCCCACCCTACGCGGAAGTGGCCTCTCCTCAGCGCCAGGGCTCGGATACCGAGCGCAGCGTCGCGGCGGTCGCCACGGCGGCGGTGACCGCCTCGTGCCCCTTGTCCTCCCTCGAACCCTCAAGACCCGCCCGGTCGAGCGCCTGCTCCTCGGTGTCGCAGGTGAGCACTCCGAAGCCGACGGGGACGCCGGTGTCGACGGAGACCCGGGTCAGGCCCTGGGTGACGCCCTGGCACACGTAGTCGAAGTGGGGCGTGCCGCCGCGGATGACGACGCCGAGCGCCACGACGGCGTCGTAGCCGCGTCCGGCCAGCACCTTGGCGACGACGGGGAGCTCGAAGCTGCCGGGGACCCGCAGCAGGGTCGGCTCGTCGATACCCAGATCGCGCAGGGCGCGCAGGGCGCCGTCGACGAGTCCGTCCATGATCTTCTCGTGCCACTGGGCCGCGATGACGGCCACGCGGAGGTCTCCGCAGTTGCGTACGGACAGTTCGGGTGCGCCCTTGCCGCTCACGTGTCTCCTCGTTGCTGGTTCCCGCGGGGTGCCGCAGGCCTGTTCTTGCCGGTTGCAGCTGTTCTTGCCGGTTGCAACTGCTTACTGGTTGCCGCAGGTCGACGCCGTCACGGGGTCGAGCCAGGGCAGGTCGTGCCCCATGCGGTCGCGCTTGGTGCGCAGATACGCCATGTTGTGCTCGCCGGCCTGCACGGGCATGGCCACCCGGTCGAGGACCGTCAGGCCGTGCCGCACCAGGGCGGCGGTCTTGTCGGGGTTGTTGGTCATCAGCCGGAGGCTGCGTACCCCGAGGTCGTCCAGGATCCGGGCGCCGGCGGCGTAGTCCCGGGCGTCGGCGGGCAGCCCCAGCTCGAGGTTGGCGTCCAGTGTGTCCCGGCCGCGTTCCTGCAGCTCGTAGGCGCGGAGCTTGGAGAGCAGTCCGATGCCCCGGCCCTCGTGGCCGCGGAGGTAGACGACGACGCCGCGGCCCGCCGCGGTGACGCGCTCCATGGACTCCCTCAGCTGGGGGCCGCAGTCGCAGCGCAGCGAGTGGAAGATGTCGCCGGTCAGGCACTCGGAGTGGACGCGGACCAGGATGTCCTCGCCGTCGCCGATATCGCCGTGGACGAGCGCGACGTGCTCGACGCCGTCCGCGGTGGAGCGGTAGCCGTAGGCCGTGAACGCGCCGTGCGCGGTGGGCAGGACGACCTCGGCCTCGCGGCGGACGGCAGGCCCCGCTTCGTGGGGGACGGCCGGCTCCGCGCCGCGGCGGTAGGCGATCAGGTCCTCGATGGAGATGATCGTGAGCCCGTGCTTGCGGGCGAACGGGACCAGCTCGGGCAGCCGCAGCATCACGCCGTCCTCGCCGGCGATCTCGACGATCGCCCCGGCGGGACGCAGTCCGGCCAGCCGGGCGAGGTCCACGGCGGCCTCGGTGTGGCCGGGGCGCGCCAGGACGCCGCCGGGCCGTGCGCGCAACGGGAAGACGTGGCCCGGGCGGACGAAGTCGGCCGGGTCGGCCGTGCCGCCCGCCAGCAGCCGCAGGGTGGTGGCGCGGTCGGCGGCCGAGATGCCGGTGGTCACACCGTGCGCGGGCCCGGCGTCGACGGAGACGGTGAAGGCCGTGCTCATCGACTCGGTGTTGTGCGCCACCATCTGGGGCAGCTCGAGGCGCTCCAGTTCCCCGCCCTCCATGGGCGCGCAGATCAGTCCGCGGCACTCGCTCATCATGAACGCGACGATCTCGGGCGTCGCCTTCTCGGCGGCGACGACGAGGTCGCCCTCGTTCTCGCGGTCCTCGTCGTCGACGACCACGACCGGCCGGCCGGCGGCGATGTCGCGGACGGCCTGCTCGACGGGATCGAGGCGCAGCTCGACGGGATCGAGGCGCAGGTCGTCCCCGCCGCCGGCCGGGAACCACGGCGACGGGGCGAACGGACCCGCCGGGTCCGGCAGGACGGTGGTGGGAGACGTACGGGCGCTCATGCTGCCGCTCCTTCCAGAGCAGGGGTCGTACGGGACCGGAGCCACCAGTCGCGCATGCCCCACAGGACGAGCGCGCCGTAGATGACGTAGACGAAACCGGAGAACGCGTAGCCGTTGGCGAAGTTCAGCGGCACACCGACGATGTCGACCAGGAGCCAGGCGAACCAGAACTCGACCATGCCGCGGGCCTGGGCGTACATGGCGACGAGGGTGCCGACGAAGATGTAGGCGTCCGGCCAGGGGTCCCACGACAACGCGGGGTAGGCCGTGAAGAGCAGTGCGACGGCGGCGGTGCCGAGCCCGGCGACGGCGAGCATCAGGGCACGCTCGGGCCAGGTGGCGAAGCGGACTGCGATGGAGCCGTCCCGCGCCCGCGCCCGGCCCCGGCGCCACTGCCACCAGCCCCAGCCGGCCACGGCCATCACGACCACCTGCTTGCCGGCGCTGCCGGTGAGATGGGGAGCGAACGCGGCGAAGAGGATGAGGCCGGAGAGGAACTGGGCGGGCCAGGTCCATATCGAGCGGCGCCAGCCGAGGGCGAGGGCGGCCAGCCCGATCACGTTGCCCGTCATGTCGGACCACTTGATGTGCTGGCCGAAGGCGGTGAACGCCTCGGAGTTCAGCCAGTCGGCGACACTCACCCGGCCGCCTCCCCCGCCCGGCCGGAGCGCTCGCCGAGCATCCGCTCGACGTACTTGGCGATGACGTCGACCTCGAGGTTGACCGGGTCGCCGGGCTGCCTGGTGCCGAGCGTGGTCAGGGCGAGGGTGGTGGGGATCAGGCTGACGGTGAAGTGGTCGCGGCCCGCGTCGACGACGGTGAGACTGACTCCGTCGACCGTGATGGAGCCCTTCTCCACGACGTACCGGGAGAGTTCCGCCGGGAGGGAGACCCTGACCACCTCCCAGTGCTCGGAGGGGGTCCGCTCGACGATCACGCCCGTGCCGTCGACGTGCCCCTGCACGATGTGCCCTCCGAAGCGCCCGTCGGCGGCCATCGGCCGCTCCAGGTTGACCGGGGAGCCGGGGGCGAGCGCGCCGAGGCTGGAGCGCTTCAGGGTCTCGGCCATGACATCGGCGGTGAACTCGCCGCCGGCGGTCTCCACGACGGTGAGGCAGACGCCGTTGACGGCGATGGAGTCGCCGTGCTTGGCCCCCTCGGTGACGACGGGGCCGCGCAGTCGGAAGCGGGAGGCGTCGCCGAGGTTCTCCACAGCGGTGACCTCCCCCAGCTCTTCGACGATTCCGGTGAACACTGTCAGGCTCCCTTGGGGACGGTGGCGGTGATGCGCAGATCGGGGCCGAGACGCACCGACTCGGCCACGTCGAGCCGCAGCGCCTCGGTGATGGTGCTGATTCCGGCTTCGGCGAGGGCCGTGGGACCCGCGCCGAGGAGTACGGGGGCGAGGTAGCCGACGACCCGGTCGACGGCGCCCGCGGCGACGAAGGACCCGGCGAGGGTCGGCCCGCCCTCGAGGAGCGCGGACCGGACCCCGCGCGCGTACAGCGCTTCGAGGAGGGCGGGAACGGACAGGCCGCGGCCGGCCCGGGGGAGCCGGAGAACGCCGGGGAGGCCGGTCTCGGCGTCCTCGGCGACGGCGACGAGGGTGGGAGCGGCACCGTCCAGGACACGCGCGCCCGGCCGCACGGCCCGGGCCTCGGTGTCCAGCACGACCCGCAGCGGCTGGGTGGCGCCGTCGACGCCGCGGGCCGCGAGATGGGGGTCGTCGGTGCGCGCCGTACCCGAGCCGACGATCACCGCGTCGGCCTCGGCGCGCAGCCGGTGGACGTCGGCCCGGGACTCGGGGGAGCTGATCCAGCGGCTGGTTCCGTCGGCGGCGGCGATCCGCCCGTCGAGGGTGGCGGCGTACTTCCACACTACGTAGGGGCGGCCGAGGCACACGGAGGTGAGCCAGGCGGTGTTCCCCGCCGCCGCCTCCGCTTCGAGGAGGCCGTGCTCGACCCGGACGCCGGCCGCGCGCAGGGTGCCGGCGCCTCCGGTGGCCTGCGGGTTGGGGTCGGCGACCGCGTACACGACCCGGGCGATCCCGGCATCGGCCAGGGCCAGGGCGCAGGGGCCGGTGCGGCCGGTGTGGTTGCAGGGCTCGAGGGTGACGTACGCGGTGCCGCCCCGGGCGCGCCCGCCCGCTTCCCGCAGGGCGTGGATCTCCGCGTGTGGCCCCCCGGCCCGCTGGTGGAAGCCCTCGCCGACACGGCGTCCGGACGCGTCGGTGACAACGCACCCGACGACCGGGTTGGGGCTGGTGGAGCCGAGGCCGCGGGCGGCGAGCGCGACGGCTCGGCGCATGGCGTGCGTGTCGGCTGCGGTGGCCACCGGGTCCTCCTGCCTCTTCGGGCACGGACTCCGGGGCTGTCGATGTCGACAGAGAAGCGGAGCAACACCTCGGGAGACGCCGACGTCCACGATTCCGATCGTCCTCGGGGAAACCTCCCGAGAACGATCAGCCGCTCGGCCGGCGGACCGCGAGGGCCGTCCGCCGCGCACTGCCTCCCATCCGGACTTTCACCGTCGGTCCAGGAATTTCACCTGGTCAACCGGCCGCTGGCTGCGGACGGGTCGCGGACTGTAACCGCCGGTTCGGAATTGCACCGACCCCGGAGTGCGCTGCTGCTGATACAGGCCAAGTGTGCCATGAGCACCCGTGGGCCATACGGGTGAACTCGTGTGTGCTGGCTCACAGCGGACCCGGTCGCGGACGGACCCCGCCGCGGACGGACCCGGCCGGCGCGGCGCCCCATTGGCACCGGACCGCGTCCGCCACCCGCCGGTGCGCCGCACACCGCCGAAGGCCCCGGCCGGGGCCTTCGGCGGCGGCCGGGGGCTCCCGGACGGCCGTCCGGGAGGGGGCGGGACCCGCCCGGCGCGGGCTTCCCGGACACCGGTGCGCCGCGCCGTCCGGCGGACCGCGTACGGCTCCTCCGGTGGCAGCGCACGGCCCCGCCGGTGGCAGCGCACGGCCCCGCCGGTGGCAGCGCACAGATCCCCCGGGGCAGCGCACAGCTCCTCCGGCGGCAGCGCGACTCCCCCGGTGGCAGCTCACGGCCGTCCCGAGCCGGCGCCCACCGTCAGAGCGCGGGCGCGAAGACATCGGCCTGCGCCGCGTCCCGCACCGCGAGCAGGCGTCCGGCGGACCGCGCACGGCTCCTCCGGTGGCAGCGCACAGATCCCCCGGGGCAGCGCACAGATCCCCCGGGGCAGCGCACAGATCCCCCGGCGGCAGCGCGACTCCCCCGGTGGCAGCTCACGGCCGTCCCGAGCCGGCGCCCACCGTCAGAGCGCGGGCGCGAAGACATCGGCCTGCGCCGCGTCCCGCACCGCGAGCAGCGCGCCCCGCAGCACCGCCTCACCGCCCAGCGCGGTCGGCCGGATCGCGGTGCGCAGCGGCGACAGGACGGCCAGTCGCGCCTCCACCCGGGCGGCGAGCGCTGCTCCGCCGGCGTACCCGACCTCACCGCCGAGCACCACGCAGCCGGGGTCCAGCACGGCGGCGACGGCGGCGGCCCCGACGGCCAGCCGCCCGGCGAGGGCGTCGAGGAAGGCGTCACCCCGCCCGCCGGGGCACTCCCCCGCCGCCGCCCGTACCGCCTCCTCGGCCTCGCCGCCGATGCCGTGGCGCACGGCCAGCTCCCGGACCGCGGCCGCGGCCGCCAGCGCGTGGAACCCGGCCTCGCAGCCGGTCGCGGACGGCAGACCGCCGGTTCCGGGCACGGGCAGGAAACCGATCTCCCCGGCACCGCCCGACGCACCCCGCCGCAGCGCACCGCCGAGGACGACGGCGGCGCCGACCCCCTGGCCGAGCCAGAGCAGCACGAAGTCGTCCAGGTCGCGGGCGGCACCGAGGCGCTGCTCGGCGACGGCGGCCAGATTGGTCTCGTTCTCCACGAGGACGGTCCCCGGAAGGCGCTGCTGGAGGGCGGCGACGAGTCCGCGATGCCAGGCGGGCAGCGCGGTGGAGTCGCGCAGTTCCCCGGTGACCGGCTCGATCAGTCCGGGCGCGCCTATGCCGACGCTGTGCAGTCGTGTGGCACCGGCCTCCCGGGCGGTGTTCTCCAGCAGGGCCGCGGCCTGCTCGACGGCCGGTTCGGTGCCCGTGTCGCCGCCGATGGGCAGCGTCGCCTCGGCCAGCGTGGTGCCCAGCAGGTCGGCGACCACGACGGTGAGTCCGCGGGTGCGCACGTCGAGGGCCGCGAGATGGGCACGGTCGGCGACGATGCCGTACAGCCGGGCGTTGGGTCCGCGCCGCTGCTCGCCGGCCTCTCCGACGACCCGGACCAGGCCGGACTCCTGGAGCCGTTCCACCAGGTCGGCGACCGAGGGCCGGGAGAGCCCGGTGAGGGTCTTCAGCTGGCCCGCCGTCAACGGGCCCTCCTGCTGGAGCAGTCGGAGCGCGAGCCTGTCGTTGATGGCCCGGGCGGTGCTCGGGGATGCGGGCATGCCGGAATCCTTCCAGATCCCCACCGGCCGGCGCTATTTATCAGGCAGGGTTCCTGATAGTTTACGCGCACACCACGACTCCCGGGGAGGACGGCCCGATGCCGGAGGACGGCCCGATGCCGGCGGAGACGGCCCACGACAGGCGACGGCTGAGCGGGGCGCGCTGGGCCGTCGCCGCCGTCTTCTGTGTACACGGCGCCGTGACCGGCAGCTTCGCCACCCGGATCCCCTGGATCCAGGACCACGCGGGCGTCAGTGCCGGCCAGCTCGGGCTGGCCCTCGCCTTCCCCGCCGTCGGCGCCTCCCTCGCGATGCCCCTCGCCGGAGCGGTCACCCACCGGTACGGGGCACGCACGGCTCTGCGGGGGCTGCTCTCGCTGTGGACGCTGTCCCTGGTCCTGCCGGCGCTCGCCCCCGACATGCAGACGCTGTGTGCCGCCCTGTTCGTGTACGGCGCCACCGCCGGGATGTCCGACGTCGCCATGAACGCCCTCGGGGTCGAGGTGGAGAACCGGCTGAACCGCTCGGTGATGTCCGGCCTGCACGGAATGTGGAGTGTGGGCGCGCTCCTGGGCTCGGCGGCCGGCACGGTCGCCGCGCATCTCGGCACCGACGCGCGGCTCCACCATCTGCTCGCGTCCGCCGTGCTGACCGCGGTCGGGCTGCTGGCCTGCCAGGGCGTGCTCGACCTGCGCGGCTCCGCCGGCGAGAGGCCGCCGCGGTTCGCGCTGCCGCCGAAGTCCGCGCTGGCCATCGGCGCGATCGGCTTCTGCGGGGTGTTCGCCGAGGGCGCGAGCCTGGACTGGTCGGCGGTGTACCTGCGGGACGTACTGGGCGCCTCCGCCGGCCTCGCCGCCGCGTCCACCACGGCGTTCGTGCTGACCATGGCGGTGGCCCGGCTCGCCGGCGACCGCGTCGTGGACCGGTTCGGCCCGGTCGGCACGGTCCGCGCCGGCGGGGTGCTGGCGACCGGCGGAGGGGTACTGGTGGTCCTGGCGCCCCACCCGGTGGCCGCGATGGCGGGATTCGGCTGCATCGGCCTCGGAGTCGCCGTGGTGGTGCCGCTGGCGTTCGCGGCGGCCGGGCGCAGCGGGACCAATCCGAGCCTGTCGATCGCGGGAGTGGCGACGATCACCTACACCTCCGGACTGATCGCACCCTCCGCGATCGGCGGGATCGCCGATCTGACCTCGCTGGCGGTGTCGTTCGGGCTGGTGACGGTGCTCGCGGCCGGGCTGGTTCCGGGGGCGGGAGTGCTGCGGGGCAGCGGCCGGGGCGCGACGTCCGGACCACCCGGACCACCCGGACCACCCGGACCACCCGGACCACCCGGACCACCCGGACCACCCGGACCACCCGGTGGGCGGCGTCCGGCGTCCGCGCCGGACCTCCGGGCCTAGTGCCTCGCGGCGGACGGAGGCACCGGACCCCCGCGCTCGGCCGGGGGCTCCGCGGCGGGCGGAGGGGCCCGGAGGGCGCCCCGGACCGCCCCGGCGCGAGGAGTCGGGGCCCCCGCGGCCTCGTACGATGGGCGCCGGTCACCGCCCCCTCTCACCTGGAGCCCGCATGAACCTCGGCGTGCGCTGGAGCCTGCACGGCGACGGACGAAACCCCGCTCCGGGAGCGGTCGTACGGCCCGACGAGCGGCTTTCGTGGCCGCGTACCGCGGGCCTCGGTGCCCAGCACGTGGTGGCCATGTTCGGAGCCTCGTTCGTGGCACCGGTACTGATGGGCCTGGACCCCAACCTCGCCATCATGATGTCCGGGGTCGCGACCATGATCTTCCTGCTCGCGACCCGCGGCCGGATACCGAGCTATCTGGGCTGCTCGCTGTCGTTCGTGGGCGTGGCCGCGGCCATCCGGGCCACCGGCGGGGACAGCGCCACCATCACCGGCGCGATCCTCGTGGTCGGCGTGGTGCTCCTCCTCGCGGGCCTCGCCGTGCGGCGCTTCGGCGCACGGATCATCCACGCCGCGATGCCACCGATCGTCACCGGCGCCGTGGTCATGCTCATCGGATTCAACCTGGCACCCGTCACGGCCGCGGTGTACTGGCCGCAGGACCAGTGGACCGCCCTGCTCACCATGCTGTTCACCGGGCTGGCCGTGGTGTGCCTGCGCGGCTTCTGGTCACGCGTCGCGATCTTCCTGGGGCTGCTCTTCGGCTACGGCGTCTCCTGGCTCCTCGACCGGGTCCTCGGGAGGATCAACTCCCCGGTGGGCGGTACCGAGGCCGTCGACCACTGGCGGCTCGACCTGTCGGGCGTCGGGGAGGCCGAGTGGATCGGGCTCCCCGGCTTCCACGCCCCGGCGTTCGAGTGGTCGGCGATCCTGGTGGCGCTGCCCGTCGTCATCGCCCTCGTCGCGGAGAACGCCGGCCATGTGAAGGCCGTGGGCGAGATGATCGGGGAACCGGTCGACGACAGGCTGGGCACCGCCATCGCCGCCGACGGCGCCGCGTCGATGCTCTCCAGCGCGGTGGGCGGGCCGCCGAACACCACGTACTCGGAGAACATCGGCGTCATGGCCGCCACCCGGGTGTACTCGACGGCCGCCTACTGGGCGGCCGCGCTCTTCGCCCTGCTCTTCGGCCTCTGCCCGAAGTTCGGCGCGGTCGTCGCCGCCATCCCGGGGGGCGTGCTCGGCGGCATCACGGTCATCCTGTACGGGATGATCGGTCTGCTCGGCGCGCAGATCTGGATCAACGCGAAGGTGGACCTGCGCAATCCGCTGAACCTCGTCCCGGCGGCCGCGGGCATCATCATCGGCGTCGGCGGCGTCAGCCTGGAGTTCACCGACGACTTCGAACTCGGCGGTATCGCCCTCGGCACCATCGTCGTCATCACCGGCTACCACGTGCTGCGCGCCTTCGCCCCCGCCCATATGAAGCAGCGGCAGCCGCTGCTGGACGCGGGCACTTCCGCGTACGACGAGGACGGAGCCGGCGGTCAGCCGGTCGCCAACTCGAAGGCGTAGTCCGGTGTGAAGGTGCCGGCGGCGCCCCTGCACCCGTCCGACTCCCCCGGCAGCTTGACCCACAGATAGGCGTCGATCCGGGACTCCCCCGTCTCGGTGGTCGGGGTCCGGCCGAGTGCGCGACCGGAGGGATCGCACCAGGCGCCCTGCTCCGGCGCGCCGTTGCCGTTGCGGCTGGTGTCGATGACGGCGCCCAGCCCCGGGGGCCCGCCGAGGGCCTCCAGCACCCGGCGTGCGTACCGGGTCTCGTCGCCGGTGCGGTGGAAGTTGGAGACGTTGGTGAAGATGCCGTCGCCGCTCGCGGCGGCGCCCGCGGCGCGCAGTTCGGCCGCCTGCCTCGCCGCCGGGTGCCATCCCGAGTGGCCGGCGTCGAAGTACACCCTCGCCTGCGGGTTGGCCGCCTTCATGGCGCGCGCCGCCCGGGCCAGCGAGGCGTAGCGGGCCGCCCGGAGGCCGTCGGACAGACAGCCCGAGAGCGCGATCGAGTCGGGTTCGAGGACCACGATGACCGGTTCGCGGCCGAGGCCTGCGGCGAACTCCGCCGTCCAGGCGTCGTACGCGGCCAGATCCGGCGCGCCGCCCTGGGAGGCTCCACCGCAGTCCCGGTCGGGGATCGCGTACGGCACCAGCACCGGCACCCGGCCCGCCGCGGCCGCGCCTGCGGTCACCGCCCGTACCTCGCCCCTGATCCGGCCGGGGTCGTGCTCCGGGAACCAGACCGCGGCGGGGTGCGCGGCGATCCGTGACTCGATCAGCGGCCTTCGGGGATCGTCAAGGTGCTCGCGCACCCAGTCCAGGACCTGGGAGCGCGGATGCCGGTGGAGCAGGCCGGGGGCGTCCGGCGGCCCGGTGCGCGGTGCCGGGCGGCTCGCCGGCGAAGCGGGCGCGGGAGCCGCCGACCGCTCGGGCGGAGGTGGCGGCAACGGTGATCCCGACGGTTGCGCGGGCGCGGACGGCGGGCGGCTCGGGCGCGCGGGCAGCGGGACGGTCACGGGCGAACTCCTCACCTCGGGACGTGCCGTGTCGTCCTGGCCGCCGCGTCCGGCGGCCGACATCAGTCCGGCTACGGCTCCCAGTGCCACCACCGCCGAGGCCGCCGTGGTCATGACGCCGCGGCCGGCCGCGAGACGCCGCCCGTTCCGTTCCGCCCGGCGCCGATCGCGTGCGACTGGCATGCGCTGTGCTCCCCTCCCCCTGGCCGCCGCGGCCGTGGCGTTCCCCCGTTCCGGGGACACCTGCCGCCGTGCGGCGCGTGTCCGAGCCTATGCCTGGGACGCTGCCCCCATGGCGAAGATCGCACAGTACCCGGCGGACGGCGGGGCGCACGGCGCGCCGCCCGGCACGGTCCCGGCCCGGATGCGGGCGTTCCGCTCCGGCTGGCCGGTGGACGACGGGATCGCGGTGTTCAACGACGCGTATCTGGCCGTCACGGAGGAACTGGGCCGGCGCATCGACCGGGGCGAGTTCCCCGACCGCGGATCGGCCGCCACCCTGCGGGTTCTCCTCGCCGAGCGCTATCTGGCGGCAGTTGACACGGTGACCGCGGGCGGGCGCGCGCCGGCCTGCTGGCGTCCGCTGTTCCAGCTGCGCCGTCATCGAGGCGTACGCCCGCTGCAGTTCGCGCTCGCCGGGATCAATGCGCACATCGGGCACGACCTCGGGCTGGCGGTCGTGGACACCTGCCGTACGCTCGACTGCCGGCCGACGGACCTCGAAGGGGACTTCGACCGCGTGGGTGAGATCCTCACGATGCTGGAGGAGCGCATCCGCGAGGATCTGATGCACGGTCCCGAACTGCTGGAGATCACCGATCCGCTCGCCCATCTGCTCGGCTCGTGGAGCCTGGAGCGGGCCCGCGACGGCGCCTGGTCGGCGGCGCGGCTGCTCTGGGGGCTGCGCGGACTCCCGGCGCTCGCGGCGGAGTTCACGGAACGGCTGGACGCCGGGGCGGGCCTGGTCGGACGCTGCCTGCTCACTCCGCTGCGCTGACCGAAGACCCCGCGGCGGGCCCGGTCACCCACTGCCCGCTCACACCACCGCGCTGACCGAAGACCCCGCGGCGGGCCCGGTCACCCACTGCCCGCTCACACCACCGCGCCTCACTCCGCCGCGCTGGGGAGACGCGACCGGAATCCGGCCGCGGCGTGCGGACGGGGCCGCCGCCGGCCGGGGGTTCCCGGCCGGCGGCGGCTGAGGTGACCTCCCGGGGCCGGCCGGATCGCGGTCGGCGGCGGGGGTTCGTTCACGGAGGACCCGCGGGTGCGGGTCCCGGACCGGGGCGAGCCGGAGCCGTCGCGGAAGCCGGGGCGCATTCCTCGCCCCGGCCGTCGGGGAGTCGGGCTTCCCCGCGGGCGGTCCCGCCGGTTGCCCTCAGTCCTCGGGAAGCTCCACCGGGGCGATCTCCTCGAAGACGTCGCCCGGTCCCGGGTTGGTGGCGTCGGTGGCGCCGCCGAGGTGGTGCATCACGCCCCACACGGCGTTGAGCGCCGTCTGCACCGCGCCCTCGGCCCAGCCGGCCGTCCACGAGATGTCGTCGCCGGCGAGGAAGATGCCGCGCTTGTCGTCGGGCAGCCGGTCCTGCACGAAGTGGGTGAACAACCGCCGCTGGTAGCGGTAGTGGCCCGGCAGGTTGGCCTTGAACGCGCCCATGAAGTAGGGCTCGTCCTCCCAGGACACGGTCACCGGGTTGCCGATGATGTGCTTGCGGATGTCGACCTTCGGATAGATCTCGCCGAGCGACTTCAGCATGACCTCCATGCGCTCGCTCGCCGACAGCGGGAGCCACTTCAGGCTGTCGTCGCACCAGGTGTAGGAGAGGCAGATGACGGCGGGCCTGTCCGGGCCGTCGTCCAGCAGGTAGGTGCCGCGCGTCATCCGGTCGGTGAGCGTCATCGACATGACGTCGCGGCCGGTCTGCTCGTCCTTGTCCAGCCAGAACGGCCGGTCCACCGGCACGAACAGCTTGGACGACTCCATGTAGTGGGTCCGCTCCATCGCCGTCCAGTGGTCGATGGGGAACAGCGAGTCGTCGCAGGCGATCTTGGAGAGCAGCATCCAGGACTGTGCGGTGAAGATCGCCGCCTGGTAGGTGCGGATGTCGCCGGAGGAGTCCGTGACGGTGATGCGGTTGCCCGCGGTGCGGTGCAGCCGGGTCACGGCGGGCCGGGGCTCCCCGCCCGCGTGCAGCGTGGCGAGCGAGGTGCCGTACGTCCAGTGCGTGATCTTCTCCGGCGTGCGCTCCCAGAGGCGCAGCGGCAGCTGCTGGGAGCCGCCGACGATGCCGCGGTGGTGGTCGTCGGCCTCGGTGTAGACGACGCGGAGGATCTCCAGGATGGAGTTGGGGAAGTCGGTGTCCCAGCCGCCGGTACCGAAGCCGACCTGGCCGAAGATCTCGCGGTGCCGGAAGGACCTGAAGGCCTCGGACTCGCAGAGGAAGCCGTAGAAGGTCTGGTTGTCGAGCTTCTCGACGAGCTTCGCCCAGATCTCGCGGATCCGCGGCACGTCGCGCTCGCGCATGGCGCGGTTCATGTCGGAGAAGTCCGCGCCCTCCTCCAGGCAGTCGTTCCAGGCCTTCGCGACGTCGCGGTACACCTGCGGGAGGTCGTCGATGGTCTGCGCGTAGTGCGACTCGCCCTTGAGGTCGACGACGGTCGAGGGGGTGGCCTCGGCCAGCGGGTTGGGGAAGGGCCGCGTCTCCAGCCCCACCAGGTCGATGTAGTGCGCCAGCGCCGTCGAGGAGGGCGGGAAGCGCATGGCGCCCATCTCCGCGGTGAGCGAAGGGTCGCAGCCCTCGAAGCCCACCGTGCGCAGCCGGCCGCCGATCCGGTCCGCCTCGTAGACGACCGGCTTGAGCCCCATCTTCATCAGCTCGTAGGCGGCGACGATGCCGGAGAGGCCGCCGCCGATGACCGCGACCTCGGTGCCGTGCTCGGTCGCGGGTATCTGGCCCAGGCCCGCCGGGTGTGCGAGGAAGTCGTCGTAGGCGTAGGGGAAGTCAGGCCCGAACATGGTGATGGGCGGCTGCGCGCCGGTGTGCGGGACGGAGGTGGGCACCGTGGACGTCATGGGTGTTGCTCCTGGTGTGGCGGGGCGGGGCGGGAGGTCTCAGCGGGCGAGCGGCCCGTACAGGCCGGGGCGGCGGTCGCGCAGATAGGGGTTGCCGGCGCGGGAGGCCGCCAGCAGATCCGGGTCGGCGTCGCCGGCCACCAGGTCCTCTCCCAGGCCGGCGCGGGCCCGGACGATGCCGTCGGGGCCGGCGAGGCAGCTCAGCCCGGCGAAGTCGAACTCCCCCTCGGGGCCGGTGCGGTTGGCGTACGCCACGTACATCTGGCTCTCGAAGGCGCGCACCGGGAGGAGCTTCTCGGCGACGAACCGGAACGGGTTCATCAGCGCGGTCGGCACCACCAGCAGGTCCGTGCCCGCCAGGGCGTGGGCGCGCACGTTCTCCGGGAACTCCACGTCGTAGCAGATCAGCAGCCCGACCCGGAGGCCGCCGAGCTCGGCCTGGACGACCGGCTCGTCGCCGGGGGTGAACCACTCCTGCTCGAAGCGGCCGAAGAGGTGGGTCTTGCGGTAGTTCGCGAGGCGCTCGCCCCCGGGACCGACCAGCTGCGCCGCGTTGTACACGGCTCCCGGGTCGCCGCCGGCGCCGCGCTCCGGGTAGCCGTAGACGACGGCGATCCCGTGGCGGGCGGCGATCGCGGCGACGGCCCGGGCAGCGGCGCCGTCGGCGGTCTCGGCGAGGCGGTGCACGTCGGCGCCGATGGCGTACCCGGTGAGGAACATCTCCGGCGCGACGAGGAGGCCGGCTCCCCCGGCGGCGGCCCGGGACGCGTGGGCGTCGAGGATCTCGAGGTTCTTCGCGATGTCGCCGGGGGTCCCGGAGCTCTGGAGCAGGGCTGTGCGCAGCGGAGGCATGGGCCTACCTCGGAAGGAGTGGGTGAGGTGTCGGGGAGACGTCAGAAACCGTACGTTCCGGCCAACCGCAGGGACAAGGCGGGACCGTTGCGTTCGGAGACTCGATCCGTTGCGTGAATCCGGGGTGCACCGGTGATTCGTTGCACGGGGCGCCCGGCAACCCCTGCGCGTCCCGGCGGCGTCCGGCACCGGCGGGGCGTCCGGCACCCGGCGCCAGTCCGGCACCGGCGGGGCGTCCGGCACCCGGGGCGGGTCCGGCACCGGCGGGGCGTACCTCCCGGCGGGCCGGGACGGTCCCCGCCGGGCCGGGGCGACCCCGGCGGGGATCAGGCGGGTGCCCCCGAGGAGAACCGCCTGAGCAGGGGCGACAGCACCAGCACCGACTTGGTCCGCTCCACGAAGGGCTCGCCGGCGATCCGCTCCAGGACACGCTCGAAGTGGCGCATGTCCGAGGCGAAGACCTGGACGATCGCGTCCGCCTCACCGGTGACGGTGGAGGCGGACGCGACTTCCGGGTACCGCGCGAGGCCGCGCTTGATCGTCTCGGGTGAGGTGTTGCTGCGTGCGTGGATCTCGATGAAGCCCTCGGTCTCCCAACCCATCGCGCCCGGGTCGACGCGGACCGTGAAGCCGGTGATGACCCCCTCCGCCCGGAGCCTGTCCACACGCCGTTTGACGGCGGGCGCGGACAGGCCGACGAGCGAACCGATGTCGGCGTAGGAACGGCGGGCGTCCTCGGCGAGGGCGTGGACGATGCGTTCGTCGAGATCGTTCAGTCGCACGGGCGGTGGATCACTTCTCTGCTGTTGCCATCCGGGAGCGGCGAATGCCGTAGAGGAAGTAGAACACGAGCCCGGCCGCCATCCAGCCGGCGAACCACACCCAGGTGACACCGGGGAGGCTGAGCATCATGTAGGCGCAGAAGAGGAAGCCCAGGATCGGGGTGACCGGGAAGAGCATCACCTTGAAGGTGCGGTCCATGTCCGGGCGCTTCCAGCGCAGGATGACCACGGCGACGTTGACCAGGGCGAAGGCGAAGAGGGTGCCGATACTCGTGGCGTTCGCCAGTTCGCCGAGCGGGATGAAGGCCGCCAGGACACCGCAGAACAGCGAGACGATCACGGTGTTGGCCCGCGGGGCGCCGGTCTTCTCGTTGACCCTGGCGAAGACCTTGGGGACCAGGCCGTCGCGGGACATCGCGAACAGGATGCGGGTCTGCCCGTACAGCACGGCGAAGACGACGCTGGCGATCGCGACGACGGCGCCGGCGGCCAGCACCACGCCCCAGAAGCTCTGGCCCGTGACGTCCTTCATGATCTGGGCGAGCGCCGCCTCGGTGCCCTCGAAGTCCTGCCACGGCATGGCGCCGACGGCGACCAGGGCGACGAGGCAGTAGAGCACCGTGACGATCAGCAGCGACAGCATGATCGCCCGCGGGAGGTCCCTCTTCGGGTTCTTCGCCTCCTCGCCGGCGGTGGAGGCGGCGTCGAAGCCGATGTACGAGAAGAAGAGCGTGGCCGCGGCGGCGCTGATGCCGGTGACGCCGAGCGGGGCGAGCGGGGCGTAGTTGCCGGCCCTGATGCCCATGAAGCCGATGCCGATGAACAGCAGCAGCGTCACGATCTTGACGGCGACCATGACCGTGTTGACCCGTGCGCTCTCCTTGGCGCCTCCCATCAGGAAGACCATGGCGAGCAGCACGACGACGAGCGCGGGAAGGTTGATCAACCCGCCCTCGCCGACCGGAGCGGAGACGGCGTCCGGGATCGTCACTCCGATCGTGCCGTCGAGCAGTTCGTTGAGGTACTCGCCCCAGCCGACGGCGACGGCCGCGACGGAGACGCCGTACTCCAGCACCAGGCACCAGCCGCAGACCCAGGCGACCAGTTCGCCCATCGTGGCGTACGAGTAGGAGTACGACGAGCCGGACACCGGTACGGAGCCGGCGAGTTCGGCGTACGACAGGGCCGAGAACAGGGCGGTCAGCCCGGCGATGACGAAGGAGATCGCGACGGCCGGGCCGGCCAGCGGGGTGGCCTCCCCGAGCACGACGAAGATGCCGGTACCGAGGGTGGCACCGATGCTGATCATGGTCAGCTGCCACATGGTGAGCGAGCGGCGGAGCGTGCCGCCCTCGCCCCGGCCCCCCTCGGCGACGAGCTGCTCGACGGGCTTGCGCCGCATCAGACGGCTACCGAGGCCCTGGGCGGGCCCCCCGGGGTCCCTCTGGGGAGTGACGGGGGGCGCTGCGCCGTGATCCAACACTGGGGAGGCTCCTTATCGCTGCCTGTCGCTGCAATCGCTGCAATCGCTGCTGGCGGTGAGGCGGCGACCACGGCGGCCCGGCGCGGGCGCGGCTGAGGGCAGCCCGGAGCGCGGGGAATCGCCGAGCAGACGATCCCCGCCACTCCACGTACAGGCAGGACCCTACGAGGTCGACGTTCCCGACCGTAATGCATGAGCTTTGCGCACCCGCGGGTGATCGTTGCGCGCTGGGGGCGACCGCGGAGGAACGTTGCACCGGCGCGCAAAGGCGTTCAGATGTCACGCAGCCGGTCGGCTATCTCCCTCAGCAGGGACGGGTCGTGCGCGCCGCGGGGCGCGGGCGGCCCGGAGAGGCGGACCAGACCCGACTCGGCGAGGTCGGCGAGGAGGACCCGGACGACCGCGAGGGGCATGTCGGCGTCCGCCGCGACCTCGGCGACCGGCCGGGGCTCCCGGCGCACCAGCTCCAGCAGCGCGGTGCGGGCGTGGTCGAGCCGAGGGTCCGGCCTGTCCCGTTCGACGGCATCGACCTGCGACATCGGGTCGATGTCGTGCTCTGCTGCGGGACGGGTCCGGCCACGGGTGACGGTGTACGGCCGCACCATCGGCCCGGTCTCGTCCTCGTACCAGTGATCGTCGTACCAGTGATCGTTCACGGGACTACGCGTCGGGTGCCTCGTCCGCCGACCTCTCGGGAACCGTCATGTGCCGGCCGACACGCTTCACGAGCAGCGCCATCTCGTGGGCGAGCTGCCCGACGTCGGTCTCGGCGCCGCTGAGCACCGCGAGACGGCTCCCGCCGCCGGCCGGGGTGATGAAGAGATAGGCACCGTCCAGCATGACCATCGTCTGGCGGATCTTCCCGGCCGCGAATCGGGAACCGGTCTCGCCGGCCAGGCTGTGGAAGCCCGCGCACACGGCGGCGAGATGCTCCACGTCCCGCTGCGGCATACCCCGGGAGGCGCAGGTGACCAGGCCGTCCGCGGTGAGCAGGACGGCCTGGCGGACGTGGTCGGTCCGCTCCAGCAGGTCGTCGAGCAGCCAGCCGAGTCCGCTCGCGGCGGTACGCCCGGCCTCCCTGTCGTACGGCTCAGCCGTCATCGCGTGTCCCTTCGTCGTTCGTGGTCCCCGGCCGGTCCCCCGGCACGCTCCCGGGCGGCTGGTCCCCGGGCCGTCCGTGCTCGCTCCGGCCGTGCTCGCTCCGGCCGCCCTCAGGCCGACCGCTGCCGCCCGGCTCGCCGCTCCGTCCGTGCCCACCCGGGCCGCCGCTCCGCCCCCGTTCGAGTCCTCGTTGGAAGGCCCCGAACACGGCCCGCATCTCCTCCGCACCGATCTCCCGGTCCACCGGTCCGGATCCGTCCCGGCCCGGTCCTGGAGGTGGCTCACCCAGCGGCGCGGCGACGAGGGGCGCCCGACGGATCCGGGTGGGCAGGGGCCGAGGCGCCCCGGTGTGCGCGGACGGCTCTGCGCCGACGGGCCGGGGTGAGGGGACCGCCTCGGTCCCCGGCTGCGCGGATCCCTCCCGCGGCGGCGGGCCGGAGGGCGGTGCGGGGCCCGCCGGGGTCCCTTCCACTGCGGAGCCGGTTGCGCGGACGGTCCTCGGCTCCTCCGCCGCGGGGAGCGACGACCCGCCCGCCGCGGCCGCCTCGTGCTCCCCGTCCGGGGCGGAGGACGGGACCGGTATCCGGGCCGGTTCGGGGTCCTCCTCCCCGTCCGCGTCCGCGTCCGCGTCCGCATCCACTTCCGGGTCCACTCCCGCGCCCGCGCCCACACCCGCTTCCGGATACGGCGGCTTCGGATGCCGCCTCGGATGCGGATCCGGCTCCGGCTCCGGGTCCTGGCCCTGGCCCTGGCCCTGGCCTCGGTTCTGGTTCTGGTCCTGGTCCTGGCCTCGGTTCTGGTCCTGGTCCTGACCCCGGTCCCGGTCCCGGTCCCGGTCCCGGTCCGCCGGCGTGATGATCGCGTTCGGCAGCAGCACGACCGCGGTGGTCCCCCCGTAGGGGGAGCGGGTGAGGGTGACGGTGATGCCGTGCCGGGCGGCGAGACGGCCCACGATGTACAGGCCGAGGCGCTCGTCCTGGACCGGGTCGAAGTCACCCGGCCTGGACAGGGTGCGTTGCGCCTGGGCGAGTTCGTCGCCGTCCAGGCCGAGGCCGCGGTCGTCGATCTCCAGCACGAAGCCGTTACGGGCCTCGCTCGTACGCATCGTCACCTGGGTGTGCGGCGGGGAGAAGGCGGCGGCGTTCTCGACCAGCTCGGCGACGAGATGCACCACGTCCGCCACGGCGTCCGCGCCGACGCGTACCGGTGGCATCGGGGGCACCACGATCCGCGTGTAGTCCTCGATCTCGCCGACCGCTGCCGCCACCACGTCCACGAGCGGTACCGGATCGCGCCACCGCCGTCCGGGCGCCGCGCCGGAGAGGATGATCAGGCCCTCGGCATGGCGCCGCATCCGGGTCGTCAGATGATCGATCCGGAAGAGTTCCCCGAGCGTGTCGGGGTCCGTCGTCCGCCGCTCCAGGGTGTCGACGAGCTTCGCCTGCCGGTGTACCAGCGCCTGGTTCCGCCGTGCGATGTTCAGCAGCACGGCGAAGACGCCGCGCCGCAGGGTCGCCTGCTTGACCGCCGCCTCGACCGCCGCCCGGCGCGCCGCGTTGAGGGCCGTTCCCACCTGGGCGATCTCGTCGGGTGCGCCGTCCCCGTCGGCGAAGTCGAGCGGCGGCGCGGCGGCGGCCGGGTCGACGTCCTCGCCCGCGCCGAGTCGTTCCATCACCTCGGGCAGCCGCCGGGTGGCGAGGACGTCCGCCGCGTCCCGCAGCTCCTCGAGCCGTCCCGCGATCCGCCGGCCGGCGCTCACCGAGAGCCACACGGAGAGACCGGCCGCGGCGAGACCGGCGAGTCCGACGGCGGCCGCCTCGGCCATCTCGCGGTAGGCGAAGGCGCGTCCGCGCTCGGCCGCGTTCAGGGCCGACTCGGTGCACAGCAGCATGTACCGCCGCACCGCGCGGTCCGTGGTGGTCCGCCACGACGCGTCCGCAACGGCCCGGCCCGCCTTCTCCGCGCCGGCCCGCAGCAGCGCGTCCTCTCCCGCGGTCAGCGCCCGGTACTCGGCGCCCCGCTGGAAGTCGGTGAAGAGCTTCCGGGAGTCGGGCGGCAGTGCGGGGACGTAGGTGCGGTGGAAGACGCGCCGGTCCTCGATGGCCGCGGTGAGCGCGTCGTACTGGGCGTCGGTGACGACCCCGGCGGCCCGTGCCCCGGCGACGAGGGCGTCCTCACGGGAGACGAACTCCCGCACGCGTACCAGCTCCACCACGACCTGCGCCTCGCGAGCGAGCTGTCCGGCCTGCAACGCGGTGAGCTGGGACTGGACGTCGAAGGTCGGCTCGACGATCACCGTGTAGGCCTCCACGGCCTCGGCCCAGGACAGCCGGCGCTCGACCACCCCGTCCCGCAGTTCCTCGAGCCCCGCTACGGCCCGGACCATCGCGTCCAGGGACTCCCGCTGCCGGTCGGTGAGGTCCTCTCGCCGGTCCCGGTCGCCGACGGCGTCGAGCATGGCCTGCACGGCCCCGTCGGTCGCACGCTGCTGGGCCTGCAGCGCGGCGGCGTCGGCCGCCCCGGCGTCGCGCTCGCCCGCCCCCAGATAGGCGGCCGCGAGCCGGCGTTCGACCTGGATCTGCCCGACGGCCGTGTCGACGGGGGTACCGAACGTCTCGTACACGCTCTGGAGCCGGATCAGCGCCCGCAGGTCGCCCGTCACGGACACCATGGCGAAGCTCCACAGCGCCAGCAGCGCCGCGGCGGGCACCAGGGTGAGGGCCACGATCCTGCCGCGGATCGTGGGAGGGCGCAGTCGCCGGCGCATGGGCTCCCCCCCCTGGACGTGCGGGACGTACGGCCAGCGGGGGTACTACCGCCGGGTAGGGGCAGAAGCTACGCGATCCGCAACCGGCCGCGCAATGCTGCCGCCGGTAACGGCGCGACCGGCCGCCGGCCGCCGACCGCCGGCCCGGGGCGGCCGACGGCCGGCGGCAACGGGCACGGGCCACGGGCCGGAGGGGCAGCGGCGAGGCGGCGGTCACCGTCAGCCGGCACCCGACACGCGCCCGACGGGCGCACCCGGCCGGTACCCGACGGGCGCACCCGGCGGGCACCGACCGCACCGGCAGCGACCGGACGGCGCGCACCCTCCGCCCCGCGCGGGTAGGAGTCGGGTCCCGCAGACGATCCCGCACCCCACGGACGGAGGGCCCATGGCACCGGACCCGAACTGGCTCGATCCCGGACCGTTCCTGCGCGGGGTGGCCTGGCTCGACGGCGGGCGGCCGGTGCGGGCCGATCCCGGCGATCTGGCCCGGCTGCCGTGGGACACCAGGGAACGCGCCGCGCTCCCCATCGGCGTACGGCTGGAGTTCACGGCCCCCCACGGCGCCCGGGCGGTGGAACTGCGCTACCGGGCCAGGGTGCCCCGCCCCACCGACGCGCTGCGCGACCTGGCGCACTGCTTCGCGCTGTGGCACGGCGGTCGCTGTGCGTCCGAGTCGTTCACCGAACCGGCGGAGGAGGCGGTGGTCACCATCCCCCTGCCACCCGGACCGGGGCCGTTCACCGTCCATCCTCCGGAGTCCCAGGCGCCCATGGTCCTCGGGGTGCGCGGGGTGGGCGGCCGGGTGGTCCCCGCGCCGCGACGGCCGCGCTGGCTGGTCCACGGCGACTCGATCGCCGAGGGCTGGTGGTCCACCCGGCCCGCGCACGCCTGGCCTTCGGCCGCCGGCCGGACACTCGGCCTGGACTGCGTCAACCTCGGCTACGCCGGCTCGGCCCGCGGCGACCTCGCGACCGCGCAGCAGCTCGCCTCGCTCCCCGCCGACCTGCTGACCCTGGCCTTCGGCACCAACTGCTGGTCGGGCGTACCCTGCTCCGCCCCCCTGCTGTACGAGACGACCCGTGCCTTCGTCTCCCTCGTCCGGCAGGGGCATCCGGATGTGCCGCTGCTGGTGGTCTCGCCCGTCCTGCGCCCGGACGCCGAGACGACGCGCAACGCGCTGGGCGCGACGCTGGGGGACCTCCGCACGGCGATGGAGGAGGCGACCCGGGACCTCGCCGCCGCCGGTGACACCCGGCTGGCCCTGCTGCCCGGTGCGGGTCTGCTCGCGGCGGACGACCTGGCGGACGGCCTGCATCCGAACGACAGGGGCCACGCCCGGATCGCCGCGGCGGTGGCCGGGGCCGTGGACGGGTGCGGCTTCGCCGCCACGCGGGCAGCCGCCGGCGCGGCGGGGACACCGGGCGCAGCGGTTACGCCGGGCGCAGCGGTTACGCCGGGCGCAGCGGGCGTCCACGCGGACGCAGCGCACCGGGCCTTTCCGCCCCCGGCTCCGTGAGCGGCGCGCGGCCGCACCCGGGCCGAACGCCCGCCACCGGGAGCCGACCCGCCTCCCCGCCTCCCCGCCTGCCCGCCTGCCCTCAGAGAAGACCGGTCGCCGCCCCGGGGACGCTCCCCGGAACCGGTCCGCCTGCCTGCCCGCCTGCCTGCGTACCTGCCTGCCGTCAGCCTTCAGCCTTCAGCCTTCAGCCTTCAGCAGAGAACGGCCGCGGCCCCGGGGGACGCTCCCCGGGGCCGCGGCCGTTGGCGTGCGGTGCTCGACCGGCTGGGCCGGTCGGACCGCGGCCGTCAGTTCCAGCTGGCGTGCAGCGGCTGGCCCTCCGCGTAGCCGGCGGCGCTCTGGATGCCGACGATCGCCTTCTCGGCGAACTCCGCCAGCGAGCCCGCGCCCGCGTAGGTGCAGGAGGACCGGACGCCCGCGATGATCGAGTCGATCAGGTCCTCGACGCCGGGCCGGGCCGGGTCGAGGAACATGCGCGAGGTGGAGATGCCCTCCTCGAACAGTGCCTTGCGGGCCCTGTCGTACGCCGACTCCTCGCTCGTCCGGTTGCGGACGGCACGCGCGGAGGCCATGCCGAAGGACTCCTTGTAGAGCCGGCCGTCGGCGGTCTGCTGAAGGTCGCCCGGAGACTCGTAGGTGCCGGCGAACCAGGACCCCACCATCACGTTGGAGGCACCGGCGGCGAGCGCCATGGCGACGTCGCGCGGGTGGCGGACACCGCCGTCGGCCCACACGTGCTTGCCGTACTTCCCGGCCTCCGCGGCGCACTCGAGGACAGCGGAGAACTGCGGCCTGCCCACACCGGTCATCATGCGGGTGGTGCACATCGCGCCGGGGCCCACCCCCACCTTGACGATGTCCGCGCCGGCCTCGACGAGGTCCCGGACGCCCTCGGCGGCGACGATGTTGCCCGCGGCGACCGGCACCCGCGGGTCCAGCGCGCGGACCGCCCTGATCGCCGCGATCATCGACTCCTGGTGGCCGTGCGCGGTGTCGACGACGAGCGTGTCCACGCCGGCGTCGAGGAGTTGCTTGGCCTTGCCCGCCACATCGCCGTTGATCCCGACGGCGGCGGCGATGCGCAGTCGGCCGTTCGCGTCGGTGGCCGGCGTGTACAGGGTGGCGCGCAGCGCGCCCCTGCGGGTCAGGATGCCGGCGAGCCGGCCGTCCCCGTCCACGGCGGGGGCGAGCTTGCGGTTGGCGCCGTCGAGCCTGGTGAACGCCTCGCGCGGGTCGATGTCCGCGTCGACGAGCAGCAGGTCCTTCGACATCACCTCGGCGAGCTGGGTGAAGCGGTCCACGCCGGACAGGTCGTGCTCGGTGACCACGCCGACGGGGCGCTGCTCCTCGTCGACGACGACGCCCGCCCCGTGGGCGCGCTTGTGCAGCAGCGACAGCGCGTCGGCGACGGTCTGGTGCGGGGTGAGCACGATGGGCGTGTCGAGCACGAGATGGCGCGTCTTCACCCAGGTGATGACGTCGGTGACGACGTCGATCGGGATGTCCTGCGGGATGACCACGAGCCCGCCGCGGCGGGCCACGGTCTCGGCCATCCGGCGGCCCGCGATGGCGGTCATGTTGGCGACGACCAGCGGGATGGTGGTCCCCGTGCCGTCGGGAGAGGCGAGGTCGACGCCCTGTCGGGAGCCCACGGCCGAGCGGCTCGGCACCATGAACACGTCGTCGTACGTCAGGTCGTACGGCGGCTTGATGTCGTTGAGGAAACGCACGTGCTGAACATCCCAGTCGGATCGGAGGGGTCCCGGACACTCGCCCGGGAGAAGGCGCACGTACTTCATTCTCCCATGAGCGGGGTCGTGTACCGGGCGGGCCGATCATCCAGCACCGCCGGACACCCTCTCGTCGGATCCTCCGAGATCGAGCAGTACGGCGAGCCGTCCGGGCATGGCGTCGACCGCGTGGCCGAAGACGTCCTGGACCAGCTGCCACTCCCCGGGCTGCGCGGCGGCGTACTCCTGCCACCGGCGGACGAGGACGAGGGTGCCCTCCTCACCGGGGAGGTCGGTGAGGCAGTCGGCGAGGGCGTCCCAGTTCCGGCCGAACCAGGCCGGGAGCCCGAGGCTCGCGGCGCAGCGCTCCATGAAGGTCCGCTTGTCGGTGACGCCGTGGAGGTCGAGCACGGTGATGTTCCGCCCCGGGGTGGCGCCGAACAGTGCGGCGAGGGGACCGTTTCTCATCGGAGTACCACCCTGAACGTCTGGTAGTGGTCGTCGGTGTAGTAGACCTCCCCCTCCCGGCCCGTGACGATGCGGCGTGCGCCGCGGTCGCGCTCGCCCGGCGTGGGCACGGTGTACTCCCGGTAGTAGCCCCGCTCCCGCTCGGGCAGCATCCCCTCGAGGTTGCCGAAGGTGCTGCCGTCCCTGCGGTACGGGAAGGGGCCGCCGTCGTCGATCAGCCGCAGGGTTTCGCGTGCCTCCCGCGGCAGGTCGAAGGTGCGGACGGTGGCGAGGGCGGCGGGCGCCGAGGCTGCGGGGCTGTGCCCGGTACCGGCGCCGCCGCCCGGGCAGCCGGTCAGCAGCAGGGCGGTGAGGGCCGAGAGCAGCACGAGCAGGAGCCGCGAGGACCGGTTCAGCATGCCGCCGATGCTGTCACGCACGGGCGGCGAAGCCGGTGAGGAGCGCCCGGCGTGGGAAGGGAACGCCCGCGAAGCGCGGTCACGAGGGCGGGCGCGGTCATCTGCGCGGGCGCGGTCGCGTGGAGGCCGCAGACGCATGGGGGCCCGCGGGTCACGAGGAGAGCCGCGGTCACGCGGGGCCGCCTCGGGATCCCCGAGCCGCCTCGGGATTCCGGGGCGGACCGGGCTCGTCGCGGAGGCGTGCGATGGCGGGGCCGGCCGGCCCCTGCATCGGCGTCACGGGCGACCGGCCTCCGGCGCCCACCGGACGGGTCCGTCCGCTCGGGCCCAGGCCCGGCGCCGTCGCCGACCGGGCCGACGCGGCGGGCGGCCGACGCCGACCACGGCCGCCCGGCCCTCAGTGCGGTTCCGCAGACCGCCGGTGCCGGCGCAACCCGGCGCCCGGCCCGGGCCCCGACCCGGAACCTGACCGCGTTCCCGGCCCCGGCCGTGGTCACACGGGGGGCGAGCCCCGATCCGCGCCGGCGCTCAGTGGTCCGCCCCGCTCAGTTGCTCCGGGTCTTCGCTCACTGGTCCGCCCCGGCACTGAGTTGCTCCGGGGGTCTGCGCTCAGTGGTCCGGGTCGGCCCGCTCACGCGCCGGGCGCGGGGCGGGGCGGGACTCCGTGAGGAGGTAGTCCGCCGCCGCCGTGTCCGTCACCAGGCTGGTCACCAGACCGGACCGCAGCACCGCCCCGATCGCCGCCGCCTTGCGCTGGCCCCCGGCGATGGCGACCACCTCGGGAATGCGGCGCAGCCGGTCGGCCTCGACGGTGATGCAGCGCTCGCCGAGGTCACGGCCGACGCGTCTGCCGTCGGCGTCGAACAGGTGGGCGGACATCTCGGCCGCGACGCCGAGCGAGGCGTAGTGCGCCCGCTCCTCGTCGCTGAGCATGTCGTGCACCGTCGAGATGCCGGGCTCCCACGAGCCGATCGAGACGCAGGCGACCGTGACCTTGTCGAAGTACTCGAAGGCCCGGGCGATACCCGTCTGGTTCCGCAGCGCGGCGGCCGTGGCCGGGTCCGGCAGCAGCATCGGCGCGTAGATCGGGTGCGCCTCTCCGCCGGAAACCTGAGCGGCGCGCCGCACCGCCTCCACCGAGCCGCGCTCCGCGGTCCCGGCGTCGTACACACCCGTGAGCTGGACGACCGTGCAGGGCGGCAGCCGGTCGAGCGCGGCCGCCATGTGGATCGTGGAACGGCCCCAGGCCAGCCCCAGCACGTCCCCCTCGGCGACCAGTTCGCCGAGGAGATCCGCCGCGACCTCCCCGAGGTTCTCCGGGTCGGGCGACTCTTCCACACCCTCGGACGGGGATTCCACGACGACCGCGTGCCGCAGGCCGTAGCGGGCGCGGAGCGCGTCGGAGCGCTCCGCGTCCAGTTCGGCGGGGACACGGATCTCGATCCGCACGAGGTCGCGCTCGAGCGCGGTCTCCAGGACCCGGGCCACCTTGAAGCGGCTGACGCCGAACTCCTCCGCGATCTGGATCTTGGACTTGCCCTCGAGATAGAAGCGCCGGGCCATCGCCGCCGCCTGCACCAGCTCCGCGGGTCCCATCCGCAGGGCCGACCGTCCCGCCGACATAGCAGACACCGCGTTCTCCTCACTGCTGTTCACACTCCGGAACCGCCATCCTGACAGATCCGGGTGTTGTCGATCAGCCCGGTAGGGCCCCGTTCACCGAGCCGTGGCTCAGTGGTTGCACGCCCAGGGCGCCGACGCGATCGTCCGGTCGGCCTGCCGGCGCAGGGTCCGGACGGCCTGCGCCGGGTCCTCGGCCCCGTAGACCGCGGATCCGGCCACGAACACGTCGGCGCCCGCCTCGGCGCACCGCTCGATCGTGGACTCGGAGACGCCGCCGTCGACCTGGAGCCACAGTTCCAGGCCGTGCTTGTTGATGAGTTCCCTGGTACGGCGGATCTTGGGGAGCATGATGTCGAGGAACGCCTGGCCGCCGAAGCCCGGCTCCACGGTCATGACCAGCAGCATGTCGAGTTCGGGGAGCAGGTCCTCGTACGGCTCGACGGGGGTGGCGGGCTTGAGCGCCATGGCGGCGCGCGCGCCCTTGGCCCGGATCTCCCGCGCGAGCCGCACCGGTGCCGCGGCGGCCTCCGCGTGGAAGGTGACGGACCCGGCGCCGGCCTCCACGTACTGCGGGGCCCAGCGGTCCGGGTCCTCGATCATGAGATGGCAGTCCAGCGGGGTGCCCGTCGCCCGGCTCAGCGACTCGACGACCGGAACGCCCAGCGTCAGGTTGGGCACGAAGTGGTTGTCCATGACATCGACGTGGAGCCAGTCGGCGCCTTCGACGGCCTTCGCCTCCTCGGCGAGCCGGGCGAAGTCGGCGGACAGGATGCTGGGGTTGATCTGGGCCATGTGCCAAGACTGCCATGCTCCCGCGCACTTCTCGGCCCCGGAACCGGAGGAAGCCGCCCTTTCCGCGGCGCCGCCCGCTCCGCCAGGCACCCCAGTAACCACGAATCCGACATTCCGGAACGTCCGGCGGTTCCGGCCGCTGCCGCCCGGGCCGCCGGACGCCGCCGGCCCGACCCGCCGCCCGGCCGAGATCCCCCGATCCCCCGGTTCGCCGGTTCGCCGGTTCGCCGGTTCGCCGGCACGGAAGGCCCACGGTGCCCGGGTCCGAAGCCCCAGGACGGCGTGCGGGTTCTCGCTTCTCGTGTCCTACGGCGACGCCGTGGCCTCTTCTCACGGCGACTCCGACTCGTGCCGTGCCCAGCCGCTCGGTCTCACGGCGATGCCCAAAGCCCCGGGAGTGGTCGCGCGGGGCGGGTCTCCGCCCCGTCGCACCTGCGTCCGGCGGGCTGCTGACGGGCGCCGTCGCCGGTCTCTCGCATCCTTCGCGACCGCCGGTGACCGGCGTGGTCAACCGACCCGCGGATGCGGGAGCACCACCGAGCGTCACCGGCGGTGTCCGCCGGAGATCGCCGTCCCTCATGGTGCCGCGATGTGGAAAGCCCCGAACCCGCCCTCGCCGCCCGGACCTGCACGTGGTGATGTGCCGTGCGATGTGCACTGTTACCTGTGCGCCGTGCTGAGCTGCACTGTGTTGAGGGGAGTCGAACCCCCGCGTTGCTCTTCACGCTGCCACAGGTGGGTCGGAAAACCGCCGGCCCTCGGTGTGTGCACGCTTCCGAAGCTGCTACCCGCTCCACATCGTTCCGGCCCTGCCGGACCAGTCAGTCCAGCAAGTCGACCTCCCAGTTCGTACGCTGGATCCGCACATCGACCTCGCGGATCTCCCGGGCCAGCGCATCCGCCTGACCGCGTAGTTCCGCGACCGGAAGCGCGGAGAGCATCATCAGCTCGGACCGAAGCTGCCGGCCGTACCCCCGATCGCCGGTACCCGCTGCCGCGTCCGCCGCCGCGGTGACCACCGAGTGACGCAACCGCAGGACATCCCGGCGTGCGAGGGCGTCGGTGAGCGTGCCCTCCGGGCCCATCTCCACGGAGGCGTTGGTGCGGTTGATCCGCCGGATCAACGTTTCCAGCGCGTCCAGCACCTCACCGGTCTCGGCCAACAGCCGGGCCGCGTCCTCGGAGGGCGTCTCGCCTTCCTGGTACCGCGCACTGCCGACGACGCGCGCGCGCAGTTGTTCCACGCGGCGCACCGCTTCCGCACGTTCTGCCAATGCCTCGGCAAGCTTCACGACTCCGCCTCCCCCTCCGTGAGGTCGCACGAGTATACGAGTGGGCACCGGCGGAAACGCATCCGGATTTCGACCCGCCGGGGGCCGCCGGAGGCCGCCCTCACCCGCCGGGGCGGCCTCCGGCGGGTGAACACGGACAGCCGCTCGGGGCCAGAGAGCGCATGGGGACCCGACACGCCCCGCAGGACCGAACGAACGCCTCCGATCTGCGCGGTCTCGACCGTGGCCACGGTCGGTGAGACGCGGCCGCGAGAGGGGGAACCCACCGCGGCGCCGCGCCGTCAGGCCGTGCGGCGCAGCAGTGCCAGATACATGGCGTCCGTGCCGTGGAGATGCGGCCACAGCTGGACGTCCGGGCCGTCGCCCAGGGCCGGTACGCCCGGCATCAGAGGGCGGGCGTCGATCCACTCGGCCCGGACCGGCCCGTGCTCCCCGAGCACGTCGTCGACGACCGCGCGGGTCTCGGCGGGATGCGGCGAGCAGGTGGCGTAGCCGACCACTCCGCCGACCCGGACCGACTCCAGCGCCTCACGGAGCAGGGCCCGCTGGAGCGGGGCGAATCCGTCCAGGTCCTCGGGGCGCCGCCGCCAGCGTGCCTCGGGCCGGCGGCGGAGCGCGCCCAGGCCGGTGCAGGGCACGTCGACGAGGACGCGGTCGAAGGCGCCCGGTCGCCAGGCCGGGCGGGTACCGTCCGCGGTCACCACCTGGTACGGGCCGGGATTGCCCGCCAGCGCCCGCTCGACGAGACGGGCCCGGTGCGGCTGCTTCTCGGCGGCGACCAGGGCGGCACCGCGCTCGGCGGCCAGCGCGCCCAGCAGGGCCGCCTTGCCGCCGGGCCCCGCGCACCCGTCCAGCCAGCGCTCGTCCGGGCCGTCCAGCGGCGCTGCCGCGAGGGCGAGCGCCACGAGCTGGCTGCCCTCGTCCTGCACTCCCGCGCGCCCCTCCCGTACAGGGCCGAGGGCGCCCGGCTCACCGCCCTCGGCGAGCCTCACGGCGTACGGCGACCAGCGTCCGGGCAGCCCGCCGTCCGCACCGAGCAGCGAGAGCAGCTCGCCCGCGGTCGACCGGCCCGGCCTGGCGACCAGCGTCACCTCGGGCCGTTCGTTGTCGGCCTCCAGCAGGTCCTCGATCCCGGCCCGCCCGCCGCCCAGCGCGTCCCACAGGGCAGAGACGACCCAGCGGGGGTGCGAGTGGACGACGGCGAGGTGGTCCTCGGGGTCCTCGTCGTAGGGCGGCGCGACCCGTTCCAGCCAGCCGTCGAGGTCGTTCCGCGAGATCCGGCGCAGCACGGCGTTCACGAACTTCGCGCGGCCGTCGCCGAGGACGACCCGGGCCAGCTCGACGCTCGCGGACACCGCGGCGTGGGTCGGGATGCGCGTGCCGAGCAGTTGGTGCGTGCCCAGCGACAGTACGTCGAGGACCGGCGGGTCGACCTCGCGCAGCGGCCGGTCGACGCACTCGGCGATGATCGCGTCGTAGGTGCCCTGCCGACGCAGCGTGCCGTACACCAGCTCCGTGGCGAGCGCCGCGTCCCGGCTGTCGAAGTCGCCCTGTTCACGGGCCCTGCGCAGCAGCGGGGGCAGGACGAGGTTGGCGTAGGCGTCGCGCTCGTCCACCGCCCGCAGTGCGTCGAAGGCGAGGATCCGCACGGGATCCTTCTTCGGGGGCCGGTAGGACTGGGAGGGACGGCGACGGCTCTGCTGGCTCAAAGGTGCTCCGCGTTCCGGAAAGGTCGAACCCCCTCAGCCTACGACGCCCGGCCGGGCACCCCGACCCGTCCCCGCCGCGCCCGGGTCCGCGGGGGCCCCCGGCCGAAGCAGGCCGCGTTGACTTCGCCGCGCCCGCGCCCTGCGCGCGGGTACGGCCCCTTGCTCGCCAGCTCGCGAGCCTCGGCGAGCTGCCGCGCCGCGCGCGCGGGGACGGACCGTGCAGGCCACGCAGGCTCGTCGCTGGACGTGTCGAAGACGATGCCGCGCCCCGCGCACGGGGACGGCCCGGCTGCCCCGGGGCCCCGCCCGTCCCGACGGCCCCGCCGCGCCCGCCCGCGGGGACGGCCCACACGATGAGCGCCACGACGGCCGCCTCAGCGACCGCCGCGACCGCCCGCGGGGACGGCGCCTGGGCCGCTTCTCCGCGCCCTTGGAGGGCGGCCCCGCCGCGCCCCGCCCGCGGGGAGGGTGCGCGCTCAGGAGCCGAGCGTCTCCCCGGGGGCGATCCGCACACCGCGCGCCCAGTCGGCGGCCCGCATCGGCTTCCTGCCCTGCGGCTGGACCCAGTGGAGTTCGACTGCGTGCGAACCGGTCCCGGCGTGCACGTGGTTCTTGCCCACCGAGAGCTCCCCGGGTGCCAGCTCCGCGCGGTCCGGCAGCGGCTGGACGCCGACCAGCTTGAGGCGCTCGCCGCGGAACAGCGTCCACGCACCGGGCGCGGGAGTGCAGCCGCGGACGAGGCGGTCGATGTGGAGGGCCGGGGTGTGCCAGTCCACGTGCGCGTCCTCGACCGTGATCTTCGGTGCCAGGCTGACCCCGTCGGGGGGCTGCGGCACGGCCTCGAGGGAGCCCTCCTCGATCCCGTCCATGGTCGCGGACAGCAGCCCGGCTCCCGCGAAGGCGAGCCGGGTGAGCAGGTCGCCGCTGGTGTCCGTCGGCCGCACCCGCTCGGTGATCACACCGTAGACCGGGCCGGAGTCCAGCCCCTCCTCGATCCGGAACGTGGAGGCTCCGGTCGTCTCGTCGCCCGCGAGGATCGCGTGCTGTACCGGGGCGGCGCCGCGCCAGGCGGGCAGCAGCGAGAAGTGCAGATTGACCCAGCCGCGGGACGGGATGTCCAGTGCCCGCTTGGGGAGCAGCGCGCCGTAGGCGACCACGGGGCAGCAGTCCGGTGCGATCTCGCGCAGCCGGGCGAGGAACTCCTCGTCCCGCGGCCGCGCGGGCTTCAGGACCTCGATCCCCGCCTCCTGCGCCCGCTGGGCGACCGGGCTGGCCACCAGGCGGCGGCCGCGGCCGGCGGGGGCGTCGGGGCGGGTGACGACCGCCGCCACCTCGTGCCGGCCGGAGGCGATCAGGGCGTCCAGGGCGGGGACGGCGACCTCGGGGGTGCCCGCGAAGACAAGTTTCAATGGTAATACCTCGCTCTGTGTACCGGGGCGATCGCGCGACGCACCAGTGTATGGGGCGGGCCGACGGGGGGCGCGCGGACTGCCGCGCGCCCCGCGCATGTGCGCACGCACCTGCGGAGCGTGACCAGATCACCTGGTGGCGCGTTGTCAAGGGAGATTGACCGAAGCGGGCCGCCGGTGCGGTCCGACCGTATTCAACGCCGGTTCGAGAGGCTTGTTCATGGCCGACCACGCCACCCACGACGCCCAAGCCCGGGCAAGTCTGCATCTGTTGGTGCGGGACATCGAGCGGGTCCGCCGGCAGGTGGACGCTCTGCGCACGCTCACGGCCCAGCTGGGGAACGTCTACCGTCCGCGTCGCTCGGGCCCGTCCACGGGCTTCGTCGTCTACGGCCGCGCACCCGCCCCGACCGTCCGCCTGGCCCAGGAACTGCGGGACAGCGTCGAGACGTTGGTGACCGCCGCGGTCGACTTCGACCGCTCACTGGGCTTCTCGTGGGACGCGGTGGGCTCGGCGCTCGGCGTCACCAAGCAGGCGGTGCACCGCCGTTACGGATCGCGGCGGGCGACGCCGCAACCCACCGAGCTGCCCGCGGAGCCGGACCCCGGGGCGGCCCGCCCGATGCCCGTCGCCCCCGCGGTGCCGGCCGCTCGGTCGATGCCGCCGCAGCCGGGTCCCGGCGGCCACCCGCTCCGCGACGAGGTCCGCCACAGCGCCTTCCCCGGCCCGCGCAACGGCTGACCCCTCCCCCGACCGCCCCGGCAGAACCCTCCCCCGACCGCCCCGGCAGAACCCTCCCCCGACCGCCCCGGCAGAACCCCACCCACGGTGCGCCGGGGAGGTGGCGCGGGGGGCCGGGCCCCGGCCGCGTTCCGCGGTGGCTGCACCGCGGCGGCGCCGGGCCGCGCCTGCCAGGCGGCCTGTCGCCTTGATCCCGTACTCGGTCTCGCCCTTGTGACGCGACCAGATCGTGGGGCCGAATCCGACCATGTACTGGGGCACGCGGATGCCGAAGAGCTTGGCGGTGGAGAGATGTCCGAGCTCGTGCCAGGCAATGGAGAAGAGCAGCCCGACGGCGAAGAGCACTATGCCGAGGACCGTCAACAGAATCGTCATGCGCGAGCCTCCGCTGTCGCCTTCTCCGCCGGTGCGGCCAGTTCCCGGGCGCGGGCGCGCGCCCAGGTCTCCGGGTGCTCGTCGCGCACAACGCCGTCTTCGACTGGTCCATGATCGCCAGGGAGTACGCACGGGCCGAGCACCTCGGCCGCGGTCCGCGGTGGCTGCACCGCGGCGGCGCCGGGCCGCGCCTGCCAGGCGGCCTGGCCCGGCGGCGGTGCGCCCCATGCGGAACCGGGCGGCTGGGGCAGCGCCGCGAAACGCCGCCGGTCACTCCCGCTCCGGGCCGCGCGGGCGGTGTCTGATGGCGTCCCGCCGGGTGGTGCAGGGGATCGAGGCGACGGAAACCCGCAGTTCGCCGGCGGTGAATCGGCCGGATCGGACGTTCAGCCCGCTTCAGCGGGACGCTTCGCGGGCTGCCGCCTCCACGGAGATCGCCATGGGCCCGGAACCGGAACGCGGAGCACTCGCTCACCTACTCCACTTCGCGGGGCAACCTGCCGCGCCGTCCCGCACGGGCCGGGCGGCGCCGTCCCGAACCATCCCGGCCCGTCCCGCCCCTGTGCCCAGTGCCGTCCCCATGTCAGCCGGCGTCACGGCGTCAGCCGATGTCCGGCGGGTCCACCCGAATGCGTACCGGATCGCCGCCCCCGCCCCGTGCCAGCCTCGCGGCCTGGGCCGACTTCAGCGCGGCGGCGAGTGCGGCGCCGCTCCCGGGCGGTACGCGCAGCAGGGCGCGCTCCCACGGCTCTCCCGGTGCCCGTCCCACCCGAGAAGCCGATGGAGGGTCACCCGGCCGTCGCGGTCGCCCCGGAGGAGGCGGCGGAAGGGGTACCGGCCCGAGCACCTCGGCGTCGTCGGGCAGGGACGCCGAGGCCAGGAAGTCCGCCACCGACTCCGCGCGCCCGGTCACCGAGGCCATCCGCGATACCGGCGGGAACCCCAGCTCGGCGCGCTCCGCCAGCTCGCGCCGGGCATGGCCGGCCGGATCCCATCGCACCAGCGCCTGAACCGGGCGCAGCGTGGGTTCGGCGACCACGACGACCGTGCCGCCGTCCGCCTGGCTCCGCACCAGCGAGGCGGCCCCCGTCCAGCGCCGCAGCGCCTCCTCCCCCGCCCGCAGGTCGGGGCGCCCGAGCATGGCCCAGCCGTCGAGCAGCAGCGCCGCCGCGTAGCCGCCCTCGGCCACCGGTTCGGCGCCCGGTGTGCTGACCACCAGCGCGGGACGGGCGGGTACGGAGTCCAGCACATGGTCCCGCCCGGACGTCCGCACGGGGACGGCGGGAAACGCCCGCCCCAGCTCCTCCGCCGTGCGGCGGGCCCCCACGATCCGGGCGCGCAGCCGCGATCCGCCGCACTCGGCGCAGTGCCAGCCGGCGGCGTCCCGCCCGCACCAGCCGCATCCGAGGGCCTGCTCCCGCGGGGCCTCCAGCGGACCCGCGCAGTGGCCGCAGCGCGCGGGCGCCCGGCAGCGCTCGCAGGCCAGCCTCGGTACGTAGCCGCGACGGGGCACCTGCACCAGCACCGGCCCCGTCCGGAGGCCGTCACGTACCGTCCGCCATGCGAGCGTCGGCAGCCGGGCGGCCCGTGCCGCCTCGTCGCGGGCGAGATCGCCGTCGCCGACCGTGCGGATCAGCGGCGCGGCACGGCGCACCTGCTCCCGGTCCGCGGCCAGCGGCCGTGCCCAGCCGGTCTCGACGAGCTGGGCGGCCTCCACCGTGCAGCTCACGCCGCCCAGCAGGAATCCGCAGTGCTCGTGCGCCGCGCGCAGCAGCAGCACTTCCCGCGCGTGCGGCAGCGGCGCGTGCTGCTCGCTGTGGCTGGAGTCCCCGTCGTCCCATATCGCGACCAGTCCCAGGTCACGGACCGGCGCGAACATCGCCGCGCGCGTCCCGACCACCGCTCGGACCGAGCCGCGCCGCACGGAGAGCCACTGCCCGTACCGCTTCTCGGGGCCGGCCTCCGCGGTGAGGACGGCGTGGCGGCCCGCGCCGAGGAGTCCGGTCAATGCCGCGTCCACCCGGGCCACGGCTCGCCCGTCCGGGACGACGGCCAGGGCGCCCCTCCCGGAGGCGAGGGTCGCGGCGACGGCCCCCGCGAGTTCGTCTGCCCACCGCGGTCCCGGCAGCGCCGTCCATACGGCTCTCGGCACGCCCCCGCCCGCCAGGGCGTTCAGAAAGGCCGGGCCCTGCTCGTACCGGGTCCAGGTGCGTGGCTCCGGCGGCGCCGGGGACGGCAGCGGAGCGGGCGACGGCCGGGACTCCGCTCGTGCGCTCCTGGGCGGCACGGCGAGCTGGAGCACGTCGGCGAGGCTGCCCGCGTACCGGTCCGCGACCGCCCTGGCCAGACCGAGCAGTCCGGGGCTGAGCACGGGCTCGGGTGAGACCACGCCCGCGAGGGCGGCGAGCGGGCCGGCGTAGTCGGAGTCGGCCCGTCGCTCGACGATGAACCCGTCGATCAGCCGGCCGCCTTCCCGGCGGCCCTCCCGGACCCGGTGGGACCCGGCGCCGAAGCGCACACGGACCCGCACCCCGGGCTGTGCGTCCTCGTCCAGTTCCTCGGGCACCGCGTAGTCGAAGTACTGGTCGAGGTGGAGTACGCCCTTGTTCACCACGACCCGGGCGACCGGCCGCTCCCCGGCGAGGGCGGCCCCTCGCCAGGTGCGCGGCCTGGCCCGCGGCCTGGCGGCCTTGCGTACGGTCTCCCGGATGAGCGCAAGCTGCTCCGGCGAACCGTCCCCGGATCGCTCGGAGGCTTCGTCGGCGCTGCTCACAGCCACATTCCTACCAGACGGCACCGACAGTGCCCGGGCCCGCGGAACACCGTCCCGGTCAGCTGCGGCCGGCGGACGCGGAAGGGCACCGGACGCGAACGGCGAGCGGCGCGGCGACCCGGGCCGTGCACGCGGAACGGCCCGGCCCGCGAACGCCGAACAGCCCACGCGGGACGCCGAACGCCGAACAGCCGGCAGCCAACGCGGGACACCGAACGGCCCACGCGGGGCGGCGGGGGACCACGGCGCAGGGCGAGGGCGGGTGGGCCGGTCTCGCGCTCTCCGCCCTCGTCATGCGCCGGACGGCCGCGGGGAGCCGCGGCCGGCGCACGCGGGGCGGCGCACGGCCGGCGGGCAGGGGCCCGGACCTCTCGCGGCCCGGGACGACCTCCCGGCCCCATGGCCGGTCACACGGAACGCCCGGCCGGGAAACCCGGCCGGGCGTTCCGCACGAATGCCCACGGCCCGATCAGCACGACCTCGTGTCACGACGACCCCTGGAAACCGCTCCCGGGCGGCCTTGGTCCTCGCGTCGGGCGGTCGCCGTCAGAGGCCCGCCGCCGCGCGGAGGGCGTCGATGCGGTCGGTGCGTTCCCAGGTGAAGTCGGGGAGTTCGCGGCCGAAGTGGCCGTAGGCGGCGGTCTGGGCGTAGATGGGGCGCAGGAGGTCGAGGTCGCGGATGATGGCGGCGGGGCGGAGGTCGAAGACGTCGCCGATGGCGTTTTCGATCTTGTCTGTGTCGATCTGGGCGGTGCCGAAGGTCTCGACGAACAGGCCGACCGGCTCGGCCTTGCCGATCGCGTAGGCGACCTGGACCTCGCAGCGCGAGGCCAGGCCCGCCGCCACGACGTTCTTCGCCACCCAGCGCATCGCATAGGCGGCCGAGCGGTCCACCTTGGACGGGTCCTTCCCCGAGAACGCCCCGCCCCCATGGCGCGCCATACCACCATAGGTGTCGATGATGATCTTCCGGCCGGTCAGACCCGCATCGCCCATCGGGCCGCCGATCTCGAACCGGCCCGTCGGATTCACCAGCAGACGGTAGCCCTCGGTATCCAGCTTGATACCGTCCTCCACCAACCGCCCCAGCACATGCTCCACCACGAACTCACGGATATCCGGCGCCAGCAACGAGTCCAGATCGATGTCCGAGGCATGCTGCGAGGACACCACCACCGTGTCCAGGCGCACCGCCTTGTCACCGTCGTACTCGATCGTGACCTGCGTCTTGCCGTCCGGCCGCAGATACGGAATCGCCCCGTTCCTCCGCACCTCCGACAACCGGCGCGACAACCGGTGCGCCAGATGAATCGGCAGCGGCATCAACTCCGGCGTCTCATCACACGCATACCCGAACATCAACCCCTGATCGCCCGCACCCTGACGATCCAGCTCGTCCCCATCACCCTCCACCCGGCTCTCATACGCCGCATCCACACCCTGCGCGATATCCGGCGACTGCGCACCGATCGACACCGACACACCACACGAAGCACCGTCGAAACCCTTCTTCGACGAGTCGTAGCCGATCTCCAGAATCCTGCCCCGCACCAACGTGGGAATATCCGCCCACGCCTTCGTCGTCACCTCACCGGCAACATGCACCAAACCGGTAGTGACCAACGTCTCCACAGCAACCCGGGAAGACGGATCCTCCCGCAACAACGCATCGAGGATGGTGTCACTGATCTGGTCAGCGATCTTGTCAGGATGACCCTCGGTCACGGACTCCGAGGTGAACAGGCGACGGGACACAACGCTCCCTGTGGTTGCAGCGGCTGCTGGCTGATCATTGGCGGACCGGCCGGGGGCTGCGCCCCACGTCGTTCCGCGGCACAGTTTATCGGGCACCGCCCTCGACCGGACCAGCGTCTCGCTCCCCGGTCGGCCAACCGTGGGCCGAATCACCCGCCACCCTGCCGCGGACGACGGCGAAGCACAGCCGAAAGGTCGGGTTTCGACGGATTTGACGGGCCTTTGCGCGGTGGGGGAAATTCATCCCGGACTCCCCGGGTCCCGGCGTGTCCGCCGGGACCCGACCGCGGGAAGCAGTGCCGCCTCCCATCCCGCCCGGGGCCGCGGATGCCGGGCCGCGGGAAAGGGCGGCGGGAACGGCCGCGGGAAAGGGCGGCGGGCGGCCCCACCGGAGATCTCAGCCCAGCCGGGCCGCGACCAGGTCCCAGACCGTGTCCGCCAGTCCTTCCTTGGGGCCGTGCGGAACCGGCGTCTCACCCCCGTCCGCCGCCAGGACCACGGCCTCGTTCTCCTCGGAGCCGAACGTCCGGTGCTCCCCCACCTCGTTGACGACCAGCAGGTCGCAGCCCTTGCGACGGAGCTTCTCGCGGCCGTTGGCGAGCACGTCGTCGGTCTCGGCGGCGAAACCCACCACCAGCCGGCCGGGGCGGGGCCGCGCCGCGGAGATCTCGGCGAGGATGTCCGGGTTGCGGACCAGGGCGATCGGCGCCTGCTCCTGCCCGTCCTTCTTCTTGATCTTCCCCTCGGCATACACCGCGGGGCGGAAGTCGGCCACCGCGGCGGCCATCACGACCGCGTCGGCGCCGGGGGCGGCCTTCAGCACGGCCTCGCGCAGTTGCAGCGCGGTGCCGACGTGGACGACGTCGACACCGGCCGGGTCGGTCATGCCGGTGTTGGCCTCGATCAGCGTCACCCGGGCCCCGCGGGCCGCGGCGGTGCGGGCCAGCGCGTAGCCCTGTTTGCCGGAGGAGCGGTTCCCCAGGTACCGGACGGGGTCGAGGGGCTCACGGGTGCCGCCGGCGCTGACCACGACATGGCGTCCGGCCAGGTCGGGGGCCACCGCGCCGCGGGCCAGCACCCGGCGGCAGACCTCGAAGATCTCGCCGGGATCGGGCAGCCGGCCCTTGCCCGTGTCTGCGCCGGTGAGCCGGCCGACGGCCGGCTCGATGACCACGGCACCGCGGCGGCGCAGCACCGCCGCGTTCTCCCGGGTCGCGGGGTGCTCCCACATCTCGGTGTGCATCGCGGGCGCGAAGACGACCGGGCAGCGGGCGGTGAGCAGGGTGTTGGTCAGCAGGTCGTCGGCGAGTCCGTGGGCCGCCCTGGCCAGGGTGTCGGCGGTGGCGGGGGCGACGACGACGAGGTCGGCGTCCTGCCCGATCCGCACGTGCGGGACCTCGTGGACGTCGGTCCAGACCTCGGCCGAGACCGGGTGCCCCGAAAGGGCGGACCAGGTCGCGGCGCCGACGAACCTGAGCGCGGAGGCGGTGGGCACGACCCGGACGTCGTGCCCGGACTCGGTCAGCCTGCGCAGCAGCTCGCACGCCTTGTAGGCGGCGATACCGCCGCTGACACCCAGAACGACCCTCGGCTTGTCCACTGCCTCTCCCGCCACCCCGCCGATCACGACACGTATCGCCTCTATGACACACCACAGGCCCGGCGGGTGCTCCGCCGGGCCTGTGGTGACAGTGCCGCGTGCTGCCCGGGACCGCTCGCGGAGCGCCCCGGGACGGTACTACTGGGCCGGGCCCTCGACGGCCTCGGAGGTCAGCAGACCCGCGTTGATCTCGCGCAGGGCGATCGACAGCGGCTTCTCGTGCACGTGGGTGTCCACCAGCGGACCGACGTACTCGAGGAGCCCTTCACCGAGCTGCGAGTAGTACGCGTTGATCTGACGCGCGCGCTTGGCGGCGTAGATCACCAGGCTGTACTTCGAGTCGGTCGCCTCGAGCAGCTCGTCGATCGGCGGGTTGATGATGCCCTCGGGCGCGGTGATGGAAGAGGACACGCTCTAGCCTTCCGAAGAAACTACGGGGAGATCAGAAAGATCAGACAACTTCCATCAAGGCTAGCAGCTCACGGGCGACGTCCTCGACGGAGGTGTTCACCAGGGTGGTGTCGAACTCCGGCTCCGCCGCCAGCTCGACCTTCGCGGCCGCCAGCCGCCGCTCGATGACGTCGGGGGCCTCGGTGCCGCGGCCGGTGAGGCGGCGGACCAGTTCGTCCCAGCTCGGCGGGGCCAGGAAGACCAGCTGGGAGGCCGGCATGGACTCCTTGACCTGGCGCGCGCCCTGGAGGTCGATCTCCAGGAGCACCGGTTCCCCGGCCTCCAGGCGCTCCTGGACCGCCCGGCGCGGAGTGCCGTAGCGGTTTCCCGCGAACTCTGCCCATTCCAGGAGTTCGCCGTTGGCGACCAGTTTGTCGAACTCGTCGTCGCCGACGAAGAAGTACTGGACACCGTGGCGCTCTCCGGGGCGCGGCTTGCGGGTGGTGGCCGACACCGAGAGCCAGACCTCGGGGTGGACCTTGCGCATATGGGCGACGACCGTGCTCTTGCCGACCCCGGAGGGGCCGGAGAGCACGGTCAGCCGCGGACGTACCTCTGCTGCCATGCAGCGATTATCCAGCTTCCCGGGAGTGCCCGGGAACGTCAGGCGGGGCCGCCGCCGAACTCGCGCTCGAGCGACGCGATCTGGTTCGAGCCGAGACCCCGCACACGGCGGCTCTCGGAGATGCCCAGTCGCTCCATGATCTGCTTGGCACGGACCTTGCCGACGCCGGGGAGCGACTCGAGCAGGGCGGAGACCTTCATCTTGCCGATGACGTTGTTCTCCTGGCCCTGCTTGATGACCTCGTGGAGGGAGGCGCCGGAGTGCTTGAGTCGATTCTTGACCTCGGCCCGCTCCCGGCGAGCCGCGGCGGCCTTTTCGAGCGCGGCTGCGCGCTGTTCAGGGGTAAGGGGCGGAAGAGCCACGCCTACGTCACCTCGGATGTCGAACTGTCGGATACGGACCGGTGAGGAACCTAGTCGGCCCACACCAGGCGAGCAACGAACAACGCAGTGGCCGTTGCATCGCTGACTCTCGACGGAGACTAGCGGCCTGGACCGCTCCAGTCAGCGAGAACAGCGGAAAAGTCCTGGTCAGCATCGGCCGACTTGGATATTCCAGACATATGGACCCTCCATCTGTCAAGAAAGCGTCGGTCGAAGGCGCAGATGAGCGCCCTGCCGAGCGACCCGGCAGGCGCTCGAAGGCGGGCTCCCCGCTGCGGCCCCCCGGAGCGCCCGCGGACACCAGCGGACCGGGACGGACCCGCGAACGGACCGGGCGACTCAGGACGGACCCGCGAACGGACCGGAACGGGCCGCAGGGATCTCGCGGCGGAACGCGAAGACCGGAGGAACCCGCGGCAGACCCGCGGCGACCCGGACGGAACCGCGAAGACCCGGGAGCGGCGGCGCCGCCCGCGGGGCTACGCTCCGCCGACCGCCACGCGATCTCCGGCGAAGCGCTCGGCGCCGCACGCAGGGGCGGCCCTGTCCGGGCCGTGCCGCAGGACGCCGCGGCTCACGCTCGGCACGACGTTGCGCACGGCGCCGCCGAAGACGCCCGGCAGGTCCGCCGGCGTCGCGCCCTGGGCTCCGATGCCCGGCGCGAGGAGCGGGCCGTTGATGTCCAGGTCCACTCCCGCGGCGCCGAGCGTGGCGCCGACCACGGCGCCGACCGGGCCCATCGGGTCCGCCCCGGCGTTCTCGTCGGCCATGTGGTCGAGCATGAGCTGGGCGAGCGAGCCCCCGCCCGAGGCCGTGGCGCGCTGGACCTCGGCGCCCTCCGGGTTGGAGGTGAGGGCGAGGACGAAGACCCCGCAGCCGCTGAGGACGGCCTGGTCGAGCGCCGGGCGCAGCGACCCGAAGCCGAGGTACGGCGAGACCGTCACGGCGTCGGAGAACAGCGGCGAGCGCCGGTCGAGGAAGGCCTCCGCGTAGGCGCCCATGGTGGAGCCGATGTCGCCGCGTTTGGCGTCCATCAGGACCAGCGCTCCGGCGGCCCGGGCCTCGGCCACGGCCTGCTCCAGCACCGCGAGGCCCCGCGAGCCGAAGCGCTCGAAGAACGCGGACTGCGGCTTGAGGACGGCGACCCGGTCGGCGAGCGCCTCGACCACGGTGCGGGTGAACCGCTCCAGGCCGTTGACGTCGTCGGCCAGCCCCCAGGCGGTCAGCAGCGAGGCGTGCGGGTCGATGCCGACGCATAGCGGGCCGCGGGCGTCCATGGCCCGGCGCAGTCGGGTGCCGAACGGTTCCGGTGTACTCATGCGGTGGCCGCCTTTCGGGTCTCGGCGCCGACGGCCTCGGCGAGGGTTGCGTGGGGGCTCGCCGCGAGCCGTGCGGCCAGGCCCTTGTGGACGGACCTGGCGTAGAACGGGCCCTCGTAGACGAAGGCGCTGTAGCCCTGGACGAGGGTGGCGCCGGCCAGGATGCGCCGCCAGGCGTCCTCGGCGTTCTCGATGCCGCCGACGCCGACGAGCGTGATGCGGTCCCCGACGCGGGCGTACAGGCGGCGCAGCACCTCCAGGGAGCGCTCCTTGACGGGTGCGCCGGACAGTCCGCCGGTCTCCCCCACCAGCTCCGGGTCGGATCTCAGGCCGAGGCCGTCGCGGGCGACGGTGGTGTTGGTGGCGATGATGCCGTCGAGGCCCAGCTCGACGGCGAGGTCGGCGACGGCGTCCACGTCCGCGTCGGCGAGGTCCGGGGCGATCTTGACCAGGAGCGGGACGCGGCGCCCGGTGACCGTGCGGTCGGCGGCCTCGCGCACCGCCCGGAGCAGGGGGCGCAGTGCCTGCGTGGCCTGGAGGTTCCGCAGGCCCGGGGTGTTGGGCGAGCTGACGTTGACCACGAGGTAGTCCGCGTGGGCGGCGAGCCGCTCGGTGGAGGTCACGTAGTCGGCGACGGCCTCCTCCTCGGGGACGGCCTTGGTCTTGCCGATGTTGACGCCGACGACCGTGCGGAAGACCTCCCGGCGGGCGGCGAGCCGGGCGGCGACGGCGGCCGAACCGTCGTTGTTGAATCCCATGCGGTTGATCAGCGCCCGGTCCGGTACCAGGCGGAAGAGCCTGGTGCGGGGGTTGCCCGGCTGGGGCTGCGCCGTGACGGTGCCGATCTCGACATGGTCGAAGCCGAGCATGGACATGCCGTCGATGGCGGCGGCGTTCTTGTCGAAGCCGGCGGCGAGACCGAAGGGGCCGTGCATCCGCAGGCCGAGGGCCTCGGTGCGCAGTTCCCCGTAGCGGGGCGCGAGCACGGCGGCGGCGAGCGTGCGCAGCACCGGCAGGCGGGCGGCGAGCCGGATCCACCGGAAGGCGAGGTGGTGGGCCTTCTCCGGGTCCATCCGCCGGAAGATCAGGTTGAAGAAGAGCTTGTACATCCCAGTGGTGTCCTGTGTCTCCTCACGAGGACGGGTGTCCTCACGAAGAGGGGGACACCGGTTCGGTGTCCCCCTCGTGGGCTGCTAGTCGCGGGCCGCGACCAGCTGCTCCGCGTGTTCCTGGAGCGAGCGGACGCCCACCCCGCCGAGGTTGAGCGCGTCGATGCCCTGGACCGCGGCGGCGAGCGCCTGGACGGTGGTCAGGCAGGGGACGCCGCGGGCCACGGCCGCGGTGCGGATGTCGTAGCCGTCGAGACGGCCGCCCGTGCCGTAGGGGGTGTTGACGATGAGGTCGACCTGGCCGTCGTGGATGAGCTGGACGATGGTCTTCTCGCCGCCGGGGCCCTCGCCCTCGGACTGCTTGCGCACGACGGTGGCGTGGATGCCGTTGCGCCTGAGCACCTCGGCGGTGCCGGAGGTGGCGAGCAGTTCGAAGCCGTGGGCGACCAGCTCCCGGGCCGGGAAGATCATCGAGCGCTTGTCCCGGTTGGCGACGGAGATGAACGCGCGGCCCCTGGTGGGCAGCGGACCGTAGGCCCCGGCCTGGGACTTGGCGTACGCGGTGCCGAAGACGCTGTCGATGCCCATGACCTCGCCGGTGGAGCGCATCTCCGGGCCGAGGACCGTGTCGACGCCGCGCCCGTGGATGTCGCGGAAGCGGCTCCACGGCATCACGGCCTCCTTGACGGAGATCGGGGCGTCCAGCGGGAGGGTGCCCCCGTCGCCCCGGGCCGGCAGCAGGCCCTCCTCGCGCAGTTCGGCGATGGTGGCGCCCAGCGAGATCCGCGCGGCGGCCTTGGCCAGCGGCACGGCGGTCGCCTTGGAGGTGAACGGCACGGTGCGGGAGGCGCGCGGGTTGGCCTCCAGCACGTACAGGATGTCGCCGGCCATCGCGAACTGGATGTTGATCAGTCCGCGTACCCCGACGCCGCGGGCGATGGCCTCGGTCGACGCCCGCAGCCGCTTGACGTCGAAGCCGCCGAGGGTGATCGGGGGCAGGGCGCAGGCGGAGTCGCCGGAGTGGATGCCGGCCTCCTCGATGTGCTCCATCACTCCGCCGAGGTAGAGCTCGGTGCCGTCGTAGAGGGCGTCCACGTCGATCTCGATGGCGTCGTCGAGGAAGCGGTCGACCAGGACCGGCCGGTCGGGGCCGATCTCGGTGGACTCCGCGATGTACGCCCGGAGCCGCGTCTCGTCGTAGACGATCTCCATACCGCGGCCGCCGAGCACGTACGAGGGGCGTACGAGGACCGGGTAGCCGATCTCGTCGGCGATGGCCTTGGCCTCGGCGAAGGTCGTCGCGGTGCCGTGCTTGGGCGCCGGCAGCCCGGCGTCGGCGAGCACCCGCCCGAAGGCACCGCGGTCCTCGGCCGCGTGGATGGCCTCGGGGGACGTGCCGACGATCGGGACGCCGTTGTCCTTCAGCGCCTGGGAGAGGCCGAGCGGGGTCTGGCCGCCGAGCTGGACGACGACACCTGCGACCGGGCCGGCCTGCTGCTCGGCGTGCACGATCTCCAGGACGTCCTCGAGGGTGAGCGGCTCGAAGTACAGCCGGTCGGAGGTGTCGTAGTCGGTGGAGACCGTCTCGGGGTTGCAGTTGACCATGACGGTCTCGTAGCCGGCGTCGCTCAGCGCGAAGGACGCGTGGACGCAGGAGTAGTCGAACTCGATGCCCTGGCCGATGCGGTTCGGGCCGGATCCCAGGATGATCACCGCGGGCTTCTCCCGCGGGGCGACCTCGGACTCCTCGTCGTAGGACGAGTAGAAGTAGGGGGTCCTCGCGGCGAACTCGGCGGCGCAGGTGTCGACCGTCTTGTAGACCGGGCGGATGCCCAGGGCGTGGCGCACCTCGCGGACGACGTCCTCGCGCAGGCCGCGGATTCCGGCGATCTGGGCGTCCGAGAAGCCGTGGCGCTTGGCCTCGGCCAGCAGGTCGGGGGCGAGCTTCTCCGCGTCGGCCAGGTCGTCGGCGATCTCCTTGACCAGGAACAGCTGGTCGACGAACCACGGGTCGATCCTCGACGCCTCGAAGACCTCCCGCCGGGTGGCTCCGGCGCGGATGGCCGCCATCACGGTGTTGATCCGGCCGTCGGTCGGACGGCCCGCCTCGCGCAGCAGCTCGTCCTTGTCGCCGGGCTCGCCGGTGAAGTCGAACTGGCTGCCCTTCTTCTCCAGCGAGCGCAGCGCCTTCTGCAGGGCCTCGGTGAAGTTGCGGCCGATGGCCATGGCCTCGCCCACGGACTTCATGGTCGTGGTGAGCGTGCTGTCCGCGGAGGGGAACTTCTCGAAGGCGAAGCGCGGGGCCTTGACGACCACATAGTCGAGCGTCGGCTCGAAGGAGGCCGGCGTCTGCTCCGTGATGTCGTTCGGGATCTCGTCGAGGGTGTAGCCCACGGCGAGCCGCGCCGCGATCTTCGCGATCGGGAATCCGGTGGCCTTGGAGGCCAGGGCGGAGGAGCGGGACACCCGCGGGTTCATCTCGATGACGATGACCCGGCCGTTCTCGGGGTCGACGGCGAACTGGATGTTGCAGCCGCCGGTGTCGACGCCCACCTCGCGGATGACGGCGATACCGATGTCGCGCAGGACCTGGTACTCGCGGTCGGTCAGCGTCATCGCGGGTGCGACCGTGATCGAGTCGCCGGTGTGCACGCCCATGGGGTCGAAGTTCTCGATGGAGCAGACGACCACGACGTTGTCGTTCTTGTCGCGCATCAGCTCCAGCTCGTACTCCTTCCAGCCGAGGATGGACTCCTCCAGGAGCACCTCGGTGGTGGGCGACAGGGTCAGGCCCTGGCCCGCGATGCGCCGCAGCTCGTCCTCGTCGTGGGCGAAGCCGGAGCCGGCGCCGCCCATGGTGAAGGAGGGGCGGACGACCACGGGGTAGCCGCCGAGGATGTCCACGCCCTTGAGGACGTCGTCCATGGAGTGGCAGATCACCGAGCGGGCGGACTCGCCGTGGCCGATCTTCCTGCGGACCTCCTCCACGACCTCCTTGAACAGGTCGCGGTCCTCGCCCTTGTTGATCGCCTCGACGTTGGCCCCGATCAGCTCGACGCCGTACTTCTCCAGCGTCCCCGCCTCGTGGAGGGAGATCGCCGTGTTGAGCGCGGTCTGGCCGCCGAGGGTGGGCAGGAGCGCGTCGGGGCGCTCCTTGGCGATGATCTTCTCGACGTAGTCGGGGGTGATCGGCTCCACGTACGTGGCGTCGGCGATCTCCGGGTCGGTCATGATCGTCGCCGGGTTGGAGTTCACCAGGACGACGCGCAGGCCCTCGGACTTGAGGACCCGGCAGGCCTGGGTGCCGGAGTAGTCGAACTCGGCTGCCTGACCGATGACGATCGGGCCGGAGCCGATGACCAGGACGGACTGGATATCGGTGCGCTTAGGCACGCTGGCCCTCCATCAGGGAGACGAAGCGGTCGAACAGGTACGCGGCGTCGTGCGGACCCGCGGCCGCCTCGGGGTGGTACTGGACGCTGAAGGCCGGCCGGTCGAGCAGCCGGAGGCCCTCCACCACGTCGTCGTTCAGGCAGACGTGGGAGACCTCGGCGCGGCCGTAGGGGGTGTCGGAGACCCGGTCGAGCGGGGCGTCCACGGCGAAGCCGTGGTTGTGCGCGGTGACCTCGACCCTGCCGGTCGTACGGTCCTGCACGGGCTGGTTGATGCCCCGGTGGCCGTACTTGAGCTTGTAGGTGCCGAAGCCCAGCGCCCGGCCCAGGATCTGGTTGCCGAAGCAGATCCCGAACAGCGGCGTCCCGCGCTCCAGCACGCCCCGCATCACCGAGACGGCGTGGTCGGCGGTGGCCGGGTCACCGGGGCCGTTGGAGAAGAACACGCCGTCGGGGCCGACCGCGTACACCTCCTCCACCGTCGCGGTGGCGGGCAGGACGTGCACCTCGATGCCCCGCTCGGCCATCCGGTGCGGGGTCATGCCCTTGATGCCGAGGTCGACCGCGGCGACGGTGAACCTCGCCGTGCCGACCGGTACGGCCTCGCCGTCGGGGCCGATCGCGGGGACGACGTACGCCTCCCCGGTGGTCACCTCCGCCGCCAGGTCGGCGCCCTTCATCTCGGGCGCCTGGCGGACCTCGGCGAGCATCGTGCCCTCGTCGGGCAGCGCGTTGCCGGAGAAGATCCCGACGCGCATCGCTCCCCGCTCGCGCAGATGGCGGGTGAGGGCTCGGGTGTCGACACCGCTGATGCCGACGACGCCCTGGGCCGCGAGCTCCTCGTCGAGGGAGCGGCGGGAGCGCCAGTTGGAGGGGACCCGGGCGGGGTCGCGCACGACATAGCCGGACACCCAGACGCGCCGCGACTCGGGGTCCTCGTCGTTGACGCCGGTGTTGCCGACGTGCGGGGCGGTCATCACCACGACCTGCCGGTGGTACGAGGGGTCGGTGAGGGTCTCCTGGTAGCCGGTCATCCCGGTGGAGAACACGGCCTCGCCGAAGGTCGTCCCCACCGCCCCGTAGGCACGGCCGCGAAAGGTCCGGCCGTCCTCCAGGACGAGTACGGCGGGAACCCGGGTTCCCCTGGTGGAGGTCGTCATCGTGCGGCGCCTTCCGTGGTGTCGTTCTTGGTGATGGAGTCGACGGCCCCGACCCAGGCGGTGTGGTCGGCCGCCCGGTCGGAGCGGAAACCGGAGTCGATCAGCCGGTCGCCGTGCTCCCAGGTGACGATCAGCAGACCGCCCTCGGTGAGCACCTTCCCGGCGATGCCCTTGTCGAGGCGGGCGCCGCGCAGGGCCCCGGCCGGGATGAAGAAGTCGGCGGCCCCGGGGCGTACGACGTCGATTCCGGCGCCGGTGAGCGTCAGCTCGGCGCGGCTGCGGTTGCCCAGGCCCCGGGCGACGATCCGGTCGAGCCACTGCCCGGCGGTCGTGGAGCCGTGGTAGCGGCCGCTGAGCCGGAGCCTCGCCTCACCGGCGTCCTCGGGGGTCACCGGAAGCTCGGGCAGCCCGGACTGGAGTTCGCCCCGCCACTTCCAGCCCTGGCGCATCAGCCAGTAGACGAGGGCGATGAAGAGCAGGAGCCCGGCGACCCAGCCGAGCCGGGCGGCCCAGTCGGTCACCTCCGCCGACTTCCGCTCGGCCTCTTCGGCCGCCTGAATGACCAGTGGTGTCCTCACGCCAGCTTCCCGTCCATGAGCGTCGCGCGGCCCCGCAGGAACGTGTGGGTGACGCGCCCCGGCAGCTCGCGGCCCTCGTAGGGGGTGTTGCGGCTGCGGGAGGCGAAGCCCGCGGGGTCCACGGTTCCACGGTATGCCGGATCGAGCAGGGTGAGGTTGGCGGGCTCACCTGCCGAGACGGGCCGCCCGTGGCCCTCGGCGCGGCCGATCCGGGCCGGCGCGAAGGACATCCGGTCGGCGACGCCCTCCCAGGTCAGCAGCCCGGTGTCGACCATCGTGTGCTGGACGACGGACAGCGCGGTCTCCAGGCCGACCATGCCCATCGCGGCCGCGGCCCACTCGCAGTCCTTGTCCTCGTGCGGGTGCGGCGCGTGGTCGGTGGCGACGATGTCGATCGTGCCGTCGGCCAGGGCCTCGCGCAGCGCCGTCACGTCGCGCTCGGTGCGCAGCGGCGGGTTGACCTTGTAGACGGGGTCGTAGGTGCGGACCAGTTCGTCGGTGAGGAGCAGATGGTGCGGGGTGACCTCGGCGGTGACGTCGATGCCGCGGGACTTGGCCCAGCGGACGATCGCGACGGAGCCGGCGGTCGACAGATGGCAGATGTGGACGCGCGAGCCGACGTGCTCGGCCAGCAGCACGTCACGGGCGATGATCGACTCCTCGGCGACGGCGGGCCAGCCGCCGAGGCCCAGTTCGGCGGAGACGACGCCCTCGTTCATCTGGGCGCCCTCGGTGAGCCGGGGCTCCTGCGCGTGCTGCGCGACGACGCCGCCGAACGCCTTCACGTACTCCAGCGCCCGGCGCATGATGACGGCGTCGTCGACGCACCTGCCGTCGTCGGAGAAGACGGTGACGGCCGCCGCGGAGTCGTGCATGGCGCCGAGTTCGGCGAGCTTCCTGCCCTCCAGGCCGACGGTGACGGCGCCGATCGGCCGGACGTCGCAGTAGCCGTGCTCCCTGCCGAGCCGCCACACCTGCTCGACGACGCCGGCGGTGTCGGCCACCGGGAAGGTGTTGGCCATGGCGAACACGGCGGTGTAGCCGCCGCTCGCGGCCGCGCGGGTGCCGGTGAGGACGGTCTCGGAGTCCTCGCGGCCGGGCTCCCGCAGGTGGGTGTGCAGGTCGACCAGGCCGGGCAGCAGGATCCTGCCCGCGGCCTCGACGACGCTGGCACCGCCGGCCTCGATCCCGGTACCGACCTCGACGACGGTCTCACCGTCGATCAGTACGTCACGCACCTCGCCGCCCAGCACCTTCGCGCCGCGGATCAGTGTCTTGTTCGGCTCGCTCATGGTTACTTCGTCTCCTCGGTACGAGCGTGGGTGACGGCGGGCTCGTTGCCGCCGAGAAGCAGATAGAGGACCGCCATACGCGTGTGCACGCCGCCTGCGACCTGTTCGACGGCGGTGCAGCGGTCGGAGTCGGCGACCTCGGCGGTGATCTCCATGCCGCGGACCATGGGGCCGGGGTGCATCACGATGGCGTGTTCGGGCATCTTCGCCATGCGGTCGCCGTCGAGGCCGTAGCGCCGCGAGTACTCGCGCTCGGTGGGGAAGAAGGCCGCGTTCATCCGCTCGCGCTGCACCCGCAGCATCATCACCGCGTCGCTCTTCGGCAGCACGGCGTCGAGGTCGTACGAGACCGCGCAGGGCCAGTGCCCGACACCCACGGGCAGCAGGGTGGGCGGCGCGACCAGGGTGACTTCGGCGCCGAGGGTGTGCAGCAGCTGCACGTTCGAGCGGGCGACGCGGCTGTGCAGGATGTCCCCGACGATCGTGATCCGCCGGCCCGCCAGGTCCCGCCCGAGTCCGGCGTCCCGCCCGACCAGGCGGCGGCGCATGGTGAAGGCGTCGAGCAGCGACTGGGTCGGGTGCTGGTGGGTGCCGTCTCCGGCGTTGACGACCGCGGCGTCGATCCAGCCGGAGGTGGCGAGCCGGTAGGGAGCGCCGGAGGCGCCGTGCCGGATGACGACGGCGTCGACGCCCATCGCCTCCAGGGTCTGCGCGGTGTCCTTGAGCGACTCGCCCTTGGAGACGGACGAGCCCTTCGCGGCGAAGTTGATGACGTCCGCGGACAGCCGCTTCTCGGCGGCCTCGAAGGAGATGCGGGTCCTGGTCGAGTCCTCGAAGAAGAGGTTGACGACGGTCCGGCCGCGCAGGGTGGGCAGCTTCTTGATCGGCCGGTCGGCGACCCTGGCCATCTCCTCGGCGGTGTCGAGGATCAGGACGGCGTCGTCGCGGGTGAGGTCGGCGGCCGAGATGAGGTGGCGCTTCATCTGGGTGTGCTCCGGGGTGTGGAGATGTGCGGGCATGCGGGCGCGCGAGAGCCGCCCGTAGGGCGGGGCGGGGCCGTACGGGGCTGCTATCGCCCGCCGGACCGGGCGGTCTCGTCCGGGCGGCCCTCGGCCGCGGGAACGCCCGTCTCCCGCCGCTCGCCGAGCAGCACGGCGTCGCGGCCGTCCTCCTCGTCGAGCTGGACACTGACCGTCTCCCGCAGCGACGTCGGGAGGTTCTTGCCGACGTAGTCGGCGCGGATGGGCAGCTCGCGGTGGCCGCGGTCGACCAGGACCGCGAGTTGGACGGCGCGGGGCCGGCCGATGTCGTTCAGCGCGTCCAGGGCGGCGCGGATGGTGCGCCCGGAGAAGAGCACGTCGTCGACGAGGACGACCAGGCGGCCGTCGATCCCGTCGGGCGGGATGTCCGTGCGCGCGAGGGCGCGGGCGGGGCGGAGCCGCAGGTCGTCGCGGTACATGGTGATGTCGAGCGAGCCGACGGGGATGGTGCGGCCGGTGATCCCGGCGAGCTTGGCGGCGAGCCGGCCGGCCAGGAAGACACCGCGGGTGGGGATGCCGAGGAGCACCACGTCGTCGGCGCCCTTGGCGCGCTCGACGATCTCATGGGCGATGCGGGTCAGTACCCGCGCGATGTCGGGGCCCTCGAGAACGGGGCGCGCGGCATCGGAAACTTCTGCGACTTCTGCGTCCATACGAAACGGACCTCCTTCTCCGCCTCACGGGACGGACCTTAAAGGACGTCGGATCTTGCGCCGTCCACCGTACCAGGACCGGCGGGAGCCTCCGTACCGCCCCTGGCGGGAGGGCGTACGGACCATTCGGCTTGACGCACCCAAGTAACGCTGCGTAACCTTCACAGTGAGTGACCAACCTCGCGGCCGAGCCGCACGTGATCAGCGTCCGGGGAGCTATATGTCCAGCGAATACGCAAAACAGCTCGGGGCCAAGCTCCGCGCCATCCGTACCCAGCAGGGGCTCTCGCTCCACGGGGTGGAGGAGAAGTCCCAGGGCCGCTGGAAGGCCGTCGTCGTCGGGTCGTACGAGCGCGGAGACCGCGCCGTGACCGTGCAGCGCCTCGCCGAGCTGGCGGACTTCTACGGTGTACCGGTGCAGGAACTCCTTCCCGGCACCACGCCGGGCGGTGCCGCCGAGCCGCCGCCGAAGCTCGTGCTCGACCTCGAGCGCCTCGCCCATGTCCCCGCCGAGAAGGCCGGGCCGCTGCAGCGCTACGCGGCGACCATCCAGAGCCAGCGCGGCGACTACAACGGCAAGGTGCTCTCGATCCGGCAGGACGATCTGCGCACCCTCGCCGTGATCTACGACCAGTCGCCGTCGGTGCTGACCGAGCAGCTGATCAGCTGGGGCGTACTGGACGCGGACGCGCGCCGGGCCGTCGCCCACGAAGAGGGCTGAGCCGACACCACCAGCAGAAACGTTGCCGCCGGGCCGTGGGAGGGGCTGCCTCCGACGGCCCGGCGCCGCGCTGCCACCTGCCCGCCGCCGGCGCTTCCGCCATCCCCTCACGGCCGGGCCGGCCGCCGCCTGGCTCCCGGGGCCTTCCGCGCCGGGCTCGTCCCGAACCGCCGCGTCCGCGCGGCGGCCCCCTCCTCGGTGTCTTCCCCCGGGGGTGGGTGCGCACGAGGCGCCGTGCCCGGACGCGCGGACCCGGTCTCCACGGCGGCTGCGCCCGCGCGTCCGGCCACGGCGAAGGCCCGCAGCACCGGGGCGGGTACTGCGGGCCCACCGGGCTCACGCCCGGCTCAGGCTCGGCCTATGCGGCTCGGCCTACGCGTCGCGCAGGGTCGGCTTGAGGTCCTTGAAACGTCCCAGCAGGCCGTTCACGAAGGACGGCGAGTCGTCGGTGGAGAACTCCTTGGCGAGTCGCACCGCCTCGTCGATCACCACGGCGTCCGGGGTGCCGTCCACCCAGACGAGTTCGTAGGCGGCGAGCCGCACGATGTTGCGGTCCACCACGGGCATCCGGTCGAGCGTCCAGCCGACCGCGTGGGTGCCGATCAGTGCGTCGATCCGGTCCGAGTGCTCCGCGTAGCCCTCGACCAGCTCCATCGTGTACTCGCTGACCGGCGGCTGGCGGTCGTCGGACCGCGAGTGCCGGATCCAGTCCGCGAGGACCTCCTGCACGGACGCCCCGCGCTGGTCGGCCTCGAAGAGGATCTGGAAAGCGCGCTTGCGGGCCTTGTTGCGGGCGGCCACGGTTAGCTGTTCACCCGGCCGAGGTAGTCGCCGGAACGGGTGTCGACCTTGATCTTCTCACCCGTGGTGATGAAGAGCGGGACCTGGATGGTGTAGCCGGTCTCCAGGGTGGCGGGCTTGTTGCCGCCCGTGGAGCGGTCGCCCTGCACACCCGGCTCCGTCTCCTGGATGACGAGCTCGACGGCCGCCGGAAGCTCGACGTAGAGCACCTCGCCCTCGTGCTGGGCGACGGTGGCGGTGAAGCCCTCGACGAGGAAGTTCGCGGCGTCGCCGACCGCGTTGCGGCCGACGTGCAGCTGGTCGTACGTCTGCATGTCCATGAAGACGAAGTACTCGCCGTCCATGTACGAGAACTGCATGTCGCGGCGGTCGACGGTGGCCGTCTCGACCTTCACGCCGGCGTTGAAGGTCTTGTCGACGATCTTGCCGGAGAGCACGTTCTTGAGCTTGGTGCGCACGAAGGCCGGGCCCTTGCCGGGCTTGACGTGCTGGAACTCGACGACGGACCAGAGCTGGTCGTTGTCGAGCTTGAGCACCATGCCGTTCTTGAGGTCGTTCGTGGTGGCCACGGTTGCGGAATCTCCTGGACTGACGCTGGTGGACGACCGGGGAGAAGCGAAGGTGCGCGCTGCGAGCGGAGCTAGAGCGCGAGCAGCTCCTTGGTCGTGATGGTGAGTAGCTCGGGTCCGCCGTCCGCCTCCTGGCGCACGACGAGCGTGTCATCGATCCGGACCCCGCCCCGGCCCGGGAGGTGGACCCCCGGTTCGACGGTGACCGGCACACAAGCGTCCAGTTTACCCATGGCGGCAGGTGCCAGCTGCGGGTCCTCGTCGATTTCCAGTCCCACACCGTGACCGGTGAGCGGCGCGAGTCCCTCGCCGTACCCCGCCGAGTCGAGGGGGTGACGGGCCGCGCGGTCCACGTCCCGGTACCCGGCGCCGGGCAGCAGGGCCTCGCGGCCGGCCCGCTGAGCGGCGAAGACGAGGTCGTACAGCTCGATCTGCCAGTCGGCGGGAGTGGTGCCGATGACGAAGGTGCGGCCGATCTCGCAGCGGTAGCCCCGGTAGTTGGCGCCGAGGCAGACGGAGAGGAAGTCCCCTTCCTCGACGCGCCGGTCCGAGGGCCGGTGGCGGCGGCGCCCGGAATTCGGGCCGGTGGCCACGGAGGTGGGGAAGGCCGGGCCGTCGGCACCGTGGTCGACGAGCCGGCGTTCCAGCTCGAGGGCGAGATGGCGCTCGGTGCGGCCGACGAGGATGGACTCCAGCAGTTCGCCGAGGGCCTGGTCGGTGATCTCGGCCGCGATCCGCAGGCAGGCGATCTCGTCCTCGTCCTTCACCATCCGCTGCTGCTCGACGGCGCCGTCCAGATCGCTCAGCCGCAGGCCGGGGGCGACGGTGCGCAGCGCGCGGTGGCGGGCGACGGTGAGGTGGTTCTCCTCGACGGCGAGCGCTTCGGCGCCGGATCCCGCCGCGCTCTCCGCGGCGGCGACGGCGGGGTCGTCACCGTGGACCGGCATGACGGTGAGCCGCAGCTGCTCGTCGAGACGCCCGTCGACGGGGTCACCGGTGGGCGCGGTGGGGCACAGCAGTTCGTCGGCGGAGTCACCCGCCGGGCCCAGGAGCAGTACGGCACCCGGTGGGGCGCCGCCCGCGAGGTATCGGACGTTGGCAGGCCGGGAGATCAGGGCCGCGGCGCTCCCGGCCGCGACACAACGGTCGCGCAGCCGGCTGCGGCGGACGGCGAACACCTCGGACATGGGACGAGCCTAAGAGGGCGGAGCCGATCCGGCCGGTTGAGAGCGTCCGTGCGGGGGGCCTTCCGGGGTGCGCCACCCCGGGGGAAGCCGCCTCGGCCCGCTCCGTGTGCTCCGCGCCCCGGGGCGCCGCCGGGCCGCCGGGGCCGGTGCACCCACGATCTCGACGCCACCGTCCGCTTCTGCACCGAAGCGCTCGGCTTCCGGTTCGACGCGAGTGGAGCGCGCCTCGGGCAGGAGTCCACCGCTGCGTCTTCCTGGACACGGGCGACGAACGGGTGCTCGAACTCTTCGACGCGGGTTCCACCCCGCCCGGCCGGTTCGGGCCGGCCCTTCGACACGCCTCCCCTCCCGACCGACGAGGAGCGGGCCCGCGCCGCCGCCCTCGTGCACTTCGCCCTCCGCACGGAAGACCCGGACACCCTCTGCCGGGGCCGCGGGGGCCGCCGGCGCGGACGCGGGCGGCTGCGGCGGCGGAGTCGCCGGGGCGGCCCCCACGGCAGTGGCGGGGACCGTGACCAGCGCGCCCGCCACCAGACCGATGACGGCCGGAACATGCTGACGAGGCATCAGGGGCTCCTCACTGCTAAGGCGGTACGGCCGGCGCCATGGGCGAAGCCCTGGCGAGCCAAGCCGAACACGTCCCGCTCCCGCCGTCGCCCCGGCCTGGTCCGTCCGGACGAGCCGTGCCCCGTACGGACCACGACGCCGGCCCCACGGGGGTCCCGCCGATCCGGCCCGCTCGCCGCCGCACCCCGAAGGCCGTTCCCGAGAGCAGTTCTGACGGCACGTCGCTCCGACGGCATATCGCTCCGACGGTCCGGAGGGCGTCTCCGGAGGGCCTCTCCGGAGGGGCCTCTCCGGGCTCACCTCGAGGGGCGCATCCCGGCCGCGGGGCCACCACGCCCCGCGCCCCGCGCCCCGGAGCGCGGCCCCGGGCCCGCACACAGCACCGCGACGGCACGGCGCCGGCACCGCTCCGGCACGGCTCCGGCACGGCCATCAGGACGTCGCGGCGACATCAGGACGCCACGACACCACGACGCACCCGTACGCCGCCCGGTGAGGGCCGCCGACGCCACCGCCGACGCCACCGCCCGCGAGGCCCCGCTCCCGGAAGGCCCGGCGGCGCCGCGGCCGCGGCCCCCGCGGGGCTCCCCGCACGAGCCGCGCTACGACCCGAGGACCGACGTCAGCAACTCGCCCGTCCACGCCAGCAGTTCACGCCCGACCACCGGCTTGCCGCCGATCCTCCCCGCCGTCGGCCGGGGCACCAGTACCTGCTGCACCGCCGGCTTGATCACCGTCCGCGGGTACAGCCGCTTCAGCCGCAGCTCCTGCGACTCGCGCAGCTCCACCGGCGCGAAGCGGATGTTCGGGCCCTGGAGGACGATCTCGCCGACCCCGCAGGCGCGGGCGAGCATCCGCAGCCCGGCGACCAGGAGCAGGTTCTCCACCGGCTCTGGCAGCTTGCCGTAGCGGTCGACGAGTTCCTCGCGCACCGCCTTGACGTCCTCCTCCGAGTTCGCGGCGGCGATGGCCCGGTACGCCTGGAGGCGCAGCCGCTCGCCCGGCGCGTAGTCGTGCGGGACGTGCGCGTCGACCGGCAGTTCGATCTTGACCTCCAGCGGCGGCTCCTCCTCCGCGCCGCCCTCCAGCGAGGCCCGGTAGTCGGCGACCGCCTCGCCCACCATGCGGACGTACAGGTCGAAGCCGACGCCCGCGATATGGCCGGACTGCTCGCCGCCGAGGAGGTTGCCGGCGCCGCGGATCTCCAGGTCCTTCATCGCCACGTACATGCCCGCGCCCATCTCGGTGTGCTGGGCGATCGTCGCCAGCCGCTCGTGCGCGGTCTCGGTCAGCGGCTTCTCCGGCGGGTACAGGAAGTACGCGTAGCCGCGCTCCCGGCCGCGGCCGACCCGGCCGCGCAGCTGGTGCAGCTGGGACAGGCCGAAGTTGTCGCCGCGCTCGACGATGAGGGTGTTGGCGTTGGAGATGTCGATGCCGGACTCGACGATCGTCGTGGAGACGAGCACGTCGAACTTCTTCTCCCAGAAGTCGACGACGACCTGCTCCAGCGCGCTCTCGCCCATCTGGCCGTGAGCGGTCGCGATCCGCGCCTCCGGAACGATCTCCCGCAGCCGCGCCGCCGCCCGGTCGATCGACTCGACCCGGTTGTGGATGTAGAACACCTGTCCCTCGCGGAGCAGTTCACGGCGGACGGCCGCACCGATCTGCTTCTCCTCGTAGGGGCCGACGAAGGTCAGCACCGGATGGCGCTCCTCCGGCGGGGTGGTGATCGTCGACATCTCGCGGATGCCGGTGACCGCCATCTCCAGCGTCCGGGGGATCGGCGTCGCGGACATCGTCAGCACGTCGACGTTGGCGCGGAGCTTCTTCAGCTGCTCCTTGTGCTCGACGCCGAACCGCTGCTCCTCGTCCACGATGACCAGGCCCAGGTCCTTGAACCTGGTCTCGGACGAGAACAGCCGGTGCGTGCCGATGACGATGTCGACGGAGCCGTCCCGCAGCCCCTCCAGGGTCGCCTTCGCCTCGGCGTCGGACTGGAAGCGGGACAGGGCCCGGGTGACGACCGGGAACTGGGAGTACCGCTCGGAGAACGTCCCGAAGTGCTGCTGCACCAGCAGCGTCGTCGGGACGAGCACCGCCACCTGCTTGCCGTCCTGGACGGCCTTGAAGGCGGCCCGTACCGCGATCTCCGTCTTGCCGTAGCCGACGTCACCGCAGATCAGCCGGTCCATCGGAACCGACTTCTCCATGTCCTCCTTGACCTCGGCGATGGTGGTCAGCTGGTCGGGTGTCTCGGCGTAGGGGAAGGCGTCCTCCAGCTCCCGCTGCCAGGGCGTGTCCGGGCCGAAGGTGTGTCCGGGCGCCGCCATCCGGGCGCTGTAGAGCTTGATCAGGTCGGCGGCGATCTCCTTGACCGCCTTCTTCGCGCGCGCCTTCGTCTTCGTCCAGTCCGCCCCGCCGAGCCGGTGCAGCGTGGGCGCCTCGCCGCCGACGTACTTGGTGACCTGCTCCAGCTGGTCGGTGGGGATGTAGAGGCGGTCACCGGGCTGGCCGCGCTTGGCGGGGGCGTACTCGACGAGCAGGTACTCGCGGGTGGCGCCCTGGACGGTGCGTTGCACCATCTCCAGATAGCGGCCGACGCCGTGCTGCTCGTGGACGATGTAGTCGCCCGCCTCCAGGGTGAGCGGGTCGACCTGCTTGCGGCGGCGCGTCGGCATCCGCGCGCCGTCCCTGCCCGCGGCCTTCTGACCGGACAGGTCGGTCTCCGTCAGCACCGCGAGCTTCAGACCCCGGTCGACCAGCCCGTGGTCGATCGAGCCGCAGGCGACATGGACGACGGACGGGGAGATCTCGCCGAGGTCCGCGTCCAGGCGGGCCGCGATGCCCTCGCCGCCGAGCACCTCGACGGTGCGGGACGCCGTGCCGTGGCCCTCGGTCACGAACACCGTGCGCCAGCCGTCGGCGAGCCACCCCTTGGTGTCGGCGAGAGCACGGGCGGTGTCCCCCCGGTACGCCTCCGGGGCGTGCATCCCGAGCGTCAGGGTGTCGCCGGTCAGCTCCTCGTCCGCCGCGAACGGCGACACGGACCACCACATCATGCCCAGCTCGCGCGCCCGGTCCCGCACGTCGGCGATCCCCCGCAGGGAGGCCGCGCCGAGGTCGATCGGCGCCTGCCCGCCGCCGGCCGAAGCGGCCCACGACGCGTGCAGGAACTCCTGCGAGGTGGCCACCAGGTCGGCGGCCCGGGTACGGACCCGCTCGGGGTCGCACACCACGGCCATCGAGCCAGCCGGCATGACGTCGAGCAGCAGCTCCATGTCGTCCACCAGGACGGGGGCGAGGGACTCCATGCCCTCGACGGCGATCCCCTCGGCGATCCTCCCCAGCAGTTCGCCCAGCTCGGGATGCTCCTCGGCGAGGGCCGCGGCCCGCTGACGCACCTCGTCGGTGAGCAGCAGCTCACGGCACGGCGGCGCCCACAGCCCGTGCTCGGCGACCTCCAGCGAACGCTGGTCGGCGACCTTGAAGTAGCGGATCTCCTCGACCTCGTCGCCCCAGAACTCGACCCGGAGGGGATGCTCCTCGGTCGGCGGGAAGACGTCGAGGATGCCGCCGCGCACGGCGAACTCGCCGCGCTTCTCGACCAGCTCCACCCGCGAGTAGGCCGCGGCCGCGAGCCCTGCGACGACGTCCTCCAGATCGGCGGTCCGCCCGGTGCGCAGGGCCACCGGCTCCAGGTCCCCGAGGCCCTTGACCTGGGGCTGGAGCACCGAGCGTACGGGGGCGACGACGACCCGGACCGGCCCGGCGGCCGGGTCGTCCGCGCTGGGGTGCGCGAGCCGGCGCAGCACCGCGAGCCGCCGGCCGACGGTGTCGGAGCGGGGGGACAGCCGCTCGTGCGGCAGGGTCTCCCAGGAGGGGTAGTCGACGACCGTGTCCGGGTCGAGCAGCGACCGCAGCGCGGCGGCCAGGTCCTCGGCCTCGCGGCCGGTCGCGGTCACGGCCAGCACGGGCCGGTGGGCCTCGCGGGCCAGGCCCGCCACGACGAAGGGCCGGGCGGCCGGCGGTCCGACCAGATCGACATGCGGCCGGTGACCGTCGCCCGCGGCTTTCACCGCTTCGACGAGGGCGGGGTCCTTGACGACGGCGTCGAGCAGACCGTGCAGGCTCATGAAGGGTTATCCGTCCGGGTCCGTAAGAAGGTGGGCAACGCGAGCCGCCCGGCACGTATGGGTTCCCTGTGATCCAGGGCCGGCCGGGGCTCTCCAGGGTACGCCCGCCGGAAATCCGGAGGGGCGGCTTGACCGGGGCCCGCCTCCGGTGCGGGTACGTCGCGGGATCTCGCCACCCGGCCGGCGGCGACAGAGCCGTATGCGGCCGTCGACGGGCAGACGCGGGCAGGCGGGGGGGCAGACACGGGCAGGTGAGGGCGGACGAGGGCAGGCGCGGGCAGGCGACTGGAGGCGAGGGCAGGCGCCGGGCGACGACAGGCAGCAGGCAGTTCAGGCGGCTCAGACGGCTCAGACGGCTCAGGCGGCTCAGGCACCGCAGGCAGTCACCACGGCGGCGGGCCCAGACGCCGGGACGACCACCGGCAGACACGGCAGACACGGCAGACAGGGCAGACACGACAGGCAGCCGGCAGGCGGCAGCCGGCAGGCGGCAGCCGGCAGGCGGCAGGGAGCGGTGACGGCTCCGGCCCGGCGAGCGGGAAGGACGCTCGCCGGGCCGGTCCCTCGTGCCGTGGACCGCCGCGGCTACTCGGCGGCGATGGCGTTCAGGACGTTCATCCGGCCGGCGCGGAAGGCCGGCACCAGCGCGGCGACCAGTCCCACGAACGCCGACCCGACGAAGACGTACAGGATCGTCGGCCACGGGATGTCGAGGACGCCCAGGCCCTCCAGAGCGAGCAGCTTCTGCGCCGCGGTGCCCCAGCCCATGCCCAGGCCGAGGCCGAGCAGGGCCCCGAAGAGCGCGATCACGACCGACTCCAGGCGGATCATCCGGCGCAGCTGGCGGCGGGACAGGCCGATCGCCCGCATCAGGCCTATCTCCCGGGTCCGCTCCACCACCGACAGGGCGAGGGTGTTGACGACGCCCAGGACGGCGACGATGACGGCGAGCGCGAGCAGGCCGTACACGATGTTCAGCAACTGGCCGACCTGGTCCTTCAGGACCTGCTTGAAGTCGGTCTGGTCCAGCACCCGGTACTGCGGGTAGGCGGCGAGGGCGTCCTTGAGGGCCTGGTAGGCCTCCTGCTCCTTGCCCTGCTCTGCGTCGGCGAACATCATCGTGTTCATCGGCATCCGCTCGGGCGTGAGGTACTGCCCGGCGGTGCTGATGGCCATGTACATCGAGCCCTTGTCGACGTTGGTGTCGTCGGAGGTGACGGCCGCGACCCTCAGTTTCGCGGTCTCACCGCCCCGGAACGCCACCGTCATCGTGTCGCCGACCTTCACCCCGTGCTGCTCGGCGTAGTCCTCGCCGACGGACATGGCGTCCTTGCCGTACGCGGCGGCGAGATCCCCGGCGACGATCTCGCGGCGCAGGACCTGGGCGTACGTCGGGTCCGCGGCGACCAGCCACTCGTCGTCGCTGGACGTCCCGTCGGGAGCGGTGACGGTCGCGCCCACCCTCCGGTACTCGGTGACGTCGGCGACGCCGGGCACCTGCTCCAAAGCCTTCTGCGCCTGCGGCACGATCATGCCGTTGGCGGACTGGACGACGAAGTCGGCGCCGACGGACCTGTCGAGTTCCTCCGTGGCCGAGGCGACCATGGACGAGCCGACGACGGACAGGCAGGCGACGAGCGCGAGGCCGATCATCAGGGCGGCGCCGGTGGCCCCGGTGCGGCGCGGGTTGCGCAGGGCGTTGCGTTCGGCCATCCTCCCCACCGGCCCGAAGACCCGGAGGAGGACCGCGCCGAGGACCCGCACGACGCCGCCCGCCAGCAGCGGGCCGACGACGATGAAGCCGACGAGGCTGAGGACGACGCCGGCGCCGAGCCAGATCGAGCCGCCGGCGGCCTCGTCGGCTCGTGTCGCCGCCCAGAGCGCGGCGCCGCCGACCCCGGTGAGGACCAGGCCGATGACACCCCGGACGAGTCCGGCCCGCCCGTCGGCGGGGGTGCCGGCGTCGCGGAGGGCGGCCATCGGGGAGACCTTCCCGGCGCGTCTGGCCGGGATGTAGGCGGCGACGAGCGTGACGACGACGCCGAGCACGAGGCCGACCGCGGGTGTCGTCCACTTCACGGTCAGATCCGCCGTCGAGAGGTTCATGCCCACCGCGGACATGAGCCCCATCAGGCCGACGGCGAGCCCCACCCCGGCGCCGACCCCGACGACCGAGCCGACGACGCCGAGGAGCAGCGCCTCGACGAGCACCGACCGGTTGACCTGGCGGCGGCTCGCCCCGACGGCACGCATCAGGCCGATCTCGCGGGTGCGCTGGGCGACCAGCATGGAGAAGGTGTTGACGATGAGGAAGACGCCGACCAGGACGGCGACCCCGGCGAAGCCGAGCATCGCGTACTTCATGACGTCGAGGAAGCCGCTGACTCCCTGCCGTCCCTCGTCCGCCGCCTCGGCCTGCGTCTGGAGCGTGTACGGGCCGTCGACGGCGGCGGCGACGTTCCTCTTCAGCCGCTCGTGGCTCACCCCGGGCGCGGCATCGACCATGATATGGGTGAACTGCCCGGTTCCACCCAGTAGTTCCCGCTGGGCGGTGGCGGTGTCGAAGTAGACGATGGCGGCGCCGGGGTTGGTGACCTTGAAGGACGCGATACCGGAGACCGTCGCCGTGAAGTCGCCGGTGACGGTGATGGTGCGCAGCCTGTCGCCGACCTTCAGGCCGTGTTTTCCGGCGGTGTCGGCGTCGACCATGACGTCGGTGGGGCCGCGGGGGGCGCGGCCGGAGGTGATCTCCATGGAACGCAGATCGCCCCGGCCCCAGTTGGCGGCGATCGTCGGAGCGCCGGTGCTCGAACCCATGTTCTCGTTGTGGGCGTCGACGACGGTGACGCCCGTGGAGACGACGGCACCCGCGGCGGACTTCACGCCCTCGGCCTTCTCCACGGCCGGCAGCAGCGAGGCGGGCAGGGTCTCCGGACGGCCGCTCCCCGGCGCCTGGTCGTCGGCCCCGGACTTCGCGGGGCTGACGGTGACATCGGCGGTGGTGACCGCGAAGAGCTTGTCGAAGGTGGTGTTCATCGTGTCGCTGAACACGAGGGTCCCGGACACGAACGCCACGGACAGCAGGACGGCGACGGCGGACAGGGCCATACGCCCCTTGTGCGCGAGGAAGTTCCGCAGCGAGGTCCTCAGCACGGTCACGAGGTCCGCCCCCGGGCGTCGAAGTCCTTCATGCGGTCGAGGACCTGCTCGGCCGTGGGGTCGAGCATCTCGTCCACGATCCGGCCGTCGGCGAGGTACAGGACGCGGTCGGCGTAGGAGGCGGCGACCGGGTCGTGGGTGACCATGACGATGGTCTGGGCGAGTTCGTCGACGGACCGGCGCAGGAAGCCCAGGATCTCGGCGCCGGAGCGGGAGTCGAGGTTGCCGGTCGGCTCGTCGCCGAAGATGATGTCGGGCCGGGAGGCGAGGGCGCGGGCCACGGCGACGCGCTGCTGCTGGCCGCCCGACAGCTGGCTGGGGCGGTGCTTCAGCCGGTCGGCGAGCCCGACGGTCTCCACCACCCGGTTCAGCCAGGCGGTGTCGGGCGCCCGGCCCGCTATGTCCATGGGGAGGGTGATGTTCTCCAGGGCGTTCAGCGTGGGCAGCAGGTTGAACGCCTGGAAGATGAAGCCGACCCGGTCGCGGCGGAGCCGGGTGAGCTTGGCGTCCTTCAGCCGGGTGATCTCGGTCTCGTCGAGGTGGATCTCGCCCGAGGTGACGGTGTCGAGTCCGGCGAGGCAGTGCATCAGCGTGGACTTTCCGGAGCCCGACGGGCCCATGATCGCGGTGAACCGGCCCCGCATGATGTCCACGTCGACGTGGTCGAGTGCGACGACCCGCGTCTCACCGGATCCGTACGCCTTCACCACCTGTCGCGCCCGGGCCGCGACGGCCGAACTCCCTCCGGTACCCCCGTGCTTGGGAGTGGTCACAGCCGTTGCCACGGTAAGTCTCCTAAGTCAGTGAACGGTCGGCCGGACTTGAGCGCGCCGCTCGCGGTACGGATGTGCGGGAGGAGCGACCCCCCTCGCTGGTACGCAGCAGGGTTCCCGCCGGGGGCTCTCCCCACCCCGCGGCGTGCCCGGGGCCGTGCCGCCGATACGAGTCCACGGTACGGATGGCCTCGCGGTCCGCTCGTCCTCCCGGGGGACGAACGCTACCTGGACGAAAGTAGGGAGATCCCCCTAGGGGCCCCATTGGCCCGGCACCGGCACTCGCCTCCGGACGCAAGCCCCTCCCCCGGCGGGGCGCGGGGTGAGAGGCTGTGCCCGGCGGAGATACGTGCATAGGGAAGGAATCTCGATGGGTGGGGGCGGGGAGAGGGGCCGGAGCGGGGACGCCGGCCGGAGCGGGGAAAGGGGCCGAAGCGGAGACACGGGCCGGAGCGGAGACACGGGCGCCGACGGCGCAGGCATGGACGCGGGCGGCCCACCCGCCGGACAGCCGTTACGCGGAGGAACCGGACCGGGCGAGGACGGGCAGCCCACCGTCACCACCACGGGTCGGCGCGGGCCGGTGGTCGCCGCGCTGATGCTCGGGATGGCACTCGCCGCCCTCGACGGGACGGTCGTGTCGACCGCGGTCCCCCAGATCGTCGGCGATCTTGGCGGCTTCTCCGTCTTCTCCTGGCTGTTCTCCGGCTATCTGCTCGCCGTCACCGTCACCCTCCCCGTCTACGGCAAGCTCTCCGACACCTTCGGCCGCAAGCCCGTGCTGATCGCGGGCATCGTGCTGTTCCTGGCCGGTTCGCTGCTGTGCGCGGCGGCGTGGAGCATGGCCTCGCTCATCGCCTTCCGCGTCGTCCAGGGACTCGGCGGAGGAGCGTTGCAGGGCACGATCCAGACCATCGCCGCCGACCTGTACCCGCTGAAGGAGCGGCCCCGGATCGTGGCGAGGCTGTCCACGGTGTGGGCGGTCTCGTCGGTCGCCGGCCCCGCGGTGGGCGGCCTGCTGGCCGCCTACGCCGACTGGCGCTGGATCTTCCTGATCAACCTCCCCGTCGGCGGGGTCGCACTCTGGCTGATCGCCCGTCACCTCGTGGAGCCGGTACGGGAGCGGGGGCCGCGGCCCCGGGTCGACTGGCAGGGCGCGCTCGCCGTCTTCGTCACCGCGACGCTGCTGCTGACCGCACTCGTCCAGGGCGGAGTCGCCTGGCCCTGGATCTCCGCCCCCTCGCTCGGGCTCCTCGGCGCGAGCGCGGTCTGCGCCGCCGTGACCGTACTCGTCGAACGGCGGGCCGCGGAGCCCGTCATCCCCGGCTGGGTGTGGCGGCGGCGCACCATCGCCTCCGTGAACCTGGCCATGGGTGCGCTGGGGCTGCTGATGGTCGCGCCGACGGTGTTCCTGCCGACGTACGCCCAGTCGGTGCTCGGGCTCGGGCCGATAGCGGCCGGGTTCGTGCTGTCCGCGATGACGCTGAGCTGGCCGGTCACGGCGGCGTACGCCAACCGCGTCTACAACCGCATCGGGTTCCGCGACACGGCCCTCACCGGGATGGGAGCCGCGCTGCTCGTCCTGCTGGCCTTCCCGCTGCTGCCGTACCCGGGTGAGCCGTGGCAGCCGGCCCTGATCATGCTGCTGCTGGGCGCGGCCCTCGGCTTCTTCCAGCTCCCGCTGCTGGTCGGCGTGCAGTCGACCGTGCCCTGGGCCGAGCGCGGGACGACGACGGCGTCCGTGCTGTTCAGCCGTCAGGTCGGTCAGAGCGTCGGTGCCGCGCTCTTCGGGGCGCTGGCCAACGCGGTGCTGGCCGCCCGCCTCGGCGGTGCGGGCGATCTGGACTCGGTCTCCCGCGCGCTGGCGGACGGGTCCTCGCAGGAACCGCTGCGGCGCGCGGTGGCGGCGGCGGTCGATCTCGTCTTCGCCGGCGCAGCGGCCGCCGCCGCGCTCGGGCTGCTGGCACTGCTGTTCGCACCGCGCAGGTTCGCGGTCCTCAAGGAGCGCCGGCCGGACGTCTGACCCGGAGGGCCTGCGCGGGGCACGTGCGGGGTGTTGTGCGGGGGCGCCCGTGCGGGGCCCGTGCGGGGCCTGCCTCTTGCGGCAGGAGGACCGGCGTCGCCGCACCTCGCGCGCATGGTGCCCCGGCGGGCGGACACGGGCGCAACACCGGCTGACTTCGCCGGCCCGGCGACAGCGGCCGCGGTCCGGCCCGGCCCGGCCCGGCCCGGCCCGGCGAAAGCGAAACAGAAACAGAAACAGAAACAGAAACAGAAACAGAAACAGCGTCCGCGAGTACGAATCAGTCCGGGGGCTGCGGGCGCTCCGTGAGACCGGCCAGAACCTCCCGGACGTGGTCCAGCTGCGCATGGATCTCCTCGGCCCGCCGCACATGCTCACGCAGCACCCGGTCCGTCTCCCGGGAGACACGCACCGCCCGTACGCCGGCCTCGTCCACCATGCGCGCGGCCAGCGCCTGAGCCTCCTCCCGGCCGCGGCGGGCCGACTCCTCGGCCTCGGCGAACGCGGACAGCGCCTCCGAAAGCCGCGCACGCGCCCGCGCGGTGAGGGCCCCGTAGCGCTCCGCCGCCTCCGCGTCACGGGCCGACAGCTCCCGCTCCGCCTCGTAGCGGCGGGACACCCGCATCCGGTCGAGTTCCCTGAGCATGCCGGCCGCCCGGCACCTGGCCGTCTCCAGTACGGCCATCGCCTCACCGCGGTCGGCCGCGGCCTCCACCCGTGCCGCGTCGCGGAGTTCCTCCGCCGTGGCCCGCGCCGACAGGAGCATCCGCCGCGCCCGCGCGTCCGCCTCCTCGCAGGTCTGCCCCGCCCCCACCCGCGCCAGCTCCCGCAGCCGGCGCGCCTCCGACTCCGCCGCCTCGCACACGGCCCGCGCCTCGTCCCGCGCGGTGGACAGCACCAGGGCCGCCTCCTTCTCCGCCAGGTCGAGGACCTCCCGGGCGCGCGGGCCGAGCGGCTCGTACGTCGGTGGCCCCAGCGCCTCGGCGAACTGCCGCAACGACACCGCCTCCGCCGCCAGCTGCTCCACCACCCGCGCCAGGCGCGCCGCCCGCCGCCGCGCCTCGTCCCGCTCCCGCGCGAGCGCGGAGACATACCGGTCGACCTGATCCAGCCGGTAGCCGCGGCCGCGTACGGTGACGAACCCTCCCTGAGCCGATCCCGCATTCATCACTGGACTCCTCTCGGAGCGGTCGACGCGGGAACATCGTGCTCGATCGGGGCGAGGCAGCTGTACCGCGACACTCCGCCGCACAGTAGTGCGCACCGGACCTGAGGGATGGATCGGACGCCCGGGGGCGCACGCTCCGGCGCACGGACGTGCCGCACCACCGGCTCGGCGACCGGCCACACGCGGGAGGCACCGCCGGCCGACCGTCCGCCGACTACCGGCAGCGGGACCGGCGACGCCCGGCGGGAGCCTGCCACCACCGCCCTCAGCGAAGACCGCTACGCCCCGGCAGCCGCCCGTGACCAACCGCGGCGGGCACCTCGGCTCCGCCGTCAGCAGACGTCAGCAGACGTCAGCGCCGTCTCGGTCGAACGCCCGATGGCCGTTCCGGGCGCTGTTCCGGGCGCCGCGCTCGGCGCCACCCGACGCCGCACCCCGCGCCACATCCCGCGCCGCATCCCGTGTCGTCAGCGGCGAAACGGTTCCGCTGCTCGCGACCGCCGCGCCGTCATCGCATCAGAGCAGTCCGTCCCACATCTGCTCCAGCAGCACCGACCACCAGCTGTCCGGTGAGGACAGAGCCGCCGGATCCAGCGTGGCGAGCTGCGCCTGGAAGTCGATGGTCCACCGGCCCGCCTGCTCCGGGCTGAGCCCGAACCGCAGCCGCCACATCCGGCCGAGCAGCGCCAGGGAGCGGGTGAACTCCGGCAGGCCGCTGTTGACGAACTGGGGCACCATCGGCTGCCCGCCCGGACCACCCTCCACGGGCACCGCCACGATGTGCGCGGTGCCGTACTGGACACAGATCGCCCGGCCGAAGTCGCTGCCCAGGACCAGGTACGAATTCGCGTCCGACGGTGGCCGCACCTGCCGCTGCGCGGCCAGCTCGCCGAGTGTCGGCACCACCGGGTGCGGCGGCTGCGCCCAGAAGAACGGTCCGAAGTCCGCCGGGAGACCCGCCCACACCAGCGTCCGCGCCACGATCTCCGGCACCCCCTGACGGGACACGGCCCGCTGCTCGAACCGGCAGACGCCCTGCGGCCCGAACGACCCCACCAGCTCGTGCGCCACCGCCTCCGGCGGAAGGGGCGGGGCAGGCTGCACCCGGGGCAGCGGAGCGCGGACCGGCGCGGGACGCGCCGGGCCGTCGGCGACCTGGTGCAGCTCGCCCTGGTGGGTCAGCAGCTGCCGCATGCCGCCCTGCCTGCCGGCGTGGTCCCTGCCGTAGGGGGCGATGCTCGTGATCCGGGCCTGCGGCCACGTCTCCCGTATCATCCGGGCGCAGTAACCCCCGGGCAGCTCGCAGGACTCCAGCTCGGTATGCAGCTCGAGCACCTGGTCACTGGGGACGTTCATCGCGCGCAGCTCGTGGAAGATCTGCCACTCCGGGTGCGGTGTGCCCGGCGCCGAACGGCGGATGAGCTGCTGCTCGGAACCGTCGGGCGCACGGTAGCGCAGCACGGCCTGGTAGCCGGGGCCGACGGTCGGCACAGCGGCGGGCTGCTGCTGTTGCCGCGGCGGCTGCGGTGGCTGCGGTGGCTGTTGCGGATAGCCGTACGCGGTCTGCGGACCGGGCTGGGGCGCGTACGGTACCGGCCCCGGAGGGCCCGGAGGCCGCGGCACCCCCGGACCGGCCGGAGCCCCACCCGGGCCGGCCTGACCCGGGTTCGCCAGCACCGTCGCCGCATGGTGGACCCCACCCGGCGGAGTACCCGGAACCCCCGGCGGGCCAGGGGGCCGCGGCGGGCCAGGCTGTGGCGCGTCCGGCGGCTGCGGTCCCCCGGGGCCGGGCCGGGAGACCATCTGCGTCGGTACGTACCCGCCCGTCGGCCCACCCGAGGCACCCGGTCCACCCGACTCGGGCGGCACGGCGCCAGGCCGGGCACCCGGAACGCCTGGCGGCCGGCCCGGTGGCGGAGGAGCAGCCGGGCCGGTGCCGCGCGGTCCGCGCGGTGGCACCGTGGCCCTGCCGGTCGAGGCGTCCGCCAGGTCCTCCGCGGAACGCGGCGCGGCAGTGCCGGGAGGCGGTGCCGCGCCGGGACCGCCGCTGCCACTACCGCTGCCACCGCCAGCCGCACCCGCGCCCGCACCCTGGCTCTGGGGGTCGAAGGCGGGCGACACCGCCGTGCGCGGCAGTCGGCTCCCGCCGGACATCAGCGCCGTCGGCGCCTCCGCGCCCGCCGGAGGCGGCTGGTCGTCCTCGCCGTCGGCACCCGCGAGCGGCGGCGCGAGCACCGTCGCAGGCAGCGGTACGGAACCGTCGTCCGAGCCGGCGTTCGTGTCCGTCCCCGCCCACGGCGTCGCCCCCGCCGGCGCGGCCGGCACCCCCACCGGCGCGGCCGGCTCGTGCTCGCCGCCGCCGCGCCCGCCGGCGGCCGGCGCGGCCGCGGCCGCCACTCCCTCGGGGTGCGTCCCCGGCGCCCCGACTGCCGAGGCCGCCGCCGTACCCGGCCACGCGGCCCCGCCCACATGCGAACCACGGCCGCTCGTCACACCGCCACCGGTCGTGTCCCGGGGGCCGCCCGTGTCCTGCGCCGACCGCGCCGAGCGGGAGCCCTGCCCGGGGCCGGCGGACGCGTCCGCCACCGGCACACCAGCCACCGGCACACCGGTCGCCGACGCTCCCGCCGTAGAAGCACCGGCCGTGGAAGCACCGGCCGTGGAAGCACCGGCCGTGGAAGCACCGGCCGCCGAGGCACCCGTGCCACCGCGTGCACCCCTCCGGTCCGAGATGCCGAGCTTGTCCGCCGCGTCCTGCAACCACTCCGGCGGACTCAGCAGGAACGACGTCTGGTTCAGATCGACCCGCTCAGGCGGTGCGGCCGAAGACGCAACCGTCCCGGGAGGAGCGCCGTACTCCTCCTCGTAGCGGCGGATCACCTCACCCACCGGCAGGCCCGGCCACAACGTGGCCTCCCCGCTGTCCCGGGCGATCACCATCCGCTGCCGGCCGCCGTCCGACGTCGGCCCCTCCGGACGGTCCTCCGCCCACACCACGAAGCCCGACCCGAACTCCCGCACCCGGACCTCGCGGTGCTGGTAGGCGGGCAGCTCGCCGTTGACCCACTCCTCCGCGCGCTCCTGCGCCTGCGCGAACGTCACCATCGAGAAGTTCAACCCCCCACCGGGACGGCATGCGCGAAGCCGCCGTCCACCATCAGGTTCGCGACGGTCTCCAGCTCCGGCGGGTTCCCCACCAGCCGGTCCAGGAACGCGTCGAAGTCCTCGCCGCACGGCAGCAACAGGCTCTCCACCCGCTCCGCCACCGTCCGGCCGTCCCGGTCCCGGGCGTCGTCGTACGCGCAGAACCACACCGAACCCACCGCCGCACCGCGGACCTTGACCGCCAGCAGTCCGCCCTGGACGAAACCGACCCCCAGATAGTCCTTCGTCAGATGGTCGCGCAGGCACTTGTTCGCGTACACCAGGTCATTGACCGCCGCCTCCTCCCGCACCGTGAGGAACGGCTGGTCCACCAGCAGCCCCAGCGCCGCGTCGAGCGCCACGCCCACCGGTGCGCACCCTCCGGCCGCCTTCAGGAAGGAACGGTACGCACCCGGCAGCCGGTAGCCCAGGTCCTCCTCCACACCCAGCAGTTGCCGCTCGGACACCGAGACCGCGCCCTTCGGCAGACCGAAGTGCGCGGGCCGCGTCTCCTGCAACGGACGGGTCCCGCGCTTCCCCTGGTCCACCAGCGCCGTCGCCACACCGCCGTGATGCCGCAGCAGCGCCTTCACCTCGACCGGCACCAGCTCCAGTCGGCGGCTCCCCGCCACGTGATGCCACGTCCAGCCGTGCGGCGTCGCCACCGGGGGAATGGTGTCCCACAGCTCGTGACCTGCCGCGGCCAGCGCCGCGTTCGCCGACACGTAGTCCGTCAGCCGCAGTTCGTCGACGCCGAAGCCCTCCGGCGGTGCCGCGATCTCCGCCGCCGCCCGCGCATACGGTGAGAAATCCGGAAAACCGCGCTCGTCCACCCGCACACCCTCAGGATGCCGAGCGGCCCTCACCGGGTCCGGGAAGCGAACGACCTGTCCGGCGTAGGCGGCGTTCGGCGGCGCTGCGTTCCCCGGGCCCCGGGAGCCGGGAGGTGTGCCCAGCCCCATCCGACCTGTCGTCATGGCGGTATGCCCCCTGCTGCGTCCTGCTGGTTCACCACAGCCTATGCGGTGGGGCGGAAGGGCCACCGCCCCTCCGTTCCGGTGACGAGCCATCATCTCCGAGTGATCCCCAGACCGGGACAGGACGACACAGTCACACCTTTCAGCCACCCCGCTTCCGCGCCGCCCGCCCCGTTTGGCAGGCTGTCCCAGCAACTCGGGGGATTGCACGGAGGGACAACAGCACGATGCACACGGCACCGCAACCGTCGCCGACAGCCACCACGGGTGACCCCAGGCTCAGCTGGAGCAGCGCGGAGTCCGCGGCACGCCCGCCCGCACTCCGCTTCCGCCGCGACGGGATCCTGCCCACCGTCGCCGCCGCACTCTCCGTCCGCGGTACGACCCTCACCTGCACCGCGGCCAGAGGAGACCGGACGCCCACCCTCCACCCGCTCGTCCAGGACTTCCTCGACACCCTCACCAGCGGCCAGCGCGAACGCTTCACCGGCAGATGCCCCGAAGCCATCCTGCTCTCCCGCCACATCGGCGCCACCGACACCGCGCGATCCAAGCGCGCCCGGCGCAAACCCCTCAGCCCCGGCGAGGCCCGCCGCTCCCTCAAGCACGCCAAACTCACCACCCGGCGCATCCGGGAGGACGGCGACCCCCTGCACGGCAGTTACGCCGCCCCCTGCCGCTCCTGCGCGGCGATGCTCGCCCACTTCGGCGTACGCGTCGTCGAACCCGCCCAGACCGAGAACGGCTGAACGCACGCACATGCCCGACCACCCCCTCAGCACCACCCGGTTTCCCGTCGCCGTCGACGCGGCCCTGCGCGACGCGGGCTGGCAACCGGGCCGCTGGGACATCAAACTCGCCGAGCACTGGGCCGACACGCTCCGCGCCCACATCTCCCCCGGAGGCCACCGGCACAACGTCTTCCCCGCCGCCGTCGAGGCCTGGGCCGAGTTCGGCGCCCTGCACATCACCCCACCCGGACCCGGCCGACAGACCGCGCCCGCGGCACTGCGCCTCGACCCCCTCGCCGGGCTCCACCTCGCCCGCACCCTCGGCGATCTCGGCCGCGCCCTCGACACCGAGATCGCGCCGCTGGGAGAGGAGGGCGACGCCCAGGCCGTCCTCGCCATCGACGCCGAAGGCCGCGTCTACAGCGTCGACCACACCGGCGACTGGTACCTCGGACCCGACCTCGACCGGGCCCTCATCGCCCTCGTCAACGGCAACCAGCCCGCACGTCTCACCACACCCTGAGCGGACGGCACCGGGGACACCGCGGACGGCGGGGCACCCGGGACACCACGGGAGCGTGGCACCACGGACAGCGGGACGCCGCGGGCGCGGGACACCACGGACAGCGGGACACCACGAGGGGGAGGCCGTATGCGCGACACCCATGGCGGCGGGCCCCGGGGCCGCAGGAGCCGTGGCGGTGTGGGTCCCTGCGGTGTGGGTCCCCGCCGGGACCCACACCGCCACGGCTCGGCCCCCGGGACTCACCCCGCCGGGGACTCCGCCTGCGACCCCGCCTGCGACCCCGCCGGGGACTCCGTCGGCAGCACCGCCGGGGACTCCGTCGGCGACCCCGTCGGCAGCACCGCCGACATCCGGAAGCCGCCCCCGTCCGTCGGCCCCGAAACGAACACCCCGCCCAGCGCGGACACCCGCTCCCGCATGCCGACCAGACCGTTCCCCCCGCTCGGCAGACCCGCGTCCGCCGCGCCGCGCAGCGAGGGCCCGTTCTCCACCTGCATCGCGACCTCCGCCGCACGGTGGGCGACCCGTACCCACGCCCTCGCACCCGGCGCGTGCTTGTGGACGTTCGTCAAGGCCTCCTGCACCACCCGGAACGCCGTCTGCTCCACGTCCGGCCGGTACGCACGCGGCTCGCCCTGTACCGAGAGTTCCACGGCCATCCCCGCCAACCGCGACTGCTCCACCAGCGAACCGAGATCCGCCAGCGACGGCCCCTCCCCCGCAACCGCCGCACCCGCAACCGCACCCTCGACGACCTCGACGACCTCGGCCGCCTCCGCCGCCTCAGCGGCCTCAGCCGCAGCAGCAGCCGCGGCCCCCACCGCGGCCAGCGGCACCGGCTCGGCCGTCGCCCGCGCCACCACCTCCTCACCCGACCTGAGCACCCCGAGCATCTCCCGCAGCTCCGTCAGCGCCTGCCGGCCCATGTCCCCCACCAGCGCCGCGTTCCTCGCCGCCTTCTGCGGATCCTTCAGCGCCACCGCCTGCAAGGCCGCCGCGTGCACCACCATTAGACTCACCCGGTGCGCCACCACGTCGTGCATCTCCCGCGCGATCCGCGTCCGTTCCTCCGTACGCGCCCACTGCGCCCGCTGCTCCGCGCGGTCCGCCAGCAGTGACAGCTCCTGCTCGAGACTGATCGCCCGCTCCCGCAGGCTCTCCATCAGCCGCCGCCGCGCCCCCACGTAGAGTCCCAGCAGCAGCGGCGGGGCGGTCAGCCCGATCGACATCACGACCGACACCACCGGCACGTACCAGGACCCCGGATCGAAGTCGGCCGTCGCCACGTCCTGCCTGGTCCTCACGAACGTGACGATCAGGGTCCCCAGCAGCGACATCCCCGCCAGCGCCGCGATCACCCGCCGCGACGCCTCCGAGGCGGCGAGCGTGTACAGCCCGACGATCCCCATCAGGAAGCCCATCCCGGCCGGCGTGATCGCGATCGACACCAGTACCACGGCCACCGGCCGGCGCCGGCGCAGCACCAGCGCCGATCCGGCGAGCAGGCCGAAGGCCACCCCCACGAGCGCGGGCAGCGAGGCCCTCTCCGCGAACCGGGCACCCTCCAACGCGCACTCGGCGGCGGACAGGAGAGCGAGTCCCCCGTCCAGCACCGCGCTCCGCCGGCGCCCCCACCACAGCGATCCCCACAGCGCTCCTCCCGGCGACGACCCGCTCCACAGGGCGCCCCGTGTGCCACCCCGCCCGCCGCCCATCGTGTCTCCCGGTCCGCCCCCCGCAGACCCGCCGTCCCGCCTGCTTCCCGAAGCCTCGCCCCGCCCGCCCTCGCCCTCGCCGATCCGCCCGCCCTCGCCCTCGCCGGTCCGTCCGCCCTCGCCCTGGCCGGTCCGTCCGCCCTCCGGCCCGCCTCCGCGCCCGCCTCCCGGCCCGCCGTCCGCAGAGTCCCGGTGTGCCCCCGTTGTGGTCATGCCTCACAGCGTACGAAAGCGGTCGAGCGGTTTTCCGGCGGCTTCCGCAGCACGAACCGCCGCCCCAGAGGGCCGTGAACCGCGACAATCGCCCGAACCGGCGAATCGGGCACGCTTTCGACCCGGACGCCCGCATTCGAGACGAGCCTGGATGCATGACCTCCATGAGCGGCGGATGCGCCGACTTCGACGACCTCCGCAGACAGGCGATCGCGCTGCGCCGCGAGGGCCTCAGCCTCCGCCAGATCCGCGACCGGCTCCGCATCGGCAACAACGACATCCTCAACCGCCTGGTGAAGGGCGAGCCCCCGCCGGACTGGACCAGGCGCCCCCACGCGCGGGACGACCTCCGCGCGAAGGCGCGCGCACTCCGGAGCCAGGGGATGACCTACGACCAGATCCAGGTCGAACTGGGCTGCTCGAAGAGCTCGATCTCGCTGTGGGTACGGGACCTGCCGAAGCCGGTTCCGCGCACGCCTTCGGAGCAGGCGAGACTGGCCGCCCGGAAGCGCTGGGAGCACGAGGGCCCGAGGAGGGAGGCGGCGCGTCAGGCGACCAAGGACACCGCCCGGCGGGAGATCGGCACCCTGACCGAGCGGGAGTTGTTCCTCGTCGGGGTGGGGCTGTACTGGGCCGAAGGCACCAAGGACAAACCTCACGCCCGGCGGGAGAGGGTTATCTTCGTCAACAGCGACCCCGGAATGATCAGGCTGTTCCTCGCATGGCTCGACCTGGTCGGAGTGGACCGAGGCCACCTGAGGTTCCACGTCATGATCCACGAGTCCGCCGATGTGCATGGCGCGGAGCGCTACTGGGCCGACGTGGTGGAGGCAGACGTCTCGGCTTTCGGCAAGACCACGCTCAAGCGGCACAACCCGAAGACCGTCCGCAAGAACGTGGACACGCGCTACCGGGGCTGCCTCGTCATCCAGGTCAGGCAGAGCGCCGAGCTGTACCGTCGCATCGAGGGCTGGTGGTACGGCATAGTAGGGGCTGCATCCGCAACCGAACCACCAAATCGGACATAGCGGTAATCCCGGGTCGTCTAAGGGCAAGACGTCAGATTTTGGTTCTGATCATGGGGGTTCGAGTCCTCCCCCGGGAGCAAGCCTGCTCGGTTCGGGCCCTGACCCCACGGTCAGGGCCCGCGCTCATTTCACGCCTGTACGCCCCCGGTATCCTTCGGGTGTCCACCACCCGAAAGCCGAAGGGCATTCCCGTGAGCGCCAACCGCCCGGCCGCCGTCGTCGTCCTCGCAGCGGGTGAGGGCACCCGCATGAAGTCGAAGACCCCCAAGGTCCTGCACGAGATCGCCGGACGCTCGCTCGTCGGGCATGTCGTGTCCGCGGCCCGCGAACTCGGGCCCGAGCAGCTCGTCGTGGTCGTGGGGCATGCGAGCGAGCAGGTCGAGGGGCACCTCGCGGCGCACTACGAGGGCACCCGCACGGCGTTCCAGGCGGAGCAGAACGGCACGGGGCACGCCGTGCGCATGGCGCTTGAGGAGCTGGGCCGGGCGCCGGACGGCACGGTGGTGGTGGTGTGCGGCGACACCCCCCTTCTCTCCGGCGGGACGCTGTCCGCGCTCGTGGCGGCGCATGCCGCGGACGGCAACGCGGTGACGGTGCTGACGGCCCGGGTCCCGGACTCGACCGGATACGGCCGGATCGTGCGGGACGCCACGGGTGCGGTGACCGCGATCGTGGAGCACAAGGACGCCTCCGAGGCCGAGCGGGCGATCAGGGAGATCAATTCGGGGGTCTTCGCGTTCGACGGCCGGCTGCTTGCGGACGCGCTCGGCAAGGTCCGTACGGACAACAGCCAGGGCGAGGAGTATCTGACGGACGTGCTCGGGATCCTGCGTGAGGCGGGGCACCGGGTGGGTGCCTCGATGGCCGGGGACCACCGGGAGATCCTGGGGATCAACAACCGGGTCCAGCTGGCGGAGGCGCGCCTGCTGCTGAACCGGCGGCTGCTGGAGCAGGCGATGACCGCCGGCGTGACGGTGGTGGACCCGGCGTCGGTGCTGGTGGACGTGACGGTGACGTTCGAGCGGGACGCGGTGGTCCATCCCGGTACTCAGCTGCTGGGTGCGACGCATGTGGCGGAGGACGCCGAGGTGGGTCCGAACACGCGGCTGCGGGACACGGTGGTGCACCGGGGCGCGCGGGTGGACAACACGGTGGCGGACGGCGCGGTGATCGGCGAGTCGGCGTCGGTGGGGCCCTACGCGTATCTGCGTCCGGGTACCCGGCTGGGCACGAGCGCCAAGGCCGGTACGTATGTGGAGATGAAGAACGCGACGATCGGCGAGGGCACCAAGGTGCCGCATCTGTCGTACGTCGGCGACGCGACGATCGGCGATCACACCAACATCGGTGCCGCCTCGGTGTTCGTCAACTACGACGGCGAGGCGAAGCACCACACGACGATCGGCTCCCACTGCAAGACGGGCTCGGACAACATGTTTGTTGCTCCCGTCACAGTCGGGGACGGCGCGTACACCGCGGCGGGTTCGGTGATCACCAAGGACGTGCCCGCGGGTTCGCTGGCCGTGGCCCGCGGCCAGCAGCGGAATATCGAGGGTTGGGTGGCGCGGAAGCGCCCGGGCAGCGCGGCGGCGCAGGCGGCTCAGGTCGCGGCCGAGTCCGTGGAGCGCGAGGGCTGACCGAAAACAGGTGCGCCGATCTCGGCGTACCGTGATACGTGCACATGATTCGGCTGGCTCGCCGCACAGGGCACGGGCGGATCGGCAGCGGAGAAACACGTCTGAGGAGACAGTTGCTGTGACCGGGATCAAGACGACCGGCGAGAAGAAGCTGATGCTCTTCTCCGGCCGCGCCCACCCCGAGCTGGCCGAGGAGGTGGCCCACCGACTGGGGGTCGGCCTGGTGCCGACGAAGGCGTTCGATTTCGCCAACGGCGAGATCTACGTCCGCTTCCAGGAGTCGGCGCGCGGCGCGGACTGCTTCCTGATGCAGAGCCACACGGCCCCCATCAACAAATGGATCATGGAGCAGTTGATCATGATCGATGCTCTGAAGCGGGCCTCCGCCCGGAGCATCACGGTGATCCTGCCCTTCTACGGCTACGCGCGCCAGGACAAGAAGCACCGCGGGCGCGAGCCGATCTCGGCGCGCCTGATCGCCGACCTGATGAAGACGGCCGGCGCGGACCGGATCCTCACGGTGGATCTGCACACCGACCAGATCCAGGGCTTCTTCGACGGTCCGGTGGACCATCTGTTCGCCCTGCCGCTGCTGGCCGACTACGTGAGCGCGAAGGTCGACCGCTCCAAGCTGACGGTGGTGTCCCCGGACGCCGGCCGGGTGCGGGTGGCGGACCGCTGGTGCGACCGCCTGGACGCGCCGCTGGCGATCGTGCACAAGCGCCGCGACAAGGACGTGGCGAACCAGGTGACGGTTCACGAGGTCGTGGGCAATGTCGAGGGCCGGGTCTGCGTCCTCGTCGACGACATGATCGACACCGGTGGCACGATCTGCGCGGCCGCCGAGGCGCTGTTCTCCCACGGCGCCGAGGACGTGATCGTGACGGCCACCCACGGTGTGCTGTCGGGTCCGGCCGCGGACCGTCTGAAGAACTCGAAGGTCAGCGAGTTCGTCTTCACCGACACCCTCCCGGACCCGGGCAATCTGGAGCTGGACAAGATCACCGTCCTGTCCATCGCCCCGACCATCGCGCGTGCCGTGCGCGAGGTCTTCGAGGACGGCTCGGTGACGAGCCTGTTCGAGGAGCAGTAGGGGCCGCGGGCGGCGGACCGCCCGATCCGAGTGATCGAAGATCGATTTAGGCTGCGGCCTCCCTCCGGGTAGACTCATCGGGTTGCTCGGCGAGGGAGGCCGTACCGTTTCGGGTACGGCGGTCCGTTATCGACGCGCTCTTCGTAGCAGGCCGGTCGTGGCCGGGTGACTGTTCATGTTCGTCACCGCATACGAGGAGTGCACATGTCCGAGGTGAAGATTTCCGCGGAACTCCGCAGCGAGTTCGGCAAGGGCGCCGCCCGACGCATCCGTCGCGACGACAAGGTCCCCGGCGTTCTGTACGGTCACGGCTCCGACCCGATCCACCTGACGCTGCCGGGTCACGACCTGCTGCTGGCGCTGCGCACCCCGAACGTCCTGCTCGCGCTGGACATCGAGGGCAAGAAGGAGCTGGCGATCCCGAAGGCGGCGCAGCGTGACCCGCTGAAGGGCTTCCTGGAGCACGTCGACCTGCTGCTGGTGAAGCGCGGCGAGAAGGTCACGGTCGAGGTTCCGGTGCACGCCGAGGGTGAGCTGGCGCCCGGCGGCAACCTGCTGGAGCACGTGCTGAACGCGCTGCCGGTCGAGGCGGAGGCCACTCACATCCCCGAGTCCTTCACCGTGTCCGTCGAGGGCCTGGAGGCCGGCGCCTCCGTCCACGCCAAGGACGTCAAGCTGCCGAAGGGCGTGAGCCTGGCGGTGGAGGAGGACGCCGTCGTGCTCCAGGTCCTGGCCGCGCAGGCCGAGGAGCCGGCTGCCGAGGCCGAGGCGGGCGAGGCCGGCGAGGCCGCGGCCACCGAGGGCGCCGAGGCCTGAGCCGTACGCTCTGCCTGACGGGGTGGCGGGCCGCGCGGCCCGCCACCCCGTTCTCTGTTCTGGGACTCTTTGCGGACTCGAGAAGGCGGTCATGAGAAGACCGTCGCGTGGAGACGGTCATGAGGAGACGGCCATGAGGAGACGGTCATGACGACGGACGACACCGGCGCGCCCTGGCTGGTCGTGGGCCTGGGGAACCCGGGACCGGGCTATGCCGGGAACCGCCACAACGTGGGGTTCATGGTCGCGGATCTGCTCGCGGAGCGGATGGGCGGGAAGTTCAGGCGCGCGGCCAAGGCGCAGGCGCAGGTGCTGGAGGGCCGGATCGGTCCCGCGGGCCCGGGGAGCCGGCGGGTCATCCTGGCCAAGCCGATGTCGTACATGAATCTTTCGGGTGGTCCGGTGGTGGCGCTGCGGGACTTCTACAAGGTCCCCACGGCCCATGTGGTGGCCGTCCATGACGAGCTGGACATCGACTTCGGGGTACTGCGGCTGAAGCTGGGGGGCGGCGACAACGGGCACAACGGCCTGAAGTCGATGACGAAGGCGATGGGTTCGGACTACCACCGGCTCCGGTTCGGGATCGGGCGCCCGCCGGGGCGGATGCAGGTGGCCGACTTCGTGCTGAAGGACTTCTCCGGTGCGGAGCGCAAGGAGCTGGACTACTTCGTGGACCGCGGGGCGGACGCGGTGGAGTGCCTGGTGACGGAGGGGCTGGAACGGGCGCAGAGTACGTACAACTCCTGAGCGGTCCCACAGGCTCAACGCGGGCCGAGAACAGCGGACACCCGCGTGGGTCCGGCCAGCGCACCCGCGCACCCGCGCGACGGCAAGGTGTCGCTGGACGCCAACGCCGAGAGCGCAGCCGCGCATCCGCGCAATTGGACCACGCAACAGTCCCATCTCTCAGGTGAGTGACGAGGACGGTACGCGGCGTTCTGGGCGAGGGAGTCAGCCTTGGCCGAGCGTTCCGCCCTTCACCGCCTCCACGAAGGCCACCCACGTGCGGTTCGGGACGAGCAGCGCCGGTCCGTCCGGAACCTTGCTGTCCCGGACCGAAGTCAGACGAGGACTGTCAGCAACCTCGAGGCAGGCTCCGCCGTCGCCGTTGCTGTACGACGACTTGCGCCACACGGCGATGGTCGGATCAGGTGCCGGGGTCATCGTTTCGCGTAGTCCTTCGCCATTGATTCGATCAAGTCGAGGGATGCTTCCGGCGGCAACGAAGCGGCCCTGGTCAGATCGTAGGCCTTCTGGTACCGGGCAACCAGTGCCGGTTCCTCGACCAGTTGCCCGGTAAAGGCGCTCTCGGTGTACACGACGGGAGGTGCGTCGTCGAAGGTCATGTGGATCGTCGTGCCGTTGAGGAACGCTGCCGCACCAGCAGCGAAGGGGAGGACCTGCACGAGCTGGCGGCGGTTGGCTCGAGCGCCCTCTGCCAGTTCGGCCAACTGGTCTGCCATGACTGCGCAGCCTCCCACGGGGACCCGAAGCGCTGATTCATGCAGCACGACCCACAGCAGTGGAGCGGTCGGGCAGTCGAGGAGAGCCTGCCGGTCCAGCCGTGTGCGCACGAGGCGCTCAACCACGTCCTGCGATTCGAACCGCTGGGCCGCGCTCACCAGGGCCCGCGCATACCCCTCCGTCTGCAGCAACCCCGGCACCGGCATCGGCGCGTACTCGCTGAGCGTCCGCGCCTGCTGCTCCAGCTCCGCCGCGTCCGCGAAGTACTCGGCGTGCTTCGACTTGCGCGCCAGACGGCACAGGCGCTGGAAGTGCCCGCCCGACTCGAAGACCTCGTCGAGCAACCTGGAAACATCCGGCTGGGGCAGCCGCTTCGCCGTCTCGAACTGGCCGATGTAGGTGCCGGAGCAGAAGACCCGTTCCCCGAGCTGGTCCTGCGAGTAGCCGCCGGCCTCGCGTCCGCGGCGCAACTCGGCTGTATCCGGGTTGTACGAAGACGCTGCACGGCCCCGCTGCGGTGACCGGTCTCGGGTTGGCGGGGGTTCCGCGCGGCCTGCCCGCACTTCGATGCGTGGATCGGCCGCCTGATCGCCCTGACCGGGAAGGGTTGACCGGGTGCGGTCGGGTGCCGAAGGATCCGGCCCCATGAAGCGGAACTCCTCCGGCCGGATACTCGACCACGGCCGACGTGTGTCCATGGCCGCGGTGGCACTGCTGCTGCTCGTCGCCGGCTTCTGGTCGTCGTGGGGCACGGCCCAGCACGTACTGCTGTCCAAGGGCCGTGAACACGGCAGACTCACCGTCGCCGACTGCGGTGAGTCGGTGTGCACGGGCTCGTTCGATCCCGAGGGTCCGGGCGGCGAGCGTACCGGCATGGCCATCGAGCGGTCGGTGGCCGTGTCCGAGGGAGCGCGGCTCGATGTGGTGGTGAAACCGGGTACGGACGAGGCCGTGCGCGCCGGCCGGCCCGGCGCGCTGCACGCCTGGCTGCCGCTCGGTGGTGCGCTGCTGCTCGCGGCCTGTGTGGTGGGCGGCGGTCTGCGGATGCCGCGGACGGCCTGGGCGGCGGCGGCCGGGGGCGGTGCGCTGCTGGTGGGCGCGTTCCTCGCGCTCTGAGGTTCCGCTCCGGCCGGGAGGGCACCTGCCGGCCGGCCCGTCCCACCCGCCACCGGGGGCCCGGAAGCGAGCCCCGGAGCCCGGAAGCGGGCCCCCGCACCCCGTCGCCGGGGGCCCGGGAGGTCTCCAGGGCCCCCGGCGACGGGGTGCGGTACGGGCGGGGGGTCAGCCCGTGTTGCGCAGGCCGGCCGCGACGCCGTTGACGGTCAGCAGCAGCGCCCGCGACAGCAGCGGGTCGGCCGCTTCGCCGCGCTCGGCGGCGGCGCGCTGCCGGGCGAGCAGGGAGACCTGGAGGTAGGAGATCGGGTCGAGGTAGGCGTCCCGGATCCCGAAGGTCTGCTGGAGCCCCGGGTTGGAGTCGAGCAGCCGCTCGCCGCCGGTGATGTGCAGCACCTCCCGCACGGTCAGCTCGTGTTCGGCCTCGATGGCGCCGAAGACGTGCCTGAGTTCGTCCGGCACGAGGGTGTCCACGTAGTGGCGGGCGATCCGCAGGTCGGTCTTGGCGAGGGTCATCTCGACGTTGGAGAGGAAGTTCCGGAAGAAGTGCCACTGCTCGTACATCTCCGCCGGCACGGACTCCCGGCCCGCCTCGCGCAGGGCCCGAAGCCCGGAGCCGACGCCGAACCAGCCGGGCACGATCTGCCGTGACTGGGTCCAGCCGAACACCCAGGGGATGGCGCGCAGCCCGTCGAGTCCGGCGCCGCTGTCGGGGCGGCGGGAGGGCCGGGACCCCAGGTGCAGTTCGGCGAGCTGGTCGACGGGGGTGGAGGCGAAGAAGTACGCGGGCAGGTCGGGGTCCTCGACCAGCCCGCGGTAGGCGGCGTGGGCGGCGTCGGAGACGATGTCCATCGCGGCGTCCCAGCGGGCGAGGGCGTCGTCGCTCTGCCGGGGCGCGGTGTGCAGGGCGGACGCCTGGAGGGTCGCGGCCACCGTCAGCTCCAGGTTCTCCCTGGCCAGGGAGGGGATGAGGTACTTGTCGGAGATGACCTCGCCCTGCTCGGTCACCTTGATCTCGCCCTCCAGGGTGCCCCACGGCTGAGCCAGGATCGCCTCGTGGGTGGGGCCGCCGCCGCGGCCGACGGTGCCGCCGCGGCCGTGGAAGAGCCGCAGCCGGACGCCGTAGCGGTGGGCGACGTCCCGGAGCCTGCGCTGCGCCCGGTGGATCTCCCACTGCGAGGTGGTGATGCCGCCGAACTTGGAGGAGTCGGAGTAGCCGAGCATGACCTCCTGGACGTCGCCGCGGAGGGCGACGAGCCGGCGGTAGGAGGGGTCGGCGAGCATCTCGTCGAGGATGACGTCGGCGGCCCGGAGTTCGTCGGTGGTCTCCAGCAGCGGGACGATGCCGATCCTGGCCCAGCCGGCGTGCAGATCGACCAGTCCCGCCTCGCGGGCCAGCACGGCGGCGGCGAAGACGTCGTCGGCGCCCTGGCACATCGAGATGATGTAGGACTCGATGACCTCGGGCCCGAAGCGCTCGAAGGCTTCCTTGACCGTGTGGAAGACGCCGAGGGTCCTGGCGCCGGCCTCGTCGAGCGGTGCCGGGGTGGGGGCGAGCGGCCGCCGGGAGCGGAGTTCCTTGGCGAGCAGCTTCTGCCGGTACTGGCGCGGCATGTCGGCGTAGCGCCAGGTCTCCTCGCCGAGCCGGTCGAAGAGCTGGCCGAGGGCGTGGTGGTGGGCTTCGGCGTGCTCGCGGACGTCCATGGTGGCGAGCTGGAGCCCGAAGGCGGCGATGGTGCGGATGGTGCGGTCGAGGCGGCCGTCGGCGAACAGCCCGCCGCGGTGCTCGCGGAGCGATGTCTGCACGAGGGTGAGGTCGTGCAGCAGCTCGGCGGTGCCGAGGTAGTCGCGGCCCTGCTCGTGGGCGGTGCCCTTGGCGAGCCGCTCGCGGGTGTTGACGAGCTTCTGGCGGATGCAGGTGGCCTTGAGCCGGTAGGGCTCCTCGGCGTTCAGCCGCTTGTAGCGGGGGCTGATCTCGGGGAGGCGCTCCAGGTCGGTCTGGAGGGACTCCAGCAGTTCCTCGGTGGCGCCGGCGTAGCGGATCGAGTTGGACAGCAGTGCCCGCAGCGAGTCGACGGCGTCCAGGGCGTCGGTGATGCCGTGCTCGTGCTGGAGGATCAGGACCTCGCGGGTGACCTGGGGGGTGACGTTGGGGTTGCCGTCGCGGTCGCCGCCGATCCAGGTGCCGAAGGTGAGGGGCCGGGTGCCGGGCGGCAGCTCGACGCCGGCGCGCTCCAGCTCGGCGGCGAGGTCCTCCAGGACGTCCCCGACGGCTCCGGCGTGGAGTTCGTCGAGGTAGTAGATGGCGTTGCGGGCCTCGTCCGCGGGCTCGGGGCGTACGACGCGGAGTTCGTCGGTCTGCCAGATCAGGTCGATGCTCTCGGCGAGCCGCAGGTCGTGCCGGCGGCGGTCGGCGGGGTTGACCGGGGTCTCCAGCAGCTCGGCGATCCGCCGGAGCTTGTTGAGCACGGAGCGGCGGGCCGCTTCGGTGGGGTGTGCGGTGAAGACCGGCCGCACATTGAGGTGGCGCACGGTCTCGCGCAGGTGATCGGGGTCCGCCTCCTTGAGCATGTCGGCGGTACGGGACAGCAGCCCGCCCTCGGCGGCGCGGCGCTCGCGCAGCTCACGGCCGCGGTGCACCTGCTCTCCCACGTTGGCGAGATGGAAGTACGTGGAGAATGCACGCACCAGCTTCGCGGCGGTGTCCAGGTCGGTTTCCCCGAGCAGTTCCGCGGCGGCGGCGCCGTCGGAGCGGGTCAGGGCGCGTACGCGTTCGACGAGGTCGAGGAGTTCGGGGCCTTCCTGACGTACGAGGGTCTCGCCCAGCAGGTCACCCAATCGGCGGATGTCGGAACGCAGCTCGGCGCTGGCGGATGAGGTCTGGTCGGCACTGCTCACAGGTGCGGCTCCTTGCAGTGTTTGAGCACGTCTGGAGGTTTTCCGGAGGCTTCGCGGACCGCGCTGTCCGACGACTCCAAGGATAGGTGTCCGCTCGCGCGCGGCTCTCCACCACCCCTCTTGCCGCGAGGCTTCGCGCCGCCATACTTACGTTCCCGTAGGTTACGGTTCCGTAGCCACATGGTTCAGCCGCACCCTCACCCCCCAGGGGACTCCCCATGACCACAAGCCCTGATGTGATCGACGACGCCCGGAAACCGTCCGCTCCCGACCTTCCGTCCGCCACGCTGGGCGGCGACAGCAAGCGCTCGGTCGAGCAGATGGCCCTGCTGCTGTTCATCACGGTGCCCTTCCTCGCGCTGCTGGCGGCGGTGCCGCTGGCGTGGGGCTGGGGCGTGAGCTGGCTCGACCTCGGCCTGCTGGTGGCGATGTACTTCATCGGCTGCCACGGCATCACGATCGGCTTCCACCGCTACTTCACCCATGGTTCCTTCAAGGCGAAGCGGCCGCTGCGGATCGCGCTGGCGGTCATGGGGTCTCTCGCCGTCGAAGGGCCGCTGGTGCGGTGGGTGGCCGACCACCGCAAGCACCACAGGTTCTCCGACGCCGAGGGCGACCCGCATTCGCCGTGGCGGTTCGGCGAGACGGTCCCTGCGCTGGTGAAGGGCCTCTGGTGGGCGCACATCGGCTGGATGTTCGACGAGGAGCAGACCTCGCAGCACAAGTACGCACCGGATCTGATCAAGGACCCGGCGATCCGGGCGGTCTCCCGCCAGTTCGCGCTCTGGACGGTCGTGTCCCTGGCGATCCCCCCGCTGGTCGGCGGACTGGTCACGATGTCGTGGTGGGGCGCGTTCACCGCGTTCTTCTGGGGCTCGCTGGTCCGGGTCGCCCTGCTGCACCATGTGACGTGGTCGATCAACTCGATCTGCCACGCGGTCGGCAAGCGCCCGTTCAAGTCGCGCGACCGCTCGGGGAACGTGTGGTGGCTCGCGGTGCTGTCGTGCGGCGAGTCCTGGCACAACCTGCACCACGCCGACCCGACGAGCGCGCGGCACGGGGTGATGCGCGGGCAGATCGACTCCAGCGCCCGGCTGATCCGCTGGTTCGAGAAGGCGGGCTGGGCCTACGACGTGCGCTGGCCGAGCGCGGACCGGATCGCCGCCCGGCGCCGGGAGGAAGCCGCGGAGGCGGCATGATTGAGGGCGTGGCGATCGACGGCAGCAGCACCAGCAGTGAGAAGCCCCGGCGGGGGCGCAGGGTCCGGATGACCGCGGCGGAGCGCCGTCAGCAGCTGCTCGACATCGGTCGCACGCTCTTCGCGGCGAAGGGCTTCGAGGGCACGTCGGTGGAGGAGATCGCGGCGAAGGCCGGGGTGTCCAAGCCGGTGGTGTACGAGCACTTCGGCGGCAAGGAGGGCCTGTACGCGGTCGTGGTCGACCGGGAGATGCGCCAGCTCCTGGACCTGGTGACCGGGGCACTCACCGCGGGGCATCCGAGGGAACTGCTGGAGCAGGCGGCGTTCGCGCTGCTGGACTACATCGAGACGTACACGGACGGGTTCCGCATCCTGGTCCGCGACTCGCCGGTGGCCCAGTCCACGGGCACGTTCGCGTCGCTGATCAGCGACATCGCCACGCAGGTCGAGGACATCCTCGGGCTGGAGTTCAAGGCCAGGGGCTTCGACCCGAAGCTGGCGCCGCTCTACGCGCAGGCGCTGGTGGGGATGGTGGCGCTCACCGGCCAGTGGTGGCTGGACGCCCGCAGGCCGAAGAAGGCGGAGGTCGCGGCACATCTGGTGAATCTGGCCTGGCACGGGCTGGACGGACTGGAGCAGAAGCCGCGTCTGATAGGGCACCGCAAGAGCTGAGCGGGGCACCGCGAAAGCCGAGCCGGGCACCGCAAGAGCCGAGCCGGGCACCGCAAGAGCCGAGCCGGGCACCGCAAGAGCCGAGCCGGGCACCGCGAAAGCCGAGCCGGGCACCGCAAGAGCCGAGCCGGGCACCGCAAGAGCCGAGCCGGGCACCGCGAAAGCCGAGCCGGGCACCGCAAGAGCCGAGCCGGGCACCGCAAGAGCCGAGCCGGGCACCGCGAAAGCCGAGCCGGGCACCGCAAGAGCCGAGCCGGGCACCGCAAGAGCCGAGCCGGGCACCGCGAAAGCCGAGCCGGGCACCGCAAGAGCCGAGCCGGGCACCGCGCACGACGGGCCGGGTGCGGGGTGACGCCCGGCCGCGCGGCCGGGCGTGATGCGGTGGGGTGGCGCCGGATGCGGCGGGGGCGCGTACACCAGACCGGGCGAGCGGCGGGGGCGCGTACACCAGACCGGATGCGGCGGGGAGCGCACACGCCGGGCCGGATGCGTCGTGACGCGCGGCCGGACGGGAAGCTCCGCCGTGACGCACCAGCACCGCCCGAACCGCCCGAACCGCGGGCGGGTGCCGCCTCCGGCCGGCGTCCCGTTCCCCGCTCGTCGCGGGAGGGACACCGGCCGGGCGGCGGGCAGGTCACCCCAACGGTTCCGGGGGCACCGGCCGGCTGCCCACCGGGCCCTTCGGGAAGAAGCGGCGGCGCCCGGGGAGGTCCTCGCCCCAGGCGGCCTCGGCGCCATGGGCGATCAGGCGCTCGGCGAGCGTCTCGACACCGGTCACCGGCAGCCCCGGTGGGCCTTGCGCGAGGGGGCGCACTCCGGGGTAGGGCGGAGGCGCGGCCGGACGTCGCCGACCCGGAACCGGCAGCCGCCGCGGACGGCGAGCGGCAGCGGCCTGGTGGTCTCCGTCATCCCGGCGGCGCCGCCGTGGTGAGCGCGCAGCGCTTCCTCGGAGCCCGCGGGCACGGCGAGCCGGAAGTGATCGAGAGCGGTCGGCACGGTGACGCGTCCCTTCCCTACGGGACTACCGCGGTTTGCGGGCGATGGCGAAGACGCGGCGGAACGGGAACACCGTCCCGTACGGCCCGGGCGGATACGCCTTGCGGAGCAGGTCGCGGTACTGGGAGAGGAACTCGTCGGTGGCTTCCCGGTCCTCCCCGAGCGTGGTGAGGACGGGGCGCAGCGCGGTGCCCTTCACCCAGTCCAGGACGGGGTCGTCGCCGGCGAGCAGTTGGAGGTAGGTCGTCTCCCAGGTGTCCGCGTCGCAGCCGAGGTCGGCGAGCCGGAGCAGGTAGTCGGCCGGGTCCAGCACATGGACGAAGCGGCGGCCCTGGTCTGCGAGGCGGTCGCGCCACTGCGGCGTGTCGCAGAGTTCGCCGAGCAGCGCATGGCTGGGCGAGGTGAAGTTGCCGGGTACCTGGAAGGCGAAGGTGCCGCCGGGTGCGAGGCCGTCGATCCAGGCGGCGAAGGACTCGGGGTGGTTGGGCACCCACTGGAGTGCCGCGTTGGACACGATGAGGTCGTAGGGCTCGTCGGGGGTCCAGTGGGCGGCGTCGGCGAGGCGGAAGTCGAGCCAGCCGCCGCCGGTCGTGGTACCGGCGTGCTCCGTCTCGGCGCGGGCGAGCATCTCGGGTGAGAGGTCGAATCCGGTGATCCGCGCGTCCGGCCAGCGGTCGGCGAGAAGCGCGGTCACGTTGCCCGGGCCGCAGCCGAGGTCGGCGATGCGGGGTGGCCGGTCCGCGTGGGGCAGTTCGGGTATGCGGCCGAGAAGATCGAGGAACGGTCGGGCCCGGTGCCCGGAGTGCCGAAGGTACTGCTGTGGATCCCAGGTTGGAACGGAATGCATGTGTGATCCCCCTTGCTGGAATGTTCGCCGGAACCGGAAGAGAGTTCCGGCCCGACCATGCCCAATAGTCCATCCAAATATATCTTGATCTCAAGAGACTTCACGTCGACAGACCCTTTACACTGATCGCCATGGAGGACGAGGTCGACCGACTGGTCGCTGCCTGGCGCCGCGAGCGCCCCGACCTCGACGTGGAGCCGCTCGAGGTGCTCAGCCGCGTCTCCAGACTCGCGCGCCACCTGGACCGCGCGCGGAGGATCGCGTTCGCCGAGCACAGTCTGGAACCCTGGGAGTTCGACGTCCTGACATCCCTGCGGCGCGCGGGCGAACCGTACCAGCTGTCGCCGGGCCAGCTGCTCACGCAGACACTGGTCACCTCGGGCACGATGACCAACCGTATCGACCGGCTCGCCAAGAAGGGCCTGGTCGAGCGGCTCCCCGACCCCAGCGACCGGCGCGGCGTGCTGGTGCGGCTCACCGCGGAGGGACGGGACCGCGCCGATCAGGCACTCGCCGGGCTCCTCGACCAGGAGCGCGCGATCCTGGTCGAGCTGTCCCGTGCACAGCGCGCCGAACTCGCCGGACTGCTACGCCAGTTGACCGCCCCGTTCGACAACGTCCCCGGCTGACGACGCCGGCTCCGCGGGGCCGACCCCGGCCCGGCGGGCCAGTGCCACCGCCGCCAGGGTCGAATGCACGCCGAGTTTGCCCAGCACGTTCTGCATATGGGTGCGCACGGTGTGCGGGGAGAGGAAGAGCCGCTCCGCGACCGCCTTGCGGCCCAGACCGGCCACCATGCACCGCAGCACCTCCTGCTCGCGCGGGGTGAGCGACTCCACGAGCCGCTCGCTCTCGGTCCGGTGCTTGCGCGCGGCGGTCAGCTCCCGCAGCACGCCGGTGAGCAGTGCCGGAGGCAGATGGGTCTCGTCGCGCAGCACCCCCCGGATCACGGTGAGCAGCCGCTGCAGCGAACAGTCCTTGGCCACCCAGCCAGACGCTCCCGCCTGGAGCGCCGACGCGGCCCTGCGCGGATCGTCCTTCTCCGCGAGCACGACGGTGCGCACGGCGGGCCGCGCCGAACGGACCGCGGCGACCAGGGAGATCCCGTCCACGAAGGCGTCGCCGTTGTCGGGGACGGCACGCGCGACCACGGGGATCCGCGGTGCCGCCGCGATCCCCAGATCGGCATCGACCAGCATCACGTCGAATCTGCGCCCCTCGGCCGCCGCGCGCTCGAGGCAGCGCAGCCCGGCCGGGCCACTGCCCGCCGCGGCGACCTCGACGTCCGGCTCGGCGGCGAGTGCCGCGGCGAGGGACTCGGCGAAGATCCGGTGGTCGTCCACGACGAGAACCCGGATACGGACCACAGACACCCCCAGGCTGCGATTTCCGGCGGAGGCCACACATCGGCGGGCACGGCGCCCGGCAGGAGAGGGGAACCGTCACGGCCGCCGCCGCGATCGACCACTACCCCGCCCCGGGCGTCGTACCCGACTGACTCGCCCCCTGATCAGCACCGGCCCCCACCGGTGCACGTGCTTCAGAGTACGGCCGGCGGCCGCGAGAGGAAGGGCATTTGCAGAACTGGTCGCACGCTGTGTTTAGGGTGTGGCGCATGTTTCGTTTTGAGACTGAAGTCGACAAAGAACGGCTCGGCCTGCTCGGCGATCGGCTCGACACCGCCAACACCCGGCGCTCCCCGGCGATGCGTGCCCTGGCGGTGAGCCGGCACAAGGACGAAGTCCCCCTGCACGTCTGGGTGGTGGAGGAGGCGACCGGGCAACTGGCCGCGGGCCTGACGGGGCGCACCTGGGCGCGCTGGCTCCATGTCGACCTCCTCTGGGTCGACACCCCGCACCGCGGTGCGGGGCTGGGCTCCCAACTCCTCGCCGCGGCCGAACGCGAGGCCCGCGTCGGACGCGGCTGCTCCTGGTCCCGGCTGGAGACCTGGGACTTCCAGGCCCCGGGCTTCTACCGGAAGCACGGATACGAGATCGTCGGCCGGGTGCCCGACTATCCGCCGGGCGTCACGGAATACCTGCTGGCCAAGCATCTCGGCTGAACCCGCGGGCGCGGGCCGCGCCCACCAGGGTCGTCCCGGACCGCCGGCTTCGGGTGCCCGCCGATCAGGCCGTACCTGCCCCGGGGCGGCCCCGCCCGGGGCAGCCCGTATGTCCTCGGGCCCGTCGGTCCTGCTCGGTCCTGCTCGGGCCTGCTCGGGCCTGCTCGGGCCTGCTCGGTCCTGCCGACTTCCCCGGTTCGCCGGCCTCCCCGGGCCGCCGACCTCCCCGGGCCGTCACCCTTCTCGTCTCAAGGTCGCCGACCGCCTCTGGCCCGTCAACCCACGCAGCCCGTCAACCGCCTCGGGCCCGTCAACCCACTCGGCTTGCGGACCTCCTCAGGCCCGTCAACCGTTTCCAGTTCCTCACCCGTACTGGTGCCGGAACCGCGCGGCGGCGCTCATCCCCCGGCGGTCCGGGCGCGGGCGAAGTCCCAGGCGTCGGCGACGATCCCGGCGAGGTCGGGCCGCGACGGGTTCCAGCCGAGCCGCTCCCGTGCGGCCTCGGAGGAGGCGACGAGTACGGCGGGGTCTCCGGCGCGCCGAGCGGCGGCGGTCTCCGGGACCGGGTGGCCGGTGACCTTGCGGACGGTCTCGACGACCTCGCGGACGGAGAAGCCGCTGCCGTTGCCGAGGTTGCAGATCAGATGCTCGCCGGGGGAGATCGCCTCCATCGCGAGCAGATGGGCCTCGGCGAGGTCGGCGACGTGAATGTAGTCCCGCACGCAGGTGCCGTCCGGCGTCGGGTAGTCGTCGCCGAACACGGAGATCGCCTCGCGGGTGCCGAGCGCGACCTGGAGCACCAGCGGGATGAGGTGCGACTCGGGGTCGTGGCGCTCACCGCAGTCGCCGTAGGCGCCGGCGACGTTGAAGTACCGCAGAGATGCCGCCGCCAGGCCGTGCGCGGTGCACTCGCCGCTGATCATGTGGTCGACGGCGAGTTTGGAGGCGCCGTACGGGCTTGTCGGCGCGGTGGGGGCGGACTCGGTGATCGGCACGGAGACCGGTTCGCCGTAGGTGGCCGCCGAGGAGGAGAAGACCAGCTTGCGGATCCCGGCGGAGCGCATCGCGGCGAGCAGCGCCATCGTCCCGCCCACGTTGTTCTCCCAGTACTTGCCGGGGTGCGTGACCGATTCGCCGACCTGCGAGAACGCGGCGAAGTGCAGGACACCGTCAAACGACGGCCCGAGATGGCGGGCGGAGTCCTGGACCCGGCCCTCGATGAAGTCGGCGCCCTCGGGGACGGCCTCGCGCACACCCGTGGACAGGTCGTCGAGGACGGCGACCTCGTGCCCCGCCTCCAGCAGATGGGCGGTCACCACGCTGCCGACATAGCCGGCACCGCCCGTCACCAGGTACTTGCTCACTTGTGCGCCACCTCTCGCAGTCGCCGCGCCGCCGCAACCGGCGACACATCGTCGATGAACACGCTCACGCCGGACGCGTAACCGGCGAGGAACTTCGGCTTTCCGGGAGTACGTCGAACGGTGAAGAACCCGAGGTGCGGCGCGAAGCCGTCGCGCTCGCCGCGGGTGCCGCCGCCGAACGGGGCCTGACGGCAGGCGGAGGGATAAGGCGTCGGCGGCCCGTCGGTACCGAAGGTCCGGTCGAAGCACCTCGAGGTTCCCAGGCGCACCTGTGGGAACGCTGTGCCCGCCGCTCCGCCGGCGATGCGACGTACGCGATGGCGTACGGCGTCGCGTACGGGTACTCGGGCGGCTCCGTGTGCGGCCTCGCGGGAGTCGCGGGGAAGCGGCTCCCGGCCGTCGGCGGGTCCGATGGCCGTCTCCACCCCGATCACCTCCCACCCTCACACAGACTCCAACATTAACGCACACGATAAATCATAACTCAACGCTCTCAGCCGCACAGTGGCCGCAGCCATACCGCCGGGGTCACCGGGGCCGCCGGAGCCGCCGTGCGCCGTGGAGCCGGCACAGGCCATGGAATCGGCAGCGAGGCCACGGAGCCCGTGCGGGTCAGGGAGCCCGTGCGGGTCAGGAAGCCGACCTGCCGGGGTGACGCGCCAGGGCAGCGGGGGTCCGCCCCGCCTGCCGGCCTCCCGGTACGCCGTCCCGCCCGGCGAAGTCCCCCGCCCGAGCCGCGCTCCCGAGCCGTCCGGGCGGTGGCGGTGGACCGTCCCGGGCCGGGAGGCGATCCCGAGCCGCCCGACCCCGGCCGCCGCGCTCGGCCGGCGCGCTCAGACGGCGCGCTCAGACGGCGCGCTCGGACGGCGCGCTCAGACGGCGCGCGGCACAAGCCAGGGCGCCTCTATTCGCCGCCGAGGTCCGGGGTCGTGAGCGGCGGGTGGCTCGCGGCGTGGTCGAGGAGGCCGGTACGGGCCGCGAGGGCCGCGGCCTCCAAGCGGGAGCCGACGCCGAGTTTCATCAGCACCCGCTGAACGTGCGTGCGGGCCGTGCTCGGGGCTATGCCCATGCCCGCGGCGATGAGCCGGGTGTCCTCTCCCTCCGCGACGCGGACGAGCACCTCCACCTCGCGGGGGGTCAGCATGCGCAGTAGCCGCTGACCCTCGTCATCCGGCTGGGTCGCCGGGTTGAGGAGGTCGGTGAACGCTCCCTGCAACAACTGCGGCGCCACCGCCGCCTCACCCGCCCGTGCCTTGACCATCGCCCGCTCGACGCCCTCGATGCGCTCGTCATGCCGCACATAGCCGGAAGCGCCGGCCGCGAAGGCCGCCGCTATACCGCGCGGCGACGGCACGGGTCCCAGGACCACCACGGCGACCTGCGGCCGGTCCCGTTTGATCCGTACAACGGGATCGAACGCACCCGGCTCCGCCGGTGCCGCCGTCCCCAGCAGGCACACCTCGGGCGCCCTGTTCACCACCAGCTCGGCCGCCCCGGCCGACGGCGCCGCCGCCGCGAGCACCCGGTGCCCGCGGAGCTTCAGCGCGGAAGCCAGCGCCTCAGCAAGCAACCGGTGGTCGTCGACCACCATGAGCCGCACACCCATCGAGCTACCCCCCATACCCCTGGAGCCGGCCCCCCGCCCCCAGCACTACTGACCCGGCAAGCTACACGCTTGTTCGACGTCGCGCTGCCCTACCGATCAGAAGTCCCCCGGATCGGCGAAATGCATGTCGTTCGGGGCAAGTCGGCGGAACGAGGAGTCCCCCACCCGTACGGGCAGGGGACCTCCGCCGCTATGGTCCGACCAGTTCAGCGGGCACCCGCCCCGGCGCCGGCACCGGGCACTGCCCGCCGCGCGAGACCCATGCCCTCGGTTGCCGAACACGGTCTCGCACGAGGAGCGGCCGTCCGTTGCCGTAGTGGGCCGAAGTACTCCACTGCCGCAGTGGGCCCGACGTACTCCACTCCGGACCCGGACCCGGACCCGGACCCGGACTCGCGGCCGGTCCGCGAAACAGCCCGGGTACGCCCGTTGGTGAAACTACCGGAGCGCGAGAGTCCGGGCTCCCCGACAGGACGGACCGAAGCGCGTCACAGGCCGCTGCGGACTACAGGTCCTCACAGACCGCATATGCCTGGAACCCGCCGCCGATCACCGCAAGGGAAGCCTGCGTAACCCAACCGGTGGCCGGTCCGGACTGAGGCCCGGCACCGGTGGGAGTCGGCTTGTTCTCAATGACGTTGAGGGTGGTGAGGAGGCCGAAAGTGTCGTAGCCCCCACCGGTGGCGATGTCGCCGGCAAGACACTGGGCCACCGACTGCGCACCAACGTTGACAATCGCCGGGATGGCCTGGGGGCCCCTGATGATGTAGGAGACCGTAGCCGGCGCCGTACCCTGCGCACCTTGCGGGCCCTGCGGACCCTGGACACCGACACCGTCAGCGCCCTGAGGACCCTGAGCACCATCAGCGCCCTGCGGACCCTGGACACCGACACCGTCAGCCCCCTGAGGACCCTGGGCACCGTCAGCCCCCTGAGGACCCTGAGCACCATCAGGGCCTTGGGGACCCTGGGCACCATCAACACCGTCAGCGCCCTGCGGACCCTGAGCACCGTCAACGCCGTTCACGCCGTCCGCACCCTGCGAACCCTGCGCACCCTGGGCACCGTCAGCCCCCTGAGGACCCTGAGCACCATCAGGGCCTTGGGGACCCTGGGCACCATCAACACCGTCAGCGCCTTGGGGACCCTGAGCACCGTCAACGCCGTTCACGCCGTCCGCACCCTGCGGACCCTGAGCACCATCAGGGCCTTGAGGACCCTGAGCACCGTCAACGCCGTTCACGCCGTCCGCGCCTTGGGGACCCTGAGCACCATCCACACCGTCAGCACCCTGCGGACCCTGAGCACCGACCGGACCCTGGACACCGACACCCTGCGCACCCTGCGCACCGTCAGCGCCCTGAGGACCCTGAGCACCATCAGCGCCCTGAGGACCCTGAGCACCATCAGCGCCCTGAGGACCCTGAGCACCATCAGGGCCTTGAGGACCCTGGGCACCATCAACACCGTCAGCGCCTTGGGGACCCTGAGCACCGTCAACGCCGTTCACGCCGTCCGCGCCTTGGGGACCCTGAGCACCATCCACACCGTCAGCACCCTGCGGACCCTGAGCACCGACCGGACCCTGGACACCGACACCCTGCGCACCCTGCGCACCGTCAGCGCCCTGAGGACCCTGAGCACCATCAGGGCCTTGAGGACCCTGGGCACCATCAACACCGTCAGCGCCTTGGGGACCCTGAGCACCGTCAACGCCGTTCACACCGTCAGCGCCTTGGGGACCCTGCGCACCCTGCGCACCGTCAGCGCCCTGAGGACCCTGAGCACCATCAGGGCCTTGAGGACCCTGAGCGCCGTCAACGCCGTTCACACCGTCCGCACCCTGCGCGCCCTGAGCACCGACCGCACCCTGGGCACCATCAGCACCGTCCGCACCCTGGGGACCCTGAGCGCCGTCAACGCCGTCCGCACCCTGGGGACCCTGGGCACCGTCAACACCGTCAGCGCCCTGCGGACCCTGAGCGCCGTCAACGCCGTTCACGCCGTCCGCGCCCTGCGGGCCCTGAGCACCGACCGCACCCTGGGCACCATCAGCACCGTCCGCACCCTGGGGACCCTGAGCGCCGTCAACGCCGTTCACGCCGTCCGCGCCCTGCGGGCCCTGAGCACCGACCGGACCCTGGGCACCATCAACGCCGTCCGCACCCTGCGGACCCTGAGCACCATCAACACCGTCAGCGCCCTGCGCACCCTGAGCACCGACCGGACCCTGGGCACCATCAACGCCGTCCGCACCCTGTGCACCCTGGGCACCATCAGCACCGTCCGCACCCTGGGGACCCTGAGCGCCGTCAACGCCGTTCACACCGTCCGCACCCTGCGAACCCTGCGCACCCTGGGCACCGTCAGCGCCTTGGGGACCCTGAGCGCCGTCAACGCCGTCAGCGCCCTGCGGACCCTGAGCACCGTCAACGCCGTTCACACCGTCCGCACCCTGAGCACCGACCGCACCCTGAGCACCGTCAACGCCGTCAGCGCCCTGGGGACCCTGAGCACCATCCACACCGTCAGCGCCCTGCGGACCCTGAGCACCATCCACACCGTCAGCGCCCTGCGGACCCTGAGCACCGTCAACGCCGTTCACACCGTCCGCACCCTGCGGACCCTGAGCACCGACCGCACCCTGAGCACCGTCAACGCCGTCAGCGCCCTGGGGACCCTGAGCGCCGTCAACGCCGTTCACACCGTCTGCGCCCTGCGGACCCTGAGCACCGTTCACGCCATTAGCGCCGTTCGCGCCGTTCGCGCCCTGTGGTCCCTGGGCACCATCCGCGCCATCCGCGCCCTGCGGGCCTTGCGGACCTCGGTCCCCGCGTCCACCCTTCGGGCCCCGATCCCCGCCGCGACCCTTCTTGCTGTCTGGATCGGCCGTCATGGCCCCGTTTGGTCCAGGCAGCCCCAGGCTGTGTTCACTGCCCGAGCGCTGCACCGCGTCGGCAATGGCCATCGTGTTCGGGACCACGTTCAACACCGCGGCCATGATGCCCACCGAAACGGCGGAGACCGCCCTCACCCGGTTACGGCGGATTGCCTTTCGGTTCACCGTTAGCCCTTCCCTGAATGTCAAGTAGTTGATTGAGTCATGGCCGCCAGAACCGAGGCAGGACGGGTTTTCCCTTCCGATCCGCACCTGCATCGGAGGAAATGGTGACGGTTTGCTCGGCGTTCGCAGGAATTCTCGGACCGGGCCATTTTCCGCAGGTGCGGCACCAAGTCCGCGCACGGCCGCGCGCCGGGCAGATAAGACCACCCGTGCGGGGGTGTCGATGGTGAGTAATCTCAGCCCAGAGAGGCAATCTGACGCCGGCCGCCCGAGGTCCTGTCGAAGAGCGGGATGCGATCGCTCTTCCGGACCTCTTGCCGCACCCGTACAGGCGGCGGTTGCGATCTGCTCCTGATCACCAGGGAGAGGCTGGGGAGCAGTGCGGATGCACCGAGTTCGGCGACCGCCTCCCTCCATCCGCCTCGCCGGTTCGAGGCCGGCGACTGCAACCATGTGCAGTCGCACCCGCACCCGCGCCGCCCCCGTAAGGGATGACGCTCTCGCGGTCACTGTTGGTCTGCGGCCGCCGGGAGGGGCGCGCCCGGTTTGCTACGGCGGCACGGTTGCCATGGCGGCGCGGTTGCCATGGCGGCGCGGTTGCCATGGCGGCGCGGTTGCCATGGCGGCCCGGTTGGTACCGCTGAGCGGTTGGTACGGCTGAGCGGGGGCCACGGCTGAGCGGGGCGGCCGCCGTACGCGGGCTGGTTGTCGGGACCGGGCTGAGTGCACGGGCCGGTCCGCCCAGATACCCGAGGGCGAACCGGCCCGTGGTGCCGGTCTACGCGATCACCGCGTGCCGCCGCTACGCGCCCTCGGCGTCCTCGGCCAGTTCGAGCCAGCGCATTTCCAGCTCTTCGCGTTCACCGGCGAGTTGCCGGAGTCGCGCGTCGAGTTCCGCCACCTTCTCGAAATCGGTGGCGTTTTCGGCGATCTGCGAATGCAGCGCGGACTCTTTTTCGGAGATCTTGTCGAGCTGCCGCTCGATCTTCTGCAACTCCTTCTTCGCGGCCCGCTGGTCCGCCGCGGACTTCTCGGTGCCGGCGGGCTTCGAGGCAGCGGCCGGTGCGGGGGCCGCGGCCTGTAGCGCCTTCGCCCGGCGCTCCAGGTACTCGTCGATTCCGCGCGGGAGCATCCGCAGGGTCGCGTCGCCGAGGAGCGCGAGCACCCGGTCGGTGGTGCGCTCGACGAAGAAGCGGTCGTGGGAGATCACGACCATCGAGCCCGGCCAGCCGTCGAGGAGGTCCTCCAGCTGCGTCAGGGTCTCGATATCGAGGTCGTTGGTGGGCTCGTCGAGGAAGAGGACGTTCGGCTCGTCCATCAGCAGCCGCAGCAGCTGGAGCCGGCGCCGCTCGCCGCCGGACAGGTCGCCGACCGGGGTCCACTGCTTATCCTTCGAGAAGCCGAACTGCTCGCAGAGCTGGCCCGCGGTCATCTCCCGGCCCTTGCCGAGGTCGACGCGGTCGCGGATCTGCTGGACCGCCTCCAGGACCCGCAGGTTCGGGTCGAGTTCGGTGACGTCCTGGGAGAGGTAGGCCAGCCGCACGGTCTTCCCGGCGGCGATCCGCCCGGCGGCGGGCTGCCGTTCGCCGTCGCTGCCCGCGGCCTCGGTCATGGCGCGGAGCAGGGAGGTCTTGCCCGCGCCGTTCACGCCGACCAGGCCGATCCGGTCGCCGGGGCCGAGCTGCCAGGTCAGATGCTTCAGCAGGACCTTCGGCCCGGCCTGGACGGTGACGTCCTCCAGGTCGAAGACGGTCTTGCCGAGCCGCGAGGTGGCGAACTTCATCAGCTCGGAGGTGTCGCGCGGCGGCGGCACGTCCTTGATCAGCTCGTTGGCGGCCTCGACGCGGAAGCGGGGCTTGGACGTCCGCGCCGGGGCGCCCCGGCGCAGCCAGGCGAGTTCCTTGCGGACGAGGTTCTGCCGCTTGGTCTCCTCGGTGGCGGCGATGCGCTCCCGCTCGGCGCGGGCGAAGACGTAGTCGGAGTAGCCGCCCTCGTACTCGTAGACCGTGCCGCGCTGGACGTCCCACATGCGGGTGCAGACCTGGTCGAGGAACCAGCGGTCGTGGGTGACGCAGACCAGCGCCGAGCGGCGCGCCCGGAGGTGGTCGGCGAGCCAGGCGATGCCCTCGACGTCCAGGTGGTTGGTGGGCTCGTCGAGGACGATCAGGTCCTGCTCGGCGATCAGCAGCTTGGCGAGTGCGATCCGGCGCCGCTCGCCGCCGGAGAGCGGGGCGATCACGGTGTCCAGGCCCTGTGGGAAGCCGGGCAGGTCGAGCCCGCCGAACAGGCCGGTGAGCACATCGCGGATCTTGGCGTTGCCGGCCCACTCGTGGTCGGCGAGATCGCCGATGACCTCGTGGCGGATGGTGGCGGCGGGGTCGAGCGAGTCGTGCTGGGTGAGCACCCCGATGTGCAGTCCGCCGCTGTGGGTGACCCGGCCGGTGTCCGGCTCCTCCAGCCCGGCGAGCATCCGGATCAGGGTCGTCTTGCCGTCTCCGTTGCGGCCGACGACTCCGATGCGGTCCCCCTCGGAGACGCCGAGCGACACTCCGTCGAGCAGGGCACGGGTGCCGTACACCTTGCTGACTGCCTCGACATTGACCAGGTTGACTGCCACAGGTGCTGTGCTCCATAGGGCTGCGGACGGGACCAATCCCTCCAGGATAATCGCCGTCGACCAGGTAGCGGCCCGCCGGGGACGCACGCCGACGGCGGCGAGACGCAGCCGGGGCCCCCGCCCGAACCGTGAGACCGCACCACGTTCGCGTGGCATTCTTGATTCCGCCGGAGCCACCGGGGCCTGAGGAGGGAGCGTCGCCTTGAGTACCGCGCTACCGCCATGGATGTACCCGCCACGGGACAGCGGTTGGGAGGCCGACGACCTCGACCTGCTCCCCGCCGACGCCCCGCGTCACATCGAGCTGCTGGACGGTGCGCTGATCTTCAACATGTCCCCGCAGCGCAGCTGGCATGACCGGGTGATCCGCCGACTCACCGCCGCGCTGGAACCCCTCGCCCCCATGGACTGGACGGTCGAAGCGCAGATGACCGTGAAGCTCAACCGCCGGAGCCGTCCGGAGCCCGACATCATCGTTGCCTCGGTGCCCTACGCACCGGAGCGCACCCGCTTCCTCCCGGAGGAGGTCGCGCTGGTCGTCGAGGTGGTGTCCGCCGAAACCGAGGACCGCGACCGCCGCTACAAGCCGGGGCTGTACGCCGACGCGGGCATCCGTCATCTCTGGCGCATCGAGGACGAAAACGGCCTCCCCGCGGTTCACACCTACGAGCTGGACGACACGACCCAGGCCTATGTGGCCACTGGTGTGCGTCGCGACCGGCTGGACACCCCCGTCCCGTTCCCGGTCTCCATCGACGTCAAGGGTCTGGTCCGCTAGTCCACGCCGGGCGGCACGCGCGTGGCCTGGTGGTAATACATCCGCCAGCCCCCGGCTCCGTCCCCCTTGCGCCAGATCGAACTGTGCCTGGCCCTGCGCTCGCCGAGCATGGTCTCGAACGTCAGATGCACCAGCCCTGGCGCGAGCAGCGCCCCCGAGATCTCTGAGGGCTCGAAGCGGGGAGCATCCGGCGAACTGCCCGGATGATCCGGCAGTTCGGCGAGCATGGCCTCATGCGTCCACCGCCGACCCGACCCACCGACCTCCACGAACTCCGGGTCGAGGAGTTGCCCGGCGTGTTCCCGCGAGGCGCGAACACGCGGATCCATGAGCTGCAACTCACCCGCGATCGCCTGGTTCACATCGTCTGTTGCGCCGTCCATGGGCATACCCTCACCGGGCCCACCGGCCCGCCGCAACCGAATTCATCCACCGCCGCTGGGGGGCCTGGCATGATCCAGAAGACACCCCCAGAAGGCTCACCCAGAGCATGTTCCATTCGTCCGCGCCTCGACATTGACCAGGTTGACGGCCATTTCTCTCCTGACAGGGGGATCGATCGACCTACCAGGGTAGTCGGGGCGCACCGCGCCCGGTCCGCGCGTACGGTGCGCGACCGTACACCCGTGAAACATGGACGGTACGTGTCTGATCGGCCACGCTGGGTGAGTCGAGCGAGGGGGCGTCACCCTGCCGCGTCGGCGTCATCGGCGGCGTCATCGGCGGCGTCATCGGCCTCGTCGACGTCATCGGCGGCGGGGGCGCACCTCGACGCACCTCGACGCACCCGTAAGCACCTGGAGGTGTCGGAAGTGGCCGCAGTGAGCGACGAGCCCGTGCCGTCGGACAGCCTGAAGACGTTCGGGGCGTTCGTGCAGGGTCTGCGGGAGCACGCGGGGCTGACACGGGAGGTCTTCGCGCCGATGGTGGGCTTCTCCCGGCACACGGTGGCCTCGATCGAGCTGGGCCGCCGGATGCCGGACACGCAGTTCGTGGAGCTGGCGGAGGTGGCGCTGGGCAACACGGGTGCGCTGCGGCGGGCGTTCGGGCATCTGACGCGGCAGCCGGGACTGGCGTCGTGGTTCCGCGAGTGGGCGCGGCGGGAGCGGACGGCGGTGAGCCTGTGCACCTACGAGTGCCGGATGGTGCCGGGGCTGCTCCAGTCGGAGGGGTACGCGCGGACGCTCTTCGAGAACGCCGTGCCGCCGCTGAGCGACGCGCAGGTGGAGGAGCAGCTCAACGCCCGCATGGATAGGCAGCAGTTGCTGAAGGTGAGCCCGAACGTCCCCTTCAGCTTCATCGTCGCGGAAGCGGTCTTCCGCGAGCGGCTCGGCGGTCCGCAGGTGACGCGGGGGATGCTGAACCATGTGCTGGCGAGTACGGAGCCGAGGAATGTGACGCTTCAGGTCATGCCGCTGGGATGCGAGTTCCACGCCTGCCTTGACGGCCCGTTGCAGTTGCTGGAGGGACCTGACGGGAAGCGGTACGCCTACTCCGAGGGCCAGAAGAACGGCCGACTGATCTGCGACCCGAAAGAGGTGGTCCCACTTCAACAGCGCTATGACACACTGCGGTCACAGGCCCTCACCCCCAGCGAGTCCCGGGGTCTGCTGGAGCGAATCCGAGGAGCGCTATGAGCACCGCAGAACTCGCCTGGTTCAAGTCCAGCTACAGCGGCACCGAAGGCGACAGCTGCGTCGAAGTCGCCCTGGACTGGCACAAGTCCAGCTACAGCAGCGCCCAGGGCGACAGCTGTGTCGAGGTCGCCGCCTGCCCCGGTACCGTCCACGTCCGCGACTCCAAGGTCCCCGACGGCCCTCGGCTCGCAGTCCCCGCCGCCGTCTGGTCAGCCTTCGTCTCGGCGTACGGCGAAGCCTGACCGTTCCACCAGCCACCAGCCCGCCAGCGCCGTCGCGACCGCGGCCGGGGCGCTGACCGGCACCGCGATCAGGGTGGCCGTGCGGCCTTCGAGCAGACCGGCGAAGCCGACCATGGACAGGCCGAGCACTCCGAACAGGCAGAGGGTGATGCCGAGCGCGGCGAGCGGGCCCGAGCCGGGCCGGACCGGTGCGGGTGAGGGCTGTTCGAAGCCGCGGAACGCGGCGACCAGCAGCGCCGTGAGCAGCGCCGCCGCGGCTATCCGTAGCGGGGTCTGCGCCCACCAGGCGGCCGAGGCCGGTTCGGGCAGCGTGACGCCCGCGGCGAGCAGCGCGCCGTAGACGCCGAGCATCGCGGTCAGATGCCACAGGAACGCGGTCATGGCGACGCCGTTCGCGGCGACGACGCCGCGCCAGACCCGGGGCCGGGCCACCAGCCGGGCGCCCGGCCCGCGCAGCAGCTCCACCGCGCCGACCAGCCACAGGCCGTGGCAGAGCAGGGCCAGCGTGGGCGGGGCCATGTTGGAGACCTTCTCCCCCGGCATGCCGACCATGGACAGCGGGTACGGCCCGGCCGCCACCAGCAGCGCGGCCCCGCCCAGCCCCGTCGCGGCCAGTGCCGAGGGCAGCCGGAGGCGTCCGTCGGCCCGCAGGAAGCCGAGCTGGTGCACGGCCAGCCAGACGAAGGCGAAGTTCAGGAACTCCACGAAGGGGACACCGAGCACGAAGCGGAGCACGTCCACCAGGACCGCGCCGGCGACGAGCGCCCCGAACGCGCTCCAGCCGTAACGCTCGTGCAGCTTCAGCAGCGGCGGGGTGAAGGCGACCATCGCCAGATAGATCCCGATGAACCAGAGCGGCTGGGTGACGAGCCGCAGCGAGACACCGGTCAACCCGCCGCCACCGCCGAGCAGTTGCACCAGCAGCGCCGCCGCGCCCCAGACGAGCACGAAGACCATGGTGGGCCGCAGCAGCCGCCGCAGCCGCGCCCGCAGGAACGCCGCGTACGGCGAGGCGCCGTCGCCCGCGGGGTGCCTGCGGCGCAGGGAGCGGTAGGAGAGGGCGTGCGAGAAGCCGCCGACGAAGAAGAACACCGGCATGATCTGCAGGGCCCAGGTGAGGAGTTGGAGTTCCGGCACGACGGCGAGCAGATTGCCGACGCCGTCGGCGGTGACGGCGGCCATCAGCCAGTGCCCCAGCACGACGGTCCCGAGCGAGAGGACCCTCAGCAGGTCGACATAGCGGTCCCGGGTGTCAGGTGTCGCCTCGGCGAGCGCTCGTACACGTGATCCCATGCGCCCACGGTCCCGCCCGGGGGCGCATGGGCGGGAGGGTGTTCGTACTCAACCGGTGCCTGAGTACGCGCGAGAACGCCCGCCTCGCTCGGCTGAGCTGGGTTCGACTCGACTCGACTGGGCTCGACTGGGCTCAGCTCGGAGGGCTCAGCTCGGACGGCTCACGGCTCACGGCTCACGGCTCACGGCTCACGGCTCACGGCTCACGGCTCACGGCTCACGGCTCACGGCTGGAGGATGGTCGCCCCCGGGGCCGGGGCCTCGGCGACACGCGCCGTGCGGCAGGTCCCGGACGCGAGCAGTGTCTCGGCGATCTGCCCCGCCGTGTCCGCGTCCTTGGCGAGGAACGCCGTCGTCGGCCCCGAGCCCGAGACCAGTGCGGCCAGCGCCCCCGCGTCTATGCCGGTGCGCAGCGTGTCCGCGAGCGACGGGCGCAGCGAGAGGGCGGCGGGCTGGAGGTCGTTGACGAGTGCGGCGGCCAGCGCGCCCGGGTCGCCGGTGCGCAGGGCGTCCAGCAGCAGCGGGGACGCCACCGGCGGGGGGACGTCGACGCCGTCGTGGAGCCGGTCGAACTCCCGGTAGACCGCGGGGGTGGACAGCCCCCCGTCGGCGACGGCGAAGACCCAGTGGAACACCCCGCCGACGGGCAGTGCGGTGAGCCGCTCGCCGCGGCCGGTGCCGAGGGCAGCGCCCCCGACCAGGCTGAACGGCACGTCGCTGCCGAGGTCGGCGCAGATGTCGAGGAGGTCCTCCCGTGGGGCGCCGGTGGACCAGAGGGCGTCGCAGGCGAGCAGCGCGCCCGCGCCGTCGGCGCTGCCGCCGGCCATGCCGCCGGCGACGGGGATGTCCTTGTCGATGTGGATGTGCACGGCCGGGTCGATCCCGTACCGGGCGGCGAGCAGCTCCGCGGCGCGCGCGGCGAGGTTCGTCCGGTCGAGCGGCACCTGGTCCGCGCCGGGGCCCGAGCAGCTCACGGTCAGCGACTCGGCGGGGGTGACGGTGATCTCGTCGTACAGTCCGACGGCCAGGAACACGTTGGCCAGGTCGTGGTACCCGTCGTCGCGGACCCCGCCGACGGCCAGCTGGACGTTGACCTTGGCCGGTACCCGTACGGTGACGCTCACTTGGCTCCCCCGACTTCCTTGGCTTCCCCGGCGCCCTTGCCCCCACCGGTTCCCTTGTGCTCCGCGATCCGCGCGAATTCCTCCACCGTCAGCGACTCGCCTCGCGCCCGCGGCGGGATCCCGGCTCCGACCAGCGCCGCCTCCGCGGCCGCCGGGGAGCCCGCCCAGCCGGCCAGGGCTGCCCGCAACGTCTTGCGGCGCTGTGCGAAGGCCGCGTCGACGACGGCGAACACCTCGGCCTTGGTGGCGGTGGTCTTCGGCGGCTCGGGGCGCCGGACCAGGGAGACGAGCCCGGAGTCGACGTTGGGCGCGGGCCAGAAGACGTTCCGGCCGATCGCCCCGGCCCGCTTGACCTCGGCGTACCAGTTCGCCTTCACGGACGGCACGCCGTACACCCTGCTGCCGGGGCGGGCGGCGAGCCGGTCGGCGACCTCGGCCTGCACCATGACCAGCGTCCGCTCGATGGTCGGGAAGCGGTCCAGCATGTGCAGCAGGACCGGGACGGCCACGTTGTACGGGAGGTTGGCGACGAGCGCGGTGGGTGCGGGGCCCGGGAGTTCCCGTACCCGCATCGCGTCGGAGTGGACCAGCGTGAAGCGGTCCTTCCGCTCCGGCATCCGGGCGGCGACCGTCGCGGGGAGCGCGGCGGCGAGCACGTCGTCGATCTCGACCGCGGTCACCCGGTCCGCGGACTCCAGCAGCGCCAGGGTGAGGGAGCCGAGCCCCGGGCCGACCTCCACGACCACGTCGTCGGGCCGCACCTCGGCGGTGCGGACGATCCGGCGGACGGTGTTGGCGTCGATGACGAAGTTCTGGCCGCGCTGCTTGGTGGGGCGTACGCCGAGGGCCGCGGCCAGTTCTCGGACGTCGGCGGGGCCGAGGAGGGCGTCGGGATCGGTGGTGCTCACCGGTACAGCCTACGGCCGCAGTGCGGCCACGGACTCGCCCCCCGCTGCACGTAGAGCTTCTTCGCCCGGTACGTCTGCTCCTCCGGGGAGGCGTCCTGCGGACGGCCGCGGCCGCCCAGCGACCGCCAGGTGGCGGCGTCGAACTGGTAGAGCCCCCCGTAGGTGCCCGACGGATCCACCGCGTCCGGGCGCCCGCCGGACTCGCACTGCGCGAGAGCCCTCCAGTTCAGCCCCTCGGCGCCCCGGACCGAGTCCGGCAGCCGTCGGGTGCCGGCTCTCACCTGCCGGGTGACCGGCTCCCGGACGACCTCCTCGGAGAGCTTCCGGGGCTTCTGCCGGACACCGTTCACCGTCCGCACGGCGTAGGTGACCCGCCGTGCGCCCGCGCGGCCCGCCCGCGCGACGACCTCGGTCCCCCGGTCCAGCCGCGGGTCGTCGGTCCGCACGGTGTCGTAGGGGATGGGCTCCTCCCGGACCTCCTCGGTGTCCCTGATGCGCATCACGGTGATCGTCTGGCCGTCGCGGGGGAAGCTGTCCGGAGGTACGGAGGTGGTGTCCTCGCCGGCGAGGGTGATGCCGGCCTCCCGGACGACCTCCCGTGCGGTCGCCGCGGTCGTTCGGACGGCGCGGGCCCGGCCGTCGGCCATGAGGGTGACGGTCCGCTCGGTCCGTACGGCGACGTCGAGGCCGCCGCGGGAGATCGCCCGGGATCGCGAGACGGACGTGTACGCGCCGCCGGCCCGGACCCCGACCTGCTGCAGCGCCTCCTCGACGGTGCGGGCGGTCGTCCACACCCGGCGGCTGCGACCGTCGACGGTGAGGGTGACGGGGCGGCCGAAGCGGACGACGACCTCGTCGCCGTGGCTGAGTTCGGCGCCGGGGTCCGGGGCGACGATGTCGTGCTCGCCGACGGCGACCCCCTCCTCGTCGAGGAGTTCCTCCACGTCGTCGGCGAACGTGTGCAGGGTGCGGGGGACCCCGTCGACGCTGAGGCGGACGGCCTTGTCGGCGGCGACGAAGGCGGTCGTGCCGCCCGCGAGGAAGGCGACGACGAGGGCCTGCGGGATGAGGCGGCGCAGGCCGTCGGGGCCGACACGCAGGACCGAGGCGCGCCTGCGGCGGCGGGCGGCGCGGCGGGCCTCGGCGCGGCCGCCGGACGGGACGGGGGCGTAGGAGGCCGAGGAGGCAGAGGAGGCGGCAGGGGTGTGCGCCGTGGTCCCGGCGACGGGAGACGAGGTCCAGCTGACGAGTGTCGGTGCCTCCGAAACGACCCTCGGGGTCTCCGAAGCGGACGTCGCGAACTCGAAGACCGGACCCGCCGGTTCGAAGACCGGACCCGCCGGTTCGAAGACCGGACCCGCGGGCCCGGAGACGGGACTCGCATTCCCCGGAACCGGCCCCGCAGACCCGGAGACGAGCGTCGCAGACCCGGAGACGGGGGGCGTGTCCCAACAGGCGAGCGTAGGGGCCTCGGAGCAGCCCGGCCTCACAGCCTCGCGGGCGGGTGCGCCTACCGGTCCGGGTCCGGGTGCGCCTGCGGGGCCGGGTCCGGAGACCGGTCCGGGTCTGCCTACGGGGCCGGGTCCGGGTGCGCCTGCGGGGCCGGGTCCGGAGACCGGTCCGGGTCTGCCTACGGGGCCGGGTCTGCCTACGGATCCAGGTGCGCCTACCGGTCCGGGTCCGCCTACCGGTCCGGATCCGGGTGCGCCTACCGGTCCGGATCCGGGTCCGCCTACGGATCCGGGCGACGTGGTCCCACAGGCTGAGGAGCAACCGCACGGACTCTCGGGTGGACCGGGCCGGAAAGCCGGGACCGTCGGCGCGTACGGTGACACCGCCGCGGCCAGGCCGTGGGGCGGCACCCTGACGGGCGCCGACGGCACGGGCGGCGGCGGCACGGGCGGCGGGGGCTCCTTGAGCCGGGCGGCGCGGCGACCGCCGCGCGCGGCACGGTGACTGCCCTGCGAAGTGCTCACGAGGCCCGGACCCTAGCCGCTGATCGTCACTCTCCAAAGCAGGCCGGTCACCCGGTGTCGCCACGCCATGCCAGAAAGGCTCGGAAATGTGACGATTCGTTACCTACTGGTAATCGAATGCGCGAGCCGTGTTCGAAGCAATCGCCTCCGACATGGCGTCCTCGTCGATCCCCCGCACCGCGGCCATCGCGCGGACCGTGACCGGAACGAGATACGGCGCGTTGGGCCGGCCGCGGTAGGGCGCGGGTGTCAGAAACGGCGCGTCCGTCTCCACGAGGACGAGTTCCAGCGGGGCGACGGCGAGCGCGTCCCGCAGCGGCCGGGCGTTCTTGAAGGTGACATTGCCCGCGAAGGACATGAAGTACCCGGCGTCGGCGCAGACCCGCGCCATCTCCGCGTCGCCCGAGTAGCAGTGGAAGACGGTGCGCTCGGGGGCGCCCTCCTCGGTCAGGATCCGCAGGACGTCGGCGTGGGCGTCGCGGTCGTGGATGACGAGGGCCTTGCCGTGCCGCTTGGCGATCTCGATATGGGCGCGGAAGGACCGCTCCTGGGCGGCGATGCCCTCCGGACCCGTACGGAAGTGGTCGAGCCCGGTCTCGCCGACGGCCCGCACCTGCTCGAGTCCCGCCAGCCGGTCGATCTCCGCGAGTGCCTCGTCCAGCGCGGCGCCCCCGCCGCCCGGCCTCCCGGCCTGCCGGGGCCGTCCCGCCCGTGCCCCACCACCGTCCTGGGCCGGGCCGCTCTGCGACGCCCCCTCGGCCGGGACACCGTGGACGATGCGCGGAGCCTCGTTCGGGTGAAGCGCGACCGCCGCGTGGACGTTCTCGTACCGGGCCGCCGTCTCGGCCGCCCAGCGCGACCCGTCGATGTCGCAGCCCACCTGGACGACGGTCGTCACACCGGCCTTCGCCGCCTTCTCCAGCGCCTCCTCGACGGTGCCGCTCTGCATGTCCAGATGGGTGTGCGAGTCGGCGACCGGCACGGCCAGCGGCGCGGGCGCGGGCGGAGGGGTGTCGTTGGACTTGGCACTCATGACCACGATCGTACGAGGACCATGGCCATGGCCTCACTCACGGACGCGGAGACCCCCGGGAGGCCCGCTCGACGACCCGCCCGCAACCGGGGCCTCTACCCTCTGCCCTTCGGCGGTCCCCTTCCCGCCGCCACCGTTCGAGGGGCCCGATCAGCGGCCCGCTCCCGCCGCGTTCCTCGCCCCCGCGTTCTTCGCCGCCACGACCGCGTCGAACACCTCGCGCTTGGGCAGGCCCGCCTCGGCGGCCACCGCCGCGATGGCCTCCTTGCGCCGCTCGCCCGCCTCCTCGCGGACCCGCACCCTGCGCACCAGCTCGTCCGCGTCGAGGTCGGAGGGGCCCGGGGCCGGGGCGCCCTCCACGACGACGGTGATCTCCCCGCGCACCCCCTCGGCCGCCCAGGCCGCCAGCTCGCCGAGCCCGCCGCGCCTGACCTCCTCGTACGTCTTCGTCAGCTCCCGGCAGACCGCGGCCCGCCGATCGGCGCCGAACACCTCGGCCATCGCGGCGAGCGTGTCGTCGAGCCGGTGCGGCGCCTCGAAGTAGACGAGGGTGCGGCGCTCGTCCGCCACCTCGCGCAACCTGCCGAGCCGCTCGCCCGCCTTGCGCGGCAGGAAGCCCTCGAAGCAGAACCGGTCCACCGGCAGCCCCGACAGGGCGAGCGCGGTCAGCACGGCGGACGGGCCGGGCACGGCGGTGACCCTGATGTCCTTCTCCACGGCCGCGGCGACCAGCCGGTAGCCGGGGTCGGACACCGACGGCATCCCGGCGTCGGTGACGAGCAGCACCCTGGCCCCGCCCTCCAGCGCCTCCACCAGCTCCGGCGTACGGGCGGACTCGTTGCCCTCGAAATAGGACACCACCCGGCCGCGGGTCTGCACGCCCAGCGCCTGGGTGAGGCGGCGCAGCCGGCGGGTGTCCTCCGCGGCGACCACGTCGGCGTTCTCCAGCTCGGCCGCCAGCCGCGGCGGGGCGTCCGCCGCGTCGCCGATGGGGGTCCCTGCCAGTACGAGTGTTCCAGTCACCGATCCAGTCACAGGAGCAATCCTCGCAGGGCGGGCCACGCCCCTCGCACAGACGCGTTCCCTACGATGGCGCGGTGACCAGTACCGCCCCACGGGCCGCGCACGGTCAGGACGTCGCGGAGCAGCCACCGTCCTGGCCGCAGCGCCTGCGCAGATTCGGCCATGTGCCCCGGCCCGGCATCGGGCTGCGCGAGCGGCTGGTGCCGCCGTACACCCGGCCCTCCGACCGGCTGTGGTCCGTCCTGGGCGTGCCACCGGGCGCGGCACGGCGGGCGGAGCGGTTCTCGGCGTGGGGCGGACCGCTGCTGGTGGCGCTGGTGGCCGGGCTGCTGCGGTTCTGGCAGCTCGGCAGCCCCAAGGCGGTGATATTCGACGAGACGTACTACGCGAAGGACGCCTGGGCGCTGGTCAACCAGGGCTACGAGGGCTCCTGGCCGAAGGACGTCGACAAGGCGATCCTGGCGAACCCGGACGCGGTCCCGATCCCTTCGGACCCCGGCTATGTGGTGCACCCGCCGGTGGGCAAGTGGATCATCGGGCTGGGCGAGCAGATGTTCGGCCTCACCCCGTTCGGCTGGCGCTTCATGGTGTTCGTGCTCGGCACGCTGTCGGTGCTGATGCTGTGCCGGATCGGCAGACGGCTGTTCCGTTCGACGTTCCTCGGGTGCCTCGCGGGCGCGCTGATGGCCGTGGACGGGCTGCACTTCGTGATGAGCCGCACGGCGCTGCTCGACCAGGTGCTGATGTTCTTCGTGCTCGCGGCCTTCGGCTGTCTGCTCGTCGACCGCGACCGGGCGAGACGGCGCCTCGCGGACGCGCTCCCGGTCGACGCGGAGGGCGTGCTGCGCCCGGACCCGAAGATCGCGGCGACCCTGCGGCTGGGCCCGCGGCCGTGGCGGATCGCGGCCGCGGTGATGCTGGGCCTGGCGATCGGCACCAAGTGGAACGGCCTCTACTTCCTGGCCGCGTTCGGCCTGATGACCCTGCTGTGGGACGTGGGCGCGCGGAAGACGGCCGGCGCGGTCCGCCCGTACCCGGCCGTGCTCAGGCGGGACCTCCTGCCGGCCCTCGCCGGCCTGCCGGTGGCGGTCGTGACGTACGTCGCCTCCTGGTCCGGCTGGCTCTTCACCGACAAGGGCTACTTCCGGGACTGGGCGGCGACGGAGGGCAGGGACAGCCCCTGGAGCACGGTGCTCCCCGACTGGTTGCGAAGCCTCTGGCACTACGAGACCGAGGTCTACAGCTTCCACGTCAGTCTGACGTCCGGTCACACCTACCAGTCCAACCCCTGGAGCTGGATCGTCCTGGGCCGTCCGGTCTCCTACTTCTACGAGGACCCGGCGGCCGGCACGGCGGGCTGCCCGGTCACCGCCACCGACAAGTGCGCCCGAGAGGTCCTGGCCATCGGCACCCCCGCACTGTGGTGGATCGCGTGCTTCGCCGTCGCCTACGTCCTGTGGCGCTGGGCCTTCCGCCGCGACTGGCGCGCGGGCGCGATCGCCTGCGGCATCGCGGCGGGCTGGCTGCCGTGGTTCCTGTACCAGGAGCGCACGATCTTCCTCTTCTACGCGGTCGTCTTCGTCCCGTTCCTGTGCCTGGCCGTCGCGATGCTCCTCGGCGCGATCATCGGCCCGGCCCGGCGGCCCCGCCCGCCCGCCACCCCACCGGACCCGGGGCTCGCGCCCGGCGAACGCCGCAGGACCGTGGGCGCGGCGGCGGCGGGTGTGCTGGTGCTGCTGGTCATCTGGAACTTCATCTACTTCTGGCCGCTGTTCACCGGCGATCCGATCCCGATGGACGACTGGCGGGCCCGGATGTGGCTGGACACGTGGGTGTAGCAGGCACGACGGCGGGCCCAGCGCGGGGCGGTGCCGGGCCCGCCGCGGTCGTTGACGGGCATCCCTGGCCGTCTGTGGGGCGTCGCTTGACGGCCCAGGGACGGCCCAGGTCATGCACGCCAGACAAACTCACGGGCCCCTGTCAGACCCCGCACCTACACTCCCCCTCATGGAAAAGGGAGCGATCTCGCGGGACGACATCCTCAAGACACTCGCCGAGTACGACGACTTGGGACAGGAGGCGTTCCTCGACCGGTACAAGTACGGCAAGGCGAGCACCTACCTGCTCCTCCACGACGGCAGGGAGTACGACTCCAAGGCAGTGGCCGGCGTGGCACACAAGCACCGGCACGGCAGGCCCCTGGAGCATGGGGAGTTCAGCGGGGGCGTCGGCCGCGGTCACGCGGTGGAGTGGCTGAAGCGTGAGGGCTTCACCATAGGGGTGCCCCGGAGCCCTGAGAACTCCTAACGAAATGATCTCCGAGGCGGTTGGACCGCTCCGGGACCGATGATCCGGGGTGCGGGGCGATTCGGCCGAAGCCCCGGCGACGTCGCGACGAGTTGCGGGCGGTGCGCGCTGAGCCGCGGAGAACCGAATGCGTCGACAGCGCCCCTCGGCACGCGCTTCCAGGTGACGAGCAGTGAACGGTGGACCCGCGCGACGGCCGACCGCTACGACGCCGAGGAAACCGAAGCGTCCTCGGCTGCCGTTCTCGGACCGACCCTCGCCTTCCTCGCCTTCCTCGCCGAACTCGCCGGAGACGGCCGGGCGCTGGAGTTCACCATCGGAACCGGACGGGCGGGCGTCCCGCTCCGGGAGCGCGGCGTGCCGGTGGTGGGCATCGAACTGTCCGAGCACATGGCAGCGGTGCTGCGGCGCAGAGTACGCCCGCTGCTGTTCCTGGACGTCGACGGACCTCTCCCGCCGTTCGGCGACGGCACGCAGCACCAGCCGTCAGGCACCGCGACAGACCCACGCCTGACGCGGCTCGGTCCGCGCGCCGGGCCTCGCCCGGCGGCACTGCCGTGCGCGCCGGTCTGGGCCACCACCCGGGAGGAAGGGGCGAACACCGGCACAGCACAGCGGCTCGGCCTGCCGGTCGTGCCGGTCGTGCCGGTCGTGCACCGGCCGGAAGTGCCCCTGCCGCCGACGCCGCCGTCGTCGTGCACACCGTCGCCGGGGTGCCGCCCGCCCCTGAGCGGTAGCACGGCCGAAGAGCGCGAACGGCCCGGGGCAGCGGACCGCCGCGACGGCGAAAAGATCAGCCGGGCCCTTCGTTTGGGGCCGCCCGGAACGGCAATGTTCGGGTTGTGGGGGTCCCGACTTGGAGGACCAAATGATCATCGTCGGACTTATCCTTCTGATCATCGGGCTGGTCACCGGCATCGGCGTGCTGTGGACCATAGGCATCATTCTGATCGCGGTCGGAGCGCTGCTCTGGGTGCTCGGGGCGATGGGCCACGCGGTCGGTGGTCGACGGCACTTCTACTGATCTCCGCCGGCAGGGCCACGAGCCCCCTGCCGGCCGTGGAGAACATCCTCGCTGCCGCCGCACTTGCGGCTTATTCCCCGTACTCAGCGCCCCGCCGTGAGGGCCGCGACGGCGTCCGCGGTCCAGTGGCCCGCCGCGCCGGGACAGGCCGCGAGATAGGCGGCGATCTCGGGCGCCGGCCAGGCGTCGGCGTCCAGCAGTCCGGCGGCGAGATGGCGCAGATAGGCGGCGGAGGGCCGGGTCCACTCCACGTCGTGGAGCGAACAGGGGGCCGTGAAGGTCAGTACGGGCACACCGTCCAGGACTCCCGGGCAGACGAGTGTCTCGTACCTGCCGCTGCCGAGTTCCACTCTACCGCGGGCCAGCGCCTCCGAGAGGTCCAGGTCGGCCCCCGGCTCGCGGTACATCTCCTGGGCCAGGATGTCCGAGAACTGCGCGGCGGTCACCAGATACGCGCGGGCCAGGACCGTACCGGCCGCGGCGGGATCGTAGAACGCACGGCCGCCGCGCCACACCGGGGAGCGGGTGGCGAAGTACAGCGCGCCCGGCACTTCGACCGGCACGGACGCCGCGGGCGGGCGGGGGTCGCGGCAGCCCGGGTAGGTCCGGGCCGCGCCGCGCGGGCGGCCACCGGCGAGGTAGTGCGACAGCCGCTCCGGATGGGTGTTGGAGCCGTAGGCCGTGTACCAGACCACGGCGGGCGGGTGACCGGCGGACGGTGCCGCGGCGGCGTCGACGGTGCGCGCGCGCTTCATGGACCTTGCCTACCCGCTGCGGGGACGATCCGGCCGCTGCTCGGCTCAGGCGGCGGGTCGGGCCACCCGCGTTGCTCGCCGCGGGGCGCGGCCCCTGGCGGGCGACGGCACAGTCCGGTAACACTCGTCAACCGCATCACTACTGTCACATAGAGTGCCACACATACTTTCGAACGTGTTCAAGGCATGTTCAAGGATGTTCGAGACCATGGGGAGCCCGGGGGAGGGACTGCGGTATGCGCAGTGGAGCCAGGATCGCCGTCGTGGGCGGTGTGTTCGTACTGTTCGCGGGCGGTGTGGGGTACGGGGCCCTCAGCGCCCTGGAAGGCGGTGACGGCGGTGGTACGGAGCCGAAGTCAGCTGCCGTCACGAAGAGTTCGGGGCCGCCGAGCGCCGAGGAGATCCGCACGACCGCGGACGGCTTCCTCGCCGCCTGGGCGTCCGGGGAGGCGGCGCGGGCCGCGCGGCTCACCGACAACGCCGCCGAGGCGGAGCCGCTGCTCAGCTCCTTCCGCGACGGTGCCCACGTCAGCGGCGTGACGATGAAGCAGGGGAAGCCGGTCGGGCCGAAGGTGCCGTTCACGGTCAGCGCCACGGTCTCGTACAAGGGCGCGAGCAAGCCCTGGACGTACGCTTCCGAACTCACGGTCGTCCGCGGTCTGACCACCGGCCGCCCGCTCGTCGACTGGGCTCCGTCCGTCGTCCACCCGCAGCTCGTCAAGGGGGCGCGGCTGAAGACGGGTCCCACGGCCGAGCCGCCGATCAGGGCCGTCGACCGCAGGGGCAGGGAACTGACGAAGGAGAAGTACCCCTCGCTCGGTCCGGTGCTCGACCAACTGCGGCAGAGGTACGGGGACGAGGCGGGCGGGAAGCCGGGGGTGGAGCTGGTCATCAGCCGGCCGGACGGCACGGACGGCACGGGCAGTACGGGCAGTACGGGCAGTACGAATGGCACGGGCAGTTCAAATGGCACGGGCAGTACCGGCAGTACCGACAGCACGGTGCTGACGCTGGCCGAGGGCGAGCCCGGCGAGTTGGTGACGACGCTCGACGCCGACGTTCAGGCCGCGGCCGAGCAGGCCGTGAAGCGGCACAGCGAGGCGTCGGTCGTCGCGATCAGGCCGAGCACGGGCGAGATCCGCGCCGTGGCCAACAACCGCGAGGACGGATTCAACGCGGCGCTCGGCGGGCAACAGGCGCCCGGTTCGACGATGAAGATCGCGACTGCCGCGCTGCTGCTGGACAAGGGGCTGGTCGCCGCCGACCGGAAGGCGGAGTGCCCGAAGTACGCGATGTACCAGGGGCGGACCTTCCACAACCTGGACCACTTCGACATCCCCGACGGGACGTTCACCCGGAGCTTCGCCCGCTCCTGCAACACCGCCTTCATCAAGCTGATCGACGACGTCGGCGACGACGCGGCACTGTCGAGACTGGCACGGGACGCCTTCGGTATCGGGCTCGACTGGAGCACCGGGGTGCCGACCTTCGACGGCTCGGTGCCGGAGGGCAGCGGAGGGGAGGCGGCCGCCCAGTACATCGGCCAGGGCACGATACAGATGAACGCGCTGACCGTCGCCTCCATGACCGCCACGGCCAAGAACGGAGGCTTCCGGCAGCCCGTCATCGTGCCTCGCTCGCTGGACGGCCGTGAACTGGCCACCGCGAACCGGCAGTTGTCGGGATCGGTATGGCGGCAGCTGCGGGACATGATGCGGGCCACCGCCCAGTGGGGCTCGGGCGCGCAGGCGATGGCCGGCGTGCCCGGGGACAAGGGCGCCAAGACGGGGTCTGCGGAGGTGGACGGGCAGGCCACGTCGAACAGCTGGTTCGCCGGGTTCGCCGGGGACCTGGCGGCCGCCGCGGTGGTGCAGGCGGGCGGACACGGCGGTGACGCGGCCGGGCCGCTGGTGGCGTCGGTGCTCAGGTCCGGCTGACGCCGACGGCGCAGTCAGAGCGGCCCCGGCTCCTGCCCCGGCCCAGGTCCGGGACCGGGGCAGGAGCCGGGACCGGGCCGGGACCGAAGCAAGGTCCGGGACCGGGGCAGGAGCCGGAACCGGGCCGGGACCGGGGCAAGCCGGGGCAGGAGCGGCCGCCCGGGGCGCACGCGTGTCGCTGCCGCCCACCCCCATCCGCGTACGGCCACCGAAACCGTGTCGCGTGGCCTGTACGGCCACCGCTAGCGTTGCCGCCCATGAATACCGCCGAGACCCCCGCCCACCCCCGTTTCGCCGAGGCCCTGCGCACGCTCGGTCTCGACGTCGAGGTACGCCGCTTCCCCGACGCCACGCGAACGGCCGCCCAGGCCGCGGACGCGATCGGCTGCGATGTGGCCGAGATCGTCAAGTCGCTGGTGTTCGTCGCCCGGGGGATCCCGGGGGCGGAGGGCACGGAGGGCACGGAGGAAGGCACGGAGGACGACGAGCCGGTGCTGGTGCTGATGGACGGCTCGTCGCGCGTCGACGTGGAGCTGGTGCGGCGGGAGCTGGGCGCCGCGGCGGTCCGGCGGGCCGACGCGGACCTCGTACGGGAGACGACCGGCTACGCGATCGGCGGTGTGCCGCCCTTCGGGCACCGAACGGCGACCCGGGTGCTCGCCGACCGGGGTCTGCTCGGCCACGCCGTGGTGTGGGCTGCGGCCGGTACCCCGCATACCGTGTTCCCGCTCGACCCCGCGTCCGTGATCGCACACGCGGGCGCGAAGCTGGTGGACGTGCGCGAGCGCACGGCGTGACGGCCGGCGGTCACGGCTGCGGTTCTCGCCCCGGCTGCGGTCCTCGCCGCGGCGGTGGCGCACGCCGCAGCGGTGGCGCACGCCGACCGGTACGCGATCGCCCACGCCATCGAGGACCGCTTCGTCGCGCTCACACAGACCGTCGGCGGGGCGGCCGCGGTCGGCGCGGTGGCCGTCCGGTTCGCGCCGCTGCCGGGTGCGCCGGCCGGCCGTACCCGGTGCTCTCGGCGGTGCCGCACGCGCTGTCCCGCACCGTCCCGCCCGGGGGCCGGTGCGGCGTTCCCCTCGGTACGCCGCCCACGGCACAGTGCCGGTCATGTAGCCGAGCGGACCGCCCTGACCAGAGCCTGCGCCCGGGGGTCGGCCGTGACGCCCTTGCGCATCCCGTTGGTCACATAACCGAGGGCGACACCGGACTCCGGGTCGGCGAAGGCGAGCGAACCACCACGGCCCGGGTGGCCGAAGGAACCGGGGCCCAGCAGCGGGCAGGCCGGGCCGTGGAGCAGGTAGCCGAGGCCGAAGCGGGTGCCGACGACGAGGACGCGGTCGGGTCCGGTGGACTCCTCGGTGCGGGCGAGGGTAAGTGTGGCGGGGGCGAAGAGCCGGTTCCCGTCGACCGGTCCGATGGTCGCCGCGTAGAAGCGGGCCAGCGCGCGGGCGGTGGATACGCCGCCCGAGGCCGGGAGTTCCGCGGAGCGGTAGCCGGGGTCGTTCTCGTCGGGCACCGGGTCGATCGCGCCGAAGGCCCGTCGGGTGAGGGAGTCCGGGTCGCTGTAGGCCTCGGCGACGGAGCGCTTGGGACGCAGTTTCAGGCCGCCGCCGGACGCCGTGGGCGGTTCCTCGATCCGGCCGATCCGGCCGATCCGGTGGGCCTCGTCGTCGGGTGCCCCGATCCAGAAGTCCAGGCCGAGCGGGCGGGCTATCTCCTCTGCCGTCCAGCGGCCGATGGTGCGTCCGGTGACCCTGCGGACGAGTTCCGCCAGCAGCCAGCCGTAGGTCTGCGCGTGGTAGCCGTGATCGGTGCCGGGCTCCCAGGCGGGTGCCTGGGCGGCGACGGCGCGCGCCCCGGTCGTGCCGTCGGCGGCCTCCGCCGGGGTGAGCGGCCGGTCGAGCGCGGGTACCCCGGCCCGGTGCGACAGCAGGTGCCGCACCAGCGCCCGTTCCTTGCCGGCGGCCTTGAACTCCGGCCAGTACGTGCCGACGGGCGCGTCCAGGTCGAGCTGCCCGCGCTGGTGCAGCAGCAGCGGCACGGCGGCGGCGACGCCCTTGGTGGCCGAGCGCACGACCTGCGCGGTGTCCACGGCCCACGGCTCGGTGCCGTGCACGTCCCGGGTGCCGCCCCAGAGGTCGACGACCTTCACTCCGTCCCGGTAGACGGCGACAGCGGCGCCGCGTTCCCCACGCGCCTCGAAGTTGCGTACGAACGCGTCCCGGACGGGCTCGAAGCCTTCCGCGACCGTGCCCCGGACGTCCACGTCCACGTCCACGTCACCCCTCCCTGCCGTTCCGCCCTGCCCCTCGCCCCATCATGGTGCAACGTGCCGGGAGGTGAGGGGATTCCGGGCCGTCACCGGCGGAGCCGGGCTGTCACCGGCTCGATCGCGTCACCAGCGGAGCCGGGCCGTCGCAGGTTCGATCGCGTCACCAGCGGAGCCGGGCCGTCACAGGTTCGATCGCGTCACCAGCGGAGCCGGGCCGTCACCGGCTCGGTCGCGTCACCGCGCGGACCGGCGGAGGTGCGCCGGTGTCGCCGGGTTGCCGCCGCGCTGCCGCCGGGTTGCCGCGGGTGGGCGGGATCGCGATCCCCGGAGCGGACGGTGTGCCGCGGCCGCGGCGTGCCGCTCGCGGGCGAGGCACGGCCGGGAGCCCGGCGGCGACTTCGCGCCCGTCGTCCCGCTCACGCGCCGGTCAGGGCGTGCACACGCCGGTCGTAGAAGTGCACGCGCCCGCGCAGGTGCCGGGCGGAGCGCCTACGACGAGGCGCCTGCCGAGTTCGTGCGCGCCCGCGCGGGGGCCGCCATGTCACATCCGGACCAAGATCACGCACCAATTGCGCACCCGCGCCCGCGCGGGGGTCGCGTGCCCGTCCGCGCGCTCACGCGCCGGTCGTTCCCTTCACGCGCCCGTCGTCACGGCGCGCGGGTCGAAGCCGAACGGCAGTTCCAGCCGGTGTGCGCGCATGAGTTCGGGGTCGGCCAGCAGGTCCCGCGTACGCCCGTCGGCGGCGATGACGCCCTCGCTGAGGATCACCGAGCGCGGGCAGAGCTCCAGCGCGTACGGCAGGTCGTGTGTGACCATCAGGACCGTGACGTCCAGCGAGCGCAGGATGTCGGCGAGTTCGCGCCGGGAGGCCGGGTCCAGATTGGACGAGGGCTCGTCGAGTACGAGGATCTCCGGCTCCATGGCGAGGACGGTGGCGACCGCCACCCGGCGCCGCTGGCCGAAGGACAGGTGGTGCGGCGGCCGGTCCCCGTACTCCGTCATCCCCACCCGGTCGAGCGCCGTGCGGACCCGCCTCTCCAGGTCCTCGCCGCGCAGGCCGGCCGCCGCCGGGCCGAAGGCGACGTCCTCGCGCACGGTCGGCATGAACAACTGGTCGTCCGGGTCCTGGAAGACGATGCCGACCCTGCGCCGGACCTCCGCCATGTGCTGTCTGCCGACCGGCAGCCCGGCGACGGCGACCGAGCCGGCACCGCCGACGAGGATGCCGTTGAGGTGGAGGACGAGGGTGGTCTTCCCGGCGCCGTTGGGGCCGAGCAGGGCGACCCGTTCACCGCGCCCGACGGTCAGGTCGACCCCGAAGAGGGCCTGGTGGCCGTCGGGGTACGCGTACGCCAGCCCGCGTACGTCGAGCGACGGCGGGACGGCGGCTGCCGGAGGGTGCGAGGTCATAGGGTCCAGCCAAGCAGACAGACGGCGAGTGCCGAGAAGGGGAGTGCGGCGGCGTACGCCCACTGCGCGCGGGACGCGACCACCTCGTCGATGACGGGCATGGTGCCGGTGTAGCCGCGGCTGACCATGGCCAGATGCACCCGCTCGCCGCGTTCGTAGGAGCGGATGAACAGCGCGCCCGCGGACTTCGCGAGCACGCCCCAGTGGTGCACGCCCCGGGCCTCGAACCCCCGTGAGCGGCGGGCGATGGACATCCGCCGCATCTCGTCGGCGACGACGTCGCCGTAGCGGACCATGAAGGAGGCGATCTGCACCATCAGCGGCGGCAGCCGCAGCCGCTGCAGTCCGAGCAGCAGGGAGCGCAGCTCGGTGGTCGAGGCGAGGAGCACGGAGGTGGCGACGCCCAGCGTCCCCTTGGCGAGGATGTTCCAGGCACCCCACAGTCCCGGCACGGACAGCGAGACCCCGAGCCACTCGGTGCGCTCGCCCGGCACCAGGAAGGGCATCAGCAGCGCGAAGGCGACGAACGGGACCTCGATCACCATCCGGCGCAGCACGAAGCCCGCCGGGACACGGGCCGCCGCGGCGACGACGGCCAGCAGCAGCGCGTACAGGCCGAAGGCCCAGACCGCCTCGCGCGGTGTGGAGACCACGACCAGCACGAAGCAGAGGGCCGCGGCGATCTTGCAGTGCGGCGGCAGCAGATGGACCGGTGAACCCCCGTGCCGGTACAGCTTGTGCGCGTGCCCGTTGCTCATTCCGGCTCCGCTCCTCGCGTCCTCAGGTCCTCGCGTCCTCAGGTCCTCGCGTCCTCAGGACGGCACGGACTCCCTGCCCGCATCGGTGGTGTCGAGGCGGCGCCGGCGGACCACGAGGAAGACCCCGGTGCCCACCGCCAGCGTCGCGCCGACGCCGACGGCTCCCGCGAGGCCGCCGGAGACCCGGGCGTTGTCGAATCCCGTGATGCCGTAGTCGGCGAGCGGGGAGTCGGCGGCGGCGTGGTCCTCCACCTCGGTGTCGATGCCCTTGTCGGCCGCGACCCTCTCCAGACCGTCGGGGTCGGCGGAGGCGTAGAAGGAGACGAAGCCGGCCAGCACCAGGGAGATCGCCAGACCGGCGAGCAGCACCGGACGCGGGGAGGCGGCGGGCGCGGGCGCGGTGTCCGGTGCGGTGTCGACCAGTTCGCCGCCCACACGCAGTTTGAGCGGCGCGGACAGTCCGCGAGCGCCGTGGACGAGGTCGGGCCGCACGGCGAGGACGGTGCCGACGGTCAGCGCCGTGATCGCGGCCTCGCCGAGGCCGATGAGGATATGGACGCCGGTCATCGCGCCCAGGACAGTGCCGACGGGCACGTCGGTGGTGCCGCCGATCGCGTAGAGCAGCGTGAAGGCGATCGCGGACGCCGGCACGGAGACCAGGGCCGCGACGAAGGTGGCGGCCGTCACCGACCTGCGGCTGCGGGGCAGTACCCGCACCAGGGCCCGGAACAGGGTGTAGGCGACGACGGTCGTGACCACGCCCATGACCAGGATGTTGACGCCGAGCGCCGTGAGACCGCCGTCTGCGAAGAGGACGCCCTGCAGCAGCAGGACCACGGATATGCACAGCACGCCCGTGTACGGCCCGACGAGGATCGCGGCCAGCGCGCCGCCCAGCAGATGGCCGCTGGTTCCGGCCGCCACGGGGAAGTTGAGCATCTGGACGGCGAAGATGAACGCGGCGACGAGTCCCGCGAGCGGCGCGGTCCGCTCTCCTCCGTAGCCTCCGACGTGGCTGGTACCGCCGAGTTCCCGCCGGGCACCGCGCAGACTCACGGCGACGGCAGCGGCCGCGGCGACCCCGGCCGCGGCGGAGACGGGGAGGTCGATGAATCCGTCGGGGACATGCATGGCGGGCTCCGCTTCCGATACAGGCCGCGTCGGCCCGGCTGGTCGACCGTCCGATGATGTGCCCTGTTGCGAATCAATTGCAAGAGCGTATCAGCGACAGATACAAGCGCCCGCCTGGCCCTTTGGAGGCAAAATATGGGACATTAGAAGACAAAGAGAGCAGAAGTGGGAGCGTCTGATGTCTCACCATGCCGATAGTCCCTCTGTCGTAGAGCACGCCAAGGCCCGCATCATCAACGACGCCCCTCACTACCGGTCGGTACCGGTGGCCCTCCGCTACGAACCCGGCGGAGACGCCGACGCGGTCAGGTGCGTCTTCCCCGGCGGCACCGAGTGGGCTTTCCGCCGCGAACTCCTGGAGGCGGGCCTACGTGCACCGGCCCGCAGGGGTCCGGTGGCCGTGTGGCCCTGTGGCCGTGCCCAGGTGGTCGTCGAGTTCCATTCACCGGACGGGGTGTCGGTGATCCAGTTCGACGCCCGTCCCCTCGTACGTTTCCTGCACCGCACCCGCGAGGAGGCGGTCGCGCCCGCCACCCGGGTGTGACACCACCGGACGGGCGGGACGGGCCCCCGTCCGGCCCTGCACGCGCCCGCGCGGCACACCGGTGCCCACCGGCCGGCCGGTGGGCACCCAGGGTGCTCCCGAGTCGCCCGGCGTGTGCCGCCGGGCGACTACGGTGCTGCCGTCCGCCGGACGGATTCGGTGCGGCCACCGGACGGCTTCGGCGTATGCAGGCGGACGCCTGGTGAGAGCCGGTGAGAGCGGGCCGCTTGCCGCCAGTTGTCCGGTCGACGGCGTCGGTTGTCCGAACTCCCTGCGTTCCCAGCGCCTCTGCGCTCCCCGCGCTCCCCGCGCTCCCGGTGTCCCGGTGTCCCCGGGTTCCGGACCGGGCGGAACCCGACCCGGAACCCGGGACCCGGCCCCGGCGAACGCCCGGACCCGCGCCCGGACCCGCACCGAGGCCACTCGCCGTCCGGTCCGGGCCGCGGTCAGGTGCCGACCAGCTCCCGCTCCTTGCCGCCGTCACCGGCCGGAGCGCCCGCGCCGCCCAGCTTCTCGCCCTCGACGTCCACGCTCGGCAGCACACGGTCGAGCCAGCGCGGCAGCCACCAGGCCTTGCCGCCCAGCAGCGCGAGCACCGCCGGCACGATCGCCATGCGGACGACGAAGGCGTCGAAGAAGACCGCGATCGCAAGGCCGAAGCCGATCATCTTCACCATCTGCTCGCTGGAGCCGATGAAGCCCGCGAACACCGCGATCATGATGACCGCGGCGGCGGTGACCACCCGGGCCCCGTGCCGGAAGCCGGTGACGATCGCCTGGCCCGGCCGCTCCCCGTGCACGAACGCCTCGCGCATCCGTGTCACCAGGAACACCTCGTAGTCCATGGCGAGCCCGAAGACCACACCCACCATGAAGATCGGCATCATCGACATGATCGGGCCGGTCTGCTCGACGCCGAAGAGGGAGCCGAGCCAGCCCCACTGGAAGACCGCGACGACCGCGCCGAGGGCGGCGACCACCGACAGCAGGAAGCCGAGTGCCGCCTTCAACGGCACCAGGACGGACCGGAAGACCACCATCAGCAGCAGGAACGCCAGCCCCACGACGAGCGCCAGATAGGGCGCCAGCGCGTCGTTCATCCGCTGCGAGAAGTCGATGTTCATCGCGGTGGCGCCGGTGACGTGCACGTTGTCGCCGGTGGTGTCGCGGATGGTGCGGACGAGGTCCTCGGTCTCCGTGGAACTGGGCCGGTCCTCGGGGATCACCGTGATCATCGCGGTGTCGCCGGCCTTGTTGTACGTGGCCGGGGTGACGGCCGCGACGCCGTCGAGCCCCGCGATGTCCTTCGCCGTGCCCTCCGCGGCCGCCTTGTCACCGTCGACGACGACGAGCAGCGGCCCGTTGAAGCCGGGGCCGAAGCCCTCGGAGAGCAGGTCGTACGCCTTGCGCTGGGTGGTGCTGGTGGGCTGGGAGCCGTCGTCCGGCAGGCCCATCTCGAGCGACGCGGCCGGCACGGCCACGGCTCCGAGGCCCACGACACCGGCGAGCAGCACGGCGACCGGGCGGCGCAGGACGAACCGGGCCCACCGCGTACCCATGTTGGGCTTGTCGCCCGCCGGCTCGGTCTGCTTGCGGGCCTTGCGGCCCAGCACCCGCTTGCCGGCGAAGCCGAGCAGGGCGGGGATCAGGGTGAGGGCGATGAGGACGGCGATGGCCACCGTGCCGGCGGCCGCGAAGCCCATCTTGCTCAGCATGGGGATGTTGACGACGGCGAGGCCGACGAGCGCGATGACCACGGTGAGTCCGGCGAAGACGACGGCGGAGCCGGCCGTGCCGGTGGCCCGTCCGGCGGCCTCCTCGTGGTCGCGTCCCTCCGCCAGTTCGGCCCGGTAGCGGGAGACGATGAAGAGCGCGTAGTCGATACCGACGGCGAGGCCGATCATCGTGGCGAGGGTGGCCGTCGTGGAGCCGAGGTCGAGGGTGCTGGCGAGCGCCGTGATGGCGGAGACGCCGATGCCGACGCCGATGATGGCGGTGAGCAGCGGAAGCCCGGCCGCGACCAGCGAGCCGAAGGTGATCACCAGGACGACCGCGGCGACACCGACGCCGATGACCTCGGACGCTCCGGTCTCCGGCGCGGCCAGCAGCGCGTCGCCGCCGATCTCCACGGTCAGCCCGGCCTCCCTGGCCTCCTCCCCGGCCTCGGTGAGGGCCTCCCGGTCCTCGTCGGTCAGCTCCATGCCGCTGACCTTGTAGGAGACCTGGGTGTAGGCGATGGTGCCGTCCCGGCTGACCGCCTTGGCCTGGTAGGGGTCGACGACCGAGGCGACCTGGTCCGAACCGGACCTGAGGTCGGCGACGGCCTTCTCGACCTCGGCCCGGTGGGCGGGGTCCGTCATCTTCTCGCCGTCGGGCGCCTTGAAGACGACGCGTGCGGTCGCGCCGTCCGCGCTGGTCCCGGGGAAACGCTCCTCGAGCAGGTCGAAGGCCCTCTGGGCCTCGGTGCCCGGTATGGAGAAGGAACTCGACGCGGCGGTCGGCGCGGAGGAGGCGGCGACTCCGGCGAGGGCGAACAGCCCCACCCACAGCAGCGCGACGAGCCGTCGGCGCCGGAAGGCGAACCGCCCTAGTTTGTAGAGGAAGGTGGCCACGAGGAGATCTCCCGGTCAGGTCGTAGGGGTGAGGGGCAGGCTTGACCAGCCCGACGACGTGAGCGGTGCGCGTCAGGTGGGACTGTGCGGAACTGCGGGTGGGGAGGGTGCTGCGCTGGGGTGGTGGGGCGGTTGTCGCGCTGGGTTGCGGAGGCGATTTCCCTGACGGGTCGCCCTGACGGGTCGCCCTGACGGGTCTCGCCGGCGCGTTTCGCCGACGGGTTGCGCCGACGGGTTTCGCGGGGTGGACCGCGCGGGATGGGGAAGGTCCCGCACGGTGAGCGGACGTCAGTCGCCACCGACGGGCACGCCCAGGGCGGGGAGCACGACCGCGTCGAGGTACTCGTGCAGGACGCTCTGGCGCATGGGCTCGTCGCTGATCAGCGGATGGGCCACGAACGCGCCCACCAGCATGTGCGACAGGTACTTCAGGGCGGGGTTGTCCGCGGAGACCTCTCCGCGGGCGACCGCCCGCTGCAGCAGTACGTCGAGCCCGGTGATCTCGGGTTCGATGAACAGCTCGCGCAGCGCCTGCCGCAGATCGTCGTTCTCGTGGACCGCCCGGGCGAGGCCGCACATCAGCGCGTTGTCCCGCTCCATCTGGCCGTCGTCCGCCTGGGACACCATCTCGTGGAGGTCGCCGCGCAGGCTGCCGGTGTCGATCCGGGAGATGTCCACCGGCTTGCTGTTGCGCAGCGACATGGCGACCAGCTCGGGCTTGCTCCCCCACTGGCGGTAGAGGGTGGCCTTGCTGGAACGGGTGCGGGCGGCGACGGCGTCCATGGTGAGCGCGTCGTAACCGACCTCGCGCAGCAGGTCGAGCACGGCCTCGTACAGCTCGGCCGCGCGCTCGGGCGTGAGTCTGCTACGAGCCATGACCAACCTTCCGAACGAAACGGTTTCGTACACCCAGAGAGTACCCCACCATCGAGCGAAACGAAACCGTTTCGTACGTGCCCTGGGCCGCAATCACACCGCCCGAAAAAGCCGAGCCCCACGAGTTGCCGGGGCCTCCCCGCACGGAAAGCATTTAGGAGTGAGTGACGACGTCGCGTATCTCCGCTTTCCGCATCTGCACGACGACTTGCTGTGCTTCGCAGCAGAGGACGACCTCTGGATCGCCCCCCTCGTCCCGGCGGGCCGGGGCCCCGGCCGGGCCTGGCGGGTCACCGTCGATCGGACCCGGATCGGGCACCCCCGCTTCTCCCCGGACGGAAGCCTCATCGCCTACACGAGCTGGCGCAGCCTGGACCCGGAGGTCCATCTGGCACCCGTCGGCGGCGGACCGGCACGCCGCCTCAGCTACTGGGGCTCGACCGACACCCGGGTCTGCGGCTGGGACCCGGACGGCAACATCCTCGCGGTCTCCTCGCACGGCCAGCCCTTCTCCTACTTCTCCTGGGCCTACAAGCTGCCCACGGACGGCGACCCGGGCAGACGCCTGCCCTGGGGGCCGGTCTCCGACATCTCCGTCGCCGACTCCGGGGGACGGCACCGCACCCTGCTGCTCACCGGGAAGCCCCCGCACGAGCCCGCCGGCTGGAAGCGCTACCGGGGCGGCGCCATGGGGCGGCTCTACCTGCACGGCGAACGGCTGCTCGCGGACATCGGCGGCCATCTCGACTGCCCGATGTTCGTGGGCGGCCGCATCGCGTTCCTGTCGGACCACGAAGGCGTCGGGAACCTGTACTCCTGCCTGCCCGACGGCACGGACCTGCGCCGGCACACCGACCACGACGCCTTCTACGCACGGCACGCCTCCAGCGACGGCAGCCGGGTCGTCTACCAGTGCGCCGGCGACCTGTGGATCGTGGAGGACCTGGCCCCCGACTCCCGGCCGCGGCGGCTGGACGTCTGGCTCGGCGGCCCGCGCGCCGGACGGCGCCGCCACCAGGTGCCCGCCGCCAGCAACGTCGCCGGCCTCTCCGTCGACACCACGGGCCGGGCCAGCGCGGTCGTCGTACGCGGCAGCCTGTACTGGCTGACCCACCGCGACGGGCCGGCGCGCACCATCGCCGACACCCCGGGCGTGCGGGTACGGCTGCCGGTGATGCTCGGCAGCGGCGGCGGGCAGGTCGCGTACGTCACGGACGCGGACGGGGAGGACGCCGTCGAGATCGCGTACCTGCCCCGGGCCAGCGGCGACCGGCCGCCCCGGCGGCTGGCGTCGGGACTGCTGGGCCGGGTGCTGGAGATGGTCTCGGACCCGGCCGGTGAGCGGCTGGCGATCGCCTCGCACGACGGGCGGCTGCTGCTGCTCACGGTGGCGGAAGAGGCGGGGGCCGAGGCGGTAGGGGTGGCGGGCACCGCGGAGGCGGGGGATTCCGGCGAGGCGGCCGAAGCCGGGGACGGGAGGGGTACCGGGAAGGCGGCCGAAGCCGACGCGGCCGGAACCGAGGCACCCGGAGCCCGACCCGCCGAGGCCGCCGCACCCGAAACCGCGCCAGGAACAGCGTCCGAAACCGCGCCCGAAACCGCGATCGGCGGCCCGGATTCCGGTTCCGCGGGCGAGGCCGAAGGATCCGGCGACGGCCTCGTCACCGAACTCATCCGCTCCGTCAACGGGCCCGTGCGCGATCTCGCCTTCTCCCCCCAGGGGAACTGGCTGACCTGGTCGCACCCCTTCATCGGCCGCTCTCTTCGGCAGATCAAGATGGTCCGCATCGACGGACCCGGCCCCCGGACCGTCGTCGACGTCACCAACGGCCGGTTCGAGGACGAGTCCCCCGTGTTCACCCGTGACGGCCGCTATCTGGCGTTCCTGTCCTGGCGCGGCTTCGACCCGGTGTACGACGTGCACACCGGCGACCTGTCCTTCCCGCTGGGCTGCCGCCCCTACCTCGTACCGCTGTCGTCGGCGACACCGTCCCCGTTCGCGCTGCTGCCCGACGGGCGGCCGGCGGCGGGCGGGCTCGACCCCGCCGAGGCCGGCACCGGGGAGGGCGCGGCGATGGTGGAGGTGGAGGGGCTGGAGAGCCGGGTCACACCGTTCCCCGCGGCCGCCTCCAAGTACTCCTCCCTGCACCCCGTGGCGGGCGGCGGCCTGGTCTGGCTGCGGTGGCCGATCTCGGGCGCGCTCGGCGAGACGTTCGCCAACCCCGCCGACCCCTCGCACCGGCCGACCCTGGAGTACTTCGACATCCCGAAGGCGCGCAGGACCGAACTCGTCGCGCACCTCGACTGGTTCGCGGTCAGCGGCGACGGTTCCCGGCTGGTGGTCTTCGACGACGGCGAGCTGCGCGCCGTGCCGGCGACCGAGTCCGGCGACGGCGACTCCACCGTCTACCTCGACATGCGCCGGATCCTGCACGAGGTGGACCCGCCCGCGGAGTGGCGCGGCGCGTACGAGGAGGCCGGCCGGCTCATCCGCGACTACTTCTGGGACCCGGGCATGTGCGGGATCGACTGGACCGCCGTGCTGGACCAGTACCGCCCGCTGCTCCAACGGGTCGCCTCCCCCGACGAGTTCGCCGACCTGCTCCGTGAGGTGCTCGGCGAACTCGGCACTTCGCACGCCTATGTCACGCCCGCGCGCCGCAACGAGGGGCCTGCGCACTACCAGCGGGCCATGGGCCTGCTCGGCGCCAACCTGGCACGCAGGGAGGAGGGCTGGACCGTCCTGCGGATCCTGCCCGGCGACTCCTCCGACTCCAAGGCGCGTTCCCCGCTGGCCGGCACCGGGATCCGCGAGGGTGCCGTGCTGACGCACGTCGAAGGACGCCCGGTGGACCCGGTGACCGGCCCGTACCCGCTGCTGGCCGCGGCAGGGGGGACCACCGTGGAGCTGACGTTCCGGTCGGCCGACGGCGAGGGCCCGCCGCGGCGGGTGGCGATCGTGCCGCTGATCGACGAGCGCCCGCTGCGCTACCAGGACTGGGTCGCCAAACGGCGTGCGGTCGTACGGGAGGTGAGCGGAGGCGAGTGCGGCTACCTCCACATCCCGGACCTCGGCGGCTCGGGCTGGGCGCAGTTCAACCGCGACCTGCGGATGGAGGTGTCGCGGCCGTCGCTGATCGTGGACGTGCGCGGCAACGCGGGCGGCCACATCAGCGAGCTGGTCATGGAGCAGCTGAGTCGCAGGATCCTGGGCTGGGACCTGACGCGGAACGCCCAGCCGGTGTCGTACACCTCGAACGCCCCGCGCGGACCGATCGTGGCGCTCGCGGACGAGGCCACCTCCTCCGACGGGGACATGATCACGGCGGCGTTCAAGCTGCTGGGCGTGGGCCCCGTGGTGGGCCAGCGCACCTGGGGCGGTGTGGTGGGGATGACCGGTCGGCACCGGCTCGTGGACGGGACGGTGATCACGGTGCCGATGAACGCCGCATGGTTCGAGGCGTACGGCTGGTCTGTGGAGAACCACGGCGTCGAGCCGGACATCTTCGCCGAACGGCCGCCGCTGCACTGGGCCGAGGGCAAGCGCACCGATCTCGACACCGCGGTGCAGGTCGCGCTCGACCGGCTCGCACGGGATCCGACCAAGACGCCTCCGGGGTACGAGAACGTCCCCGACCGGCGCCGCCCCCCGCTGCCGCCGCGCCGCTGAACGACGGGGCGCGTTCGGCCTCTTCCGCCGCGCCGGGTGAAGGGGGCGCGGCCCTCCCGGGTCGCGCGCCCTTCGCGTTCGGGCCCCCGGCTGACTCCGGGTGGAGCGGTCCGCGCGCAACGACGCCGAACCCTCCGGGGCGGACCCGGAACGACCCACGACGACCCACGACGACCCTGAACGGACCCGAAACCGGCCTGGAACTGACCCGAAACGGACCCGGAAGAGGCCGGGGACAGACCCGGAGCAGGCCGGGGGCCGGGGACAGGCGAGGGACAGCCCGGCCGCACGGGAAGAGGGGCGCACCCCGTGCACTGGGTGCGCCCCTCGGGCATGCCCCGGACGTCAGGCGTCGTGACGGCGGTGCATCGGATCGTCGCCCATCTCACGCTCCGGACGGCGGCGCTCCTGGCCGTGCTCACGACCGCGCTCCTGGCCGGGCTCCTGGCCGTGCTCACGGCTGCGCTCCTGGCCGCGCTCCTGCGGGGGGCGCTGCTGCGGCCGCTGCTGCGGCGAGCGCTGCGAAGCCTCCTGCTTCATGCCGGGCTTCTGCTTCCCCTGCTCCTTGAGCTGGTCCGCCTTGTCCTTGAACTGATCCTGGATACCCATCTGGTCACTCCTGGAAGGGTGAGAGGGACGGGGGCCGTTGGGCCGGCCCCCGGGGCCTCGACCAGACTGGCACGCGCGGACATTCCGCGCATTTCGATCAGTTACGCTCCGTACGTTCCCGCTCGTCAGCGGCCCCGCCGGCACCCACGAGCCCCGCGCGCATCCCGCTGAGCCGCGGTTCGTAGCGCCTCATCTCCCGCTGGCCCACGAGTCCGATGAGGCTCGGCAGGCCGCCGCGGACCGACTGCATCCCGCGCAGCCACCACTGCGCGTACACATGGGCGGAGCGCCGTTCGATCCCGGCGACGAGCCGGTCCACGGCCGGGCCGAGGGGATAGGTGCGGTTCGACGGCCACGGGAGCCGCTGCCGCAGGTCCCTCATCACATCGTGCAGGTCGGCCCCGCGCACCATGTCCGTGTCGGTCCAGGACAGATAGCCGACACCCACCTTCACGCCCTTGTGGCCCACTTCGGCACGCAGACTGTGGGCGAAGGCCTCGACCCCCGACTTGGAGGCGCAGTACGCCGTCATCATCGGCGCCGCGGTGATCGCGGCGAGCGAGGCGATCTGGAGGTAGTAGCCGCGGGACTCGACCAGGGCCGGCAGGAAGGCCCGGCAGGTGACCGCGCTGCCGACGAGGTTGACCTCGATGACCCGCCGCCACGCCTCCGGATCGGAGTCCGCGAACGGACCGCCCGTCGCCACACCGGCGTTGGCGACGACGATGTCGACCCTGCCGAAACGCTCCCTGACCTCGCGGGCCACCCGCGTCATCGCCTCATGGTCGGTGACGTCGGCGTGCCAGTGGCCGCACTCGCCGTGCAACCGCCCGGCGACCGACTCGAGTTCGTCCGGTTCCAGTCCGACGAGGGCGACCCTGGCCCCGCGCGCGGAGAGTCTGCGGGCCAGCAGCTCTCCGACGCCGCGGGCGGCTCCGGTCACCACGGCCACCTGCCCTTCGAGGCTGACCCTGGTCATGCCGTCTCCTCCTGCGTCATAGGGGTGCACTGCCCGGCGGGGGCCTCCCGCACGGTAACGGAGTCCCGCTGCCCGGTTGCGCCAGGCGCCGTGAGGGGGTCCCTCGGCGTGGAGGAGTCCCTCGCCCCATGAGGGTCCCCCACCGCGAAGGAGTCCCCCACCGTGGAGGAGTCCCTCGCCCCATGGGGGTCCCGCGCCGTCACGGGGCCCCGCCGGACGGGGGTCTCCCGCACCGTACGCGCCTCCCGCCCGGCGGCGGCCTCCCGTCGCAGGTGCGCCTCGACCGGCTTCCTGATCTCCGCCGTGACGGCCTCCGGGGCCTCCACCGGGGTCATGTGCCCCGTCCCGGCGAGTTCGACGAGACCCGCGCAGTCGGGCAGCGACGCGGCGAGCGCCCGGGCGTGGCCTATCGGGGTGAGCCGGTCCGCGGTACCCGAGACGACCGCCGTGGGCAGCCGCATCTCCCGTACGCCGGCGTCCAGATCGAGCGCGGCGAGGACATGCGCCCAGGCCACCCGGGTCGGGCGCGGACAGGCGTGCACGATCCGGGCGCACTCGGCGACCCGCTCGGGTGCCGTGCCCGGCGCCATCGTCGCGTAGCGCGGTATCCTCCGGGAGACCGGGGTGACCGGGCCGAGGGGTGTACGCGAGCCCAGGATCGCCCGGGTGAGCCGGGTCCGGAACGCACCGGCCCGCACCGGCACCACCAGCGAACCGGCCACGAGCCGTGAGCTGCCCGTGCTGCACAGCAGCGCGGCTGCGGCGTGCTCGACGAACCGCGGCCGCGAGGCGGCCGCCATGAGCGTCATCCCGCCCATGGAGTGCCCGGCGAGTACGGCCCGTTCGCCCGGTGCCGGCGCGGCTGCGAGCACGGCCTCCAGGTCGTCGGCGAGGGCCTCGGTACTGTGCCCGGCCCCGGCGACGGCGGGGGTGCGGCCGTGCCCTCGCTGGTCGTAGGCGATGACCCGGTGTCCGGCGGCCAGCTCCCTGATCTGGGCCGCCCAGACACGAGCGGAGCAGGTCCAGCCGTGTGCGAGGACGACGGCGGGCGCGCCGTCGGGGCCGTACACCTCCACGTGTACACGGGAGCCGTCGGCCGACACGCCGGTCGGTTCGCGGGCGGTGACGGACGGGGCCGGGGCCGCCGTCGCCGCCGCCCGCTTCACGAACCCGCTCACGCGCTCTCCTCCCCCACCGCGGCGGGGACGGCTCCGCCGCTCCCGGCCGCCCGGTCCGCGGCCGCGGTGCGGGGCGCGCGGATCACCTCGTACTCGGCGAGGTCGACCGTGCGGGTCTGCCGCCGGAACTCCCCGGTCGTACCGGGCCAGAGAGTGGTGTTGCGGCCGCTCGCGTCGAGGTACCAGCTGGAGCAGCCGGTGTCCCACACGGTCCGCTTCATCCGCGCCTGGACCCGCCGGTTCCAGGCGCGGACGGCGGACGGCCGGGCGCCGAGCGCGACCCGGCCGCCGAGGACGTCCAGCTGACGCAGGTAGTCGGCCATGTAGTTCAGCTGGGACTCGATCATCAGGATCATCGAGCTGTTCCCGAGGCCGGTGTTGGGGCCGATGATCGTCATCCAGTTGGGGAAGCCGGCGGCGGTGGCACCGCGCAGCGACTCCATCCCGTCCTTCCATGCCTCGGCGAGAGTGCGGCCGTCCGCACCGACCACCCGGTCGGCGATCGGCAGGTCGGTGACGTGGAAGCCGGTGCCGAAGACGATCGCGTCGACCTCGGCCTCCGCGCCTCCGGCGGCCACCACGGTGGAGCCGCGCACCTCGGCCAGCCCGGAGGCGACGACGTCCACGTTGGGCCGGGCGAGCGCCGGGTAGTAGTCGCTGGACAGCAGGATCCGCTTGCAGCCGATGCGGTAGGACGGCGTCAGCTTCGCCCGGAGGGCCGGGTCCTTGATGGACTTGGCCATGTTGGCCTTGGCCAGCGACTCGATCAGGCCGAGCTGTTCCGGGCGCTTGGTGAACGCGCTGACCTGCAACTCCCTGATGCCCCAGAGCAGTCCGCGGCGGACGGTCGCGGTGATCGGCAGCAGCCGGTGCAGCCGGCGCTCACCCTCGCCGATGGCCCGGTCCATCCGCGGCATCACCCAGGGCGGGGTTCGCTGGAACAGCGTCAGCTTCGCAGCCAGGGGCTGGATCGCCGGCACGATCTGGATGGCGGACGCACCGGTCCCGATCACCGCGACCCGTTTGCCGTGCAGGTCGTAGTCGTGGTCCCAGCGCGCCGAGTGGAAGACCCTGCCGGGGAATCCGTCGAGTCCGGGGATCTCGGGGACCTTGGGGTCGGACAGCGGGCCGGTGGCGGAGACCACGACGTCGGCGGTGAACGCGCCCCGCGAGGTCTCGATCTCCCAGTGCAGTTCGGCGGTGTTCCAGCGCGCCTTCAGCACGTCGTGGCCGAAGCGGAGGTGCGGGCGGATCCCGAAGGTGTCGGTGACGTGCTCCAGGTACGCTCGGATGTGCTCCTGCCCGGAGAAGGTCCGGGGCCAGTCCGGGTTGGGTGCGAAGGAGAACGAGTAGAGGTGGGACGGTACGTCGCAGGCGCAGCCGGGGTAGCTGTTGTCCCGCCAGGTCCCGCCGACCGAGTCGGCCCGCTCCAGTACGACGAAGTCGGTGATCCCCTCGCGGCGCAGCCGGACGGCGGCGCCGAGACCGCCGAATCCGGACCCGATCACCGCCACTCGCACGTGCTCGTACCGCTGGCTCATGCCGCCTCCCGCCTGCCGAGGACACTCCCACAGGACCGCGCCAGCAATCACTGGCACGATGGGAGGGTAGAGCCTCCGCATACCGAGCGGTAGGGGTGGAACGAACAAGTTACCGGCGGTACGACATAGGCTTGCGCGCGTGACGGACGAGCAGCGCACGGATCGCGAGACCCGCGGGTACCGCATGGGGGAGCTGGCCGAGCAGGCCGGAATCACGGTGCGCACCCTGCGCTTCTACCGCGAGCGGGGACTCATCCCCCCGCCACGCAGGGAGGGCCGGATCGCCTGGTACGACGACCACCACCTGGCCCGGCTGCGGACCATCGCGGCACTGCTCGAGCGCGGCCACACCCTCAGCGGCATCGCCGACCTGGCGGCCGCGTTCGACAGCGGCCGCGACGTCGGCGAGGTACTGGGCCTCGGGGAGCCCAGCGAGGAGACCCCGGTCCGGCTCACCCCGGAGGCGCTGGCCGACTACTTCGGGGGCGAGACCACCGCGGAGAACCTCACGGCGGCGCTCGACCTCGGCTATCTGGCCACCGACGGCGACGAGATCGTCCACATCAGCCGCCGGCTGCTCGACGTCTCGTCCGCACTGGTGAAGGAGGGCGTCCCGCTCTCGGCGGTCCTCGCGGCGGGGCGCGAGGTGCGCGGCCACGCGGAGGCACTGGCGTCCCTCTTCGTCGGACTGCTGTGCTCCCACACCGCAGAGGGGGACCTGGAGCGCCTGCGCCCACTGGCGAAGAGCGTGGTGGACGCGGAGCTCTCGATGGCGATGGACCGCCGCCTCCGCGGAGGGTGACGGCAGCGGCATCAGACGCGCCCCCGACGGCCTGGACCACCGCCGCGCGGAGGGTGACCGGCGGGCCCGGCAGGGCAGGCGCGCCACGGGGCGGCGTCGGGCCCTTCCGCCCCGCGGCAGCAACGGCGGGACGCGGCCGCACCCCGGGGCGCACGGCCCGGGGCGGCGACCCACCGACCGGCCCTGGACCGGGGCCCGAGTCACGGCCTGAACCGGGACCTGGACCGAGGCCCGGCGCGGGCGTCCGGAGCCAGGGGGTCCGGAGTCCGGTCCGGGGTCCGGGAGCCGAGGGTCCGGTCCGTGGCCCTGAGCCAAGTGTCCGGTACGGAGTCCGGTACGGGACACGGAGTCAAGGGTCCGGTCCGTGGCCCTGAGTCCGCAGTCCGCAGTCCGCAGTCCGGTGCCCGGAGCCCGCAGTACGCAGTCAGGGCCCGGAGTCAGGGATCCGAGGCTACGGCTCGAAGACGGCCGTCACCGGCGCATGGTCGCTCCACCGCTCCGCATGACTCGCGGCCCGCTCCACATACGCCTTGGCACACCGTTCCGCCAGCCGCGGGGTCGCCACCAGCAGATCGATGCGCCAGCCGGTGTCGTTGTCGAAGGCGCGGCCCCGGTAGGACCACCAGGAGTACGGGCCCTCCTGCCCGGGATGCATGGCACGGACGACGTCCACGTACCCCGCCCCGGTCTCACCGTCGCCGTACACCCGGCCCAGCCACTCCCGCTCCTCGGGCAGGAAACCGGCGTTCTTCCTGTTGCCGCGCCAGTTCCTCAGGTCGGCCTCCTGGTGGGCGATGTTCCAGTCGCCGCACACCAGCACGTCACGGCCGTCCGCCTCCGCGCGCTCCCGCAGGGCCCTCAGATACGGCAGGAACGCGTCCATGAAGCGGTACTTCTCGTCCTGGCGCTCGGTGCCGACCTCGCCCGAGGGGAGGTAGAGGCTGGCGACCGTGACGGCGGGCAGGTCGACCTCGACATAGCGTCCGCTGCCGTCGAACTCCGCGCTGCCGAACCCGGTCCGCACCGCGTCCGGCTCTCGCCTGGTGAGGACGGAGACACCGGCGCGGCCCTTGGCGGCGGCCGGGACGTGCACGGCGTGCCAGCCCTCGGGGCTGCGCACCTCGTCGGGAAGCTGGTGGGCCTCGGCCCGCACCTCCTGGAGGCACACCACGTCGGCGGAGGTCCCGGCCAGCCACTCGACGAAGCCCTTCTTGGCGGCGGCCCGCAGCCCGTTCACATTCACGCTGGTCACAGTGAGCACCCAGGAACAATAGCCGGAAGACCGGCAATGCATACATGTACGATGTTCCGCATGAACATCCAGCGGATGCGCTTCGACCACCCCGACGCCGTCAAACTGAACGACCAGGTGCAGCTGGAGTACGCCGCGCGCTACGGCGACGAGGGCGATGTCACGCCCCTGGACCCGCTGATGTTCGCGCCGCCGCGCGGACTCTACCTGCTGGCCTACGACGGGCTGGGCCGCCCGGTCGCCACCGGCGGATGGCGCACCCAGGACGAGAACGCCGAGGGTTACGCGAACGGCGACGCCGAGATCAAGCGGATCTACGTCGTCCCCGAGGCACGCGGCCTCGGCCTGGCACGGCGCGTCCTGGCGGCACTGGAGGAGGACGCCCGCACGGCCGGGCGCACCCGCATGGTCCTGGAGACCGGCACCGCCCAGCCCGAGGCCATCGCCCTGTACGCCTCCAGCGGCTACGAGCCGTGCGCCAAGTTCGGCCACTACCGCGCGCACGAGAACAGCCGCTGCTTCGCCAAACCGCTCACCCGGCACTGAGCCCGGCACCCCTTCCGCCCCTTCCGCTCCCCCCACCCCTTCCGCTCCCTCCCGCCCCGCCGGCAGGAGAGGACTCACCGATCCCGGGGCTCCGCCGGCCCCCGATGGCACGGGCAGCCCCACCGGCCCCCACCGCTCCCCTGAGCACCCGCGGCCCCGCCACCGTCAACGACCCCGTCAGTCACGGCAGTCACGGCAGTCACGATGTTCCTGACGCGCTCCTGACAATTCCGCCGCGCCATGGCAACCTTCCTCACGAACGTCGATCCGCACCGCTCTCATCCCCCACCTGCCCCGGCAGAAGGAGACATGCGTGAGACGCCATCGCACAGCCGCAGCGATCCTGTTAGCAGTCGGTGCTCTGCTCACGGGCGGCCTGACGGCCACGACCGCCGCCCACGCCGCCGCACCGGACCCGTCCCCCGCACCCGCACCCGCCCCCGGACCCGCGGCCCACCAGGCCACGGCCGCCGAGCAGTTGAAGGCCCGCACCTTCTGGACCGCCGAGCGGATGCGCGCCGCGGCCCCGCTCGACCTCCGCCTCGGCGTGGACGCGCTGAAGACCCTCAAGGCCCCCGAGCCGGGGGCCGTGACCACGACCGTCGCCCCGACCGCCTTCCCCCAGGCGGGCGGCCCCTGGAACGGCGGAGGCGAGGTCGTGAAGACCTCCGGCCGTCTCTTCTTCACCTTCCAGGGCCGCAACTCGTCATGTTCGGCGAACGCCGTGACCAGCCAGAACGGCAGCACCGTCATGACGGCCGGGCACTGCGTCAAGTACCAGGGCAGCTGGCACACCAACGTCGTCTTCGTGCCCGCGTACGACAACGGCCAGGCCCCGTACGGCCAGTGGACCGCCACCAAGACGCTGACCACCCCGCAGTGGGAGGCCACCGAGGACATCAACCAGGACATCGGCGCGGCCGTGCTCGCCCCGCTGAACGGCCAGAAGCTGACCGCCGTCACCGGGGCCCAGGGCATCCAGTTCAACGGCGGCTACAACAAGCAGATGTACGCCTTCGGCTTCCCGGCCGTGTCCCCGTACGACGGCTCGAAGCTGATCTACTGCAGCGGGAACAGCTCCAAGGACTGGCTGTTCACCCAGGACCACAGCCTCGGCTGCAACATGACCGGCGGCTCCAGCGGCGGCCCCTGGTTCACCGGCTTCGACGAGACGGCGGGCACCGGCCTACAGGTCTCGGTGAACAGCTTCGGCTACGTCTTCCTGCCGAACCGGATGTTCGGCCCGTACTTCGGCAATGAGGCGAAGGCGCTGTACGACAGGGCCCAGGCCTCCTGAACCACAGGCGCCGGCGGGGGCCATCCGCTCCCCCGCCGGCCGCCGGCCGCCGGCCGCAGCCCGCCGAACGCCATGTCCCCCGACGGGTACATGACTGCGTATGTGACTGCGTACATGACTGCGGATATGACTGCGGCGGAACCGCTCAGGGAAGCGGCACGCCGCGGGCCGCCAGCCAGAGCGCGTACCACTCCTCGTGGTCGAGGTCCGGCTCCCGTCGTGCGGCCTGCCCGCAGGCGCGGATGCGCTCTGGGCTGGCGGTGCCGATCACCGGGGAGATCCGCGCGGGGTGGCGCCGCAACCACCACAGCAGCACCGTCTCCGGCGTCACGCCCTTCCGCTCGGCGAGGGACGCGACGAGCCGGGCCGCGGCCTGCTCCTCCGGCGTCTCCTGCCGCCCGGTGAAACGGCCCTGCGCCAGTGCGCCCCAGGCCTGGAGCTCGATGCCGTTGTCCCGGCAGTACTCGAGGGTGCCGAAGGGGAAGCCGTTCGAGGCGGCCGCGGGGGTGTTCACGACCACCCCGGCCTCCAGCCAGTCGCGCCGTTGCAGGCTCATCTCCAGCTGGTTCGCGACGAGCGGCACGTCCAGCCGGGCCTGCAGGGGAGCGATCTGCGCCGCCGCCATGTTGGACACCCCGAACCGCCGCACCAGACCCTGCCGGTGGAGCGCGGTCAGCGCCTCGGCGAGGTCGTCGGGGTCGGCCAGCGGGTCCGGCCGGTGCAGCAGCAGCACGTCGATCACATCCGTGCGCAGCCGCGCCAGGCTCTCCTCGACCCGCCGCACGACGGTCCGCCCGCGCAGGTCGTAGATCCCCGGGCGGTCCCCGTCCGCGAGCCGGATACCGCACTTGGTCTGGACGACGATCCGCTCCCGCAGCCCCGGGGCACGGGCCAGGACCTCGCCGAAGACGGCCTCCGCCTTGCCGTGCCGGTAGATGTCGGCGTGGTCGAACCTGGTGATGCCGATGTCCAGCGCCGCCTCGACCGCCGCCTCGGCGGCGGCTATGTCGCCGGGGCCGTACGGCTCGGTGTCCCATGTCCCGCCGAGCCCCATGCAGCCGTACAGCAGCCGATCGCCCGCGGCACCCGCCGTGCCTGCCGCGGCTTTCGTGCTCGTCGCGCTTGCCGTGTCCGTCTTCGTCGTCACCCGGCGACCCTACCGGCCCCGGCCGTGCGGAGACGGCGGGAGGGTGCGCGGGCCACTGCCGTCCCTGCGCACCCGGGGGACGCCGGGCACGAGAGGGACGGACCCGGCGGGGACACGAAGGGGGCACGACAGGGACGGACCCGACAAGAGCACGCGAAGTGATCACCCTGCGAGGTTGCCCCGTCGCCGTCACTGCCTGCGACTGTCGCACGATCAAGGGGCGGTAGCCGTGAGACGGCCCCCGAACGGCCGGCCTACCGCTGAACTCCCGCCCCCGGCGAAAGCCCGGTTCAGACACCGAAATCCTGCCGGAGTACTGGAGTAATAGGGTTGGCGGTCATGAGGTCACGGTTCCGCAGGGGTGAGGTCATCGTCCGGCGCGAGATCCTGGACGGCCGCGAATGGCTGGTGTACCCGGTGCGGGTCGCGAGCGACGACGAGCGGGCGCTCGCCGTGTACCTGGCGCAGGGCACGCCGCTCGCCTTCGGGGGCGGCGACTTCCGCTGGGGGCTGCACCCCTGGACCGAGTTCGAGCACGTGTGGCAGTCCAGTGGCGTCCTCCAGTTGCAGCGCGCGGGGGACGGCTACTCCGTGTGGGGCCGCTGGGCGGACGGCACCCTGTCGGAGTGGTACGTCAACTTCCAGGCGCCCCTGGTCCGTACGGAACGGGGATTCGACACGCTGGACCACGAGTTGGATCTGGTCATCCCCGGCGACGGCTCCCCGTACCGGTGGAAGGACGTCGAGCACTTCGAGGAGCGGGTGCGCACGGGCGGCTTCGACGCCGAAGAGGCGGACGCCGTGCGTGCGGCGGCCGCCTCCGTCGTGGACCTCGTGGAACGCGGCGCGTGCTGGTGGGAGCAGTGGCGTGACTGGCGGGCACCGGCCGACTGGGCCCCGCCAGCCGCGGTGGCCCTCCAGGACGGCAACCCGGTGGGCGCGCGCTGAGAGCCCCGCAGCGACGACCGGTCCCGTCCGTCCGTACGACTCGGCGTACAGGGTGAGCAGACAGTCGCCGTCCACCTGGCCCGCCGGGTCGTCGTCGCGACTGCCCGTCACGCCGTCGACCAGCCGGCTCAGGTCCTCATCGGCCACTCCGCGGTCCGGCATCCGGGCCGCCAGGTCCGCCCGGGGCCAGGAGCCCGCCAACCGTGTCGTGGACGGTGCCGCCGCCCAGCCGCTCAGCAGCCCGGCAGCCCGGCAGCCCGGCAGCCCGGCGACCGCGGCGAACTCGTCCGGTACCACGGGGAGGCGGTGCGTCGGAGCCTGCTCGGTTAAAGCACCGCCAGGCCCCGGCCTTGCGAGAGGTCCACCCCGGGCCCGTCCAGGGGCTACGGGTCCACCGACTCACTTCCGGATCCGGTGCCCCGGCCCTGACCGGCGGTCCCGGTCCACCCCGCGGGCCGGGGACGCCACGCACGACCGAAGGAGACGACAGACCACCGATGACCGGTGGGACGTGACCCACCTCGGCGAGCGGACCCTGTTCGGAGGTCTTGCCCATCACGCACCCCGACCACCTCCGTGACACCCACCGGGTGGCGGAGGAACAGGCCGCCGGGCTCGCAACACACACCGGACTCACTCTCGACCTCGAGACCGACGAGTACTAACTGGAGCAGACCGCTTCGTCGCCGGGGCGGGTGGGCCGCAGGTCGCGGCGCATCCTGGCCTGGTCGGCGATCACGTAGGCGTCGCGGGCGTCGGTCTTGCCCTCGCCGCGGTAGCCGTCGGACGCCCGGTTGACCAGACGGCCAGGGATGTAAAGGCCTTCCTGATCGTGGTTGATCAGCAGGGCCAGCAGCAGTGCGGGCTCGCCGCCGGTCATGTCGATGGCCCAGGTGACCTCACGGCCGTCGGCCAGAGCCAGGACGTCACTCATCGGTTTCAGCAGCTCGGGCGCGTCGTTGGCGACCCGACGCGACAACAGCGTCTTGCCGTCCCCGTCCAACGCGAGGCCGTGATGGTGGCCCTTGCCGCTGTCGATCCCCGCCCACATCCGGCTCATCGCGCTCCTGACGTGCGTGTTCGTGTTCTTCGTACCACGGACGACCTCGCCGGCACTGCTCTACTCAGCGACTTGTTCGCACTTCCTGATCGGCGGCCGAGTCGTCATGGGGGTGCCGGGCGGTGAAGCGGAGGAAGCCACGAGGCGGCAGCCGACTGACAGGCACACCCAGCACCCCTGGGCGACCCAACCCTACGAATGGCTCGATCAACCCGATCAAAACGGTGGAGCCGACTGATCCGAGCGGATACCGGCTCACCACGGCCCACGACGGCCCGGCGCGGCGCAAGCGCTGCGCCGGTCCCGCTCGGTCCCGAGTCGCGGCTGCGCATGCTCCGCGAACGCCCACCGTGTTGCTGCCTCCCGTCGGGTTGAACCATCCCCCGTGCCCAGGGGACAACAGGGGTGCTCATGCTTCGCTGCGCAGGCTGTCGGCCGACCCTGACGAGCGGGGTGGAACCTGGAGAGCCGCGAAGAGGGCCGGAGCGGCGGTGGCCCGAGGGAGCCGGCCCTCCACGGACGGGGCTGCGCACGGTAGGCGTCTCAAGGCTGCACAGGAGTCCCGCCGTTGATGGTGACACCGGTCGCCGCGGCCCAGTAGCCGGTGAGGGCGCCGGCGGTGATCTGGTACATGGGTCGCCCGTTGACGATGGCGCGGCGGTCGGTGGGCGCGTTGGAGGGATTGGTGAAGGAGACGGTGCGGATGGACGCGTCGTCGCCGTCCTCGGTGAAGCGGTACACGTCGACCTCCCGGTTGCCGCCGGGGAAGGTGATGGTGCGGTGGGGGAGGTAGGTGGTGGTCAGGTACTGGCCGCGGAGGAAGGCGGTCGGCCAGGTCTCGCCGACCCACCAGCCGGTGTAGGCACCGGCGCTGATGCGGTAGTAGATGCCGCGGTCCTGGATGCGGCGGCGCATGTCGGCGGGGGCCTGTGTCGCCCGGGTGAAGGTGACCTTCTTCGTCTCCAGTTGGGCGTCACGCTTGCTCGCGTCCCACCCGCCGTCGGCCTTGGTGTCCAGCCGGTACAGGGTGTGGGTACCGGCGGCGAAGGCGACGGTCGAGCCGTCGTCCAGGTAGGGGGAGGGGAAGTCGTCGGTGAGGACGTCGGTGTGGTAGGCGAAGTCGGGACTGCCGGTCTGCCAGTGCAGTTGGCGGAAGAGGTTGATGTGGTGCTGGTGGTAGCTGGGGGTCGGTATCCGGTGGGTCTGGCAGTAGTAGGAGTGCCAGCGGACGTTCCGTAGGAGCGGAAAGTAGCGCGCCATGGTGGTGGCCCCGCCGTCGTACAGTGCCAGGGCAAGCTCGTGGCCGGTGGCCGCGTAGTAGTCCCACAGTCCGAACAAGGCGAAGATCATGCCGTTGTACGTGTAGTCCCCGAACGCGGGCTGCGCGCCGGGGTACTCCTGGATCCACAGGTATCCGGTCGCGTTCTTGTGGACCACCCACGGCGTGCCGTCGTCTCCGCGCAGCAGGGAGGCGAAGGCGGCGTCGGCGGCCTGCCGGTACAGGCTCCGCTCTACGTCGGTGACGGCCTCGAGTTGGGAGAGCTGGATGAACAGGCTGATCGCCTCGCCCTGGGCCATGCCCGAGTACCAGGGTGCTTTGTAGCTGACGCCGGAGTGTGTCGAGTGGGTGTAGTCGAACGGGTAGGGGAAGTACCACGCGCCGCGCGCCTCGACCCGGCGGTCGATCAGCCGCTTGGCCTGTGCCTTGGCACGGGTGAGGAAGAGTGCCCTGCGGGTGGCGTCGGTCTCGGTGCGGTAGCTGGTGATGCAGCCGAGTGCGAACTGGATCTGCGTCACCGGCTGGTCGTAGCCCGGCATGCCCGCGCCCTCGCGTACCTGGATGACCCCCTCGGCGTCGAGGAACAGCTTGTCCGTGTGGGGAGTGATGTTCTCCCATCGCGTGGGCCGATCCCGCCAGGGCCTCAGATACTCGGGGAGGTCGGTAACCGGCCGGTATCCGTACTGGTTGAACGAGAAGGGGAGCGTGGTGGGGACGTCGCCGGGCGCCACGCGTGACGAGGGCGCGCCCTGCGCGTAGGGGATACGCCTGCCCGGCCGTGAGATGCGTCCGCCGCCGGTCTGGTCGGGCAGGGGCGGCAGCGGGGCGTCACCGTTCACACCACGCGGCACGCTGAGCGCCAGGGACCGCGGCTGCCGCGGAGCGGATCGGGCTGGGCCACCGGCGTGGCGACCGCGCCCGTTGCCGTTGCAGTCCCCGTGAACGTACCGCCGGCGGTGACGGCGATACCGGCCACGGTCCCTTTGGCGGCCAGTCGTATGAGGCCGCGGCGGTCGATGGCCGGGCGGGACTTGGACATGACGATGCTTCCCTCGTCTTCTCTCGGGTGCGGTGGCCGGCGATCCGGATCCGCCTGGCAGGGGTGGCGGTGATGCACACAAGGTGCAGGCCGCCCACTTCAGTTGGTCAGTTGATGGAGGTTAAGAGTGGCCGGTTGCAGGAGCGCGGCCCCGGGGGCCTGGTCGTTGTGTGTGACCAGGCCCCCGCGGTTCGATGTAGGGGTGGCTAGTTGCCGGTGTGGTAGGTGTTGACGAGCTTGGTGGAGGTGTAGACCCAGGCGCCGGGGTTGGATGCCCAGCCGGCCTGGCCGCCGTTGAAGAGGGCGTCGGGCCGGGCGGTCCAGGTCCACATCTTGACGGCGTTGTCGCTCTGGTGGTTCATGATGGCGAGGTCGTCGCGGCCGTCGCCGTTGTAGTCGCCGGTCGCCAGTTGCAGGCGTTTGACGTCGAAACCGCCGGAGCTGTTGAGGGTGAGCTTGGCGGAGCCGAACCTGTTCTGGCCGTCGACTTTCTCGAACAGCATGGTGCTGGTCTTGTCGCTGCCGTCGGCGTAGTCGTACCAGATCAGGGTGTCGTCGTGGCCGTCGCCGTTGAAGTCACCGGCCTGCGGGACGGCCTGGTCCCACTTGAGCGTGGTCTCCCACCACGGCGTGGGACTGGCGAAGGTGCCGCCCGGCTGGGTGGTGAAGACGTAGGTCTTCATCCCGTTGCCGCCCTGGTCGTAGTACACGCCCAGCTCCTCGCGGCCGTCGCCGTTGAAGTCGCCGGTGACGAACTTCGTAGCGGTGCGCAGCCAGGTGCCCTTGGGGGCGGACCAGGAGGCGACGGGGGTGTTGAAGGTGCCGTTGGTCTTGGTGGTGAAGGTGTGCAGCTTGGTGGTGCCGTCGGCTCCGGCGTACCAGACGGCCATGTCGTCACGGCCGTCGCCGTTGAAGTCGCCGGCCTGCGGGGTCATGTAGCTGTAGTGGAAGGGGCCGCCCGCGGGGGAGCTCCAGGCCTGGACGGGGGTGGCGAAGCCGCCGTCGGTCTTGCCGAGGGCGACGAAGGCCTTCACGCTGGCGTCGCTGTAGCCGCGCAGCATGGCCATGTCGCTGCGGCCGTCGCCGTTGAAGTCGCCGGAGACGAACTTCATGTACCTGGCGTCCCATTCGCCCACGGGGGCGGCGTAGGACTTGAACGGTGCGCTGAGCGCGCCGTTGTCGCCCTGGCCGAAGAAGGTGTACGTGGCGTCCGAGCCGGCGGTGAAGTCGTACCAGGCGCCGATGTCACTGCGTCCGTCGCCGTTGATGTCGTTGCGGACGACGGTGTTGCTGGACCACAGCGACTGGTTCTGGGTGTTGTAGACGACCAGGTTGCCGCGGTCGGTCAGGACCGCCTGGCCGCCGGCGGCGGTCGTCTTGGACTCCCACAGGGTCGCGGTGTCGGCCGCGTTGCGCACGACCAGGTTGCCGCTCGCGTCAAGGCGGGCGGTAGCGCCCGGATTGCCGCCCGTGCCCGTGGACCACAGGACTTTACCGGCCCTGGAGGCGATGACCAGGTCGCCGTCCGCCTGCATCGTCAGACGGTTGGTGGCGGAGGTGAGCATGTCGCCAGCCTGCAGGCTCTGGCCTGCATTCAGGCGGGAGCCGAGTGTGATGCTGGTACGAGTAGCGATCGCGTCGGTACGGGTCTCGGCCGCGTCCTGGCCGAAGCAGCCGCCCTGCCACGAACGGCTGCTGACGGCGACGAGCTCGGGCGTACCGTTGTTGTCCCGCAGAAGTGGACCGCCGGTGTCGCCCTTGCAGATAGCGTCGCTGGCGGTCTTGCCGACGATGTTCACGTCGGTCTCGGTGACCGAATTGATCGTGAATGAACCCGTGTGCAGCTTGGTGGGAGCCCACTCGGTCTTGGTGCGGCCGTAACCGGCGACCGTCAGGGTGTCGCCAACCGCAGGTGAGGCAACCGCCATTGCGACCGGGGTGATACCGGTGGCAGGGGTTGCGAGGCGTGCCATGACCAGATCACGGCCCGCGCGGGGCACGAGGTCGACAATCTCGGCGACGTGGCCGCCAGTGCCAGTAAGATCGGCGCGGCCGATCGTGGCCACCGTCTTCTCAACAGGCCTGCCGGGCGCGAGCTCCGTGAGTCCGCCAGTGAAGCAGGAGGCAGCGGTCAGCACCCACTGGGCATCGACAAGGACGCCGGAGCAGCCGCGCATGTTGCCCTCGCCGTCGCCTATCTCCAACCGCGCAGTGAACGCATAGGCGTCGCCCACGGCAGGAGTGCCGGTGACGGCATGGGCAGGTGTGGCGCTCAACGCGAGGGGCCCGGAGAGCAGGGCCGCCGCGGCCAGCGCGGAGAGACGGAAAGGGCTGGCGTGATGCATGACCTTGGTTCCTTGTTATAGGTCTGCCGTCAGTCACCACCGAGCGGCAGCGTAGCGAACAACTGTTTCTAAGCAGCCGTCTACTTGGAGGACCTGATTTCTACGAGCATGTGCTCGCGACCCTCGGGATCTGCAGCCTCGCCGACCTGGGTCCAGGCGTTCTTGTTGACGTCGAAGGACTTCTCCTCGCCCTCGACGGTCATGTTGACCTCGGTGGTGTAGTCATTGCCCCTGATTCCATGGACGGAGGGGATCTCCAGGGTCAGCCAGCCGGAGTTGCCCGTGAAACGGAAGCAGATCGGTTTGCTCTGACTACGGGCCAGCACCTGAAGCAGACCGGCCTCGCTGCCGCACTCGGCGAGGACGATGTGGCCGTCACCACGCTTGAGGGTGATCCCCTGCTCGGAAAGGATCTTGTCGGCCTGCGGGTAGTTGAAGTCCTCGATGGCATAGCCCGGGGCCTCGTCGGCAACAGCCTCGACGGCGGCGGTCTCTCCGCCAGCGGGATAGGGGGCGCCCACCATCGCGAGCCATGCCAAGGTGCCTGCGGCCATGGCGGCGCCCAGAGTGCGCGCAATCGCGCTACGTACCTTCATCACTAAGTCCTACTCATAGATTCCGTTTCGGGAGCGCGACGACATCGGCCTTCCGGCGGTTTTTGAGTCGGCAGTTTGCACGGGATGCGCGTGTGCGTTAGCTGTCCGCCCGAAAAGTGCCAGAGCCCCCGAGGATCCCCGAATCCCGACGAGATCAAAGCCCCAAGAGAAGGGGGCTGCAATTAACCGCAGATCCGGGAAATGCGCCAACTCTTGACTGACACATGAGATCACACTCCCCTTCACCGCCCAGCCGGCTAGCGTCCAAAACCGTACATTCTGCCCCTACTTGGAGAGTGACATCCATCACCTTTCGGTATGGTTGTGCGGACCTTGATCAAGATTCCGCATACGGAAGGTGAAGGAGATATAACGGCTACCCGGCAGTGTTCACCTCCGTGGACTATGCGATGCTGCACGAGCAAATAGGGTCGCGGAGATCCGTCGCGCAGGCCCTCTGAATTTTCTGCGGAGTCCCTTCAATGACGAAAAAAAGCAGCCGCCTGCGATGGCGGCATGGCAGGCATATATCGGCCCTTGCGCTGGCCCTTTCCGCTGCCGTGGTCGGCACCGCCTGGGGCGAGTCCGCGGCCGCTGCCGAGATCGGTCTGCCTGACGACGCCCGCACCCAGATCCTTGAGGCCTGGCAGTTCGGCGGCCGCGCGGTCCGCCAAGAGGCCGAGACCGCGCTTGTCGGAACCGATGATGACCTCAAAGCCTTCCTCGACACTGGTTTCGCCCGGGCTCGCTCCGAGGACGAGCGCGCCGCCGTCCTCGATCTGCTCAACTATGCTGGCCCCGGCGTGCGGGCCGAGGCCCAGGACGCGCTCTCCGGCACGGACGCGGAGTTGCACGCCTTCGTCACCGAGGGGTACAAGGGCCCTCTGGCCGACGATCGCAGGGTCGCAGTACTCACCATCCTGGGCACGGGCGGCAAGGCGGTGGTACGCGAGGCGAACAAGGCTCTCGACGACGGCTCCGACGGGGCTCTGGACACCTTCCTGCAGTCGGGCCAGTACATGGCGCGTCAGGAGGACGAGCGTGTCGAGGTGCTCTCCATGCTCACCGGCGCCGGTCCGAATCTGACCGAGGCCATCAACCGAGCGATGGATGGCACTGCGGCCGACGTGACCATGTTCCTGGAGAAGGGGCAGCATCTGGCGCGGGCCCGTGACCAGGAGAAGCTGACGATCGATCAGCTCGTGATGCAGGCCGGGGCCGCGGGTGACCGAGCTCATCAGGCCACGGTCGCCGCGCAGGAGGCCTCCGACCGGGCGGAGGCAGCCTCTGTCGCGGCCAAGAAGGCCGCTCAGAAGGCGGCCGAGGAATCCGCCGCCGCCCAGGCTGACTCTGTCAAGGCCTCGCGCGCCGCCGGACGCGCTGCCGACGCTGCCAAGGGCGCCGCCGATGCCGCTCGAACCGCTGTGACCGCCTCGCGGACAGCGGTCTCCGCCGCTCGTACCGCTGCCAGCGCCGCGCAGGCCGCGGCGGCGGCCGCGGCCGCCGCCTCGTCAGCATCGGTACGCGCCTGGAACGCGGCATCTGCAGCGTCGAAGGACGCGTCGAAGGCAGGCGCCGCAAGCCAGGCGGCCAAGGCAGCCAAGGCAACGGCTGCCAAGGCCCGCAAGGCCGCCGACGCGGCCAAGGCCGCCGCCACCGCGAGTAGCAAGGCCCAGGAATCAAGCGCCGCGGCGGCGCGCGCCGGCCAGAACGCGGCCGCCTCGGCTGACGCAGCGGCCGACGCCGCCGAGGCCGCGGGCGTCTCGCAAGCACAGGCCCAGCGGGCCAGGGACGCGGCGGCACTGGCCCGGTCGTCCGCCAATACCGCCACGGCCGCGGCCAACCGGGCCGCCGCACTGGCGCAGAAGGCGGCCACCGCCGCCAACCAGGCCCACGACGCCGCGAACAGCGCGGCCGACCACGCGGAGGCCGCTGCCAAGGCCGCCGAGGAAGCCGCCGCACACGCCGGTCAGGCGGTCGACTGGGCCAACAAGGCCACCGCCAACGCCAATGACGCAATCGCCGCCGCCACGGACGCGGGCAACGCGGTCAAGCAAGCGCAGAACGTCGCCCAGCTCGCCCGTGACGCCGAGGCCGCACAACTCGCCGAAGAACGCGACCTGGCCATCGAGGTCGCCAAGCAGCTCAAGGTCGAGGAAGACCAGTACCAGGCGGCCAGTCGGAAGACCCAGGCCCAGGAGGAGGCAGCCAGTCAGGAGACTAAGGACCTGCTAGCCCAGGCAGCGGCCGACAGCGACACGGCCAAGGCCGCTGAACTTGGCCGCAGGGCCGCGGTTAACCTGATGGCCGACAGCTCTGTATGGACCCGCCAGGCCGCGCAGGAGGCGCTGACTGGCGACGACCGCGACGTCGTCGACTGGGTCAAGACCGGCTACACCAACGCGGCCGGGCTCGATGACCGCGAGAAGGTCCTCACCCTGGCCAAGCTCAACAAGGTGGTTCTGTCGGAGGCGGCGCAGAAGGCGCTGGAGAGCACCGACCCCAGCGCCGTCAGCACCTTCCTGCTCAAGGGCGCCAGGGACGTGCAGGCGGACGACTACCGCGTCGCCGTGCTCAAGGCACTGAACGGAGCGGGCAAGGCCGTCACCGCCGCCGCCAACAAAGCACTCGACGACGGGAGCGTCGAGGCCCTGCACCAGTTCCTGCTCCACGAGCACTCGCAGGCGCAGACCGAGGACGACCGGGTAGCGACCCTGGCCGCACTAAACGGCTCCGGCCCCAACATGGAAGCCGCCGCGCAGGCCGCCCTCGACGGTCCCGAATGGATGCTGCAACAGTTCATCGACTACGCCCAGTATCAGGCGCAGGAGGCGGACAACGACACCGCCACCCACGTGGCATCGATCAACGCCCAGATCGCCTCGGCAGCACGCATCACCGCCACCGCCTACAAGGACGCCGCCGAGGCCGCCCAGGCCGCAGCCGACGCCCGCCATGCAGCCGACGAGGCCGTTCAGTGGGCCGACAAGGCTCAGGACTCGGCGGCAGACGCACAGAACTACGCCAACCAGGCCGCAGCCTCCGCCAAAGACGCCGACAAGTTCGCCCAGGCCGCCCAGACCTCGGCTACAACCGCAGCGCAGGCTGCCTCGACCGCCCGCACCGCCAGCCGCCAAGCCAATTACTCCGCCAACCAGGCGATCAGCTCGGCCCACTCCGCGGTGGCCGCGGCCAGCAGCGCACAAACGGCCGCCGACAAGGCGTACGCCGACGCGATCGCCGCAGGCAAGTCCGCGACCGAGGCCAAGACCGCAGCAGGCGAGGCCAAGAAAATCTCCGAGACGAAGCGGAAGGAGGAGCTTGCAGCGGAGGCAGCCAAGGCAGCCGAGCGGGCCCGGCAGAACCAGACCAACGGCGTCGACCCGGCCAACACCGCAGATAACGACAAGATCAATGTGGGTGATGTCCGGAAACTGAGCCAAGAGCAGCAGGACGCTGCGTCGGCGGCTACCTCCCTGGCCGAGATCAGCGCCATCCTCGGCGGGGCCGCAGTCGTCGCGGCTTTCGTGCCTGGCGGCCAGCTTCTCGCGGGTGCTCTGGGAGGCGCCTCGCTCGTATTCGCGGCAGCCAGCACCATGTACAACGCCAAGGCCTACGGCTGGGGCAGTGACCAAGTGGTTGTCGGCGTCGCCGGCATGGCTCTCAGCATCGGACTTGGTGGGCTAGGAAGCCTCGCGGCCTCGCAAGCGACCCAGAACTTTGGCAAGGCAGCGGTCTCAGGAATCAACAACGCGGCCTCGGCGGTTGTGGGCTGGTTCACAGCGTGAGCTTCACGGCCACGGGCGGGCGGCGAGGATACTCCCCTGCCGCCCGCCCGTGGCACAGTTTAGGATGAGAAAACCCTCGAGCCAATGACCACGAGGGATAGAAGAAAGGGTTGTGATGCCGGAGAAGTCCTCTCCGTTGTGGTGGTTGTTCGCAGCGATTAGCATAGGCGTCTACCTCGCCGCGATGTTTCCAGGAATGATAAACTCGCGCCAGAAGATTTGGGTGTCATGCGGCCCGGTGGCGGGCTTCCTGGCAATCATGGCCTTCAGCGCCAACTACGATTGGTCCCTGAACGAGATGCTCCCCGCCTACTGCGGGATGCTCTTGGGCTTCGCCCTAGGCGTCGTGGGCCAATGGAAGGCAATGCGCGAGTTCATGGCGTGGCGCGAGGCGAACCCGGGAAAGCCTGATGACGAGGGTCCAGGTGTCCCGTGGATGCTGCAGATTGCGTTCACCTTGCCGATTTTCCTCGGCGGCGCGATCTGGTACATGAACAACTACTGACGTTCCCTCAACCTCGATCCACCGCGTGAATTCTGATCACGGGGGTCGGGCTCGTTCCGGGTGTTTCTTCGGGATGCGGGCAGTGGTGGTCGCCGGGTGGCCGTCCGCCTGAGTTCCGCAGTTCGTAGGCACATACGGGTCTGTCGATCAGTGTCTGCGCAGGTCACGGTGTTTCGGTGCATGCGCGTCGCGTGAATCGCGTGGGCACACGCCTAGTCCATGAGGTATTGATCTTCTTGCTGTGATCGTTGATGCTGTGGGCATGTACTTGCGGACCACCCAGCGGAAGAACAAGAACGGCACGACGGTTCGCTATGTTCAGCTCGCGCACAACCGGCGGGTGGGCGGCACTACGCAGGCCGAGGTGGTGCACAATTTCGGCCGCGAGGACCAGCTCGACACCGACGGCCTGCGCCGTCTGGTCGCCTCGATCAACCGCTACCTGGGCGAGGACGGCGCTGACGCGGCCGCTCCGGCGGCCGGCGGCGGCCTGCAGGTGACCGGCTCGCGCCCGCTCGGGGCGGTCTGGCTTCTGCAGGGCCTGTGGCGGCAGTTGGAGATCGACGCCGCCCTGAAGAAGATCCTCGGCGCGCGCCGGTTCCGCACCGACGTCGAGCGCGTGCTGTTCGCACTGGCCGCCAACCGTGCCATCGCCCCGGCCTCCAAGCTGTCGGCGGCCGAGTGGGCCGGCCGCGACGCGGTGATACCCGGCCTGGAGGCCATGGACGAGAACCAGGCATACCGGGCCATGGACCTGCTGGTGGAGGCCGACGCCCAGGCTGAAGTGCAGGAAGCGGTGTTCTTCGCGGTCGCCAACCTCCTCAACCTCGAAGTCGACCTGCTGTTCTTCGACACCACCAATACCTACTTCGAACGCGACGAACCCGACGAGGGCGAGACCCCGTTCCGCGCCTACGGCAAGAGCAAGGACCACCGCGACGACCTGCCGCAGATCACCATCGGACTGGCTGTCACCAAAGAGGGCGTCCCGGTCCGGTGTTGGTGCTGGCCCGGCGGCACCAGCGACCAGGCGATCCTGCCGCAGGTCAAGGACGACATGCGCGACTGGAAGCTGGGCCGCGTGATCACCGTGGTCGACCGCGGCTTCTCCTCCGCGGACAATCTCGCCTACCTCACCCGCGCCGGCGGCCACTACATCGCCGGGATGCGCATGCGTGACGGAGGCGACCTGGCCGAGGCCGCGCTCGCCCGGCAGGGCCGCTACCAGAGCGTCCGCGACAACCTGCGCGTCAAGGAAGTCAAGCTCGACCAGGCCCCGGGCCGGCGCTTCGTCATCTGCCACAACCCTGCCCAGGAGGAACGCGACCGTCGCCATCGCGAGGAGGCCATCAAGCGGATCGAGGCCGAACTGGAGCGGATCCGGTCCCAGCGTGAACGTGACGCCAAGCGCGCGACCACAGCCAAGGCGCGGGAGCGGGCGGAGGCCGCCCACGTGCGCGCCGAGTGCGCGCTGATCGAACACCCCACCCTGAAGCGGTGGTTGAGAACGTCGAAGAACGGACGGCTGGCCATCGACCGCGCCAAGGTCAAGGCCGAGGAGCGTCTCGACGGCAAGTACCTGCTGACCAGCTCCGATCCGCACCTGAGTGCCGAGGAGATCGCGGTCGGCTACAAGGCTCTCCTGGAAGCCGAGCGCGGATTTCGTGATCTGAAAACGGTGCTGGAACTACGACCGGTCTTTCACCGTCTCGAACACCGCATCCGCGCCCACGTGCTGCTGTGCTGGCTCGCACTGCTGCTGATCCGCGTCGCCGAACGCCGCACCGGACAGACCTGGAACCGGATCAGCACCGAACTCGGCCGCGTGCACGAGGTCACCCTCACCGGCGACGCCGGACAGATCACCCAGACCACCCCGCTCACCAGCCAGCAGGCCGCCCTCTACCGCGCCTGCGGCATCAAACCGCCGCCACGGATCACCGCCGCAGACCCGGCCTGACCAGCCATAACGTGCCCACGTGGGCACACGCCCGCACGGGCGCCATCCCGACGTTTCCGCAGCTCAATCCCTGTTTTCGACTCATCCGCATGCCTACCAACTGCGGAACTCAGGGTCCGGTGCGGGGTCTCCAAGGTTCTTCCGGGGCGTGGGCGGGCAGGGCGGTTGCGCGGGCCAGGTGACCATGCGCTGTCCGGTGGCAGGGCTGTTGCAAGGTTAGTTGATCTTGTGTTCGTGCCGGTCAGCGGGCCGTGTCCGAGACGGAGGAAGCTCCGTTGTGATCGATGACGTCTCAAGTCCTCGATGAGCAACGGAGCTTCGGTGCTTCCTGAGTCTGCCATGTCCTGCCGGTGTCCGGGGTGCGCTGGGGGCGTGTCTCCCGATGCCGGGGTGTTCGCGCTGGTCAACAACCTGCGTGACCCGCGTGATCCGCGCGGGTGTCAGTACCCGCTCGGTGCGGTGCTGCTTGTCGCGCTGTGTGCGCCGGCCTGCCGTTTCGACTCCTTCCGGGCGATGGGGCAGTGGGCGGCGGCGCCCGGTGCCACGCTGGAACGGCTGGGGCTGCGCCGCCGCGGCGCCTTCGGCCTGGTGAAGACACCGAGCTCGGACACGATCCGCCGCGTGGTCAACGCGGTCATGCCGGGCGGGCTGGAGGGACTGCTGCGGGCCTTCCAGGACAAGGCGCGGGTGGTGGCCGTGGACGGCAAGTGCCTGCGGGGCTCGCGGGACGCGGCCGGGCAGGCAGTGATGGTGCTGGGGGCGATGCTGCAGGACGGCACGCTGATCGCACAGCAGAAGGTGGCGGACAAGGGCAGCGAGATCACCGGCTTCGCCGCGCTGCTGGCCGCGCTGGAGCTGGAGGACGCGGTAGTGGTCGCGGACGCGCTGCATACCCAGCGCGAGCACGCCAGGGTCCTGGTGGAGGAGTTCGGCGCGCACTACGCCTTCCCCGTCAAGCGCAACCAGCCCGAGCTGTGGAAGGCGTGCCGGAAGGTTCCCTGGCAGGGCGTGCGGGCCGCCTTCCGCTCCACCGTACGTGCGCACGGCCGCATCGATACGCGGGTGGTGGAGGTGGTGAGCTTCGACGGCCTGGACTTCCCCTACGTGCGTCAGGTCGCCCGCATCACCCGGTACCGCACCGTGCAGGCGACCGGGAAGCGCAGCCGGGAGACGGTGTACGTGATCACCGACCTGCCCTCCGGCCAGGCCGACCCGCAGCGCATCGGGGAGATCGTGCAGGCCGAGTGGGGCATCGAGAACAAGATCCATTATGTGCAGGATGCGACCTTCGGCGAGGATGCCTCCCGTATTCGTACCGGCCACGGACCGCAGAACATGGCCACGTTGAGGTCGGTCGCCATGAACTTCGCGCGCACGATGGGCAGTTCGATCGCAGACGCGCGTCGACAGCTCGCCCTCGCGCCACACACCGCTCCACTTGACCTCTTCGGTATCCCCTGTGACCTGCACATTCGTGCCTGAAATCCGACCTTGCAACAGCCCTGTACTACAGCCTCAGATCTTGTGACTGCTGATCGGTGATGGGGTGCGTTGCTTCTTGAGTGATGGGTGGGCGGCTGCGGTCATGCCGCGAGGGCGAGTTGTCCCTGGTAGCGGACGGCGTGGGTGTGCAGGTGGTCGAGTTCGGTGAAGTAGCTCCAGTACCGGTCGAAGTCGCCGTTGTCGATGACGGCGCGTAGAAGGAGGACCGCCTCGGCGCCGGTCAGGCTCCATCTCGCCCCGGTCGTGTCCAGGCGGTCCTTGACGAGGAAGCGGCAGCTTCCCTCGATCACCCCGGTCGCGATGGGCCAGCCCATGGCGAGGGCGAGGTGGTAGCGCAGGTAGGGCTCTTTGGCCTGCAGGTAGGCGGCGGTGCGGGCGACGGCGGGTAGTTGCTTCGCGTCATCGGGGCGGGTGCGCAGGTGCTGGCGCAGTGCGGCCACGACGCGGGGGCTGTGCCCGTCCAGCACGGTGCGGGCGGCGTCGGCGACCCAGGCCGCGCGCGCTGCGTGGCCTGGGTGAAGGTCCTCGGCGGCCCGCCACAGATATTCGATCACATGCACGATGTCCACGATCGTGTCGACATGGACACCGCGGGTGGCCGCTTCCCTTGCGATGCACTCGAGTTGGTGGTTGGCGCCGTCGACCAGGACGATCCAGCGGCGCCGGTGGTCGGGGTCTCGCTGTTCGGCGTGGTCGAACATCGCGGTGACCATGGCCGCGGTGGAACGCTGAAGGGAGCCTTCCAGGTGCCGGCCCCGTGCGCGCGGGCCGTGGGTGCGGGCGGCGCGTTCGGCCGCGGTGGCCGGCAGGACATCCGCACCGGTGCGTGGGACCGGGTCGGCATCGTAGACGGCGAAGACGGTCGCCATCCGGCGGCGACCGGTGTGCTCGCGACTGGACAGCTGGGCCGAGGGCGGCTGCGGGCCGTCAGCTGCCCGTGCGGCGCGGACCGCCTCCCGCAGATCGGACGGGATCATGTTCACGCCGGTCGCGTCGCAGCTGAGCACCAGCAGCCGGTCCCCCTCACTGCCGACGGCTGGGGCGGGGGCGGGCAGGTCCTGCTGGTAGAAGGCGGGGATGTGGGCGGCAACCCGACACGCGATCTCCATCAACTGCCGGGTGCCCAGCCGCCCACCGGTGGTGCGCTCAAGGTGAGCGCCCGCCCGGCGCAGGGGTGTCTCGGCGACCTCGAGGGCGACGGCGCGCTGCAGCGGGTAGGAGTAGACCTGCCGGGGCAGGGCCAGGGCGGCGTCGCCGGGGTGCAGGTTAGCCGCACCGGGGGCGCGGTAGGCGATCCGGGCCGCCTCCACCCGGCCCAGCGTGGTGGCCAGCAGCCGGCGGTGGCCCAGTTCGGCCCGAGGGCGCACCACCGCGTCGCTGCCGGTGACCGTCCGAACGCGTACCTCGGCGGCGGCGCGGGCATCCAGCTGGTCCTGCAGCATCTGCCGCAGCACTTCCCGGCCCGCGGCGGTGATGTAGTCCTCCAGCCCTTCGGCGGTGGCCGAGGCCATGGCCGGGTGGGACAGATGGGCGAGCATCTCCTCCATCCGGGTGCGAGTGGCGGTGAACGGGTCGGGGGCCTGGGGCGCGGACGTGTAAGGTGCCACCGGGTCTTCTTCCTTGCGCGGTCTGGCTGTTCACCCGACCAACAAGAAGGAGGCCCGTTCCCGTATCGGCAGGTCACCCACGCGCCGCAGCACCTCCACGCGCCAGGGTGAACAGGCCGCCCGGGGTCTGTACCACCCGCCCGGCGGCAGCGGCCCTCTTCAACTGGTGGCGCACCCGCTCTACTTCACGAGGCACCGCCTCCAGCCCCAGCCCCTCCACCACCTGCCGACACCGCACCGGACCAGCGTACGCGGCCAGCACCCCCAGCATCCGCCCGGTGAACTCGCCAGTCCCCTCGGCAGCTTGACCACCGACGGTGCCCGACACCTCCGCTCGCGGGGCCGGGATCCGGCCCCGCCCCGACCCGGCCTCGCCGTGCGCCGCCGGGAGCTCGCCCACCACCTGGCACGCCGTCGCCACCCGGGCCAGCTCCTGCTCGCACACCACCAGCAGCCCGGCAATCCGCTCGGCCTCGCCGCGCAACCGCTCCACCTCCCGACGACAGGCTGCCTCCCGCTCCCGCAGCAGCGCGAGTACCTCGTCGCAGCCCATCCGACCCCGCCTCTCCCACGCCAGCTGATCAACAGCTACCGCAACGAGGACACCGGCCCTCCAGACACGCACTCGTCACTCAAGAGGAAACGCACCCTCGGTGATGTCGTTGTCTGGTCATGCTGGTCGATGTGGCGCCGGAGCACGTGGAGGGGTGGGCGGAGGAACTGGCCTCGCTCACCGCGGGGTTGGGGCATTTGTTCGCGCGGCCGGAGCCGCGGGAGGTGTTCGCCGACCTGGTCGAGGGCCTGCTGTCGGACCTGGGCCGCAAGAACGGCTGGACGATGGCGGTGCGGGCCGGGCACGCCACCCCGCACCGGATCCAGAAGTTCCTCGGTGAGGCGTCCTGGGACGCGGACGCGCTGCTGGCCGAGGTCCAGGGCTACATCGCCGCCCATCTCGGGGATGCGGGAGCCACGCTGGTACTGGACGACACCCAGGTGATCAAGAAGGGGACGCAGTCGGTCGGGGTGGCCCACCAGCACTGCGGGGTGACCGGGGACGTGCGCAACTGCCAGGTGATGGTGATGCTGACCTACGCAGCCAGGGCCGGGCACACCTTCTACGACCGGCGCCTGTACCTGCCCGCCGTCTGGGCCCAGGACACGTCGCGCCGCCGGAACGCAGGGGTGCCCGAGGAGATCGCCTTCGCCACCAAGCCCGAGCCGGGCGTCGAGATGCTGCGCGGCGCCATCGACGGCGGCCTGCCCTTTGCCTGGGTGTCCGCCGACGCCGACTACGGCAAGGACCCCGCCCTGCGCGCCTTCCTGCACGAAAATGCCCTGCCCTACGTGCTGGGGGTCCCGGTCACGCTGCCGGTGGCCGGCCCGCCCGGAAAGCCGTACCAGCCCGCCGTCCAGAAGACCGGTGACCTGCTGCACTACGCAATCGCCCGCGACCGGTGGGAGCGCCGCAGCCAGGGTGAGGGCTTCAAGGGCCAGCGGTACTACGACTGGACCTGGTTCGAGGTGACCCTGCCCGGCCAGCAGCCCGCCGACGGCTTCGCCCACCACCTGCTCATCCGCCGCTCCACCGACAAGAAGCAACTCGCAGGCGGGCGCGTGGACTTCGAGTACGCCTACTTCCTCGTGCACCACCGCCGCGACGCCGCCCTGCCGGAGGCGGTCTGCCGGACCGGAGTGCGCTGGAAGGTCGAGGAGAACAACGAGCAGGCGAAACAGACCACCGGGCTGGGCCAGTACCAGGTCCGCCGCTGGAACTCCTGGCACCGCCACGTCACCTGCGCAATGCTCGCCCTGGCCTTCCTGACCGTCCAACGCGCCCAGCACCCCGACCCCGGGCAGACACCCGCGCCCGGGGACCACACAGCCTCCGGCAACGCCCCCGAACAGGGCGATGATCAGGGAAAAGGCAGACGGACGGAGGAGATGACCGCCTACCGCTGATCCGCTTGACCGTTCCGGCACTCGCCGGCGTGCTCGCCGCCACCGCCCTCGTCGCCCACCACGAGCCCGCCTACCACCTGCAGCAGCACCACTGGCGAACCCTCCACCAGACCCGGGCCACCGTCAGCCACTACACCCGGCGCGGCGACCCGCTGCCCGCCCGCCTCCGCCCCTGGCGAGCACCACCCGACCACGCCCGATCACATCACGAAGATCTGAGGCTGTAGTACCTGTGTCCGGTGGCGGTCACAGGTCGGTGAAGTCGTCGGCCCAACGCCAGAGGTGGGGCAGGCGGCGGGCGCGGTTCTGTCAAACGAGAGTTGCAACTCGGGTTGTTGAAGGTTACTGACGGGCTGCGGAGAGGCGGCCGTCGAAGGTGATGTCGAAGGCGTTCAGGGCTGTCTTCCAGCGCATGGTCCAGCTGGCCTGCCCCTTGCCGGTGGGGTCCAGCGACATGATCGCCATGTAGACGCACTTCAAGGCCGCGATCTCGTTCGGGAAGTGGCCGCGGGCCTTGACTGCTCGCCGGATCCTGGCGTTCACCGACTCGATGGCGTTCGTGGTGCAGACGATGCGGCGGATCTCGGTGTCGAACCGAAGGAACGGCGTGAACTCCTCCCACGCGTTCTCCCAGAGCCGCACGATCGCCGGATACTTCTTGCCCCACGCGTCGGCGAACTCCGCGAACCGCTCGAGCATGGTTTCCTCGGTCGCCGCGGTGTAGACGGGCTTGAGAAGCTTGGCGATCTTGTCCCAGTCCTGGCGGGCGGCATAGCAGAAGGAGTTTCGCAGCTATGCACCCCAACCGGTCACGGCTCGACCAACCGCCCACCCCCGGAACTCGCCCGAGCCCTGCCCCTTCCCTGGGGCAAAGCCTGCCAAGAAGAAGACCCCGGTACAGGGCGGTGGAGGGCTGCATGCCCGCTGGAAGGATGCCAAGGGCCGTATCTACGAGCACGGCCGACAGCACGACAGGATCGAGATGTACGACAAGAACGGCAAGCGCATCGGGGAGTTCGACTATCGGACCGGAGAGCAGACCAAACCCCGCGACCCGACGCGAAAGGTGGAGAAGTGATCTACAGGATCGCCCAGTACCACAGGGACGAAGATTTCACCGATGACCGGTGGGACGTGACCTACCTCGGCGAGCGAACCCTGGCAGGGGTCTTCCACATCACGCACCCCGACCATCTCGGTGACACCTACCGGGTGACGGAGGAGCAGGCCGCCAAGCTCGCACCGCTCACCGGACTCACATTCGACCTCGAAACCTACGAGTACTACCTGGAGCCCACCGCCGACTGATCCTGGATCCACCGCGTGATAGTCGGTCTGTGGGCGACGAATAGAGAAGAGGTGCCTGCTGACCTGGGATGATGGGAGTTCCTACGCCCTCATCAGTCCCACGAAGCAAGGCACCTCGTAAGTGAAAGTCTCCCACAGACCCGCGGAGCTCTTCGCCGCGTTTGACGACCCGGACCTGATCGCGCACGCCGGGCTGATCCCGACGATCCGGCTGGCCGAGCGGTGCGGGTTGCCCGCCTTGGTGGCCCAGAAGGTGAGGCTCACCGGTGCGAAGAACGGTGCCGGTACGGCCGCCGACGCGAAAGCTCTGTCGATCGTGGGCGGCATGGTCGCCGGGGCGGACAGCATCGACGACCTGGACATACTGCGCCACGGCGGGCTGCCGCGCCTGTTTGGCGGGGTGCGGGCGCCGTCCACGCTGGGCAGTTTCCTGCGCGCCTTCACCTGGGGGCATGTGCGCCAACTGGATTCCGCCGCAAGGGCGTTCACCTGCCGCCTGGCCGCGCACACCGGTCTGATCCCCCGCCGGGACGAGGTGGTGTTCGTGGACATCGACTCCAAGGTCAAGCAGGTCTACGGCCCCGCCAAGCAGGGCGCCTCGTTCGGCTACACCAAGCAGCGCGGCCTGCACTTCCAGATCGTCACCGTGAAGACCTCCACCTGCGCACCCGTGATCGTGGCCACCAGGCTGCGCAAGGGCTCGGCAGGCTCCGGCAAGGGCGCGGCCAGTCTGCTGCGCGAGGCCCTGGCCACGGTCCGGGCCATGGGCATCACCGCACACATCGTCGTCCGTGCGGACTCCGCGTACTTCTCCCACAAGGTCGTCGATGTGTGCCGCAAGGCCGGTGCCGCCTTCTCCCTGGCCATCGCGGTCAAGAAGACCATCCGCGAGGCCATCATGCAGATCCCCGAGGATGCCTGGACGCCGATCAAGTACGCCAGCGCCGTCTGGGACGCCGAGGAGGAACGCTGGATCTCCGACGCCGAGATCACCGAGATCGAGTTCACCGCGTTCACCAGCAAGAGGAAGGCATTCCACACCACCGCCCGACTGATCGTGCGCCGCGTGAAACGGCTGAACCCCAAGAGCGTGCCCGCCGGCCAGGCCGAGCTGTTCGGCGTCTGGCGCCACCACGTGATCTTCACCGACAGCCCGTTCGTCCTCGCCCAGGCCGAGCCGATGCACCGCGAACACGCCGTCATCGAGCAGGTCTTCGCCGACCTGGAAGACTCCGCACTCGCCCACCTGCCCTCAGGGAAGTTCACCGCGAACGCCGCCTGGCTGACCCTGGCCGCCACCGCCTACAACCTCACCCGCGCGAACGGCCACCTCGCCTCCGCCTTCCACGCCAAGGCGAGGACCGGCACCATCCGCCGCCACCTGATCAACATCCCCGCCCGGATCGCCACCGGAGCCCGCCGCATCACCCTCCACCTGCCCCAACGCTGGCGCTGGGCCGACGACTTCACCGACCTGTGGACAGCCACCGGCCAGCGCATGCTCACCTGAACCACACGCTCAACCTGACCGCCAACGACCTGGAAGAACCTCGGAGATCCCGCACCGGACGGCCACCCGGCCCATCGTGCTGCCCACACCCCGAAAGATCATTCCGAACCCGCCCGATACCGAAGATCAGAAGTCACGCGGTGGATCCAGGCTGATCGCAGAGATCCACGGCTACCAGACTCGCGGCCCGGCGCCGTCGCCTACGACGCGCCGGGCCGCATCGCGCTGGTGCACGATCACTCGCCAACGACCGAGAACGCGTCAGCATCAGTCAGGTCCCAACGCAAGTGACCTCGAGTATCAAAGAATCTCGAAAGAGTCGCTCAGCAATGGGAGTAGTCTCCGCCGCATAGCTACCAGTCTGATAGTCCAAGGTCGGATCGGGGGGTCCGCAGTGCAGGATCTCATCCAATGCGGGCCAAGCGGACAAAGGTACGTCATAGCCGTAAAGCATCCAAGGGTCACCCTCATCGGGAATGATGACCTTGCGTAGTCGGATGATCTGATCGCGACTGATGGGGCGCCGCGTACGCAATAGCTCGTCTTCTTTGTCGTATCCGTCCAAATACCAGACGACATCTCGTGGTTCTTCTATGGTCATTGGTAGTTGAAGGCGGTGCCCTTACGGGTCCGTTTCCTTCGTCCCCTTTCAATCCGTGCGTGCGGTATCCCTCACACGGCTTACCGATGATCTTCTTGACAGGGTTACGCAGTCTTCGGATAGCGGATGGTACCGCGCAGCCGATACAGGCCGTGTCCGTTGAACCACTCTTCAGTCCATTCCTGCCACTGTCCGCCGCGTAGGTTGCGTCCACGTTTCTTGACCATCAGCCTGTGAAGTCGCCATACGACATAGAGGTCAGCAGCCCTGAACTTGCTGGCGGCGTTCCCGGTTCGGAAGTAGTTGCCCCAGCCGCGCAGGATCAGATTCAAATCCGCGATCACGTCGCGGACATCCCAATCCCGACCGACGGCGGTCGGTCCGTTCCCGGACCTTGTCCCGGAGTCTCTTCATCGCCGCCTTCGACGGCCAGCGGTGCAGATAGAAACGGACGGTGCCGTACTTCTCCCACGACTTGCCTGAAAGCGTGCTCTAAAGTGGCAGCCGAGGAAGTCGAGTCCTTCCCGGCCCTCTCTGAGGTCAACAATCCTGGTCTTGTCCGGGTGCAGTCGCAGCCCCAGCGGGCCGAGGATCTCCCCGACCGCGTCCAGTGCCATCCCGGCCTGGCGCTCCGTCCGGCACAGGACGACTCCGTCGTCCGCGTACCGCACCAGCTCGCCCACCCCGCGCCGCGTCAGCTCGGAGTCCAGGACGTGCAGGTAGATGTTGGCCAGCAAAGGCGAGATCACCCCGCCTTGAGGTGTCCCGGCGACCGTCCGCCGGACCTCACCGTCCACCATCACACCCGCCTGCACCCACAAACGGACCAGCTTGAGGACCCTGCGATCCGACACCCGACGCCCCACCTCGACGAGCAGCCGATCGTGATCGATCTCGTCGAAGAAGCTCCGGATATCGAACTCCACAACAAAGTGATTGATGAAGCCGACACGAAGCCGCTCCATCGCCTGCGTCGCCGACCGCTTCGGCCGGAACCCGAACGAGCACGGGGCAAAATCCGCCTCGAACACCGGCTCCAACACGATCTTCGCCGCCTGCTGGACCACCCTATCGCGCACCGCAGGAATTCCCAGCGCCCTCACACCACCTTGCGGCTCCGGAACATCCACGCGCCTGGCCGGCGCGGGATGATATGTGCCTGCACGCAGAGAAGCATGAAGCTCACCCGAAAGTCGGCCAACTCCGTATTCCTTCTCCACGAATGCCAAGGTGACCCGATCCACCCCGGCACTTCTACCATTGACCCGGACCCGATCCCATCCCTCCCATAGCACATCACCCCTGTGGATACGGTCATACAGGGCATGGAACCGCCGCTCCGGCGACTGCTTGGCCGCAGTCCATAGTCCGCGTTGCAGTTTTCGCACTTTCGCCACGGACGCACGCCCGTCGACTACGGCGGAAGACGCCCCGCCGGGGTGGTTGGACCGGGCGGTCCCGGTCACGCCCTCGCGCTTACCTCCACTACCGACGTGATCAAAGTGGGGGTCCTTCCCTCCCAGCGCGTTATGTTGCACGCCGATCCGCGGTACTACGGCCCTCTCGGACTCCCGCTGCCCTCCGGACGACTTCACCGTCGGCTTATACGTCCGGTCTCTTGCCCGATGCCAGGCGTGGTCAGACGGGTCTCTCCTGTTCCGGCCCAGACTGTGCACACGTGCCGCCCTCCATACCCCGGGAGAACCCCGAGGGCTGACCCCGGAACAGGGCCCTCGGGACGTGGCCTTCGCCATGCCATGACGGGCTCGGCTTCTCCGCTGTAGTTGTGAAGAGGCTGCAAGGTTCGCTTCACCCTACGGCCCGCGTGCTTGCCCCCCCAAAGGGGCTCTTGACATCCCGCTCAGCCCGCCGGATCTCTCCGACGAACCGGGACCTGCTACAGGGCACTCCGGTGCCTACCCGGACGGGACTTCCACCCGCGAGCCTGGACCAGCTTTCCGGACGCAACATGGATACAGCGTAGGCCTTCATCCCGTGTGCTGACCGAGGCCACGTGAGGCCACCGCGACGCGGCAACACGGGCTTGCCGCATCTGGTGGTCATTCGCCAGACTTCACAGCCGACGCCGCACGGAGGGTCGGTAGGCGTTCGTCACACCGCTGTCGCCACGCCGCGCACTGAGCTGCCGCCAACTTGAAGTCGCAGGTCAAAGGGCTGGTGTGGCCGGTTCTCGGGGTGCTCGTGCTGATCGTGGGCGGGAGTCTGCGGAGAAGAATATCCGTCAGCGGTTGATTTCGAGGTTCGCCAGGACGAGCAGCGCGCAGGAGTCGGGTGGCTCGGGCCGGGTCGATGCGGAGTTTGGTGAGGGTCCGCCAGTTCTTGAGGTGGTCGAAGCCGTGCTCGACCGGTGCGCCTCCGACGGCGAGGACGCGGTTGGCTTCCTTCTGGCCCGGGATGAGCTTGTGGGTTCGGGTGGCGGTGTAGCCGGTGACGATCACGGGGTCGAGGATGTCGTTCTCTAGGCCGCGGCAGCCGAGGTCGGGCAGCGCTCCGAGGCCGGATGCACGCAGGTGGGCCGGGATGTGGTCGTGGCGGGCGGCGGTGTTGTCGTGGATGCGGCCGGGCCGGGCGGCAGATATCCAGATCAGGCGGCTCTTTCGTCGGTCAGGGCGAGGAAGTGCAGGCCAGGCTGCGGTGCTTACCGGAGTAGTTCCGCCGGCCGGCCTTTCCGGTGCGGCGCCGGGTGCGGATGAGAGTGCCGTCGATCAGGACCACCTCCCCGCCCTGCTTGGCGGCCTTCTTCGCGTCGCTGGTGGTGCCGGGAGGCCGGCCGCCCGCGCCGGTCCTTCACCGAGCAGATCCCGCAGTTACCGGCCGGTGCACGGATCACCACGCGGCTGCGTGGTGCTGCCGGGCGGCGAATACGCGGCCCGGCCTCCACCGTCATCCACGCCGCCCGGGATCTTCGTCTGTCCTGGCCGACCGTGATGGACGCCTTCCGCGCCGTCCCACACGAGGCCACCGGGGCTTCGCTGCCCGAGGTGAAGGTGCAGGACATCGACGAGACCCGGCGAGAGCGGCCGCGCTTGGAACAGAACCCCGCCACGGGCAAGTGAATGCTGACGCACCATCGATGGCATACGGGGTTCGTCGACGCGCTCGGCACCGGCGGCCTGCTCGGCCAGGTCGAGAGCCGCACCATTGCCGATGTGCTCGCCTGGCTCGCCGCCACCCCGCTGAACCTGGAGAAAGAGAACTGAGTACATGGCCATCGACATCTCGGCCACCAATCGCTCCGCCGTCCGCACCGGTCTCCCGCACACCGCCGTCGTGGTCGACCACTTCCATGTCGTCCAGTTCGCCAACAAGATGCTGTCCACGGTCCGGCGCCGCACCACCGCCGCTAAGCGCAGCCGACGCGGACGCGCCGGCTCCCGATCGGACAAGCCCCGGAAACGCCGAGATCCCGTCCGATCAATCAGATCGGACGGGATCTCGTGAACTCTTCCTGAGCCAACTCAAGAACAGTCGTGTTGTTGTGGGGTGTTCACGAGTGCGTCTGACCAGCCGGGCAACCACGCCCTACAAGATCCCTTCCCGGCGACGGCGTGATCGTTTCCCGGCGCATCCCCAGAACGGGTACGGTCCACCGCATGGTGGGCGACTTCGATGCAGCTGAGGCCATGCACGACCGCATATCGGACCGGTCGGAGGCATGGGACTTCATCCGGGCCTTCGCGGCTGGGTGGTACTCGCCCCTGACCGATGGCGACGGCGTCGGCCAGGAAGAGCTCAAGCAGATCGAAGGCCGGCTGGGTCTGTCCGTCCCTACCGCTCTGCGTGAGGCATACCTGCTCTTCGGTCAGCGTCCGGAGTTGTTCGAGCACCAGGATCCGATGCTGCCTCCCTCGGGCCTTTTCGTTCACGAGGACCTCGGGGGTGTGCTGTGCTTCCGAAGCGAGAACCAGGGATGCGCCTTCTGGGGCGTGCGCCTGTGCGATCTGGGAGAGGCTGACCCGCCTGTCGTTGTCCAGTCGCGTGAGGGATGGCGGCCGTTCATGGACAAGGTCTCGCTGGCGTGCGTAGAGCTGGTCCTCTCCGAGAGCCTGCTCAGCGACGGACCTCTCTACAACGCCTGTGAGTTGCCAGCCGAGGTCGTGAGCCAGATTCCGCAACTCTTCCAGCGGATTCCCCTCCCGGACTATCCGATGTGGACGGGTGATGACGAGTCCCCGGTCCGCTGGTTCTCTGCTCCTGGACTTCTTCTGCGGCAGGACGGGCTGGCGGCCGACAGCTGGCTACACGTCCGGGGGAAGACCCTGGCCCACCTCTCGGCAGCCTGCGTCGCCGTCCCAGGACGGTGGGCCCAGTGGCAGGGGACTGAACCGAGCACGGTCGACGAGCTGCCCTTTTAGGTCCGCCTGCGAACTCGGCCAAGGTACGCATGCATGAGTCGGCAGGACTCCTGGGCCGGAGTCGAGCCCTCGCCGCAGCCGGAGATCGCCTTGGATGCGTGGTCACGCAGGGACGCCCTCACCGGTGGGTGGGTGGGGCCAGGCGGTGTGGATGATGGTGCGGTGACGAGCATCAGCGACGACCATGTGAAGGTCCACTTCCGCCTGGAGGTAGACGAGGACGGGTGGCCGCCGGCGAGCGTGGAGAGTCTGTGGGCGGTGGATCTCGGCGACGGAACCGTGCGGTTGGACAACACTCCCTGGTTCGTACGCGGAGTTGCCAGCGACGACGTCATCCGGGTGGCGGTCGACGATGAAGGCGTCCACTGGGCCGGAGAGACAGTGCTGGCTTCGGAGAACTGCACCATCCGGCTGATCGTCATGAGAGTGCGGAACGTGAGTAGTTGTCCGTTTCGCGGTTGAGCTTGGGTGAGGGCTGCTGGTCATCGGGGTGCGGTGTGGTTCAGGTGCCGGGCTGGGTGAACAGGCCGGGTTCCGGTTCGGTGAGGATGCCCCTGGCGACCAGGCGCTTCAGCTTGGAGCGGATGCCCTCGGTGTTCTTCGGGACGATCGGCAGGTCGAGCGCCTGGCACAGGTCGCGGGCCCGCATCGGCTGCCCGGTGGCGGTGAACGCGGCGAGAATCTGCTGGTAGGCGGGGTGGTCCGGCGTCTCGGGGCGGTCCGGCTCTTCGGCGGGTGCGGGGGCGGGCAGAGCCAGGAGCGTCTTGCGGGTGATGCGCAGGTTCTCGCACTCCGCGTCGAACTCGCCGAGCTGCGCGGTGAGTTCCTTGATGCGGACGCGGAGTTGCGCCGCCTGGTCGGCCAGTTCGCGCTCACGTGTCTCCACGTATTCCAGCACCGCTGTGATCTGCGGGTTCTCGCTCATGCGGTCCTCCAGGAGGGGAGGGTGGCATCGGTGAGGCGGCGGGCCATGACGGAGGTCATCGCCCAGAAGACGCGGGAGCGGGAGGAGGCAGGGCGGTGTTCGTAGTCGCGTACGAGTCGGCGGTAGAACATCAGGATCCCGTTCGTCTGCTCCACGATCCACCGCTTGGCCTGCGGAACGAAGCCCTGGTCGGCCGGGTTGCGCTCGACGATCTCGACGTCGATGCCCACGTTCTTGCCGTGGTCGACCACCTTCTTCTTGAAGCCCTGGTCGACCAGGGCCTTCTTCACGGTGTCGCACTGCCCGGCGACACCGTCCAGCAGGGCGATGCCGGCGGTGTTCTCGTGCGCGGAGGCGGGCAGGACGACGCAGTCCACGACGAGGCCCAATACGTCGACGGCCAGGCATCTCTTCCTGCCCGGCACCCTTTTCGCGGCATCCTTGCCGGTCGTCGTGGCGGGGACGCCGACGGCGGCGTGGATGCTCTGCGTGTCCAGGACCACCAGGCTCGGGTCGGCTAATCGCTTCCGCTTCTCCCGCAGCTGCCAGCGCAGCAGGTCGTGAATGTCCTGGTCGGTGCCCTCGTCGCGCCAGAGGTAGAAGTAGTACTTCACCGCTCCGGGCGGGGGCATGTCATGGGGCAGGAACTCCCACTGACAGCCGGTGCGGTTCTGGTACAGGATCGCGTTCACGATCTCCCGCATCGCGTACTTCCCCTGATGGCCGCTGACCGACGGATGCCGGGCCTTCCATGCCGTGATCACGGGTTCGACGAGCTGCCACTGCTCGTCGGTGAGATCACTCGGGTACGGCTTGCGCATGCTCATGCCATAACCCAAGCGAACCCCGAACGTCTGACCGGCAGCGATGCCCCAACGTCACACCATCGAGCGATGACAAGACCGGCGGAACGCCACATTCCGCACTCTGAGACCTCAGCACCACAAGCAGGGATCACGCACGCCCGTCGACAGTCCCAGAACGCCCCACGCACCCGGACCACCCCGAAACTTCAGGCCGACGACCGCCAGGCAACCGCTCCCGGCACCGAACCCGTTCGGACAACACCTCGAACAAGCCCCGGAAACGCCGAGATCCCGTCCGATCGAAGTGATCGGACGGGATCTCGTGAACCGCGTACGAGCTAACTCGTGAACGGCCCTGTTGTGGACCTGAGGGGATTTGAACCCCTGACCCCCTCGATGCGAACGAGGTGCGCTACCGGACTGCGCCACAGGCCCTTGCAACGGGTGAAACCTTAGCACCCCGATCGGGGTGCTTGGAAATCCGTTCCCCGCTGGTCGGGCCGGGTGGGGTTCCGAAGGTCAGGACGCCCGCCCGGCCCGGTGGTCTCACTCGTTGCCCATTGCTCGTTGCCCATTGCTCGTTACTCGTTCGCGGCGCGGGGCCGGTCCTCGTCCGCGTACTGGTCGAAGAGCGGCGTGCGGCCGTGTTCGCGGGTGCGGCGCGGAGGGGTGGTCCGCTGGCGCGGAGGCTGCGGGGCGGCGGGCGCGGCCGGGTCGGCCGTGGAGGAGCGGGCCGAACTCCAGGTCTCCGGGTCGGTGACGTCGATGCCGCTGGCGGCGCGCGGGGCGACCGGCGCGGTGACGTACGTGGGGAGCGGCACCGGGACCGGGTCCCAGCTGTCGCCGCGCCCGGGGCCCGGGTCGCGCTGCTGGTCCACCCACTCCGCGTGGTCGGTCTGCTCGACCAGGGCACGGCGGCCGGCCTCCTGCGGCGAGACCGCGGGGGCCGGCTCGGGCTCGGGTCGTGCCGGGGCCGTGTCTTCCTGGTCGTGGGCGACGGCCGGCCGGCGGCGTGAGCGGGTCTCCCGCAGCCGCTGCGCGGCCGCCTCGGCGTGGCGCCGGTCCATCACGTACACGAAACGGCGCCGCTCCTGGGTTCGCAGATAGGCGATGTAGGCGCTGAGGAGGACCGCGGGGATGGCCGGCACCCACAGCAGGCCGAGTCCGCCGACGGCCGCGACGATCGCGCCCAGGGTGAAGGCCAGGAAGAGGAGCACGGTGGTGCGCCGGCGGCGGGCGAGCACCTTGGAGCGCCGGGCGCGCTCCGATGCCGCGGCGCCGTTCGGCCGGGGTGCGCGCTCCTTGCGGGCCCGGGCGGGGGCGGGCGGCATGACCACCCGCGCCTCGGTCCTGGCCGGGGGCGCGGCGAACTCCCGGACGTCGACGGAACCCGGCCGGTCCGTCTCGGATGCCGGGTCGGCTCCGGTGCCGGTGCCGGTGTCGGTTGCGGGGTCGTCCTCGTCGGGGCGTTCGCGCAGCTCCCTGGCGTACCGGCGCTCCATTGCCGCCCGTCCGGACAGCAGCCGGATGGCGGTGCTGAAGCGTTCGGTCGGACGGGCTTCGTTGAGCTCGTCCTGCCTGCGGAGCCACATCGGCACCAGGTAGGCGGCCCAGGCCCCGACGATGACTGCGTAAATGAGGCCGCTGCTGCTCACGCATCACACCGTAGAGGGATTCGCGCGGGGGCATCGGCCAATCGGCCCGGTGTGTCGCACGATCTGGCTGATCCCACTGACTTTTTTTGTGATTCTTCAGATCACCGGGCGATCGAGCGGGAACGGAATTCGAACGAATATCTTATTTCTCATGTCGAGCGGATCGCGCGTGATGCCAGCGGCGCAGGAGTCCTCCGGGGACCTCCTCCGCCGTGAGCGCGAACACCAGATGGTCCCGCCAGGCTCCGTCGATGTGGAGATAGCGCGGGCGGAGCCCCTCCTCTCGGAATCCGAGTTTCTCCACGACCCTGCGGCTCGGCCCGTTCTCGGGACGGATGCAGACCTCGACACGGTGCAGGCCGACGCTGTGGAAGCAGTGGTCGACGGCCAGCGCCACGGCCGTGGGCATCACCCCGCGGCCGGCGACCTCGCGGTCGACCCAGTAGCCGACGTGTCCGGAGCACATCGAGCCCCAGGTGATACCGGCGACGGTGAGCTGGCCGACGAGGCTGCCCCGGTACTCGACAACGAACGGCAGCATCCGCCCTGCGTTGGCCTCGGCCCGCAGATGGCGCACCATCTGGCGGTACGTGGGGCGCTGGGCGACCGGGCCGCCCGGGGCCGGCGGCGGGATAGTCGCCTCCCAGGGGCGCAGCCAGTCCCTGTTGCGCCGGTTCACCTCCCGCCACGCCCGCTGGTCGCGCAGCTTTATCGGGCGGAGGGTGACATCTCCGTCCGCCAGGACCACGGGCCAGGAGTGGGTGTTCAGCGGGGGCTCCCCGCGGAACCCGGCGGCCCGGGTGGCTCGGCGGGCCGCCGGTGGTCGCCGCCGTGCAGCTGGTCCACGGCGTGCGGCAGCATCCGGGAGAGCACGGCCAGCCCGTCGCGCACACCGCCGGAGGACCCGGGGAGATTGACGATCAGGGTGCGCTGCGCGACCCCGGCGAGGCCCCGGGACAGCGCCGCGGTGGGAACCTTGGCGAGACCGTGGGCGCGGATCGCCTCGGGAATGCCGGGGATCTCGTAGTCGAGGACCCGGGCGGTGACGTCCGGGGTGCGGTCGGTGGGCGAGATCCCGGTGCCGCCGGTGGTGAGGATGACGTCGTACGCGGCTGCCACGCCGTCGCGCAGGACCGCCTCGACCGGGTCCCCGTCGGGGACCACGCGGGGGCCGTCGACCTGGAAGCCCAGCTTTGCGAGTCCCTCGGCGAGGAGGGGTCCGCCCCGGTCTTCGTACACCCCCGCCGAGGCCCGGTTGGACGCGGTCACCACGAGCGCCCGGCGCGGCGGGTGCCCCGGCTCTCCGGCCCGCGGGCCGGAGCCAGGCGGCCCGCCGGAGGCGTGGTCGTGGACCTCGCCCGCCCGCGGGGTCATCGGCCGGCCTCCTCGCGGGACCAGTGGCCGGACTTCCCGCCGGTCTTCTCCTCGACCCGGACGTCGGTGATCACGGCGGCCTTGTCGACCGCCTTGACCATGTCGACGACCGTCAGCGCGGCCACGGTCACCGCGGTCAGGGCCTCCATCTCGACACCCGTGCGGTCGGTCGTCCGCACGGTCGCGAGGATCTCGACGGCGTCGTCGGCCACCGAGAGATCCAGCTTCACCCCGGACACCGCCAGCGGGTGGCACAGCGGAATCAGGTCCGGGGTGCGCTTGGCGCCCATGATTCCCGCGATCCGGGCGGTGGCGAGGGCATCGCCCTTCGGGACGCCCTCCCCCCGCAGCAGCCCGACGACGCGCGGTGAGACCAGGACCCGGCCGCTCGCCCGCGCGGTGCGCGCGGTGACGTCCTTCTCCGAGACGTCGACCATGCGGGCCGCGCCCGCCTCGTCGATATGGGTCAGTCCTTGCTGCGCGCTCATGGCTGTGGCTCCCGGTCACTGTGTGGGGGGACACGCTACCGCCACGGCCTGGCGCTCATCCGAGCAGGACCACCTCCGTCTCCGAGCCCGGCTCGACGGTGGTCGTGCCCTCGGGGACGACGATGAGCGCGTTCGCCCGGGCGAGGGCCGCAACCAGATGCGACCCGCTGCCGCCGACGGGGGCGACGGTGCCCTTCTCCGCATCGTAGGCACCGCGCAGGAACTGCCGCTTCCCCTCGGGCGAGGTCAGCGCCTCGTCCGTGCGGAGTTCCGCGCGCACCCGCGGCCGATGCACGTCCTTCAGGCCCATCATGGTGCGGATCGCGGGGCGGACGAACAGCTCGAACGACACGTAGGAGGAGACGGGATTGCCCGGTAGGGCGAGCAGCGGGGTGCGGTCGGGGCCGATGGTGCCGAAGCCCTGGGGCTTGCCCGGCTGCATGGCGAGCCTGCGGAAGTCGACCCCGCCGCCCGGCTCGTCCTCGTCACCCACGGAGGAGAGCGCCTCCTTGACGACGTCGTACGCGCCGACGCTGACTCCGCCGGTGGTGACGAGGAGATCGGCGCGGATGAGCTGGTCCTCGATGGCGGCACGCAGCTCTGCGGCGTCGTCGGTGACCGCGCCGACCCGGTAGGCGATGGCCCCGGCCTCGCGGGCGGCGGCGGTGAGCGCGAAGCTGTTGGAGTCGTAGATCCTTCCCTCGCCCAGCTTCTCTCCGGGCTGGACGAGTTCGCTGCCGGTGGACAGGACCACGACCCGGGGCCGCGGACGCACCCGCACCGTGGCGCGGCCGATCGCGGCGAGCAGGCCGATCTGCGGCGGTCCGAGGACCGCGCCCTCGGCCAGGGCGAGGTCGCCCGCCCGGGCGTCGCTGCCGCGCCCGCGCACATGGGCGCCGGGCTCCACGGGCCGGTGCACCCGGACCTCGCCGGTCGCGCCCTCGGGGGCGGCGCCCGCCGGGCGCATGGCCGTGGCGGCCCCGCCGCCCAGGCCGCCGTCGGTCCACTCGACGGGGACGACGGCCTCGGCGCCGGGCGGCAGCGGGGCTCCGGTCATGATCCGGGCGGCCTGCCCGGGGCCGACGGTGCGCGCCCCGCCGCTTCCCGCGGCGACGTCCCCGATGACGGTGAGCACGGCGGGGAAGTCCTCGCCCGCGCCCGCGACGTCGGCGACGCGGACCGCGTAGCCGTCCATCGAGCTGTTGTCGAAGGGCGGCAGTGCCACGGCGACCGCGACGTCCTCGACCAGGACGCACCCCTGCGCGTCGGACAGCGGCAGGTCGATCGGGTCCAGCGGGTGGATCGCGCCGAGGACGTCCTCCATGTGGTCGTCCACCGACCACAGGCCCGGTCGGCCGCCGGGGGCCTGTCCGGCCGGGCCGTCCCCGGCCGGGGTGGCGGGGCCGGAGCCCGTGCCGGGTGCTGCCGTGCTGCTCACGTGCTACATCTCCTCGGTGACATAACGGCGAAGCCAGGCCCGGAAGTCCGGGCCCAGGTCCTCACGTTCGCACGCGAGTCTGACAATGGCACGCAGATAGTCGCCGCGGTCGCCGGTGTCGTAGCGGCGGCCCTTGAAGACGACGCCGTGCACGGGCCCGCCGACCGTCTCGTCGGCGGCGAGCATCTGCAGGGCGTCGGTGAGCTGGATCTCGCCCCCGCGGCCCGGCTCGGTCCTGCGGAGTATCTCGAAGACCGCCGGGTCCAGGACATAGCGGCCGATGATCGCGTAGTTGCTGGGCGCCTCGGCCGGGTCGGGCTTCTCCACCAGGCCGGTGACCCGGACGACGCCGTCCTCGCCGGTGGCCGCCACGGCCGCGCAGCCGTACAGGTGGACCTGGGAGGGCTCGACCTCCATCAGGGCGACGACGCTGCCGCCCGCGCGCTCGTGGACGTCGACCATCCGGGACAGCAGCGGGTCGCGGGGGTCGATCAGGTCGTCGCCGAGGAGCACCGCGAAGGGCTGCTCACCGACGTGGGGCGCGGCGCACAGGACGGCGTGGCCCAGGCCCTTCGGGTCGCCCTGGCGCACATAGTGCATGGTGGCGAGGTCGCTGGGCTCCTGGACCTTCGCGAGGCGCTCGGCGTCGCCCTTGCGGCTCAGCGCCTCCTCCAGCTCGTAGTTGCGGTCGAAGTGGTCCTCGAGGGGGCGCTTGTTGCGCCCGGTGACCATGAGAACATCCGAAAGACCGGCGCCGACGGCCTCCTCGACCACGTACTGGATCGCCGGCTTGTCGACGACGGGCAGCATCTCCTTGGGAGTGGCCTTCGTGGCCGGCAGGAACCGGGTGCCGAGGCCTGCGGCGGGGATGACAGCCTTGCTGATCCTGGGGTGCGACTCGCTCATGCGGGCACCATATCCGGTACCTATGGGAGGAAGATTGGGGTTCGGTTAACTTTCTCCTCATACAGGCATATTGACAGCAGATTGCGAGGTTGCCGTGAACTCCGAGATGTCCGGAAAGAGCAAGGTTCGGCGTGAACTGCTCGACGCGCGACGCCTGCTGTCCCCTGAAGACGTCCGCGAGGCCTCGCTGGTTCTCGCCCGTCACGCATTGGAGCTCCCGGAGCTGACCGGCGCCCGTACCGTGGCCGCCTATGTCTCCGTGGGGCGCGAACCAGGCACGCGCGCGCTGCTCGACGCGCTGCGCACGCGGGGCGTGCGGGTGCTCCTGCCGGTGCTGCTGGACGACAACGACCTCGAATGGGCGGTGTACGAGGGGCCGGACCGGCTGGTACCGGCCCGCCGCGGCCTGACGGAGCCGGCCGGGCAGCCACTGGGCCGCGAGGCCGTGCTGGAGGCGGACGCGGTCCTGCTGCCGGGACTCGCGGTGGACGAGCGGGGCATGCGGCTCGGCCGCGGCGGCGGCTCCTACGACCGGGTACTCGCCCGGCTCGAGGCGGCCGGGGCCCGGCCCGCCCTCGTCGTGCTCCTGTACGGACACGAGGTGGTCGCCCGGGTCCCGGAGGAACCGCACGACCACCCCGTACACGCCGTGGTGACCCCGGAGGGCGTCCGCCGCTTCGCGGCCCGGCCTAGGGCCTGAGCGACAGCGTGTCCTCCGTCGCCGCTTCGACCGCCTTGCCGGTGAAGGCCCAGTCGAGCAGCTCGCCCTTGGCCCACTTGTCGGTCTGGTCGGTGTAGTGGTCGCCGTAGGCGTGGCCGGAGGCCCCCGTCAGATTGATCCAGCGGGACTTGTCCCAGTCGCCCACGTTGACGACCATCCGCATCGACGGGACCCAGGTCACCTCGTAACCGGCGGCCGCGTTCCAGCCGGTCGCGTTGACCGCGGCCTCTCCGCCGCCGAGGCTCCACGGGCCGCGGTTGAGCATCCACCGCAGGATGCCGGGGCCCTTGGTGCCGAGCGTCTGGTTCTCGAGCGTCAGCTGGTGCAGCCTGCCCCAGCTCCAGCTGCCGACGTCCTTGCCGAGCTTGGCCGTCAGCTCCCAGCGGGCGTCCTGCATGGCCCGGGCGAACAGCTCGTCACGGGTGGTCGTGGCCGCGTCCTTGCGGGTCCTCGGCGCCTGCCACCACTCGCTGTCCTCGACGTCCATCAGCGCGCGGACCACTTCGTACCAGCGGTCGCCGCCGTCCGGCTGGGCCGAGTCCGAGTCGCGCTGGCCGCACTCGCGCACCAGCGAGTTCAGGTCGTCGACCGGGCCGGTGCTGTCGGCCGGGCGGACGTTGAGGCACTCGCCCCGGATCCGCAGCTCCTTGGGCAGCTTGTTCCCGAAGGCCAGCCTGAGCACATGGCGCCAGACGGCGTTGAAGTAGGCGGCGGCCCCGGAGTCCGGCTCCTGGGTGTAGTCCCAGCCCTCCAGCAGCTTCTGCGCCTCCCGCACATACGGGTCGGAGACGTCGATCTTCAGCAGATGCGGCGTCAGCAGCTTGGCGATCTCGCTCTGGTTGTCCGTCTGCATGGTGCGCATGTCGTCGGTCGAGATCTTCCCACCGTCCTTGATCTTCAACTCGATCAGGTCGTGGATCCGCTGGCTGCGGGAGCCGTACCCGTAGTCCTTGGTGATCAGGTACGGGTACTTCCCGGCGTCCACGACGGCCTGGTTGGCGGTGACGATGTAACCGCGCTTCGGGTTGTACTCGTACGGCAGCTCGTCGAAGGGGATGTACCCCTTCCACCCGGAGGTCGGGTTCCAGCCCGGGGCGGGCATCGAGCCGTCGAAGCCCTCGGAGCGGACCGGGATCCTCCCGGGCGCCTGGTAGCCGATGTTGCCCTCGGCGTCCGCGTAGACCAGGTTCTGCGAGGGGACCTCGAAGTCCTTCGCCGCGGCGCGGAAGCCCTCGAAGTCCTTCGCCCGGTTGAGCTTGAACACCGCGTCCATGGAGTTGCCCGGGTCCAGCGCGGTCCAGCGCAGAGCCACACCGAAACCGTTGCCGCGGTCGGGGGCCGGGGTCGTCACCGGCGCCCGCTCGCCGACGCGCTCCAGCTCGGAGCTGCGGTCGGAGATCAGCGGGCCGTGGTCGGTCTCCCGGACGGTGATCTTCTTGCTGCCGCCGCCGGCGATCCTGATGGTCTCCTCGCGGACCTTGAACGGCTTGATCCGGCTGCCGGACGTCCAGCCCGTCTGGGAGACCTTCTCCAGGTAGAGGTCGGTGACGTCCGCCCCGAGGTTGGTGAAGCCCCAGGCGATGTCCTGGTTGTGGCCTATGACCACGCCCGGCATGCCGGAGAAGGTGTACCCGGCGACGTCGAAGGAGCACTTGTCGGAGACGGCGCGGCAGTGCAGGCCCATCTGCGCCCACAGCGACGGCAGCTGCGGCGCGAGGTGCGGGTCGTTCGCGAGCAGCGGCTTCCCGGTCGTCGTGTAGCTGCCGGAGACCACCCACGAGTTGGACCCGATGCCGCTGCCGTTCGGGCCGAGCAGGGCCGGGATGCCGTCGAGCACGTCGGAGAGGCCGGACAGGCCGGACAGGCCGGACAGGCCGGACAGGCCGGAGAGCTGCGTCTGCGCACCCTGGCCGGCGGCCGAACCGCTCTCCGAGGCGCCGGCGCCGCTGACGGCGGTTCCGCCGTCCTGAGACGACGAGCCCGCGCCCGGGGAGCCCGACGGATCCGAAGACCCCGGGGAGCCGGCGGAATCCGGGGATCCCGGGGAGCCGGCGGAATCCGAGGAGCCTGCGGAATCCGAGGAGGGTTCCGCCTCCGGGTCCCACTTCCCGGAGCCTTCGTCCACGGCACCGGCGGTGACCACCGGCTGGTGCAGGTCGTACGGGTACGCCGGGTACAGCTGCTTGATCTGCTGCTCGGTCAGCCGACTGGTCATCAGCGAGCGGTCGATCTCGTCCTGCATGTTGCCGCGCAGGTCCCAGGCCATCGCCTTCAGCCAGGCGACCGAGTCGACCGGCGTCCACTTCTCCGGCCGGTAGTCGCCGGTGAGCCCCAGGGCCGCGTACTCGAGCGACAGATCGGCGCCGTCACGGTCCGCCAGATAGGCGTTGACGCCGTCGGCATAGGCCCGGAGGTACTTCTTGGTCTCGGGCGACAGCTTCTCGTCGAACTCCTGCTGAGCCACCCGGTGCCAGCCGAGGGTACGCAGGAAGGCGTCCGTCTCGACCTGCCCCGCGCCGAACATCTCGGACAGCCGGCCCGCGGTGACGTGGCGGCGTACGTCCATCTCCCAGAAGCGGTCCTGCGCGTGCACGAAGCCCTGCGCGCGGAACAGGTCCTCGTCGGTGCTCGCGTAGAGCTGCGGAATCCCGTTCGCGTCGCGCTTGACGTCCACCGGGGCGGACAGGCCGTCGAGCCTGATCGACCCGGTGGTCTGCGGGAAGGACGCGCGCACGGTGCCGACGCCCCAGTAAGCACCGCAGCCGACACCCGCGACCAGCGCCAGGGCCAGGGCGAGCACGACCAGACGGGCGCGGCGGCCCTTCCTCCTGGCTGGCTTCTCGGCGGAGGAGGCGGTTGTGTTGGAGGGCATCGCTGTCCTTCGAGGGCAGGGTGATCCTGGGAGTGCAGGAGCAACCTTAGGCGCAGCGATCGACGGGCCCGGACGCGGTATCAGTAACGCTACATCACCCCCGCGACATTCGAACTTACTGACGATTGAGAACCACACCGCAATCCCGGCGGATCAGCACACGACCCCAGCTGCGGCACGCCACAAGGCGGAGAACCGTCCCCATACTGGACATATTCGGGTGATCCGGTAACGGGGCGAGGTCCCGCAGACGTTCCCCGCACACTCGCCGCGGCTGCGTAACCGCCCGAAGCGAACCGATGCAACCCGAAGCAACCCGAAGCACCCGATGGAATCCGATGCAGTCCGATGCAGTCCGAAGCAACCCGAAGCAACCCGATGCAGTCCGATGCAGTCCGAAGCAGTCCGAAGCAAGGGGACTCGGTCATGGGAGCGTCAAGATTGCGTTAAAGATTAGGTAAGGTAACGAAGTGTCGTTTGCCGGAGGCACGATCCGGCATGCGCACGAGGGGAAGGATCGGCCGCTGACTGTCCACCAGCTCAATGCACTTCTGCTCGTCTGCTCGCTCGTCCTGCTGATCGCCGTCGTGGCGGTGCGCATCTCCTCGCGGAGCGGGCTCCCCAGCCTGCTCCTGTATCTGGGCATCGGCGTCGCGCTCGGGCAGGACGGCATCTTCGCCGTCGAGTTCGACAACGCCGAACTCACACAGGTGATCGGCTATGCCGCCCTCGTGGTGATCCTGGCCGAGGGCGGCCTGGGCACCAAGTGGAAAGAGATCAGACCTGCCCTGCCCGCGGCGGCGATGCTGTCGACCGTCGGCATCGCCGTGAGCGTGGGCGTCACGGCCGCCGGAGCCCACTACCTGGTCGGACTCGAGTGGCGGCAGGCACTGGTCATCGGCGCGGTCGTCTCCTCGACGGACGCCGCCGCGGTCTTCTCCGTGCTGCGGAGGGTGCCCCTCCCCGCCCGCACCACAGGCGTCCTCGAGGCGGAGTCCGGCTTCAACGACGCCCCCGTCGTCATCCTCGTCATCGCGCTGTCCACCACGGAACCCGTCGAGGCCTGGTACATCCTCATCGGAAAGATCCTGCTGCAGCTGGCGATCGGCGCCGCGATCGGCCTCGCGATCGGCTGGCTCGGCGCACTCGGGCTGCGCCATGTCGCCCTGCCCGCGTCGGGCCTGTACCCGATCGCCGTGATGGCCATCGCGGTGACCGCCTACGCCGTCGGCGCCCTCGCCCACGGCAGCGGCTTCCTCGCCGTCTACCTCGCGGCGATGGTGCTCGGGAACTCCAGGCTGCCCCACTGGCCGGCCACCCGCGGATTCGCCGACGGAGTCGGCTGGATCGCCCAGATCGGGATGTTCGTCCTGCTCGGACTGCTCGTCACCCCTCACGAGCTGGTGCGCGACTTCTGGCCCGCGGTGGTCATCGGGCTGGTGCTGACGATGGCGGCCCGACCGCTGTCCGTCGTCCTCAGCCTGCTGCCGTTCCGTATCCCGTGGCGCGAGAAGACCCTGATGTCATGGGCCGGTCTGCGCGGCGCCGTGCCCATCATCCTGGCCACCATCCCGCTGGTGTCCGGGATCGAGGGCAGCGAACGGATCTTCAACATCGTCTTCGTGCTGGTCGTCGTCTACACGCTGATCCAGGGGCCGACGCTGCCCTGGATGGCGAGGGCGCTGAAGCTGGGGAACGGCTCGGAGGCAGCCGACCTGGGCATCGAGTCGGCGCCGCTGGAGCGGCTGCGCGGCCATCTGCTGTCGGTCGCGATCCCGGAGAAGTCCCGCATGCACGGCGTGGAGGTCGGCGAACTGCGGCTGCCCGCGGGCGCCGCCGTCACACTCGTCGTCCGCGAGGGCAAGAGCTTCGTGCCCAGCCCGACGACGGTGCTGCGACGCGGCGACGAACTGCTCGTGGTGGCGACCGACCCGGTGCGGGACGCGACCGAGGCACGGCTGCGGGCGGTGGGACAGGGCGGAAAACTGGCCGGCTGGCTGGGGACTCGTGGCTAGTAGTGCCGCGTCAGGCAGGGTCTGCCCGTCAGCGGCGGCGCGGTGCGGCGCCCGGTGCGGTGCGGCGCCCGGTGCCGGATCGGTCTCGTAGGAGGCCTGCCCGGTTGGTTCGGCAACGCGGCGAGTCGCCGTGCCGGGCGTCGCGACGGGGCGGACGTCGCCCGACGCGGCACTGGGGACCGCCGGGGGGTGGACGGATCAGGGAGACCTTGGGGGACTGGACGGCCGGCGAGCCCTTCGTACGGGGGAGGCAGCTCGGGGCGACCGAGGTACGGGGCCGTCGACTCGGAGCGGCCGAGGTCACGGGGCGACCTCCGCGCAGGCCGGCGGCTCGGTGACCGCGGGGCGGGCCGCCCGGAGCGACCTCCGCACGGGGGACACCGGCCCGGGGCGGGCGTTACCCGTGCACCGTCGAGCACTGGTCGAGCACCGGTCGAGCACCGGTCGAAAGCCGACCGAGAGCTGACCGAAAGCTGACCGAGAGCTGATCGCAGGTATCGTTCACACTGCGCCGACGCAATCCGAGGCGACGCGCTGGCAAGGGCCTGTAACATGAAGGCGCACTGATCGACCAACTCTGCCTGAAGCAGAGCTGGCGCGACCGTATGGCGGCCGAGTGATCCCCCGCAGAGGGGCCCGGTATCTACCGCAGTTCCGCGCAAGAGGACAGCTCTCGGCGAACCCGGCACCCCGGGAAGGCGCTACCAGGCGGCAGAAAGGCAAGGGCCGTGGAGTCCACGGTCGCTCCTGGCACGTCTACCGGCACGCCCCCGAGCACTCCCCCGGCGCCGTCCTCGCCCTCGTCATCGTCCCCTTCCTCGTCCCCTTCCCCGGCAACGGCAACGGCTCCTTCCAAGCGTAGGCCCGCATCCTCCGGCCCATCGACCGGCGGCCGGCGCCCCGGCTACGGGCAGCTGCTCCGTACCCCCGGCGCGTGGACCTTCCTGCTCCCCGGGTTCGCCGCCCGGCAGCCGTTCGCCATGCTGACGATCGGCATCGTCCTCCTCGTACAGCACACCACCGGTTCGTACGGAGACGCCGGAGCCGTCGCCGCCGTCACCGGCGTCTCCATGGCGCTCTTCGCCCCGCAGAGCGGCCGTCTGGCCGACCGCTTCGGACAACGGGCCGTGCTGGTTCCCGGTGTCCTGGTGCACACCGCGGCCGTCGGAGCGCTGACCGCGCTGGCGCTCGCGGGCGCCCCCCTCTGGGCGCTCTTCGCCGCCGCGGTGCCGACCGGCGCCTCGGTGCCGCAGGTCGGCCCGATGGTGCGGGCCCGCTGGGCGGCACGGCTCGGCGGGTCCCGGCTGATGCCGACGGCCGCGGCGTTCGAGTCCGTCACCGACGAGTTCACCTTCGTGGTCGGACCGGTACTGGCCACCGCCCTGTGCACCGGCGTCCACCCGGCCGCCGGGCTGATCGCCGAGGCCGGGCTGACCCTGGCCGGCGGTCTGCTGTTCGCCGCCCAGCGCCGCACGCAGCCGGCCGTCGGCGGTCCCGGGTCCGGCGGGCGGGCCAGGCGCACTTCGGCACTGTCGATACCCGGCGTCCGGGTCCTCGCGGTCGCCTTCCTCGGGATCGGTTCCGTCTTCGGCGGCATGCAGGTCTCGCTCACCGCGTTCACCCAGGAAATCGGCCAGCCCGGTATGAACGGTCTGCTCTACGGCCTGTTCGCCGCCGGCAACATGCTCGCGGGCATCGCCGTCGGCGCGATCGCGTGGAAGTCCGGACCGCGGCGGCGCATGGTGGTGGGCTACACGGGCCTGGCACTGGCCGCGGCACTGCTGTGGACGGCGCACTCCGCGGTGCTGCTGGGCGGTCTCGGACTCGTCGTCGGGGTGTTCATCGCGCCTGCGCTGATCAGCGGTTTCACACTGGTCGAGCCGCTGGTGCCGGCGTCGGCCCGGACGGAGGCCTTCACCTGGCTGACCGGATCCGTGGCGCTCGGCCAGGCGGCAGCGGTGACCGTCGCCGGCCGACTCGCCGACGCCCACGGTTCGACCGCCGGATTCCTGGTACCGCTGGCCGGCACCGTGCTCGCCCTGGCAACCCTGGTGGCGCTGCGTTCGCGCCTGGCGCCGCGCCCGCACAGCCGTACGGTCGCACGTGGTGTCGGTCACCGAGTGCCCGTGGCAGTGGACTGAGACGAGGGAATACGTCAATATGGACCATCGTTAGCACTCATCGAGTGAGAGTGCCAGGAGGAAGACCAGTGCCGACGTACCAGTACCAGTGCACCGAGTGCGGCGAGGGCCTCGAGGCGGTGCAGAAGTTCACCGACGACGCCCTGACCGAGTGTCCAGGCTGTCACGGACGCCTCAAGAAGGTGTTCTCGGCCGTCGGTATCGTCTTCAAGGGCTCCGGCTTCTACCGCAACGACAGCCGCGGCTCCTCCTCGGGCAGCACGCCGTCGACCTCGTCGGCCAAGTCCTCGGCGTCCGAGTCCGCCTCCTCTTCCTCTTCCTCGTCGTCTGCGTCCTCCGGGTCGTCTGCGTCGTCAGCATCGTCGGACTCGAAGTCCTCCGCGGGCTCCTCCAACCCGTCGTCCGCCACGTCTGGCAGCACGACGGCCGCCTGAGTCCGGAACTCTCGCAGGGTCCCCGCAGCCTCCGGGCGGCGGGGACCCTCCGTATTTCGTACGGCACTCCCGCAGTCCCCGTAGGCCGGGTAGCCCGGTGCGTCTCAGCCCCGGGCTACCCGACCAGCCCCGTATCGCACGGTGGCGGTCGGCAGGCGGGGTGATCCGGGCACGGTGGGCAGCGCATGGGAGGGATACCGGCCGGTGTTCGGGCACGGCTACTGTGGCAGGCATGGCCCACGCAGAGAGCGCGCAGCGCGCGGAGATCGGCGTCATCGGCGGCTCGGGGTTCTACTCCTTCCTGGAGAACGTGACCGAGGCCGAGATCGCCACGCCCTACGGCAGCCCGAGTGATTCCCTTTTCCTCGGTGAGATCGCGGGCCGGAGGGTCGCCTTCCTGCCCCGGCACGGCCGCGGCCACCGCCTGCCGCCGCACCGGATCAACTACCGCGCCAATCTGTGGGCCCTGCGGTCGGTGGGCGTACGCCAGGTGCTCGGGCCGTGTGCAGTCGGCGGCCTGCGGCCGGAGTACGGTCCCGGAACCCTGCTCGTGCCCGACCAGTTGGTGGACCGGACCAAGTCCCGGGCCGACACCTACTTCGACGGCGAACCGCTCACGACCGGCGAGGTGCCGAAGGTCGTCCATGTGTCCCTCGCGGACCCCTACTGCCCGGCGGGGCGGGCAGCCGCGCTGGCTGCCGCGCGCGGACGCGGCTGGGAACCGGTCGACGGCGGGACTCTCGTCGTGGTCGAGGGTCCGCGCTTCGGCACCCGCGCCGAGTCCCGCTGGCACAACGCCATGGGCTGGTCGGTGGTGGGCATGACCGGGCACCCCGAGGCCGCGCTCGCCCGTGAGCTGGAACTCTGCTACACGTCCATGAACCTGGTGACGGACCTCGACGCCGGGGCGGAGAGCGGCGAGGGCGTCTCTCACGAGGAAGTGCTGACCGTCTTCGCCGCGAACGTGGACAGGCTGAGAGACGTGCTGTTCGACGCGGTGGCGGGGCTGCCTGCGGACGGGGAACGCGACTGCCACTGCGGAAACGCGCTCAACGGCTTGAAGACGGGCATCACCCTGCCGTAGCGCGGGGTGGGCCGATGGGGGCCGGGGCCGGGGCCGACGCCGAGCGGCGCTTCTGCGTCGCGCAGGGCCTCGGACCGCAAGGGAGCCCCGGGCCGGGCAGAGGGACCCGGGTGATGGGGAAGCCCCCCGGCCGTACGGAGGGACCCGGGTGATGGGGAAGCCCCCCGGCCGTACGGAGGGACCCGGCCGTCAAGGACTCTCGCATCTCGGGGACAACCCCGCTCTGTGCGGGCCGCGCCTTGGTGCGAGGAGCGTGATCACGGCCGCCCGGTGAAGCCCGGTCCCTCGTGCGAGTGAGGAGTTTTTCCACACCCCGTACGCCGTCCACAGGCCGGAGCAGGACACCGCGAGAACGGGGATCGTGAGGGGCACCGGGCGTAGCCGCCCGCTTCACGCTCCCTCGCACACGACAGGCGGTCACCACCATGGCGCTGCTCTCCCCTCCCTCGTACACCGGGCATGTGGCTTCCGGGCCCTCGGGCTTCCGGAGGCCGCCTCGGTCCTCGGGCGCCGGCGGCCCTTCGGAGGTCCGGGGGCAGGGTCTGCCCCCGGCACCCGTCCCGGAGCCCTGCGGAGTGCCCGCCTTCGCTCCACTGCGGATGACGGACCGACGGCGATGGCCGGGCACTCGGGTCAGAAGAGTGCTGCGGCGCAGACGCCGGGCACTCGCCGCGGGACTGGCCGTCACCGCCGCCGCTCTCGCGGCCTGGTTGCCGCGAGCGCAGCCGCCGGACACGCCTCGCGAGCCGACCGCGCCGCCTAGGCACGCTGCGCCCTCTCAGGGCTCGCCGCTACCGCCCTCAGGGCCCACAGGCTTGTCGGAAGGCGGCTCGGACGTGTCGGAAGGCGCCTCGCAAAGGGACGTCGCCTCGGAAGGAGCATCGGCGGGAAGCCCTTCCGTGGGCAGTGCGTCGGGGCGGCGCGCGACCGTCGTGTCCGCTCCGGTGCGCATCGCGGACGCCGAGACGGTCCGGCTGCTGGAGCCGGGCGACCGTGTGGATGTGATCGCGGCTCCGGTGGCACCCGCAGGCGAGGAGGCCGGTCGAGATACGGGCATCGGCCGCCGGACACGCACAGGGCCCGACGCCCGGATCATCGTGACGGGCGCCCGGGTGACGGAGGTGCCACGGGCCTCGGAGGGGTTCCAGGACGGTGGCGCGCTGATCGTCCTGGCCGTACCGCGCAGCGTCGCCACGGCGCTGGCCGGAGCGGGAGCCACCGCACGCCTGGCGGTGACCCTGTGCTGAGCCCCACCGGCGCGCCGGGGGCGTTGCCGGTCGGCGCAAGGGGCCGGCCTGCCCGGGGCAGCACCGAGCAGCGCCGGTGCGCCGGGGCGTTGCCGGGCCGCGCCGATGCGTCCGGGTGGCTCACGGCACGGGCCCCGCCGTCAGAGGTGGTGCGGGGGCTTCTCGTCGAGGAAGCGCGCGAGGTCCGCTGCGCTGTCACCGCTTGCGGGAGGCCGCTCGCCCCACCCTCGGTCCGTGTCGTCGGCGGACTGCCGGTCCAGCGGATCGTCGAAGACCAGCCCGGGCCTGGGGAGGGGCTGCGGCCGGGGCTCCTCCGCATCGCGAGGTCCGGTGGCGGAGGCGGTGCTCATGCAGCAAGCGTACGCCGGGCCGGCACGCGCGTCGGTGGCACGGTCCGGGCCTGGTCGGCCAGGGGCGGGGGCACAGCGGCCTCGTGATACCCAGAAGCCATGGCACTCAATGACGCATTGACCGATGTGCGCGGCATCCGGGTCGGCCACGCCCGCCTCAGCGGAGAGGGCGCGCTCAGCGGCACCACGGTCGTCCTCGCACCGGAGGGCGGTGCCGTGGCGGCGGTGGACGTCCGCGGCGGTGGTCCGGGCACCCGTGAGACCGATGCCCTCGATCCCCGCAATCTCGTCCAGCGCATCGATGCGGTCGTCCTGACCGGGGGCAGCGCTTTCGGCCTGGACTCGGCATCAGGTGTGATGGCGTGGCTGGAGGAACAGGGCCGCGGGGTGCCGGCGGGCCGGGAGCCGGGGCAGGTCGTGCCGGTCGTTCCCGCGGCATGTGTCTTCGACCTCGGCCGCGGCGGAGACTGGAAGGCCAGGCCGGGTGCGTCGACGGGGCGTGCGGCGGTGGAGGCGGCCGCGCGCACCAAAGCCGGCGCACCGGTCGAGGAGGGTTCGGTGGGCGCGGGCACCGGTGCGGTGGTGGGCCTGATCAAGGGGGGCGTGGGTACCGCCTGCGAGGTGCTGCGGGACGGGACCATGGTCGCCGCGCTGGTCGTGGCGAACGCGGCGGGCTCCGCGCTCGACCCGGACACCGGCGTGCTCTACGGGCGGCACTTCTTCGGCCCGGCGCCGGTTCCGCCGGCGCCCGAAGTGCACACGGCGGCCCTGAACCGGCTGGCCGAGGCGTCCGGCCGCAACGGTGCGCCCCCGCTGAACACGACCCTCGCCGTCGTGGCCACCGATGCCGAACTCACCCGCGCCCAGGCGCAGAAGCTGGCCGGCACCGCCCACGACGGCATCGCACGTGCCGTGCGGCCGGTCCATCTCCTCAACGACGGGGACACCGTCTTCGCGCTCGCCACCGGCACGCGTCCGCTCGACGGCCACCCGCTCGCACTCAACGCGGTCCTCACGGCTGGGGCGGACGTCGTCACCCGCGCGATCGTCCGGGCCGTGCTGGCAGCGGAAAGCGTGCGTGGTCCGGGTGGCGACTTCCCTTCGTACACCGAGTTGTACGGAGACCGGCACGGGAATCGGCACGGAGACCGGCACGGGGGGAGGGGAGGCTCCGGACGCGCCTCCGGGAACGCTGACTGACGCCCGGCGCAACCGAGTTGAGGGGGCGCGAAGGTGTAGCGGAACTTCGCCGTGTGCACCGTTCGTTTTCCCGAACGCGGGACGCGATGTCAGCCCCAGGGGCTACGTTAAGCAGTCATCAAGTGACGTGTGGCGACGGCCTGGAGATCCGGGAGATCCACCTTGAACGATCCGTACGAGACAACCGAGACTCACCTCGAGCGACTCCTGGGTCGGGCTCTCAATTCCTTCGACCTTCCCGACGACGTGATGGAGCGGCTCGACTCGGCGCTGGCCCATGACAGTTCGCTGCACTCCTCGCATCACAGTGCGGCCCTGCACCGTTCGACCTACCGGCACGCGTACCTGCTGGCCGACGGTTCCTCCCTCACCCTGTGGGAGCTGGTGCACAACACCGGCCGCGACGGCGCCCGGCGGCACGAGCTGTACGCGGACGAGGCGGAGGCCCGGCTGACGGCCTCCCGACTGCGTCCGGCACGCGCGGTGCGTCCGGACGGCGGGGACGGCGCGCGGCACGCCGACGGCGCGGGTCGCATGGAGGGCCCGGGCCGCACGGACGGCGAACCGGTCGGCGGATTCGCCGCGGTGTTCGGTGCGGCACCCGAGGACACCTGCTTCGGCAGCCCGGACGGGGTGCCGTACGACGACCTCGACGCCGACCTCGAGTTGCTGGGTCAGCTGCTGGCGCCCCCGTCGGCCTCGCCCTCCCGTTCCTACGTCCCCGAGGAATCCGCGGACCACGCCCGGCGGCTGCTGCGCCGGGCCGAGAACCCTGACCGGCCGGGTGAGACGACCGCCGGACTGCTGCGGTCGGCGTTCGCGCACCACATCGGCCAGGCGTTCGGCCGGCGCTGCCCGGTCGACGCGCGGGACGCAGCCTTCACGCTCTACGAGCACGCTTTCCTGCTCTTCGACGGCACCGAGCTGAGTCTGTGGGAGGTGGAACACACGGCCACCCCCGACGGACGCCATATGTGCGAGGTCTACGAGGACGAGCGCACCGCCCGCGAGGCCATGGAACTCCGCGCCCGGGTGCGCTGACCGACCTCGTCACAAACCGGTCGCGCCGCCCCGGACCGGTCATGACGCTACGGACCGCGCATGACGCTACGGACCGGTCATGACGCTACGGCGGATACGGTCGGCCTCCGGGGCAGGCACTGACGCGGGCTGTCCCGGGCGGACACGGCGCTCGTCGGGCTCGCCGAGTGGTACGCGCCGGCGCGGCGGCGCCAGTACCGCAGGCACCCCGGCCTTCTGGATGGCCAGCAGGACGGACCCGGCCCCGGCCCCGGCCCCGGCGAGGAGTGCGGCGGCCAGGCCGCCGAGGACCGGCCTTGATCGTGATGACGATCGCGCCGCCCACGAAGCCGGGGGACGAGCCCGGGGCGGTCGGCCGTACCGTAGGCGATGTATCCGGCGAGGACGGGAATCGGGAAGCTGAACGCCGGCCCGCCGATCCCGAAGAGGAGCGCGGCCCAGCTGGACTGGTCTCCAGACGAAGGCGTCGGCGACGGACTTCGCACCGCTGGGTCGAGCCCGCCGATGGCGAGCCCGAGGGCGGTGAGGAGTCCAGCGGCAGCGATGAACGGAGTCGTGTAGCCGACACCGGGCATCAACCGCTTGCGGAGCCTCGTCCCACAGCCCTCGACGGGGTCACCCGCTTCCTCGGCGGGAACACCGCGCCGCCGACGGCCGGGGTGAGTGCCGCGGACACCGGCCCGGCCACCCCTCGGCGTGAGCCCGCCGGACCGCCACCGGACCGCCAACGGACCGCCAACGGATCCTCACCGGGCATTCGTCGGACACTCAACGGACGCTCACCGGGCACTCAGCGGGCACGACGAGGCCCCGCTCGACGCCCGCGGTCCTCGCGACTCCCGCAGACCGCGGGTGTCGCGAGGACCGGTAGAGCCCGAGGGGAGAGTCTCCCAGTACCGGGCCTCGGGCAGCAGGTCGCCGAGGCTTCGGGGAGCAGCTCGCCGAGCGGTCGCTCAGTGCGACAGCGCCGGCTGCCGGTCCCCCTCCGCCCCCTCGTCCCCGTCCGTCTCCCGATCAGCCGGAGTGCCGGAGTCCACGCCGGTGCCGCTCTCCACCAGCGCGCTCGCGCCCATGCCGGCGCCCGCACCGGCGCCCGTGCCCGCGTCGCCGGCACCCGCACCCTCGATGTGCCGTCCGGGACGCGTCGGCAGAGCGAACATCATCAGGAGAATCACGGCGAGTACGCCCACGACCCACCACAGCGAGTTCCGGAACGCGTCCGCGAAGACCCCGGCCACCGCGTACCGCGAGGTCGGCTGTGCCTCGTCGACCACGCTGAAGAAGACGACCGAGACCAGCCCGAGTCCCAGGGCGTTGCCCATCTGCGCGGTGGTGTTGATCAGCCCGGACGCCGAACCGGCGTGCTCGCGCGGAACGTCCGACAGCACCGCGTCCGTCAGCGGCGCCACGATCAGCCCCATCCCGAGCCCCATGACGACCAGCGGGGCCGCCATCTGCCAGGGTTCGATGCCCGCGCCGTACCGTCCGACCGTCCAGATGTACAGCAGCAGCCCGGACGCCATGGCCAGCGCCCCCGCCTGCAGCACCTTCCGCCCGAAACGCGGCACAAGCCTCTGCACGGAGATCCCGGCGGCCAGCGAGACCGCTATGGAGAACGGCACTCCGGTCAGTCCTGCCTTGATCGGGCTCCAGCCGAGGCCGATCTGCATGTACAGCGTCCAGACCAGGAAGAAGATGCCCAAGACCACTCCGAAGGTCAGCTGCACGGCGACACCGGCGGCGAAGCTCTTCACCCGGAACAGCGACAGCTCCACCAGCGGGGAACCGTCCTTGCGCGTCTTGTGGCGCTCGTAGGCCACGAAGGCGGCGAACACGAGCGGGCTCGCCGCCATGCACAGATGGCCCCACAGCGGCCAGCCGAGCTCGCGCCCGCGAGTGAGCGGGTAGACCAGCATGAGCAGTCCGGTGGTCACCAGCGCGACGCCGACGAGGTCGAGGCGGAGTGCCCTCTCGGCACGGGACTCGGTGATGTACTTCAGGCCGAGGACGAGCCCCGCGACGCCGACCGGCAGGTTGATGAGGAAGATGGGCCGCCACTCCAGGCCCAGAAGGTTCCACTGGGTCAGCAGGGCGCCGAGCAGCGGACCGGAGACCGCGCCGAGCCCGACGACCGCGCCGAACATCCCGAAGACCTTGCCGCGTTCGTGGGCGGGGAAGGTCACATGGACGATCGCGAGGACCTGCGGCACCATCATCGCGGCCATCGCCCCCTGCAGGAGCCGCGAGGCGACCAGCATCTCTGGATCGGCAGCCAGCCCGCAGAGCGCCGAGGCGACCGTGAAGCCGCTGATTCCGATCAGGAAGAGCCTCTTTCGACCGTAGATGTCGCCGAGTCGGCCACCCGTGATCAGACCGGCGGCGAAGGCCAGGGCGTAGCCGGCGGTGATCCACTGGATCGCACCGAACGACGCACCGAGGTCTCGCTCGATCGACGGGATCGCGATGTTGACGATGGTCACGTCGACCAGGTCCATGAAGGCCGCGGTCATGACGATGGCGAGGGCGGTCCATCGGCGCCGGTCGGGAGGCGTGTCCGGTGGGGCGGTGCGGTCGGAGGCCGTATCCGGTACGGCGGCGTGGGAACTCATGCCGGAGAAAGTAGGACCCGTATAGGACAGAACACGACCTAGAAGTCTGTCAGGCTGATTCCCATGACGGACACACCGGCACGGCTGCTGAATCTGCTGTCCCTCTTGCAGACGCCGCGCGAGTGGCCGGGCAGCGAACTCGCCGAACGGCTCCGGGTGAGCCCCCGCACGATCCGCCGGGACATCGGACGGCTGCGCGATCTCGGCTATCCGGTGCAGGCGACGAAGGGCGCGGTGGGCGGGTACCGGCTCGTCGCAGGCGCCGCGATGCCGCCACTCCTGCTCGACGACGAGGAGGCCGTCGCCATCGCCGTGGGGCTGCGGGCCGGCGCGGGCCACGCCATCGAAGGGGTGGACGAGGCTTCCGTACGGGCCCTGGCCAAGCTCGAGCAGGTGCTGCCCACGCGGCTGCGCCGGCGGGTGTCCACCCTCCAGAACGCGACGATCCCACTCACCCGCGGCGACGGAGCGACCGTCGACCCGCACACCCTCACCGCCCTCGCGGCGACCGTGACCGGGCGGGAGCGGCTGCGCTTCGGCTACCGGTCCGGCGCGGGCGCGGAGTCGAAGCGGCTGGTGGAACCGCAACGGCTGGTCTCGACCGGCCGGCGGTGGTACCTGGTGGCGTACGACCTCGGGCGCGAAGACTGGCGGACGTTCAGGGTCGACCGGGTCAGTGACCCGTTCCCGACCGGCACCCGCTTCACACCGCGCGAGCTTCCGGCAGGGGGCGACGCGGCCGAGTTCCTCCATGCCTCCATGGCGCGCAACCAGCCCGGGCTGACGCTGGACATCACCTTCGCGGCACCGGCGGAACGCGTCTCCGCCCGCCTTCCCGGCTACCTCGGCAGGCCGGAGCCGACGGGGCCGGACAGCTGCCGTCTGCGCAGCCGCTGCCAGGACTCGCTGGAATGGATCGCGCTGCGGCTGGCTCTGGTCGACTGCGAGTTCACCGTCCACGGCCCCCCCGCGCTCGGTGAGCATCTCGGACGGCTGGGCGCACGCCTCACGCGGGCGAGCGGCTGAGCGGCGGCGTCCGGACGGCACGCGCCTGAGTGCCCGGCGGACGCGGCCCACGGACCGGGACCGGAGTTCACGGTTCACGGTTCACGAACCGGCATTCACCGCCGAGGCTTCGTGGGCAAGGCTTCGTGGGCGAGTGGGGCGGCCGAAGCGAGGCAGCGTCTGAAGGCAGGCGAGCGACCGAGGCCGACCGACAGCCCAAGCGATTCGGCGGCCGAAGCAGTCCGGCCGTTGCAGTCAGGCGGTTGCAGTGAGGCGAACGGCAGGCGCGGAGACGCCGTTCACCGCGTACGCGCAAGGAAGACCCCGGCACCGGGGGGGAAGGGTGCCGGGGTCGCTCATCGGGCGGGAGTTGCCCCGCCGTCGTCACGCCGCCGCGTCGAAGCCCGTGTCACGGGCCATCCTCTTCAGCTCCAGCAGCGCATGCTTCTCGATCTGCCGAATGCGCTCACGCGTGAGGCCGTGCTCCTTGCCGACCTCGGTCAGCGTGCGCTCACGGCCGTCCTCGATGCCGTACCGCATCCGGATGATCGACGCCGTGCGCTGGTCGAGCCGGTCGATGAGATCGTCGAGTTCCTCGCTCCGCAGCAGCGTCAGCACGGACTGCTCAGGTGACACAGCGGAGGTGTCTTCCAACAGGTCGCCGAACTGCGTCTCGCCCTCGTCGTCCACGGACATGTTGAGCGAGACCGGGTCGCGGGCCCAGTCCAGCACGTCCGCCACCCGCTCAGGCGTCGAACCCAGCTCCCGCGCCACTTCGGACGGCTCGGGCTCGCGGCCGTGCTCCCGGTTGTACTCGCGCTGTACCCGCCGGATCCGGCCCAGCTCCTCCACCAGGTGGACGGGAAGCCGGATCGTGCGGGACTGGTCGGCTATCGAGCGGGTGATGGCCTGGCGGATCCACCACGTCGCATAGGTGGAGAACTTGAAGCCCTTGGTGTAGTCGAACTTCTCCACCGCGCGCACCAGGCCCGCGTTGCCCTCCTGGATCAGGTCGAGCAGTGGGAGGCCACTGCGCGGATAGCGGCGCGCGACGGCCACCACCAGCCGGAGGTTCGACTTGATGAAGACGTCCTTGGCATGCTCGCCCGCGGCGACGAGTGCCTCGAGTTCCTCGCGGGTGGCACCGGCCGCGTCGCTCTCCGCCTCTCCGTCGAGGATCTGCCGGGCGTAGACACCCGCCTCGATCGTCTGGGAGAGCTCGACCTCCTTGGCGGCATCCAGCAGCGGTGTGCGCGCGATCTCGTCGAGGTACATGCCGACCAGATCGCGGTCTGCGATCTCCCCGCTCGTGGAACGAACGCTGTCTGCTCCACCGGCCCCGGTCCCCTTGGCGGACTTACGACGGGCGACGGCACGGGTTGCCATGCGTGCTCCCTTGCTGAGTAGGTCGCGACACCCTTCCGGGTGCCCTGCATCCGACGGAAACAACGACTGGAATCCGGACAGAATTCCCACGGGTGCATAGATTTTTGTGATCTTGCAGTACCCTGCCCTCGCCAAGGCGCGGACCCGAGTGGTCGGCACCATGACGCACACAGCCCGCGGCGCAGGTCAAAGGCTCCTCCCGCCACCGCGTCCCCACCCGTCAGGACGACACGGGCCCGGCTCCTGGTTGCTCCGTATACCCGGAAGGCCCGGAGCATGCCGTCACACGGCCGCCCCCGCGCTCACCACCCCTCGCGCTCACCACCCCTCGCGCTCACCACCCCCGCACCGCCCCGTGTCCGGGACCCGCCGCGGCACAAGGGACCCGTCTGTCATGAGCCCACCGAAACCCCGGAGCACCCCACCCCGGCAAACCACCGAGGCGCGGGCGGACCACGAGGCGACGGCCGCCCCGAGGCGACGGCCGCCCCGAGGCGCCGACCAGCCCACGGCACCGACGCGGCAACCTGGCGACAGGCGCGCCCGGGCCACCCCAGCCGCTCCGCCCGCCCGGCCCACTCAGGCCGTTCAGCCGAACTGGACCGAACGCTTGGCCAAGCCCATCCAGAACCCGTCGATGACGCTCCGCCCCCGCGAGAGATCACCCTCGGAGGCCCCCAGCGTCACGAACAGCGGCGCGAAGTGCTCCGTTCGCGGATGGGCGAGCCGGCCGGCCGGCGCCTTGCGCTCGAAGTCCAGCAGTGCGTCCACGTCCCCGGTGGCGAGCGCCCGCCGCCCCCAGTCGTCGAACTCCGCCGACCAGCCGGGCACGCCCGCGTGCCGCAGTGCCGCCAGGTTGTGGGTGAAGAACCCGCTGCCGACGATCAGCACGCCCTCGTCGCGCAGCGGCGCCAGTCTGCGCCCGATCCCGAGGAGCCGCCGCGGGTCGAGGGTCGGCATGGAGACCTGGAGCACGGGGACGTCGGCGCCGGGGAACATCTCCACAAGCGGGACGTAGGCGCCGTGGTCGAGACCGCGGTCGGGGACGTCCCGCACGGGCCTGCCGGGGGCGCGCAGCAGCTTGCGTACGGAATCAGCGAGTTCCGGCGCGCCGGGCGCCTCGTACCGCACCTCGTGGTAGCGGCGCGGGAAGCCCCGGAAGTCGTACACGAGCGGCACGGTCCGCGTCGCACCGATCGCGAGAGGCGCCTCCTCCCAGTGGGCCGAGATCACGAGGATCGCCGCGGGCCTGGGCAGTGTCGCCGACCAGGCGGCGAGTTCCCCGGGCCAGACCGGGTCGTCGGCCAGGGGCGGTGCGCCGTGGGAGAGGTAGACGGCGGGCATCCGCCCCGCGGGAGCCGCGGCGTCGGCGGCACCCGCCCTGTCGTCGGCGTTCACGCGCAGACCCCCGTAACGACCCATGCAACTTGAAGGTTCAAGCTCTTGGGTCATCACCGTACGCCAGAGTGGTTCAAACTTCAAGGATTGCCCGTACGATGACCGCATGGCGACGGCACCGAACTCGGGCGAACCCCGCTGGCTCACCGCAGAGGAGCAGCGGGTGTGGCGCTCGTACCTGCATGCCACCACCCTCCTCGAGGACAGCCTCGACCGGCAGATGCAACGCGATGCCGGCATGCCGCACGTCTACTACGGACTACTCGTCCAACTCGCCGAGGCCCCGTGCCGCCGTCTGCGCATGACCGAACTCGCCAAGCACGCCAAGATCACCCGATCCCGGCTGTCCCACGCGATCGCCCGGCTGGAGAAGAACGGCTGGGTGCGCCGCGAGGACTGCCCGAACGACAGACGCGGACAGAACGCCTGCCTGACGGACGAGGGCTTCGAGGTACTGGGGAAGGCGGCAGCCGGACATGTATCGGCAGTACGGCAGGCGCTCTTCGACCGGCTGAGCGCCGAGCAGGTGCGCCAGCTCGGTGAGATCACCCGCATCGTGGCCGAAGGCCTCCAGCCGGACGGCACCGGCGCCGACCTCCCCTGGCTGCGGTGACCGACTCCGGGACCCGCCTGCACGGTGGTCGCGACCCCTGCCCGCATACGGACGCACGCGGCCCCCTCCCCGGTGACCGTCGCGACATGTCCCCGGCCACCGGCGCCCCCTCGGCCTGCCCGGTCGCGGACGGCCCCCGGATGCCTTGACGCCTTCCCGGCCGCGTCCGAGTGCGGGGCTCCCGGCCCCGGAACGCGGCGTACGCGGGTCCCCGCCGGTGCCGCGACGGACACCCTCGGGGACCCGGCCCACCGCCCCTCCCCTGCTCTCCTCTGCTCCCCCTGCTCCTCCTACTCCCTCCGCTTCCCTCTACTCTCCTCCGCTTCCCCCTGCCCTCTTCTGTTCCCCTTTGCTCCCCTGCCCCCTGCTCCTTAGCGCTGCCCCACCACCGCCCGCCGTCACCACCCCCCGGCCACCGTCAGTGCCCCCGGCCGCCGTCAGTGCGGGGCCGCCATCGCTGCCTGTCGCCACCGATGGCGGCTGCCGAGCGTCACCGCCCGCGCCTCCCGCACGGCGTCAGTGCGCGATGACCGGAACCCTCGTCTCCTCCTCGGCGGCCGAACCGGACGACGCCGCGGTCGTGGCCCCCGGGCGCCCGGAGTTGATCAGCGTGAAGGCGATGACCGCCGAGGCCGCCAGGATGCCGACCGCCCACCAGATGGCGCTCGCGTATCCGTGCACCATGCCTTCCAGCCGGAGGATCCGGAGCGCCTCGGGCCCCGTCGCCCCGGCCGCATGGGCAGCGAGGTACGAGGTGGTCGCGGAGGCCGCGACGGTGTTGAGCAGGGCCGTACCGATCGCGCCGCCGACCTGCTGCGAGGTGTTCACCATCGCGGAGGCGACACCGGCGTCACGCGCCTCGACTCCGTACGTCGACAGCGACATCGCCGGCATGAAGGCGGTGCCCATGCCGAGGCCGAGCAGCAACTGCGCGGGGAGGATGAGCCCCACGTAGGAGGAGTCGACCTCCAGTTGCGTGAGCAGCAGCATTCCCGCCGCGGCGACCAGGAAACCGGGACCCATGAGCAGCCTGGGCGGCACCCGGGTCATCAGGCGGGCGCCGATCTGCGTGGAGCCGGTGATCATGCCCGCGATCATCGGCAGGAACGCGAATCCCGTCCGAACGGGCGAGTAGCCCTTCACGATCTGCAGGTAGTAGGTGAGGAAGAGGAACAGGCCGAACATGGCGATGACGGCGAGCCCCAGCGAGAGATACACCCCGCCGCGGTTGCGTTCGGTCAGTACACGCAGCGGCAGCAGCGGCGACGGCACCCGGGCCTCGACCGCGACGAAAGCGGCCAGCAGCGCGACGGAGGCGGCGAACATGCCGAGGGTTGTCAGGTCGGTCCAGCCGTGCGACTCGGCGCGGGTGAATCCGTAGACCAGGGCCACCAGGCCGAGGGTGGACAGGAGGACGCCGGGGACGTCGAGCGGCGAGCGGTTGCGCCCCCCGGCCGGCTCCCGGATGACGAGCCAGGCACCCACGGCGGCGGCGACGGCGAAGGGGATGTTGACGTAGAACGTCCAGCGCCAGTCCAGGTACTCGGTGAGGACGCCGCCGAGGATCAGACCGACCGCGCCGCCACCACCGGCGATCGCACCGTAGACGCCGAAGGCCTTGGCCCGCTCCCTGGCGTCGGTGAACATCACGGCGAGCAGCGACAGGGCCGCCGGGGCGAGCAGCGCACCGAAGGCGCCCTGCAGAGCCCGCGATGCCAGCAGCGTCGCCTCCCCGGCTGCGGCACCGCCGAGCGCGGACGCGGCGGCGAAGCCCACCAGGCCCACGACGAAGGCGCGCTTGCGCCCCCACTGGTCGGCTATGCGGCCGCCGAAGAGCAGCAGCCCGCCGAACGCCAGGGCGTAGGCGGTGATGACCCACTGCCGGTTGCCGTCGGAGATGCCCAGGTCCTGCTGGGCGGAAGGAAGCGCGATGTTCACGATCGTCGCGTCGAGCACGACCATCAGCTGGGCGAGTGCGATGAAGACCAGCGCTTTCCAGCGGCTGGGATCAGCCCCGGCCGGCCCAGCGGGTCGGTCGGGACTGTCGAGGCCGTCGACGGCGTCGAGGCCGTCGAGGCCGTCGGAAAGGCGCTTAGGGGCCGTTCTTGACATGGAGATGGCTACCTAGGTGTGCGAAGGGGATTACGGAGCGAGGTACGAGGATCGCCGATGATCGGGTAGATCCGAGTGGGTAGCGGACGACAGTGGATGACATGAAAGAACGGGACCGCGGTCGTCCGCTCTTGCGCACGGACGGTCGCGGGGCCCCCGCCCGAACACCATCGGAGCGGCGGTACGGCCGGAACCAGACTCCGGCCGGCGGAGCCGGGCCCACCCGCACCCGGGGCCGCGCGGCCGGTCGGTCGCGGACGGGGCCCGAGGGTCCACCCGGCCGGCCGTCAAGCCATGCGGCCGCCAGGCCAATGGTCTACGGGTCTACGGGTCTACGGGTTCACGGGTTCACGGGTTCACGGGTTCACGGGTTCACGGGTTCACGGGTTCACGGGTTCACGGGTTCATCGGCGAGCGACCGTGCGGCCACACAGCATCGGAGTCACACTGCCGCGCGGCCACCGGTCTGCGAGATCAGCGGTCGTTCAGGTCACGGTGAATACCTCAGCTCCTCCAAGGTCACTGCCGAACCCGGCAGTTCGGAGCGCGCCGGCGCTTTGAGGCCGTCGAGGAACAGTTGCAGATGTCGGTGCGTGAACCGGTCGATGTCCAGGCAGGCGACCCCCGGGAGCGGCCGGGTGAGCTGGGAGAGCATCATCATCAGATCTCCCGTCGCGACATCGGCGCGCAGCCGGCCCGCCTCGTGGGCGCGGTCGACGAGCGCCTTGACGGCCCCCTCCAGCCGGTCGCGCTGGGCGACCAGATCGGGATGGTCCTTGTCGAAGTCGCCGCTGAGCAGCGGGCAGAGGGCCGCGACCCGCTCGTCCGCGGCCGCGTGGGTGAAGCGGCTGAGCGCGGCGAAGGGATCCGCCTCTTCCGCGCCCGCCTCCTCCGCGCGCTCGGCGATGCGCCTGAGAACCGACACCACCACCTCGCGGACGAGGGACGTGCGGTCCGGGAAGTTCCGGTACAGCGTCGCATTGCCGACACCGGCACGCCGGGCGACCTCGTCGAACGGCGCTTCGGGGCCCGACTCGACGAACATCTCCCGGGCAGCGGTCACGATGCGCTCGCGGTTGCGCAGGGCATCCGCCCGCGGCCGGGCGGCGCGGCGCGACTCGGTGCCGGTGGCGGGGCTCACGGCTCCACATCCTCTCGATCGGCCGGGGGATCGGGATCCGGCACTGCGGCCGGGTCCGGTGCCCGCCGAGAACCGGGGACGAGTTCCCCGTTTCGCGCGGACATCAATGGCAAACGGGGAATCGATCCCCGGTTATTTCCCCTCCCCCCGAGAACCTCATGTGATCTGACTCACATCAAAGCTCCGGCGTGTCCCACGATCGGCCCTCCCGGCGCGCGCCCCGCCACACCTCCGAACAGGCTGAACGCACCAGCGCAGCCCGGACCCGGCCGGCTGCCGCCGAGCCGAAGGCGGACGACCGCATGCAGCAGACCCGCCGACGGATACGCAGACCGGGCGCCCTCGGCGCCGTCGCCGCCATCATGCTCGCCGCCCTCACCTCTGCGAGTTCGCTGCTCCCCGGCAGTTCGAGCACGACGGCGGGCCCGATCGCCACGGCCGAGGAGTCGGCGCTCGAACCGTGCCGCCTCACCTCCACGACCGGCGTGCAGATGTCCGAGGGCGTCCCGACCCCGTCAGGGTACGTGCGCTCCACGGGCGAGATCCGAGCCCTGAACCTGATGGTCGACTTCCCGGACGCCGAGGGGGCCGGCTCCGCGCTGGACCGGTACGCGGAGTTCTTCCCGCAGACCGAGCAGTGGTTCGCCACCAGTTCGTACGGACGGCTCGTCTACCGGCCCGAGACGCCGTTCCCGGACTGGCTGCGGATGCCCATGGCGTTCACCGCCTACGGAATCGACCGCGGGGCGCCGTACGAGCCGGGCTACCGCCAGCTCGTACAGGACATCGTGACCGCCACCGACGACCAGGTGGACTTCAGCTCGTACGACCTGCTCAACGTGCTGGTCACACCCAATGCCGGGCCGTCCGCCCTGGACACCGTGCTGTCGGTGACCTTCTCGGGGAACCACGAGGCGCCGTACGCGGACGGCGTGCCGCTCGCCAACACCAGCTTCGTCTACAGCCGTCAGGACGACGGCTCCGGTACGTATTCCGAGACGGGCTACCGGGTACTCCCGCACGAGAACGGCCACGTCTTCGGCCTGCCCGACCTCTACACGGCGGAGGGCGGCGGCGCGGTCGGCCACTGGGACATCATGTCCGAGGACTGGGGTGCGAACAACGATCTCCTGGGCTGGCACAAGTGGAAGCTCGGCTGGCTCGACAACGACCAGATCCAGTGCGCCGCCGCGACCGGCAGCAGCGAGTACGAGCTGACCCCGCTGGCCCTCAAGGGCGGCCGCAAACTGGCCGTCGTCCCGCTGGACTCCGAGTCCGGATATGCCGTCGAGGTGCGCACCCGAGCGGGCAACGACGAGGCCGTCTGCAAACCGGGCGTGCTCGTCTACCACGTCAGGACGGACGTGGACACGGGGCAGGGGCCCGTCACCGTCGCCGACAGCGCCAAGAACAGCGGCGGCTGCACCCGCCGGCCCAATGTGCACGCGGAGCTGTCGGACGCCCCGCACCGGCCGGGCGAGGCGTTCACCGACGAGGAGAACAAGATCCGGATCACGGTGCTCTCGGAGAAGGCGAACGGGGCCTACCGGGTACGCATCACCCGCACCTGACCCCGCAACCGGCACCGCCCCGCCAGTCTCAACCCCCCTCCACCCTCACCCCACCCTCATCAGTCCCCATCCAGCCCCTGCCAGCCCCTGCCAGCCCCTGCCAGCCGGGCAGCTCACCGCCCCCGATCCCCGTCCGGGCTGTGGGCGACCCGACAGAGCAGTGCCTCCGGGCGAGCGGAGGCGGATGCACCGGTACGAGGCCTGGCCCAGGCAGGCCGATGAAGCGGGTGCCATAGGTGACCGCGGGTGCGAGGCAAGCCGCACCCCGAAAGGAGAACGGTCCGAACGAACCGGCCACTCGATCCTTCCACCGCGTCCACCGCGTCCACTGCACCGATCCCACTCCCCAGACGAGCCAGCACCTCCCCTGAACAGGCGAAACACGAATCTTGCCGGGCGGCCGCCGGGATCCGCTAGGCTAGACGCCGGATCTCGCGGAGATCCACACCTTTGCCTTCGTAGCTCAGGGGATAGAGCACCGCTCTCCTAAAGCGGGTGTCGCAGGTTCGAATCCTGCCGGGGGCACAGTGCCTGACCAGGCACGGAGCATCGAACACCCCCTTCGGAATGATCTCCGAAGGGGGTGTTTTCATGTGTGCGGGGACAGATCGGGGACACGGCGCATCCGGCGGGGACGCCAGCCCGCTGCCGCTACGCCGCTGCCTCACCCGGCTCGATGGGGCGGATCAGCGGGCGGACGGGCGCCTGCTCGTCGGAACCGGAGTCCGGCTCGACAGCGGTCTCGACGTCGCCGGAGGCCGCGGGCTCGCTCTGCGGGACCGGCTGCGGCCCCTGCGGCTGCTCGTCGTCCGCCGCCCCCTCCTCGCCGTCCTGTTGGTTGGCCTTGCGCGGTACGAGCGCCACGGGCGCGTCGGCGGCCTCGAGTTCGAGCTGCGGGAGGACGCTGGTGTAGGTGTCGGCGGTGAGCTTGTAGGAGGAGTGGCCGAGCAGGACCTGGATGGTCTTCATGTGGACGCCGGCCGCGAGGGACAGCGTCGCCGCGCAGTGCCGAAGATCGTGCAGCCGGATCGGCGGAAGGCCGAGCTTCTGGACGAGCCGGTTGAAGACCTGGGAGAGGTACTCCGGGTGGTACGGGCGGCCGTCCTCCCAGGTGAAGACGCGGCCGGAGTCGACGTACGGGTCGTACTTCTTCGGCTCCTTGCGGTGCTTCTCCTCCCACTCCGCTCGTTCGGTCTGCTGGCGTCGCCGCCAGAACAGCATGAGTTGGTGGGTCTGGCTGTCGAGCCGGATGGTGCGGGCGCCGCTGTCGCTCTTGGGGGTGTCCTCCCAGACGTCGTAGGAGGCCGCGACGAGCTGTTCGCTGATGTGGACGGTGCCGGCGGTCATGTCGGTCTCGCGCCAAGGCAGACCGCAGGACTCGCCTCGGCGGGTGCCCCGGAAGACCATGAGGTGGAACATCGGGTAGAGCCGGTGCTCCGCCACCGTGTCGAGGAATGCTCCGGTCTGCTCGGCCGTCCAGACCATGACCGGCCCGGGCTTCTGGCCAGTCTCCTGCCAGTGGGCGACGCGTTCGTCGGTCCAGACGAGCGGCTTGGGCGGGGTGTACTTGGGCAGGACGAGGTCTTCGGTCCAGTTCTGGCTGATGAGCTTCTCAGTGTTCTTGGCGTAGTCGAGCGCGGCGCTGAGCTCGTTCTTCATCTTGAGCTGGACGCCGGGGCCGGTGATGTACCGCGGCTTCCTGCGGGCCTGGCGCAGCTTCTCCCTGGCCTCGTTCCAGCGCTGGCGCAGCTCGGGCGGACGCGGCCTGGCCGCCTGCTTCCAGGCCCGGTGGGCCGCTTCGCACTCGGCCTTCGCCAGGTCGGCAGCATCCTGGTTGGCGGCGTGCTGCTCGTTGTCGCGCCAGATCTGCTCGAACATCTCCTGGAGGTGCCGCGTGCGCAGGTCGCGCATCTTGAGGTGGCCGAGGTGCGGGACGAAGACCCGGTTGATGTGGTCTTCGTAGGTGCTCCGGGTGGACCTCTTGAGGTCGACTCTCTTGCTGAACCAGCGCAGCAGGAACTGCTCGACGGTCTCGTCCGAGAGGACGTCGACGCCGTCCTGCGCCTGGTCCCAGATCTTCTGCGCCGCCTCCTCGGCCTTCTTCTTGGTGAGGAAGCCGCCCTTGCGAGGCCGGCGCCGCTTGCCCCGGGGCCCCGGCGGCAGCTCCACGTAGTAGTACCAGCTGCCGTGGTCACGCTTCCCGAGATCAGGGCAGGCGGAACCCAGCTCCCTCAACTTCGGCTTGCCGTTGGTGTCGAGGACCGGTTCCCCGTCCTCGTTGGCCATCGGCGCCCTGCAGGTGCAGCGCCTGTAGACCGAGCCCTTGAACACATCCCCTCCTGTACGTCGTGCAACCAGCCACGCAGGCGCAATCATATGTGGAGACAGACACACTGTTGCCCGATGACCTGGGCTGACATGCGCTCCAGATAAGCCGGGTTGAGCCGGATACAACCGCAAGGCTTCGCGGCTGACGATTCAGCGACCGACCGAGCAAGCGCTACTACATGTGTGGCAACAGAGCTGGGCGATCACACCGGATGGCGTCGAGCGCAATCTTGTTCGGTCACCTGGGGAGACCTTAGACTGCGTCGGGACTTCCTGGGAGGCGCGGGGGCGGAACAGGAGAGTCTGACCATGCGAGATCGAAACGATCCGGCCACCTCGAACGCCACGATGGCGGTGCGCTCATGACGCGGGACGAGGTACTGGCCCTGCCCGTCACGGTCGACGTACTGACGGCCGGCAAGGCGTTCGGCTTCAGCAGGAACACCACGTACGAGCTGATCAAGTCCGGAGAGTTCCCCGTGCCCGTGCACCCGTACGGAAGGGGCAAGCGTCGGGTGCTGACGTCGGAGCTGTGGGGCGCGCTGGGCGTGCGTCCGGACTAAGGAAGGCCAAGGCATGCGAAGCCGAGGCCGCTCGACGGCGTCCACCACGCACCCGCACACGATCCGACCGCAGCCTACTCAAAGGCTGCGGTGATTTAAGTGAGATAAGTTCTCTCGATCTGCCCATACATAGCCCTACGGTCTGGACCTGTTCCGTGTAAGGTCCGCAGGGATATCCAAAACCCACAACCCCGGCACCTCACATGTCGGGGTGACAGTGGTGGGTTTGGTCATACCCTGTGTTGGGGGATACAGGGGGATATGGGCTGGAGAGAGAATGAGGGCGTACGGCCACGAAACGGACGGAGTGACCGCTGTCCCCGAGGAGGCCGCCCACTTGGTGGCGGCCGCCAAGCGTCTCCTCGACGATGAGCAGACGCTTGCGAGTACCGCTGACTGGATGACCGAGGTAGCAGGGCCGACCGTGTCTGGGCGCCCTTGGTCGCCGACCACGCTGCGTCGCAGACTCCGGAACCCGGCCATCGCCGGACTGCGGGAAAACGCCGACGGTGAGCTGGTCAAGGGGCCGGCCGAGCCGCTGATCGACCGTGCCACGTTCGACGCGCTTCAGGAGTTGTTCAGGCGCAACGAACGAGGTCAGGGCACCAAGCCTAAGCATGTGCACTACCTTTCGGGAGGCGCGGGGACCTGTGCCTTGTGCACGCGCCCGCTGGTGCCCCGGTCTACAGCGAACGGCGGGCGGGGGTACGTCTGCGAAGCCGAGGGTTGCGGCAAGGTGCGAATCTCCGCGGAGCCGTTGGACGAGTACATCGGTGAGCGCGTGATCGCCCGCCTGTCGCGCCCGGCCAACCTCAAGCGCCTGGCGGCGGTCCGGGACCGGTTGACGGCGGACGCGGAGAAGGCCGCGAGATTCCTGGACGGCCTCCAGGGGCACAAGGAGGAGCTGGCCCGAGCGTACGGGAAGCGGGACCTGACCCTGGCGGAGTTCAAGCAGGCGAAGGCCGCCCTCGATGAGGAGCGCAGGGCAGCCATGGCGTGGGCCCGGCGGGGCAAGGCTCTGGAGGAGCTGCCGGAGCTCACGGCCGAGGGCCTGGAGGCGTGGTGGCAGGACACCGCCGGCCGCGAGCAACGCCGCACGTTGGTTCAGCTGGTGGTGAAGGAAGTACGTGTCGGCCCGGCAACCGTGCGCGGATCGCGGCGGTTCGACGAGGGCAGGTTCGACATCCACTGGCGGTAGTGCGGCGTACTCCAGCCGCTGGAGCATGCAGCACCCGCGAGCGGTCCGGCTTTCATGACGCTCAGTCGAGTTTGCGTTCCTCCGTGGAGGCCCACCACTCGCCGAGTGCGAACTGGTTGCCGGGTTCGATGTCGAGTGCGCGATAGAGCCGCGTCAGGTGGTTCGACACCGTGCGCACACTGACCTGCAGCTCCTTGGCGATCTGGCTGGCCTTCTTGCCCGCGCTCATCCCACGCAGAATCGCCCGAGTCGTGGTGGTCGTGACGGTGTCCTTCGGGGGCCGTCTGCGTCCCCCCATCCAGGGGTCCGCGCGCTGCCACTGGTCTTCGTAGAGCTCGCGCAGGTGCGCGATCAGTGCTGGATGGGTGATCTTGTAGGCGCCGTTGGCGGGCATCGGCCGCCCGATGCTGTTCGCGACGAGGGCGAGGCAGCGGTCCACGATGACGAGCCTCTGGAAGCCGCCGGCCAGGGTGCGCACTTCGGCGCCGTGCGCGGTCACCGCCGCCGCCCAGGCGTTCTCGGGTCCGCGTGAACGCGCACTCTCCGGGTAGATGGTACGAAGCTTCTTGCCTTCACTGAGTAGTTGAAGGTCACGAGGCAGGGAGAGCTTCAGAGCATGTTCAGGTCTTTCCAGAGGATGCGCGGTGAGGACCTCGTCGGTCATCTCATCGAGGGCGGTGGCGATCGCGGCACTGGCCTCTTGGACGGAGGCAAGGAACTCGACGCCTCCCTCGCCCGGCTGGGCTTGCCTGCGCGGTAGCCCGCTGAAGAAGGAGTGGACCTGCTCCATGCGGTCCAGAGCTGACGCGATGACCTGGCGTTGATGCTCGATGTGCGTGCGCTCCGCGCGGTGCAGATCGCTCTCCACGTAGCGCCCGGGCTTTATGGGATCGCGAACGATCAGGCCGAGCTCCAGCAGCTCGTCGAGGCCCGGTTCGCCGTCCGGAATCGCCTCTCCGTACTGGATGCGTTCGTGGACTGTGCGGGCTTCGCGCGAGAGCCGTAGCGGCGCGCGACCTGTGGTGGCAATGTCCGCTTCAGTCATGATTCCGACCTGCGTCCCCCCGCAATGCGTGCATATGCACCCGGCATCCGCTTGCCCTCGCCGGATCAACCGTAGAGCCTACACAGAGTGACGCGGGTGGGCGCGTAACTGCACGGCCACTGACCAGCGTTGGCCTCCGGTCTGTCGCCCTCTGCATCCGCGTCGTCCGCTGTCGATGGACGACGGCGACCGGCTGACAGAAGCCCCGGATCACAGAGGTGGAAAATCCGTTGAGGAAGATACGTTGGACCCGAAGCACGGCGATATTCCTTCTGGTTGTCGCCGGAGTGCTCGGCACTTCCACGGGGGTCGACGCGGGTATCGAGGCGTCGTCGACGAGTATCCAGGCAGACCCGAACTGGGACGTGGCTCCTGCGGGCAGCGGATCCGCTGCTGCGGTCGACGGGGAACACGGCATGGCCGCCCCGGCTGATACGCGCTGGGAATAGACGGATCATCTGCGGCCGGGCTCGCTGGACGGGAGCGGCCCGGCCGCGCAGGTCAGCCCTGATGGCAGGGCGAATGAAGGCACAGGTGGGAGCGCTTGTGTCATGGTTCGGGGGGAGAAGTACGTGAACCGGCGCGTCTCGCCGAAGGCGGTCGGGCGGATCGGTGAGGCTGACAGATGTCGGCCGCTGGGCGACGATCCGTCAAGCGACGGTGGCTGGCTTGAGGAGGAGATCCTTAAGGTCTTGATGGGTGCGGACGTCGAGTTCGGCTCTGAAAATTTCGGATCGACATGTGTGGAGGAAGAGTAGAGCTACCCAATCACCTCTGACCACGAGCCCCGATCGCCCCTCGGTGGACGGTCGGGCTCACGGCCATTCGTCACCGAAGCCTCCGTCAAGCTTGCTCCCGCTGACCCATCCAGGAAATAACACTTGACGATCAAGATCGATTGATCATAGTATTTAGTCATCACCTCACAGGAACCCAACCTGCGAGACCGAGAGTGCGAGGAGTCAGCGACATGAACGTCAGCGAGGCGAACATCGAGGTCATCGCGATCCCGCTCGCGGACATCGAGCCCAACCCTGGATATTCAGCGGAATTGGGGGATCTGACGCCCCGGTAGCAGAAAGGTGCCGCTGACCTGCAAGGATGCGAGTGTCGAGGTCGTATCCGCTGCGAGAGTCAGGGCACCAATCTGGTGAGCGAGCCTACAGGGTGGGACCGGCGGTTGTCCGTGGTCGCCGACGGCAAGGGGCTGATCGGGCATGCCGGAGCGGTGCTGCTGCGCCGGCTGGCCGACCGTACGGGGTTGACGAGTGCGCTGGCGCCTGTGCTGCCCGCCGGGACGGGGGCCGGCTGGCGGGATCGGGCGGTGGTGGTCGTGCAGCTCGCCGTGGCGATCGTGCTGGGGGCGGCGAACCTGTCGGACGCCGAGCAGTTGCAGGCACACCACCAGGGCTTGTTCGGGGCGACGGTGTCCGACTCGACGACCCGGCGGACGCTGGCGGCGATGGACGCCGAGGTCCTCGCGAAGATCGCTCGGGTGCGGGCCCGGGTGCGTCGGCACGTCTGGAGCCTGCTGCACCTGCGGCCGGGCGGGTTTCCGTGGCTGACGATCGCGGGTAAGCACCTGCACCGCTGGGTGGTGATCGACATGGACGCCACGATCATCACGGCGGCCTCGAAGAAGCAGGGCGCCGCGGCGACCTGGAAGAAGTCGTTCGGGTTCCATCCCCTGGCCGCGTGGTGTGCGAACACCGGCGAGTGCCTGGCGATGCTGCTGCGCGCGGGCAACGCCGGCTCGAACACGGTGGCCGACCACATCCGCGTGCTGCGCGAGGCACTCGCCCAGGTCCCCGGAGCCTCGACGGCGAAGATCCTGGTGCGCGCGGACGGCGCCGGGGCCACCCACGGCCTGCACGAACACCTGCGGGATCTGAACACGATGCGGCGCACGGTCCGCTTCACCACCGGCTGGACCATCACCGACGAGGACGAGAAGGCCATCGCCCGCCTGCCCGAGAGAGCCTGGGAGACCTCCATCAAGCAGGACGGCAGCCTCCAGGAAGGCTACTTCGTGGCCGAGTTGAGCGGGCTGAACCGCCGGGAGGGCTGGATCAAGGGGATGCGGCTGATCGTCCGCCGGGTCAAGCCGTCCGGCCGCCACACGAAGGACCTCACCGCCTTCGAGAAGAAGACCGGCTGGAAGTACTCGATCACCGCCACCAACATCTCCAGGATGGCCCGGATCCCCGGCTCCCACCAGATCCAGTGGCTGGATGTCCTGCACCGCCACCACGCGGTGGTCGAGGACCAGGTGAAAGCGAACAAGGCGATGGGCCTGCACAACCTGCCCTCCAAGTCCTGGCAGATCAACCAGGCATGGATGCTGAGCACGAACCTCGCCGCCGACCTCGACGCCTGGCTCCGCCTGCTCACCCTGCACGATCACCCCGACCTGGCCCACGCAGAACCGGACACCATCCGCTTCCGGCTCTACCACCTCCCGGCCCGCCTCGCGAAACACGCCCGCCGCCGATGGCTACGGATCGAGCACACCTGGCCCTGGGCGAACGCGTTCACCACCGCCTGGCGGCGGCTGACCGACCTCCCGGCCGCCACCTGACCCACCAGCAACCACCCCAACGAGAACCGGAGAGGAGAGGACCGCACCACCCCGGGAGACGTGGAACCCCGGCGCACCCCGCAGCGTCACGCGACGGCCCACCCTCGAACGGCAGAGGACATTACGGGCGAACCGCCAAGCCGATCAACGACCAACCCCAGCTGACGGATCGAGGCCAACCCGGACCAGCCCCGCAAGTTCTTCGACGAGACCAAGCTGGAGGAGCTGGCAGCCCAGTTCCGCTCGGTCGGCCAGCTCCAGCCGATCGTGGTCCGCCCGGCCGGCGACACGTTCCAGATCGTGATGGGCGAGCGCCGCTGGCGGGCCATGCACCTGGTGCAGGGCGCCACCACCATCGAGGCCAAGGTCGTCTCGAGCGTCGACGACGAGAACGCGTTCATCATGGGCACCTCCGAGAACGTCGGCCGCGCGGACATGACCCTCATGGAGGAGGCCCAGGCGTACGCGGACCTGGTCGGCTTCGGATACCAGGCAGAGCGCATCGCGGAGATGTTCGGCAAGACCACCGACTACGTGAAGTGGCGGATGGACCTGCTCAACCTCACCACCGACATCGCGGAACTCGTCGCCGAGGGCAAGATCAAGGCCGACTTCGCCTGGTACCTGTCGAAGCTCACGCCGGCGAACCAGAAGGTGGCCGTCACCCGGTACATGAAGGGCGACTTCAGGACGGAGACCGACGCCTCCACCTTCGCGCAGGCCCTGCGGATGAAGGAGAACCAGGAGGGCTTCTTCTCCGAGAAGGAGCTGTCGGACAAGGAGAAGGAGAACAAGGCCAAGGAGCGAAAGCAGGCCAAGTCCAAGGTGGACCAGGTCGAGCGCGCCGGGACACTCCTGGAGGAGCTGGCGAAGCTCACGCCGACGGAGCTAGCCGAGTTGTTCGAGGGCGAGGTGGGCAAGCAGTTGGACACGGTGGAGCGGGTGCGGAAGGCGTCGGCCGAGGCGGTGAAGAAGCTGCGGAAGGCGAAGGCGATGTCTGAGGCGAAGCAGCTGACGGTCCGACCGGAGCTGGAGGTCGAGCCGGAGGCGGAGGACGCCGAGGCCGAGCAGGAGCCGAGCGAGACCGAGATCGCCGAGGTCGCCGCCGAGGAGCCCTCGGAGACGGAGCTTGCGGCCGCGGCCTGAGCTGACGTTCGACCGTGCGCGACAGCCGGGATCCCGAGGAGGGTCCCGGCTGTTTCGCGTCTCTGGGAGGCTCGGGCGACGCGTGGGCGGCATGGGGTGGTGGTGGGGTGCGAGTGGGGCGGACCCCTAACACCCGATTATAAAATAATAATGGCGAGCGAAATCGATTGACTATAGAATAGTATTTGACGATCACCCGCTTCGAATCAGGAGCGAGGAAGGACAGGGAATGTTTTTGATCAGGAACGAGGGCGACACACTGTCGCCCGATCAAGCGGCGGCACTGCTGTGTTCTGGGGTGGTGGCACCCGGCAGCGAATGGGTCGCGCCCGGCCTCGCCACGAAGATCCTGTGCCGGGTGCGCGGGCGGCGACTGCGGGTGGTCCCGGTGCGCGGCACGGACGGCAGCGTCGCAGTGGACGGCGAGGGCTGCCTCGTGTTCGGCTCCGGCAGCGTCTCGCGGGACGCGCTCGGTGTGCGGCTGTGCGACGGCTGCTGCGAGCTGACCGGGTGGGAGAACGTCCACAGCGACGAGGGCCACGAGGAAAAGCCGGACCCGAACTGCCCGCTCCACGGCTGCGCCACGGACCCGGCGTGAGGGAGGAACATGTTCGAGCTGTTCACGCACAGGTACCAGGGCTTCGAGCCGTCGATGGGCGTGCCGGTGCGCATCACCCTGGGCGCGCCAAGGTGGACGTTGCCGTACGCGCTGGAGCACCAGGTGCGGGAGGCCGCGCCGAGCCGCGACTACTTCGGAGCGGCACGGCCGGCGTACGAGATGGCGTACGTATCCCAACTGGACCGGCGTGGGGTGGACTTCTTCGCGTTGCGGTTCCAGGAGATCGCGGTCGCGGCCGGGGATCTGCGGCTGGTGCTGCTGTGCTTCGAGGACCTGGCGAAGCCGTATCAGTGGTGCCATCGACGGATGTTCGCCGCGTGGTGGCAGGAGAAGACCGGGGCAAAGGTAAGGGAACTCGGGCCGCTGGGACCCGGGTACGAGCAAGGGACGTTGCTGTGAGCGATGAACGCACGCCCAACTGGGCCGAGATGAGACGGGAGGACTTCGAGGCAACGCCGCGGCCGAAGCCGGCGTCGCCGGGCCAGATGGAGCTGTTCGAGCCCGGGCCTGGAAGAGCGAAGGCGAAGCCGCGGCTTCCGGAGGAGTGCCCGATCGGGACGATGAGTCTGCTGGACCTGCTCCAGCCGGACCGGTGACAGTCACCGCGCGGGCCTGACCGCAACTCCATGCATGTGGCGGATGCGTGATCGCATCCGCCACATGTGTTGTGACAATACTTCGTCTGATACGGTTCAATTGTTGGCGGGTGATCTTCCCCGATCGGCTTCGCCACGCGTCGGTGGTGCACCTGGCAGCACGCCCCGCCCCCGGTGGGGAGGAGCCCGTTCGAGTCGGGCCCGGCGCTCGAGGACGCGTCCGCACAGGCATGTGGTGCGGAGCTGACCAGCCAAGGAACCACCCCCTCCAGGCGTCCCCCGCGCCTCCTGGTTCCCCGGCGGCCCGGCACGGCAGGACCAGCCCCCTGCCCCTCCGGACCCGCGTCCTTCTCAACCAGATCCGCGCAGGGGAGGCAGCGTTGTTCCACGGCTCGATCCCCGCGGACCTCCGCGCGATCATCCACGAGCACGCCACGACCTGGCGCGGCCAGGCCGAGGACATCTACGCCGGCTGCTCGGGCAACTTCACCATCGAACGCGTCCTGCACGACTCCGGGTTCCGGCTCCACAGCTGCGACGTGCAGCTGTACTCGTCGGCGATCGGCTGGTACTTCGCCGGGCAGGAGCTACCCATCACGATCCGTCCCGAGTCGGCGGACGAACTCGGCTGGCTGGCCCCGTACATGGACGGCCGGGCCGGCACGCTCGCGGTAGTGCTGCTTGGCTCCCGCTTCTTCCAGTGGCTCGGACGCGGGGACCATCCGTACTACGGCCGGATGCTGGCCGCGTACCGGCAACAGTTCCCGCAGCTGCACGCGAAGACGGTCGCGAAGATCGAGACGCTGCCGCTGCGGCTCGCCTCGTACGCGCCGATGGACGTGAACCAGTGGCTCGCCGAACAGGTCCCGGCCGAGGCCCCGGTGGTCGCCTTCCCGCCGTTCTATGCGGGGGACTACGAGGGCCAGTTCGCGGCCCTGGACAAGCACTTGGACTGGCCGGCGCCGGAATACCCGACGCTGGACGACGCCGCGAAACAGACCCTGGTCGAACGCATCACCGACCGGCCGCACTGGGTGCTCGGCCTCCACTTCGACGTCGAGGAGCTGCGTGAGCACCTGCGCGGTCAGGTGCAGACGGCCAACCGCGGGCTGCCGATCAACGTCTACGCGTCGGTCCCACGCTCGCGGATCGTGCGCCCGAACCAGCGGCTGGAGTCGGTACGCGCACCGCGGCTCGTACCGGGCCAGGAGCTCGGTGGGACGCTGAGCCTCGCGCCGCTGTCGATGGGGCAGTTCGCGACGCTGCGGTCGCAGTACATGAACCACAACATCCGCCCGGGCACGCCGACTATGGCGCTCGCTGTCCTTGTCGACGGGGTCGTGGTGGGCGCGTTCGCGTTCTCGACGCCTAAGTACGACCCGCACAACGTGTACCTGCTGTCGGACTTCCCCGTCACGCCGACGTCGTACAGGCGGCTGGCCAAGCTCGTCCTGTACGCGGCGCTGTCGACCGAGGCGCAGTTCCTCGCGCAGCGCGCCATGAACACCCGCCTGACCCGGCTGAACACGACGGCGTTCACGCAGCGGCCGGTGTCGATGAAGTACCGCGGGCTGCTGCGGCTGAACTCGCGCAAGGACTCCACCGATCCCGCCTACCGCTACCAGCTCGACTACGGCTCCGAGCTGGGGCGTTGGTCGCTGGCCGAAGGACTCGCTCAGTGGAGGAGCAAGCACGGACAGAAAGAGGGGGAACCCCGTTGAGCGATCCACTCAAGCCCCGCATGGTCGAGGGCGACCCACGCGAGCTGACGCTGCTGGACATCAACGCACGCTTCATGCGGCACGAACAGTTCCAGCGCCTGGTCGCCAACATCCGGGACGACGGCGCGCTGACCTCGACGCCGCTGGTGTGGAACGACACGGAGACCGGCCGCCGCATCGTCCTGTCGGGCAACCACCGCACCAAGGCGGCGATCGAGGCCGGCCTGGAGCGCATCTGGTGGATGGAGATCGTCGAGCCGCTTCCCCGGCAGCGGCAGATCGCGCTGCAGCTCGCCCACAACGCGATCACCGGCGAGGACGACCCGGCCACCCTCAAGGCCCTGTACGAGGAGCTGGAGGACGTCTCCATGCGCCTGTACTCCGGGCTTGACGACAAGACCCTCGAACTCCTCGACGAGATCACCGTGCCAAGCCTCGCGGAGGCGAACCTGGACTTCGCGACCGTGCAGATCGTCTTCCTGCCGGACGAGAAGGAGACCGCGGAGAAGGCCCTGGAGGCCGCTCGGAAGGCGGCGTCCGCCGACGCCCGCTGGCTGGCCCACATCGCGCAGTACGAGGGCGTGCTGGACACCCTCGACACGACGAAGGGTGCGCACAACATCGGCAACGTCGCCGCCGCGTTCGCGATCACCCTCGCGATCGTGGAGCGGCACCTCGGCGAACTCGCTGAGGGCTGGTACGACCCGGACGAGCAGACCGCCACCCGCAAGGGCACCGCTCCCATCGAGACGGTGCTCGCCACCCGCACCATGCCGGCCGACGCCGCAGCCGTCGTGCAGCGCGCCATCGACCGGATGGAGCGGGACGGCGACATCGAGACGGGGCAGCGGTGGCGGGCCCTGGAGCTGTGGGCCGCCGACTACCTGGCAGGTGCGGCGTGACCCAGCCCGACGTGCGAGTCGGCCAGGTGTGGGCCGACAACGACAAGCGCAGCGAAGGTCGCACCGTACGCGTCGACGAGGTCGACGTCCGCTACACGTACTGCACGGTCCTCACTTCCGCTACGCCCGGCGGCCGGACCGGGCAGCGGACCCGGATCGCGCTGGAGCGGATGCGTCCGACGAGCACCGGCTACCGGCTGCTGGACGGTGCCCCGTGAACGGGGAGCTGTACCGCAAGCTGCTCACCGAACGGTACGGGCCACTCGACCGGCTGGAAGCCGAGCGCTTCCCGGTGGCCGTCGACCGGGCGGAGCCAGTGAGCGGTGCGAGTGAGGAGCAGTGGCGACGCAAGGTCCGTGAGATCGCCGCTCGGTACGGCTGGCGGCTGCAGTACCACACGGCGGACTCCCGACGCTCCGACCCGGGCTGGCCGGACGAGGTCTTCGGGCACCTCGGCCAGCGCCGCACGCTGTTAGTCGAGTTCAAGACCGACACCGGGCGGCTCCGCCCGGCCCAGCGCGAGTGGCTCTCCCACCTGGCCGACAGCGGCTTCGAGGTCGCCGTCTGGCGGCCTCGCGATCTACACACCGTGCTGCGCGTCCTCGGCCCTGAGCGGCAGCGCGCCACCCTCCCGCCGAACTTCCGGAGGCCACCCCATGAACGGCTCACTCGCCGACGAGCTGAACCGGCTCCATGCCGAGATCGACCACCTGACCACGGTCCACCGCACCGCCGCCGGCATGGCCCGGGCCCTGACCGATCATCTCGCGGACGAGCCGTTCCGCCTCGCCGACCAGCTCGCCCGCCTCCTCGACGGCGACCTCGAACCCGACGACGTGATTGAAGGGACCGCATAGTGAACTTGGCCAAGGACTCCTCGTCGTGGGAGCGCACGGTCTCCGTCACCCCGCTGCCCGACTCGGTACGCCGCAAGGCCGCCCTCCAGGTCGCTGCCCGCGCATCCGGTCGGAACGAATGTCGCGACCTCCTGGAACACCTGGGGCTCCGTGATCCGACGCTCCGCAGAATGACGGGATGACCGACATCGTGGAAGCGCAGTGGCAGAGACTTCTCACGACCGCGGGTGAGCCCGAACTGCCCGCGGGAACACCTCCCCTTGAGCCGTTCCTGACGCTGGTGCGTGCGGCGTACGCGGAGCCGCTGCTCAGGCAGCTGTATCCCTGGACGAGCCATTGGCGTCTCGGCTTCAGCCGGTGCACGGCCTTCCCCTTCACCATGGACATTCCCCTGGTCTACGGGTGCAGCGTCGGCGGGTATCGGGTCGAGCAACCGAAGTCTGGCCCGTACGACACGGAGTGGATCGGGGACACGAGCACCGCGCAGGAGGCCGTGGCCATGGTCGTCGAGCGGCTGCCTCCGGGCTGCGGCCCAGCCTTCATTGGCACTACAGAGGACCTCGCCGCGTACGAGAGGACGCAAGACACCAGGTAGGAGCACGACGATCGGATGGCGGAGAGCGCCGAGGCATGGGAGCGGCGGTCGGGTGAATCGTCCGCCGCGTGGGAGGCGTTTGCCTGCTACCGAGACCTCGGCCTGTCCCGCAGCATCGGCAAGGTCGCCGAGCGGTTGGCGAAGTCCCGCACCCTGATCGAGCGCTGGTCGACGGCCCACCGCTGGGTACTGCGCGCCGAGGCATGGGACCGGGAGCAGGACCGGCTCTGGCGCGCCGAGCGGCACCAGGCCGCCCGGGAGGTAGCGCGCCGGCACGCCCGCCTCGCGTCCGCCGCGCAGTCGAAGATTGTCGCCCAGCTCCAGCAGCTCGACCCCGCGCGGCTGAGCCCTTCGGATGTGATCCGCTGGCTGGAGATCACGATCCGTATCGAGCGCCAGGCGTACGGCATGGACCTGGCCGACACCACTGCGAACTCCGCGGGCCCGGAGGCGACGGACGTCTCCGGCCTGACGGACGAGGAGCGCCGCGCTCGCATGGAGCAGCTCCGCCGCGAACTGGAATCTCGCATCGGCACCCTCGGCGGTGAGCAGTCTTGACTCCCGATCCGTTCGGCGCGCTGCCGAACCCGGCCGGCATGTCCGACGCCGAGCTGCACGCCGAGATCACCGCACTGATCGAGGCCGACGCCGCCTCGTCGCGCCGCTGGGCCTGCGACCGCCCCGGCTGCGGCGGCCTGCCCCACGAGGGCTGGCTGCACCACCACGCCCGCGCCGCCCAACGCCTCCCGCAGGGGGCCTGGGCGGCCTGGATGATGCTGACGGGCCGAGGCTGGGGGAAGACGAAATCCGCTGCTGAGGCCGTACGCGAGTGGACGAGCACGCCGGGCACGATGATCGCGGTCGTCGCGAAGAACGCCACGCTCGTGAAGGAGATCTGCTTCGAGTCCCCCAAGTCCGGCCTCCTCGCGGTCATCCCGCCCGAGGACATCCGCCGCTACAGCCCCGGCAACGGCCTGACCACCCTCCGCCTGACCAACGGCTCCGCGATCTACGGCTTCGGCGCCGAGACCCCCGACAACCTCCGCGGCTTCGCCTTCGACAAGGGCTGGCTCGACGAGTACGCCGCCTGGAACCGCCACACCGCCCAGTCGGTGTACGACATGCTGTGGTTCTGCCTGCGTGAGGCCCCGACCCCGCAGGTCGTCATCTCCACCACCCCCAAGCCGCTCCCCCACGTCAAGCGCCTCGTCGAGCGCGGCCGCCACCCCGGCTCCACCGTGGTCCTGACCACCGGCCGCACCGAGGACAACCGCGCCAACCTCTCTCCAGCCGCCCTCGCCGAACTCGACTCCGAGTACGGCGGCACCCGCCTGGGCCGCCAGGAGCTGGACGGCGTCCTCCTGGAGGACGTGGAGGGCGCGCTGTGGAAGCAGTGGATGTTCGAGGTGGAGGGCTTCCGCATCACCCGTACCGCAGTCCCGCCGCTCGACCGCCTGGTCGTCGCCGTCGACCCCGCAGTCACAACCACCGACTCCGCCGACCTGACCGCCTTCACGGTGGCCGGCCGCTCCTACCCGCTGGAGCAGATGTACGGCGACCGCCGCCCCCGCGGATACGTCCTCCACGCCGAACAGGACCGCCACACCCCAACCGCCGCGATGCGCCGTGCCGCCGCCCTTTACCACGAGCACCAGGCCGACTGCGTGGTCATCGAAGCCAACAACGGCGGCGACTACCTCCCCGCCCTCCTCGCCGAGATCGACCCGACCGTCCCCTGCCGCGTCGTCCACGCCACCCGCGGCAAACGCGCCCGCGCCGCCCCGGTCGCGATGCTCTACGAGCAGTCCCGCATCACCCACGCCGGCCCGCCCCGCACGCTCGCCGTGCTGGAGGAGCAGATGACGACGTACGTCGGCGCCTCGGAGGCCGAGGAGAAGTCCCCGGACCTCCTCGACTCCTGCGTCTGGGCGCTCACCGACCTGTTCCTTGCCGGAGACACGGGACGTCCGGCCGCACCATCAGATCACCGGCTCACGGGACGACGGTAAGAGGTTGACGGCGGACGAAAAACACATTGGCCGACCGCCGCCCGGGCTGCGAGCATGCCCCTGTTTCCCCAGCGGAGGACATTTGTTCGTTTTCGTGTGTGCGGGGTGCGGTGCCGAGCTGACCGCCCCGCTGTCCCAGGTCGCCCTGCCGGCACATGCCCATCAGCAGTACGGGAACGGGCTTCAGCTCCCTGTGCTCATGGAGTCGGGCACGTTCGCCGTGGACCCGGAGCCCTGGGGGCCGCCGTGGCGGACGTGGGAGGAGATCGATCCGGACGAGGCGGCGGCCCGCGGCGTCTACGCGCCGGTCCACGCCCTGTCCGACGGCGCGCCCGGCGCGATCGTCATCGCCCCCGGGGATACCCGCGGCACCCTGCTGATCCCGGAGAAGGGAGGCGGCTACTGTTGCGGCCTCGACGGGGCCGACGGCCCCAACATGGCCTGCGAGGCGTGCGGCCTGCCCGTGGCGAGCCGGATCGACGACTGCTCGCTCTGGCAGGCGGTGTGGCTCGCCCCGAACGCCGTGCGCCGCCTCCCCGTCGACGACGCCGACGCCGCACCGCTGTCCTGGGAGGAGTTGATGGTGGAGGGGAAGGGTACGCCCCCATTCGAGCCGATCGCCGCGTGGGGAGCACGGATGAGGGCGGGCTACTGGTCGAACCACTGGTGGTCCTGGAGCCCGCAATGGGAGGCGGCAGCCGGGCGGGCACTCGCCCACCTACTGGCGGCCTCGGAAGGCCAGCGGGTGACCGTCCCGGACGGCCTGATCGCGGAAATGTTCCAGCGCGCCCTCGACGCCCTGTTGCCCGCGGGTGGGCAGGCGCGGCGGGCCGTCCTGGCCGGACCGGGACGGCCCGCCCCTGGCGCGGGCGCCGGCATCCTCCTCGTGCCGGTCCATCCGCAGACGGGCGAGATCTGGACCCCGGCCGACCCGGCCACCTCGGCGTACGCGGTGCCGCTGCCGTTCGGGGTATGGCTGTGGCTGGCCTTCCCCGAACCGTGCCTGCCCGTCCCCGCGTCGGGCAGCATGCCCGACGGCGTCCTCCGAGACGACCCGCCCGCATCACTCCCCCGTCACCTGTTCCGGGCCGATCCGGAAGTGTTCCGGCACACCCTGGTCCGGCTGCCGGCCGTCCGCAGCCCGCACCTGCGCGAGATCCTCGAGAACCTCACGCAGTACATGCACTCCCGGCTCTTCTAGTCGGCCGGCAGGAGGCACCGGCACCCGATCTCCGGCCTGTCCGGTGCCCGTGCTGCCGCAATCAATCAGTGCCGGCCAGTGGCGCCTCCCGAAGTGGGCGGGCATCTGCTGTCCGTCCGTTCTCATGGACATAACCAGAGCGATACGGCGGCGCACGACATCAAGCCCTCGTGGATACACCCTCACGCGAGGTGTGTGGTGAAGACGTCCGCGTCAGAGTTCTGGGGCGAGGATGGTCAGTCGTAGAAGCGCAGCCAGGGCCGTCACCATCGGCACGACGAACCACCATCGTCGCAGCCACTGTGCCTTCACGAACAGCACGGTCAGCAGTGCCACGACGACGGTCACCCCCAGCGCCGTGCCCGCAGCGAAGCCCGAGTGGGAGGCCGTCTCCGTGTCCCAGGGACCCGCCGGCTCGGCCGCGTAGGCAAGGAGGAGCAGGTACGCCGTGACGAAGTGCGCCACCAGGAGCACCACGGCGCACACGGCGGAACCGATCCGGCCGGGGGGCCTCCCCGAAGCATCGCGGCGCCCTGGTGCAGCAGGGCTCGTGACGTCGTTCACCGCAGCGCCTCCTTGGCCTGATCCAGCCTGTTGTCGAAGCCACGACCGTAAGCCTGGGCTGCGTCGGTCTCGTAATAGGGGCCCCCGTTGTAGCGGGCGGCCAGCTCCTGCATCTGCGCGCGTGTCATCTGCTCCGGTGGTACGTCGGCGAAGCTGCTCTCGGCTTTCAACTGGGCAAGGTACTCGGAGGCGATGAAGATGTTCGTGCCGGGATCCTTGATCGCGTTCACCACGGTGCTCCGCTGGAGATCCGTGAGACTGTGCGGATCGTAGCCGAGTACCTCGGCGGCGCGCCGCACCTGGATGGCCATGGGCCCCATGGAGGTCCGGTCAGGATCCTCACTGCCCGGAATGATCTGTCGGCCCTCGTAGGCCAGGTCGTCCAGCAGGCCGGGGTCCCCTTCGACCTCCTGCCAGGCGATGCCTGCGACCATCACCGGCGGAAGCCCTGAATCCTCGGCGGCTGCCCTGATGAGCTCCTTGTTCGCGGAGATGTACGAGCGGCGCCCCTCGTCGTCGTTCGACGGGAGCCAGTAGTTGTTGCCCTGTCCTTCGGGCAGGCTGTCCACGCGCGTCCGGATGCGGTAGAGCGTTTCGGAGACGACCACGTCACGGCCCATGGTGGGGATCGTGTCGACCTTGGGTCCGGAGCCCGGCAGTTGTGTGTTCGGGTCGTCGCTCGCCTCGCGGGCCTCCCTCTGCAGGGGCCCGAGGTTCTTCAGGAACTCGGCCGCGTCGGGCAGAGTCCCCTGGTAGTCGGGTATCGACTTGTACGCCGCCCTGAGGTCGGCAACGCACAGCTCCCGCGCGGCGGACTCGACGCGGAGCGCGTCACCGTAGTGGTCCTTGGTCTGGTTGTAGTAGCGCTCGGCGTCTTCCCGGATCGCGTCGACGTCCACGGTCACTTCGGCGAGCCAGTCCAGCACCCCCGTGCTTGCACGCAGATCCTCCCACTGCCGCAAGGGCTCTGCTGCCCGCGCGGTGGGAGTGATGGCCTGAGCTTCACGGGCCATGAGCTCGGAGAGTCTGCCCTCGGTGTGCTGTCCGTTCTTGTAGTGCACCTTGGCGGTGGTGACCGCGTCGGCGTACCTGGCCAGCGCGGAGCCGGCCTTGCGGAAGGCTTCCGAGAGCGCATCGGCCAGGCTCTTGCTCTCACCGAGCCTCCTGACGTAGAGGTCGCGGGCCTCGCTCACCCAGTCGACCTTTCCGGCCTTGCGGAAGGCGTCGTCCGTCGACTCGATGAGTGTATGGAGGCGCCGGAACTCGGCGGCGTTGCGATCGATGAGCGTCGGGTTCGCGTCCTCGAGGAACTGGACGTCGTCACGGTATGCCACAGCGGATCACCTGTTCTCCGGCGGCACGAAGCGGCCGCAGTCCAGCATGGCGTTCATCTGGCCCTGTACGCCCTTGTCCACGGTCGTGTAGTCGTTGCCGGCGGACTTCAGCTTCGTCGACAGGGATGCGAGCAGCGCGACCATGTCGTTGTACTGGTCCTTGGCAAACCGGGCGAGCGTGTCCACCTGCGCGGCGACCTCCGTGTGCGCGCGGGGCGCGCGGGCCTGGGTCGCGTTCTCGCCGTCCATGCGGCCCTCGTAGAGGAGTCCGGCGATCTCCATGAGCAGGTGTGAACTGCCATCGAGTGACGCCGCATTGACCGAGTACCCGTCGCCCCTGCCAGCCGGACCCCCTGGGTGGTCGCCACCTGTCGGCGCCTGGTTGAGTTGCATCTGCGCAGCAGCTTGCCGTCGGGCGAGCGCAGCCTCCTTGAGGCCGGCCCATTCCTCTTCGAACGACATCGCTCTCGCCCCCGTGAGTCTGACCATGTACTTACATGCGAACATGAGTGCGCACCCGGTCAGGGTGCCACATCGGTTTCTGCGCGTCATGGGCGACATCACGCCTTCGAACTGTGCTGGCTGATACGACGTTTGGCTGGGGAATCCGACCTGACAGGTTGTCGGGCCTCTGCAGGCGGAGCAATGGCGAGCGGCCGTCGTCCTGCGAGGCCAGCAAGACGCTGGACGCGGTACGGGCCGCAGTGCTCCGCCAGCCCCACGCCGAACGCCCGGTCAACTCCTCGACCGGCTGGTGGATTACCGATCGAGGTGAGAAGCCTCGGGGTGCGCGCATTAGGCTCCGCCGACTTCTGACGACCGGCAGGGAGCGGTGTATGCGACGGTTGCGCGACTTGATCATCGATACCTGGGGGGCGTTGTCCTACAAGCCGGCGTTTCGACAGGCCGCAGACTGCCGTCTTGGACACCTGCCCGGCCATGTCGGCGCATCCTGGGTGCCGGAGGCCGATATTCGTCGCCTCACCGCATACACGGTGCTCGCCGCGTACGACACCAACCAGGCCGCCGCCCTGCTCGGCGAGGACGGTACAGACCGGCGCGAGTACGGGGATCCGACGCTGGTTGTCGACCAGACCTTGACGCACCTCATCGGCGAGACGCAGCAGATCGTCGTTGGCGGGGCGGACGACAGCGAGGTGGCACGTGCGGCCGAGTCCCTGCTGCGGGAGTGGGCAGAGCACGAGCATCTGTGGATGCGGATGCAGCACGCCGAGCGCAATGCCGTCCTGCTCGGCGACACCGTGTACCTGTTGGCGTGGTCGCGGGCGAAGGGACGCCCGACCCTGAAGACGATCGACCCGGGCTTCTACTTCCCCGTGCTGCCCGACGACGCCGTCGACGCGGACGAGTACCCGACGCGAGTCCACCTGGCGTGGGAGACACCGGCCGATCCGGCATCGGGCCGGAAGGCCACGCTGCGCCGTGTCACGTACGAGCTCGGGCCGGTCGATGCCGACTCCAACGCGGCCCGCACGTATCCGTGGTCCGCGCGGCCCGCCGACATCACCTGCTACCTGACGGATGCCGAATGGGACCTGGAGCAGGTCGACCGCGCGGGCGCCATCGACGCGCTCTCGTTGCGCCGAGCCCGGTTCCGTACCAACGCGGACGGGGAGCTGCTCGACCGGCTCGACCTGCACATCGACTTCATCCCGATCGTCCATGTACCGAACACCATCAACGGCGCCGAGCACTTCGGCCAGTCGACCTTGCTGAAGGCCACTCAGCTCCTCGACGATCTGGGCGCTGCCGACACGGACAGCCAGCGTGCCTCGGCGACCACCGGTTCACCGATCATCGGCCTCTCCGGCGCCCGGCTGCCGGTCGACCGTGCTTCGGGCCGACCACTGCCGGTACAGGTGGAGCCGGGAATGGTCTGGCCACTCGGCGAGACCGGCCAGCTCACCACGGTGGACACCTCGGCCCAGCTCTCCGAACTCCGCGCCTATGTGGAGGCACTACGCGACCGGCTGTCAGTGGTCACCCGGCTTCCGGCCAGCGTGCTCGGCACCATGGATGCCGCGCAGGCGGCCTCCGGCTACGCGATGCAGCTGAGCTTCGGTCCGCTGGACGCCATGGTCCGCTCCATGCGGCTCGCGCGGGCGGCCAAGTATCCGCTGCTGCTGAAGATGGTGCTCCGCCTCTACCAGGCCGCCGGTGTGCTGCCGCCGGGGCAGCAGCCGCACGCGTCCATCACCTTCGGCTCCTATCTGCCGACCGATCAGGCCAGCGTCCTCGACCTGGTGGTCAAAGGTGTCACGGCCGGTGTCCTCTCCCTTGAGACGGGAGTGCGCATGCTCGTGGACGCCGGCTTCCCCATCGAGGACGCGGCAGAGGAGGTCGCCCGTATCTGGGAGCAGCGCGAGACGGAGCTCGGGACTGGCGGGACCGTCAACGAGATGTAGTCGGCCATGGCCTCGTCCCGATCCACGGCGAGCATCGCAGCACAAGGCACTCACTCACGCCGACGGTGCAGTGAAGGTTAGACTCCGCCCGACGCGGGGGCGTCTGGGCAAGGAGTCTGCCCATGACCGTACGAACACGACCGCCGCTGCCGCTCGCACCGCTCGGCTACCGTCGCGACGGCCGCCCCATCTTCCCGATCCTCGGCGCTTCCCCCGACGACCCTGGGAACTCGCCGACCGGGGAGACGGCACTGGACGGCGCCGACACCACAGCGGTGACCATCCCGCAGGAGGAGCTGTCCCGCCGCTTCGCCCGCGAGAAGGACCAGGGCCGCCGCGCCGGCGTACGTGACCTGCTCAGCCAGCTCGGTTTCGAGTCGGCGAAGGCCCTGACGGAGTACGTGCAGGCCCAGCGCGAGGCTGACCAGCAGCAGAAGGACGCTGAGCAGGCCCGTCTCTCGGAGGCGGAGCGCCGGGAGCAGACCGCCGCGGAACGCGAGCGGCAGGCGCAGGAACGCGAGGCCGTGGCCGTCGCCCGGGAACGAGACGCCGCACGCCGCGCCGTGCTGGTCGGCCTGGGCGCCACCGGCACCGAACTGGAGGACGCCGTCGTCCTGCTCGGCCGCCTCGTCGACCCGGATGCGGACGACACCGCACTGGCCCGGGCCGCCGACGAGCTGAAGGAGCGCCGCCCGGAACTCTTCGGCCAGCCGGCTCCGCAGCCACCCGCGGCCCCGCCCTCGGGCAGCCCCTCCAACATCCCCGGTCGCTCGGGCGGAACTCCGCCCCGCCCGGGCCAGTTTGGCCTGGACATCGCCCGCCGCCGCGGCCACCTCAAGAGCTCCTGACTGCGGCACGCCTTCGGGGACCGCGCCCCGCCCCCATCCCCGCGGACGACGGCACCGCCCGGTGTCCGTACAGACTCGCCGCCGCATGGCCTGCCCGGAGGAACCTGGCGTGGATCTTCAGCTGACCACCTACTCCGAGTCCGCCACCGCCGACCGCCCCTGGCTGGCATCCCGGCATGGACTCGACACCCCACTCACCATCACCCTCGACACCACGCTCTTCACCGAGGGCACCCACTACACCCCACCCGCCCCCGGACAGCCCCGCAACGTCATGAGGTCCGGCGTCCCGCTGGGCCGCCTGACCGCGACCGGCCTGTACGGGCCGTGGGACGCAGCTGCCACCGACGGCCGCGCCGCCTTCACCGGCGTCCTCCTCGCGGACGTCGCCTTCGCCCCGGGCAGCGGACATGCCGGCGCGGCCCTGCTCTGGCACGGCGTGATCGCCGCCGCCCACGTACCCGGCGGACTCGACCCGGCCACCATCACCGCCTCTGCCGCGCAGATCCACTTCGTCTGACGCCCGCGACCTGCTGAGGAGCCCCGCCCACCATGCTCGACACCCTGCTGCGCGACATCGACGCGGCCGACCTCAACGCCTTCGCCCGCACTATGACCACCCCGGCCGACTTCGAGCTGACCCGCGCCGTCATGCCCGAACGACGCCTGAACTCAGTCAAGTTCCGCATCAAGAGCAGCAAGCGGCGCGTGAACGCCGCGAAGTTCCGCGCGTATGACGCCGAGACTGCCGTCGCCCGCCGTCAGGCCGAGAAGATCATCACTGAGGGCATGCTGCCGCCCCTCGGTCAGAAGCTGATCGTCGGCGAGCTGGAGCAGATCCTCCTGGACACGTCCCGCGGCGCCGACGCTTCGGAGTTCGTCGAGCTGCTCTACGACGACATCGAGCGGCACGTCGAGTCCATCCACAACCGCATGGAACTCGCCGCCGGTGACCTCCTCATCGACGGCAAGTTCAGCCTCAACGGCGAGAACGGGCTCACCCTGGAGGCCGACTTCGGCGTCCCCGCCGCCAACATGCCCACTGCCGCAAAGCCCTGGTCCGACCCGACCAGCGACCCCATCGCCGACGAACTGCGCTGGATCGAGTACCTCCGTTCCATCGGCGCCCCGCTCCCGGCCCGCGTCATCACCTCATACAAGGCCCGCGCGACCCTGGCGGCGAACGACGCGTACCGCGCGGCGTACTACGGCAGCGTCAACGGCTCCACCACCCCGACCGCGGTCCTCGCCCCCAACGAGGTCGAGGTCGTCCGCGCCCGCTACAACCTCCCGCCGATCACCGTCTACGACGTGCAGATCTCCGTCGACGACACCTACCAGCGCGTGATCCCGGAAGACCGCTGGATCCTGCTGCCGCCGAACCCGGAGTCCTGGGCGGAGACCCAGTACGGCATCACCGCCGAGTCCCTGGTGCTCACCTCCGGCACCAACCCGGCCATCACCCGCGAGGACGCCCCCGGCATCGTCATCACCGCCGGCCACCAGGACGACCCGGTCCAGGTCTGGACGAAGGGCTCCGCCGTCGCCATGCCCGTCCTCTACGTCCCCGACATCCACATCACCGCGAAGGTCCTGTGATGCCCGCCGCCACCCGCACGCTCACCGCTGCGGTCTTCGTCACCGACCCGAAGACCCACGAGACGCTGCTCCTCCAGCCCGGAGCACAGGTCAGCGAACCGGCGATCGCCGAGCAGATCACCCACCCCGATGCCTGGGCACCGGGGGAACCACCCCGCCGATCCAGCGCGACCAAGGCTGGAGCATCGTGAGCCTGGCCGATGCCGAGTACGCCTACCTCCGATCCGAGCTCGGTGAAGCGGACCGCGCCGACCTCGCTGCCCGCTACCAGCGCCTCGGTTCGCTCCGGGCCGTCGCTGTCGAGGTCCTCCGTGAGCGCAAGGCGGCGCTCGTCTCCGACCCCTTGGCAGTGACGGTGCAAGGCATCGCCACCGTGAACAACGCGGAGAACGTCAGAGCGCTGGAACGGCAGATCACAGCGCTGGAAGACGCCAAGCTGGAGGAGAGCGCGTTCGCCACCCCGGCCCCACTTCTGCGCCGCCGCAGCCGCTGAAGTGCTCGGCCTGGGCACCGGACTGCTTGAAGCCCCTGCCGCTTGCGCCGACGTACCCGTACGGAGCTGATCACACGGTGCGGTCAGCCGAGTTCGCCGGTATCCAGCAGCTCATCCATGGCATCCTGCTCACGTCGGAGGACGATGCAGCCGTCGCCCCGGCTGTACGCAAGGATGCGGCTTCCCGGGGACAGACCTGCCTCGGCAAGGAGCCCGAGGGGCAGGGAGACGGTTCCGTCCTCACCGATGGTGACCTCGGCTGGTTCCCGCAGCGTGCCGCCCACCCTCTCACAGGGCGAGCGCTGCCGGACCAGCGGGCGCCGGTCTGCCCCGCCACGTCGCGGTCGCAGCGAAACCAGGAAGCCCGTCGGGCATGGGCCTAGACTTTCGGAGCAATGACCAAGCAGCTCCCTCAGCCGGACCCTGCGCCCTGGACACCCCCCGAGGGCTCCTGGGCGTCCTCCGCTGCGAACCGCCGAAGCATGCTCGGCAACCGCAATCGCGACACCTCACCTGAACGCGCCTTGCGGTCTCTCGTCCACGCTGCCGGCCTGCGCTACCGCGTCGCAGCCAAGCCTCTGCCATGCATGCGACGCACCGCCGACATGGTGTTCCGCCCGGTACGCGTCGCCGTTTTCGTCGACGGGTGCTTCTGGCACGGGTGCCCCGAGCACTTTGTGCTGCCGAAGACGAATCCTGACTACTGGCGCGACAAGATCGGGCGCAACGTCCAACGCGATCGCGACACAGACGCCCGCCTCGATGAAGCAGGCTGGCTGGTCCTGAGGTTCTGGGAGCACGAATCGGCAGAGGCGTGTTCGCGGGCCGTCTACGAAGCAGTCGCGGCCCGGCGGGCGGCTTTGGCCAGCGGCAGGTCTTGATGACGGCTGATCGCCAGTAGCGCTGCGGCTTGGAGCCAGGGCCCGGCGATCTGCACGGAAGTCCCGGACTCACCGGCCCCAGCGTCCCCTACGCTGTTGCAGGGGATTACAGCGGCGGGCGCTGCTCGATTAGAAGATAGACACTGCTGGTACTGAAGCAGTCACGATGGGCGAGACATGCAGTCACTAGCTGTTTCTCAACCGTCGGGCGTTCGATGACGTCCCGTACGGTGTCCTGGATCAGGTGACGGAGTCCGGGAGTGGGCATGGGAACGGGGCCCTGTTCATAGCGTGTCGGTTGTCTAAGCCAGCCACGCGAGGAACAAAGCCCCGTCATGCAGAACGCTACCGTCGTCCTGTCCGATCGTCCGTTGCCCGACCTGCGGTTCGCCGCGGAGTGTGACTGTCTCGCTCACTTGTACGGCAATGCCGGTGACCGGCCGCTGCGGGCCCGCGTCTACGCGACCGATCTGACGGACGAGGAATGGCAGATCGTCCGGCGGGTGATGCCTGTGCCGGGCTGGCTGTGTGGCCGCGGGGGCAACCCGGAGGGTTTCTGCCACCGCGAAATGATCGATGCGGTGCGGTACTTCGTCGACAACGGCATCGAGTGGAGGGCGATGCCGCCCGACTTCCCGCCCTGGTCGGCCGTCTACGCATTCCAGCATCGCTGGCACACGGACGAGCTCCTGGACGTGCTGCACGAGAGGCTGCGGGAGCAGGTACGCATCGTGGAAGGGCGGGACGATCCCGAGCCGAGTGCGGCGATCGTCGATTCCCAGTCCCTGCGCGGCGCCTCCACCCTGACCGGGGAGCGGCGCGGGTACGACGGGGCGAAGAATGTGTCGGGTTCCAAGCGTCACATCGCCGTGGACTGTCTGGGTCTGCTGCTGGTGGTGATGGTCACCGCCGCGGACCTGCAGGACCGCGACGCGGGTGTGGCCCTCCTGGAACGGGTGCGTTCCCTGTTCACGCGGGTGCGTCTGGTGTGGGCCGACAGCGGCTATGCGGGCGCCCTGGTGGATTGGGCCCTGCACGCCCTCGGCATGAAGGTCGAGGTGTCCCGCCGCGGCGACGACAGAGCCGGCTTCGTGGTGATCCCGAGACGTTGGGTGGTCGAGCGCACGTTCGCCTGGCTGGTGAACTGCCGTCGCCTGGTGCGTGATTACGAGCGCACCGCCGCCGCCCACGAGAGCTACGTGAAGTGGGCCATGGTCACCCTCATGACCCGCCGCCTGGCCGCCGCGGACCACGAGGCGGCCGCCGGACGGGCCCGGCGGGTGTGAGCGCCCGTCATCCTGCCGCGGTGAACTCCCGGCCGTCGGCGCTGGTCAGCCAGTCCCGCTGGACGAGCCGCTTGAGCTGACAGCGCACACCCTCCTGCCGACTGCGACCGGCCCCCTCACCGAACAATGCCTGGGCCACCTCCCGAGCCCGCACCGGTTCCTGCGCTTCCCTCACGAACTCGACGATCTTCGAGTAGAGGCCGGGCAGCCTGCTGGGATCGGAGTCCTCCTGCCGTTGCGGCACATACCGCGACTCACCTCCGGCTCCGGTTCCAGCGCCGGCACCTGCGCCGGCAGGGCTCCCTACCTCCGCGTCGGCCGGCGCCTCCCTGTTGTCGGACGGGCTGCAGGAAACAGCAGCCACACCGGCATCACCGCGCAGTTCCTGTTCGACCTCGTCCCAGATCTCGCTGCCGATACGCCAGCGGGCGATCTCCCTGTTCACCTGGGCCGCTTCCTCCTCCAGAGCGGTGATCCGCTGCCGGAGCTCGACGGCACGGGCTTCGAAGGCGCGCAGTCGGCGCGTCATGACAGCGGCGGGCGTGGGCACAGCAGAACCTCCGGGCTCGGCAACGAAGACACCACCACCCTGCACACCCGCCCACGAAGATCACAAACCGCAAACATGCAGCTCAGACACCTGATCGGTTGAGAAACAGCTAGTCAGGCCCCGTGCGAGATGTGGGGGGCGCCGAGGCATGGCGGTTGAACGTACGAACAGGGATGTCCGGACGCTCATCACGCAGATCGCAGCCGGGGAGATCATGCTCCCCGAGATCCAGCGCGGCTACGTGTGGAAAGCGTCGCAGGTCGCCAGGCTCGTCGAGTCGCTGTACCGCGGATACCCTGCGGGCTCGCTCCTCTTCTGGAAGACCGGTCAGCTCGCAGAGACCCGCGAGGCGGCCATCGGCGCCCCGCAAGCGCTGCCCAGCGTGATGCCGCTCTACCTGCTGGACGGGCAGCAGCGCCTCACCTCGCTCTACCGGGTCCTCACCGATCACCCGGAAGCCCAAGTCGTGTTCAACATCGAGACCGAGGTCTTTCAGAACCAGAGCGCGGCCACCCGGCGCGACAAGAAGTGGATCAAGGTCTACGACGTCGTCGGAGAAGGGGCCGACGTGTTCGCTGTACACGGCGAGCTCAAGGCGGCCGGGCTCGGCCTTCCGGACGCCGAGATAGGCCGCCGCCTCAATGCGCTGCAGAAGATCACACAGCGCGACTTCCACATGGAAGTGCTCCACGACTTCGAGTACGAGGAAGTCGCGCAGATCTTCGTGCGGGTGAACAGCGGTGGACGTGCGCTCAAGACCACGGACCTCGCCCTTGCGACGCTGTCTGCCCGCTCTCCGGGCTTCCTGGGCCAGTTGGAGGCGGAGTCCGCTCGCTGGGCCGAGCGGGGATACGCCCTCGACGTCAATTTCCTCATCAAGGCCCTCACGCTGAGCTTGTCGATCTCCGGCAAGCGGTCGTCTTCTGTTGCCAGGCTGACGGCGGCGAGCAAGGAATCGGTCGAGGCCGGGTGGGACAAGGTTCGCCGCGGGCTCACCCGTGTCGTGCCCCTGCTCCAGGAGAAGCTCCTCATCCCGACCACCGCTCTCATCCCGTCGCTAGCCGCCCTGCACCCCTTGGTGGTCTACTACGGCCGCCGACCAGTGGGAGCGGACGTCGCGCCTGATGTTGAGGACGGGATGCTCTACTGGTTCATGGCCGCCACGGCCCGCAGCCGCTACGGCGGTGTGACGGACACGCTGGTGACACAAGACATCAGGGCGCTCGATGCCGAAGATCCGGTGCGGGCCCTGCTCGCCAATCTCGGCGTCCGTGAAAGCGGCATCACCGTGAGCGCTGACGATCTCACGGGGCGCAACCACCAGAGTCCGTACCTCATGTTCTGCTATCTGGCTGCGGCCCATGCCAGTGCGAGTGACTGGTGGGACGGCAGTCCCGTCTCGGTTGCTGCTGACGGGTCCGGTAAGCCCCAATACAGCCTGGTACATCCCGCATCGACGCTGAGGGGCCATCGCAACAAGTATTCGACTGCGGAGATCAACGAGCTCGCCAACATCGTCTTCGTCTCGCAGGAGACAGCGAAGAACATCATCGGGAACCGTTCGCCGGAGGCATACGTCCGGGATGTGCCTGCGAGCGATCTCGCCGCTCACTCCGTTCCCGAGGCCCAAGAGGTCTTGGGCGCGGCAAGGTACCGCGACTTCCTCGGCGCCCGCAGGGCGCTGCTCGCTGCACGGATCACCACGCTGCTCAACGGCTTCCGCCCGGCCTTCCTCGCCGGAGGCGCCTCCCGGACAGGAGACGCCTCCCCGGACCGCTCCTTGGTTCTCAGCGGGTACTCAACCGCCGGACGGGCCGTGCTGGCCGCCCGGGCGGAAGCCGCGGGGCAGAGCTGGGTGTGCTGGATCAACACCGCCGAATTCGATGCCGCGTTGGATGCCGCTGCTGCTGGCCTCGCCAGCGATGTGTCCATCGGCGGCGACACAGCCCCCATGCGGGTCGATGACGAAGGCGGCGTGACTCTCGCCCTCGGTCCGTTCCTTGTCCGCGGTTCGCTCGACCAATGGCGTTCCGCAGTCAAGGACGCATTCGACGATGCGCAGCCTCTGACGGCGTGCCCTGAACCTACTGACGAGCAATGGCCGGGAGAACCTGAGGAGTTCCTGCTCTCGGAGGCCGCAGTCCGCAGTGCCTGAGTGCCGGGACCGGTCGGCCCGGCCGCCGCGGACTGCACGCGCAGCGCGAACCGCGCTAACCGGGCCAATCAGCGGCGCCACCAAGGAGTTTCGAGGCGCCTTCTGCCAGTACAGGGGTTACGCGAGGTATCCCCGGCACTGGTACGTCGGGCGGCACATCGAACCGGCACGACTCCCAGCGCCCCTGCGCACTCTGGTCTGCGGGAACCCGGGCGGCGATCCAGTCCTTCGGCACCGTCGCAACCGCCTGCAGATGCAGATCGGGGGTCAGCCGGACCGCTACCAGTTCCCAATCCGGGTCGCGCAGCATGGTCTCGTACTCGTTCCGCGAGACGTAGACCGTCAGGCGGCTGCGGCGCAGGGTGGTCTTCACTTCCAGGTGCGCACGGTGCCGGGAAGCGCGGATTGCGATGTCATAGCCGTAGCCGTCGGACCAGGCCGCTACATGCTCCACACGGGCTTCGACTGAGGCGGTCAGCAGATCAACGAGGGCCAGCTCGCCTGCTGCTCCGATGCGCGCGCGCTCGCCCGCGTCCACTTTTCCCCAAACGGCGGCAAGTTGGGCGTATGCCTCGCTCTCGCTGAGGCCGAGGGCCTCAGCCGCGCGCAGTGCGTCGTCGGGCAGTTCGTCCGGCCCGCGGACCAGAAGGTCAGCATCCGGAAGCCATGGCGCACCGCTGTGCGCGATGGCGGCGTCGAAGACCCGGCGGTGCGCGGGGACGCTGCTGTGCGGTTCATCGAGCAGCCCGGTTTCACGGAGCCACGCGTACGCCGCGTCGTACTGGGTCGGGGTGAGGTCGCTGAAGTCGCTGTGCGCGGTGAACAGGGCGCGCACGCGCGGGGCGCCGCTGGCCTGGAGCCTCTCCAGCCAGCGGACCGCCGCGCGCAGGACCGGCTCAGGCTGCCCTGGCACGGAGGTGGCCCATCAGTGCTTGGAGGTCCTTCAGATCCAGACCGCTGCCGACCGGGTCCTCCTCCTCGAGATCGGCCAGCTGCTGCACGGCCGGGTCGGCGAGGATGCGGCCCATGAACTGAAGTTTGTCGCTCAGACGCTGCTCTACGACCTCGTCGATCGTTCCCTCCGAGGACAGCACCGTGATCCGGGTCTCCGTCTCGGGGGCGAGGCCGAGGCGGTGGATGCGGTCAAGGCTTTGGAGAAAGCGTCCGGCGGCGAAGTCCCGGTCGACGTAGACAGCGTCATGGCACTGGTGGTGCAGGCTGATGCCCTCGCCGAGAGTGGCGGGATTGGACAGCAGCACCATGCAGTCGGGGTCTCTGCGGAACCGCTCGATCTGAGCCTCGCGGTCCTCCGTACCGCCGTGGACCATGACCGGCGAGAACTCGCTGAGTATCCGCTCCAGCGTGTTCAGGCTCCGGATGAACGTCGACCAGACGAGCGTCTTGCGGCCGTGGGCGGCGTTCTCCGCGACGATCGCCAGGACCTCCTGGTACTTCGGCGACATCTCGTAGCTCGGTAGGTCTCGCATGAGCTCGAACAGCGGGGTGCCCTCCGGCACCGAGAAAGGAGGCACTTGGTACGCGAGCGGCTCGTGCCGCGTCGTGCCCACGGACAGCAGAGCCGGGCTGGTCGCGGCCATGAGCATGTAGACAATGATCTTCCCGAGAGTCTGGAAGTCGCCCTCGTGGCCAGCAGCGCGGGCAGAAAAGCGCCCGATGAGCGCCTCATAGACCTCTTGGTGCAGAGGCGGCATCGGCACCGGGCGCAGCGTCGTGGTCACCGGCGGCAGCCCGAGTTCGCCCTTGGTGGTGCGGGTGAACAAGGGACGCAGGACCTGGCTCGCCTTCGCCAAGTCGCCGCCGGCAACCGCCTGGACGACCTTCTGGCGTCCGTGCCCAGGCCAGACGAAACCGAAGAGGTTCTCCAAGTCCTTGACGCCGTTCGGAGCCGGGGTACCCGTCAGGATGAGCCGGTGCCGGGCTCGGGGGCCGAGGGCGAGGCAAGCTGCACCGTATGTGCCCTGGGCCCCGAGCTTCATGCGGTGCGCCTCGTCGAGCAGCAGCATGGACGGCCGGGCCGCCAGCCATTGGCCGAGCTCGTTCACAGCGCCGTCGAGCCGCTCGTAGTTAACGATGAGCGAATCCGCGGCGGGGTAGGTGTTCCGCGAGAACACGTCCATGCTCAGCGGCTCATCCAGGCACTCCTGGTTCTCGTACTGCCAGGACTCGTAGCAGGACTTCGGGCCGACGATCAGCAGCCGCTCGACGCCCTTGGCCTGGCGGAGGGCGTGGAAGACCGCCAGGCCGACACGGGTCTTGCCGGCACCGGGAACGGAGAAGTTGGCACCATGCCGCAGCGACAGGAGCTTGGCGATGTCCCTGCGCTGGAACGAAGTCAGATCAGCCGTCCAGGCCGGACCGAGCACGCTGTCGATCTGCGCCGGGTCCATCTCCCCGGCGCCGTCGGTCGCCGGGTCGAGGCGGCGTGCCACGGTCTGAGCGTCCTTGGCCGAATCCGTGGCCAGGGCCGCCAGCTGCGGATCCCACGCCACGCTGCTCGGCTGAGGCCAGGTAGCGAGTACGACCAGGTTCGTCAGGAGTTCGTCGATCTCGATCTCGACCGTTCCAGGCGACCGCTGCACGCTGCTCCCGAACCTCAGAGCGAGCCGCCGGAGGGCTTCCTCGTAGCCGCTGCCGGCCCTGAGCCGGGCCTTCGTCACGCTGTCGCCGAATTCGATCGACAGGCTCGGTCCAGCCGCTCCCGCCGCCATCAGCCCTCCCTGGTCGCGCCGAGCAGCCAGGCCACGCCGTCGCCGGGGGATTCGAACGTGCGACCTGCCTGCTTCGCCAACCGGACGAGGCTGGCGCGGAGGGTGAGCAGGGCGTCGTCGAAGGCGTCTTCGTCCAGGGCGCGCTTGGACTTGGCGTCAGCGAACTCTGCGGCGCACTGGTTCACGTAGTCGGCGGCGTCCGTGAGGCGTTCGGGAACGGCGATCTGCCGCTTCTGCAGCTGCGCGTTCTGCCCGGCCATCTTGACCGCCACGTCGAACGTCTTGCGCGCCGTCTTGATCAGGCGGTCTGCTTCGGCGGCTTCAGCGGTGCCCAGCCTGTCCCCGGCCTGCGAGGCGGCTTTCGCCTGAAGCAGGGCATCGGTGAGCGCTCGGGTGGTCTTGACCGCAGCCGTGGCATCGGGGACGGCGACATCAAGTCCGGGAATCGCTACGGCAGCAGACTCCTGGACCGCCGGGCGGAGCTCTTCGGGCAGGCGCTCGTCGAGGTAGCGGCTGTGGAAGTCGGCCTCGGCGAGGCGGACGGACGTCTTGGGGTAGTTCAGCACGACCATCGCCAGACGTGACTCCTTCAGCTGCTCGGCGGCATCCGGATCAGTCTTGGCCAGGGTCGTGTGGTCGCGGTGCAGCTCGCGGAGCTTCTCCTGGTGGTCTTCGAAGTCCACCAGGCGCAGCCTGACCCCGTCCCCAGAACTGCTGCGCTCGATCGCCTCCTTGATCAGCTGGTGGACCCAGCGGTCCTGGCGGAGCGTGCGGACCTTGATGTTGAAGTCGCGCGCCACATCCTCCTCGCGGCGCCCGTCGGCGAGTTCGTCCTCAACGGCGATAAGCCTGTTGATGTACGAGTACTCGCGCCGCTTGTCGCGTCGGAGCTGGAGGGACAACTCGACGCTGTTGATGTCGCGGCGGGAGGTGTCGGCAGGGAGCACACCGACACGGATGTCCTTGATCCCCAGGTCCCTCATCGCTGCACAGCGCGTGTTGCCGTCGACCAGGATGCCGTGGGGGCTGATGATCCCTGGCTCCTTCTGCCCGAAATCATCCAATTCATCCTGCAATGTAGTGAAATCGGGGTCCGTCTGAGAGGGGTTCGACGGCTTGCAGCGGAGAAGATGGCGGAGGTACTCCTGCGCCGCCTCGCTCCACGGCTCCTCTTCGAGGGTGCGGTTGCGATCCGCGTCCAGAGTGCGCTGCGCGCGGATCCGGTGCGTGTCCGGGTTGAAGTAGAGCATGTCCACCGGCATGGAGATCACGTAGAGGTGCTTCTGCTCGCCGCGCCAGTCCACGGTGACCTTGGCCCCGTCCTCCATCACGGCTTGCTTCAGCCGCTCCTCCACCAGGGAGCGAATCTTTTCTCCCTCGGGCGGGACACCGAACTTGGCGGCCATAACAGGAGCCTCCTAGCAGAACATCGCAACCAGACGTCCATGCATCATGACAGGAGCCGCTGACAGCGGACCGCCCGCTGATCCAGAATCGATTCTCGAAGCCGCGACGAACGGAGCCGAAGTGCCACTGCCCGCCTGGAACGACCCGGAACTCAAGGCCGGCACCATGATCCGCGGAGCCTTGTGGCTCGTCCAGGCGATCGGCGAGGGGAACACCTTCACGAAAGAGCAGCTCCGCGAGGCGTTCCCTGGCGTCTCGCAGGCTGATCGCCGCCTCCGCGACCTCCGCGACTTCGGATGGGTCATCCTCACCAGCACCGAGGACGCAACGCTGCTGTCTGAGGACCAGCGGTTCGTCAAGGCCGGTGTACCGGTGTGGGATCCCGCAGCCCGCCGCGCTGCGGCACCGCAGAAGCCGGTCTCGGCAAAGGAAAAGCAGTCGATCTTCACCCGCGACGACTACATGTGCACGATATGCGGCATTTCTGGCGGCGAGTCCTACCCGGAGGACTCCAACCAGACAGCCGTCCTGTCCGTGACTCGCCGCACCACCGTCCTCCCTGACGGGCGGGAGGACGTCCTCCTAGTCACTGAATGCAAGCGCTGCCGTGCGGGAAATGACGGGAGTCCCGCCCGCGCGGATGAAGTCCTGGAGGACATCAGGGCCCTCGACGCGTCCGAACGCCGCCGACTCGCCCGCTGGATCGAGCGCGGCCGCCGCGGTTCCACGCCCCTGGACCGCGCTTGGAACGCCTACCGGCGGCTGCCGGCAGCCGCGCGGGACGAGGTCCGGTCGGCGCTCGAAGGCTAATCAGCGACGGACCCGGCGGATCGCTCCGTCCCAGCACCGCAACGAACCGGGGCCTGTCCCGGCCGGGGGCGAATGTGTCAGCGGAGCCATTTAGACTTCACTGACTTGTCCGGCTCGCCGTACCGATTGCACCGCACGCCCCAGCGACCTGTGGCTATGGTGCACCGTGGTGCCTATGCGCAGCCGGACCCTTGTCTTGGTTGCACGCGGCCGGGGGTGCCGCGATCGGTTGCGCGCTGGCGTATTCGGCGCCTGGAGGGAGATGGCATGTCGGCATCAGAGCAACTCGAGGTCGTCGAGATCTGCGCTGGCGCGGGCGGACAAACCCTCGGCTTGGAGAGAGCCGGCTTCCGCCACCGCCTCGCAGTAGAGCTGGACCGCAACGCTGCCACGACTCTGCGCCACAATCTGCACGCCGTTCTCGGTTACTCGGAGGCCGAGGCCGAGGAGGCTGTCAAGGTCGGCGATGTCGCTGACCCGGGGGTCTGGGATCCGGCCGACCACCCCAACATCGACTTGCTCGCTGGTGGAGTGCCGTGTCCACCCTTCAGCATCGCCGGCAAGCAACTGGGCGCCAGTGACGAGCGCGACCTCTTCGCCTGGGCCGTCGAGCTATGCGGCAAGATCAAACCGAAGGCCCTGCTCCTCGAGAACGTGCGCGGGCTCAGCGCCAACCGGTTCGCCGCCTATCGGCAGCACGTCCTCGACCGGCTCCGGGAATACGGCTACATCGCCGAGTGGAAGCTGCTGCACGCCAACGAGTTCGGCGTCTCCCAGCTCCGGCCCCGCTTCGTCCTCGTTGCCCTCCGGCCGGAGTATGCGGAGTACTTCGCCTGGCCCGAGCAGCACCCCAAGGAACCGCTTACGGTCGGCGAACTCCTCAAGGACCTCATGGGGAGCCGCGGCTGGGAACCGGAGCAGGTAGACAGCTGGGTCCGGAAGGCAAATGACATCGCGCCGACGATCGTCGGCGGCTCGAAGAAGCACGGCGGAGCGGATCTCGGCCCCACCCGCGCCAAGCGGGCCTGGGCGGAGCTGGGCGTGGATGCCATGGGAGTCGCGGACGATCCGCCCGTAGAGGGATGGCGGCCGCTGGACGGCGCTCCCGGGCCCAAGCTCACTGCGGCTATGGTGGCGCGCATCCAGGGCTGGGACGACATCAAGGCCGAGGGCGGAGTCGAAGCCCTCGCGCGCATGGAGTTCGGGTGGGACTTCCAGGGCCGCAAGACTTCGGTCTACCGGCAGATCGGCAATGCCTTCCCGCCACCTGTCGCCAAGGCTCTGGGAGAGTCCATCAGGAACGCCCTTCAGCAGGTCGGCGAACCGCGGACCCTCCTGGAAGCCACGGATGGCGTGCTGGACCCCGTATACAAACTGCTCCGGGACCAGCCCCGTCCTTTGACGGTGGACCAGATCATCGTCCGGCTGGCTAAGACCGGAACCGTCATGGAGCAGCCGGACGTAGAACGCCATCTGAGCCACCTGAGCCACGACTTCGCTGTGACGACCATGGTACGGTCCAACGGCGCGGTAGCGTACAGCCTCGGTGAATTCAAGGCGTTCATCGGCCAGGACGACCACCAGAGGCACGATCTCTTCACTCTGCACCGGGCCAAGATCAGCTGAAGGGCCGCGAGAGCTTCGGTGTCCGCCACGGCGCCAGGCGGGCGGCTCCCCGTCGCAGAGGCGGCAGAGGGCATGCCGTCTGCTACGGGAGCCGTGCAACCAGCTCATCCTTCTGCGGCTTCGACAGCGCCTTCGAATTGCGGATCGCCTTGACGACGAGGTCGCGGATCCTGGCGCTGTCGAGTTCGAGCGAGTCCAATATGTAGTACTGGTGGCCATTCACCTTGGCCGAGGTGACGTCCAGCCCGAGTTCTCTAAGCTCTCGGATGCGACGCTCCGTGTGGATGTCGTCGGCGTTGACGGTGCGGAGGCGGGCGCTGTCGACAGGTGAGCCGATCTCCTGGTGGAGGACCGCGAAGAGCTCTTCGTTGGCCGTTGTCCCATACGGGACCCTGAGGAACTGATCCGGCACCCGTCCCGAGAAGCGCGAGTGCAACTCGTCCTGGATACGCGCCCGCACCTCATGGAACGCCGCGCGGGAGGCCGCAGGCAACTGCGAACGCAGCAGGAACTGCATGGACTGGGCCAGAGCGCGTTTCGCGAACAGATATGCATCAAGAACCGCCGCAGGAGACTCGTTCGGCTCTTCCAAAGTCGAACTCAGCTCCTTGACCGCGAATTGGGTGTCCGGCTTGAGCCGCTGCCACACCTCGAACGCGCTCTGATCCTCTATCGCCACGCTATGCCTCCTCTGTCCAATGGCAGTCCGACACAGGGCGGCTCACCGCCCGAGGGCACCCTAACCGTCAGCTGCCAGAGCGCCGGTTGTCCTCAGCCTGCTGTGCTGCCAGCCGACGCAGCACAGCCCGGTCCTTCTGCGGAGCAGACTCCAGCAGATCCATAAACCACGGCGCGATCCACGACGAGTCCCGGTGCAGCCATTCGCCCGGTGACATGGCGGTTCCGGGTATCCAGTCCTGCGACGGCGGTTCACTGCTTCTCGCGGCCGCAGCGATGTCGACGGAAGGCTCCGAGTCCCGCGGCGCCCGCCGCCCGAGTTGGGCAGTCACACCGACCAGCCACCACTGGAACATCCGGTGGGACGGCGAAGCCGACTCGGCAGCCGCGCGGAGGGTCGAAGACGCGAGCCCTACCGATTCAAATGCAGTGAGAGCCAGCCCCTCCGGGGGGTCGAAGTGAGGCGCCGTCTCCTCAGTAACCACCAACCGCGGGTCATGCACCCTCGTTTGGAATGCTTCGGACACTCGCTCGATCTCTGCGTATGTGTCCTCGGCAAGCTCGGCGTCTAGGAATTCTTTGACCCCGCCATAGAAGTCCACCGGAGTCTCAATCCTCAGATCCGCCCCAGCTCGCCGCTTCAGCTCATCGAAAAGGCTCGGCCACGGGCGGGAACTGCTCGTGCGGGATTCAGGCTCGTACCAATCCTCCTTGGTGTCATTCGATACGAAGAGAACGCGGCGACCCGCCTGCGGAATTTGACTGGCGTGCTCGATCAACTCTTCCCAGAGAAGGAAGTCTCCAGCTGATTTCAGCGGCGTTTCCTTGTCGGCGTCCGAGAATCCAGGAGGGATCTTGTTCGGGAACCGGAAGGCGGTTGCTTCTTCAAGGCGCCTACGGAGGGTCACGTCGTCCGGCTGCTGACCGATGCCTTCTGCATAGAGTTCGGCGATACGGGCGAGAATAGGATCCTCGGCGTCGGACAAATTGAGCGCCAGCCCGTGATTAGTCTTCAGCATGTCCAGATGGCGCTTGAATTCCTGCCGGTACATATTCAGATGTGCATCGACCGCTGAATCGGCAGCGAATGCTTCAAGCTCGGCTATCTCCTTGTGAGCTTGTCCATACTTGTCCAGCTGGAAGCAGACGAGATTCTTGGCTTCCGCGATAGCTCTGCGTGCCGCCATCAGCTTCTTGTTGACCTCTGAAGCAGCGTCTGCAAGTGCCCGTTTCCGCGACTCAAGCGTGCTGCGGCGGCCTCGGACGAACTCAAGGCCGACCTGGTACGGCATCCACAGCCGCCCCGCGGTCCGCTCGAGCGCCGACAGCACAGCCTCTCGGGACGTCTCCGTGTACTCGTACAGGCTGAGGAGCACGTTCGTGTCCAGCACGATGATCCCGTCCTGGAAGAATGCGCTGCGTTCCGCATCTTCCGCCGATGGCTGCGGCTGGAGCCATGCCGCGAACCGCTTGAGCAGTGCGGGGTCGCTCATCTCCGCCTCCAACTCCCACGACGATTCCCCAGTGATCATCCTGTCACAGGGTGTCGGCAACCAGTTTCCCTTGTCCGGTCGCAGACGCCCGTGGCCCGCCCGCCCGAAGCGTCCTCGTCCAGTCGGCTATCCGGCGTCGAAGTCGGCGAGCAGTGCAGTGACGCGTCCAGGCGCCTTGTCGAGCACGAACTCGTCGACAAAGACCACATTCGCAACCCCGCTGCCGTCCGCTTCGGCTGCGGCGCGCACGTCCTTGATCCGCTGCGGCTGCAGTGACTCGTCAGCCGCCTCAAACGGGCTCTTGGCCGCCACCCACAGGCGCTCATCGAAGAGGACCGCGGGTCCCGTCCCCCCGAGGTCCTCAACGAACTGGGCTCCTCCGGAGGGGAAGTCTGACGCCCAGTTCCGCAGCAGCCCTGCCGCCTGCCTGAGCGGTCGGCCCTGGTAGTCCGCCCCTGCCTCGAGGATGGCGAGGAGGTCGGAGGCCAGCCGCCAGTCGAGCAGGCTGTGGTAAGCCATGTTGGTGTAGTCGCGCAGGCACTCGTAGCACGAGCCACGGCAATCGCGGTTGTGCGTGCCGGAGGAGAACGCGTCCAGCATCTTCTTCGCAGCCGACATGAGCTCGCGGAAGACGTCGGGGTCGGCAAGATGCGTGCAGTAGCCGGCGCCGTTGTCCAGAGTGTCGGACAGGAACGCGAAGGTGCGCGCTTCCCTCGTTGCCGAGCCTGCTCCGTGGATGCCAGCTGCGATCTCGTTGGGCTGGACTTGGAGGAGGGAGCCCGCAGCAGTGCGCAGCAGCGCTGCCAGTGAGTACCACGCGGCCCGTCGGCCGGAGCGGTCGTCCGGGAAGCCGGTGCTCTGCGGCACGGAAGCAAGGTTGAGGCGTAGTCCGGGCTTGAGGAGTTCTCCGCTGCTAGGACCGAGCAGGAACAAGTCGGTGTGCTGTGTGGCGCCGAGGGCGGTGGTCACCATCGCCTCGTCCGCCGCGGCGCCTGCAGTGAGCCACGGGGCCAGTTCCGCGGCTCCCTTCTCCAGATACGCTCCCGCCCAGCGTTCGGTCGGCCGGACCTTGGCGAACTCGAAGAGTCGACCACCGTTGTCGTTGACCGCGTAGCGCCGCCCCTTCCCGGCGTGGACGACCAGGCCCGGCTCCGAGATCCGCAGCCGCGCGGCACTCTCGAGGTCGGTTGCCGTGCGCGGTGCCAGAGAGCGGGCGCGCCAGGCGAAGTTGCCGTCGAAGTCGCGTGGTGTGCCACCGCAGAAGAACCCTGCCGGTTCCCGGAGCTCGATCTCGCGGTACGAGCCATCGGCAGCTCCGCACGCTCGGCAGGGCAGTGGCGTGCTGTCCTCCTCCTGGGCCTGCGGTGCCTGCACGTCGTCGGCCAGATGGCCGCAGGCCCGGCAGATGCCGATGAAGTTGGCAGACCCGAGCGGTTCCTCGACGGCGCGCGGCTGCCTGCCCGTCGGTTCGAAGGCGACCACTCCGGTGGCCGTGTGGACTTGCCCGTCCTTCACCGTCTCCGCGCCGGGTGCGAACTGCGAGATGGCGATGTCGAGCGACCGGTCGACCACGCCGCCGGGCGGCCATGGGTACGAGTCCCTGGGGCGCTTCGTGTACAGGTACCGGACCGACGTGGGGAAGCCGAACATTGGGAGCAGGCCGGCCTCGGCCAGTCTCTGGCTGAGTTCGTGATGGCCCCGATCCTGCTGTGCGATCTGCGTGACGCGCTTCACGAGTTCCTCAGTGACCCAAGCCGCCGCTTCCCCTGCAGGCCACTCGCTGCGAGTCCTCTGCGCGAGCGCTTCTGCAAGGCTCCTGATCTCGCCATCACGCGAGGTGATCCACGCGCCCACCGCATCGCTCACAGCGGGCCAGTCGGCGCAGCGCCCGAACTGGCCGTGGACGTTGCGGGTGGGGTCGAGTTCGCTGTCGTCGCCCGTTTCCTTTCCGACGGCGCCGAAGGCCCTGCGCAGGACCTCGGCCGCCAGCACCCGCTGGTAGATGTCCCTCATGTCCGTGGACAGGTAGGGCCTCGGGGTGGGGTCGTTGGTGATGCGCTGGGGGTCCTGGAAGTAGTGCTCGTCGTGGCTGCGGCCCCGGCAGACGGTAAGCGCGAGGGCAACGGGCGACTCCCGGCGGCCCGCGCGGCCGACCCGCTGCTGGTAGTTGAACCGGGTCGGCGGCATGTTCGCCATGAGAACAGCCGAGAGCGGACCGATATCGACGCCGGCTTCCATCGTCGTGGTGACGGAGAGGACATCGAGAGTGTTCGGAAGCGCGTGCTCCTCGCCGTCGAGGAAGATGCCCTGGAAGCGTGCCTGGCGGGCCTGTGCGTCGAGCCTGTCCGTCTGCCCGGTCAATTCGGCGGCGTTGAGCCGGAAGTTGCCCAGCTGCTCTCGGGCCATCCAGGTGTAGTAGTCGCTCTCGACGCCCTTGAACTCCTCCGGCTGCTCCGGCAGGGGGCGGAAGCACTTCGTGCACACGCCGACTCCGGGGTGGAGGTGTCGGCGACTGCAGTGGCTGCATGTCCAGGACTCGTCGCGACCACGGCGCAATGCGACGTGCTCAGGCTGGATGAGGTACTTGGTGACCGCCGGTTCCCAGATGCGCTCCACGGTCATCTTGAGTTCGTCCGGATCTTGGTTCAGCTGCTTAGCGGCACTAGCCCAGAACTCACGGAGCTTCTTGGGCGGTTCGTCGAGTGGACTGCGCAGTCCTGCGAACCGGCGCATGTGGCCGAGGATGCGCAGGCTGGCGCGGACAAGCGCCTGGTCGGAGGCCCGCTCGGCTACCAGTGGCACCTGGTCTGTCACCAGGGTGAGCCAGCCCAGTCCCAGGGACTCGAAGTCCCGTCCGGCACTGCCGAAGAGGCCGCCGAGCAGTTCGGTGCTGAGGGACTCCCGGATGTCCTTGCGCAGGTGCTGGTGGCGCTCGCTCAGACGGATGCCTGATTCTGGCTGCACCGTGCCTTGGCCGCCATCAGGCCAGCGGTACAGGGATGTCCACGACGGCTGAGAGGCCCCGTTCTGGTAGACCACGCGCTGGAGGGACGGCTTCGGCCCTCCAGGGTTGACCCCCTGCCGCGCGAGGCGTTCCGCGACCTCAGCGGAGTGGCTATCCAGGCTGGGAATGCGGCTGAGGAGGCCATAGAGCTCTTCTTCCTCGGAGGGATCAGGCCGAGCAGCAAGGCTCCGAAGAGGCGGAGGTGCCTGAAGTCTCTCCCACCTGTCGTACGTCTCAGAATCCCGTGCCCGAAGCCGTTCGCTTGCAGCCAGGGCCGCGGCTTCGTCCACGGGCTCACCCGGTGCCTGCCGGTAGAAGCCGGCTACGGCGGCAAGATCGGCTGCCGGATCCCCTTGGCCATCGACCTCCTCCGCGAGCATAAGGCGCAGCAGGTCCTGATAGTGACGGAGCCCGAGACCGGCGGAGAGCTTCGCGGCGTCCTGTCGGCTGTCGGAGAAGACCACGGCCTGGCGGTTCGGGAGGAGCGACAGGAGTCCGGTGGTCAGGACCTGGTTCACCTTCTCGAAACCGGTCCGCATGGACCGCACGGGGGTACGCATACGGCGGCTGTCAATCAGGCTCAGGGACGTCCCGGCAAGCTTTGGGACCTCCCAGTCATCGCCGCACCGGGGGCACTGGGTCGGTGCGGCCGGCAGGTGGTCGGCTCGAAGGCGGGACTTCGCCTTCTTGGAGCGTGGAACGGTGACGTGGAACGACCATCCGGTGTGGTTCCGGTGGTTGCGGAGGATCCCCGTGCGCGGGTCGTACTTGCTGCGCTTGAACTCGAAGCTCGCGCTGAGCACGCCCTTGTCGGAGGAGGAGTTCCAAGCCGGTTTGTTCACGGCCGGTTCGTCTTTCCGCGGCCAGTAGACGATGTAGTTGGCGGCGTTAGGCTCGAGGGACGCGGCATCGGGGAGCGAGTCGAGGTCGGGGAGATCCGCGAGCAGTCCTGCATCGAACCCGGCGCGCTCAGCTTTCTCGAAGGCCGATTTGGGGGCATAGCCGCCGAGGAAGACGTCTCCGCAATTCTGGCAGTAGAGGAGTTCGAGAACGCGGGCAGTGCAGCTGCACCGGGGGGTGGGCCGGGAGTAGAGCTTTCCGACGGTCCGCTCAACCCCCTCCGGGCGAGGGGCGTGCGGGCAGTCGGGGTCTGAGCAGGCCCATACACCGGGGATGTTCCGGAAGAAGAGGTGGCCGCGGAGTCTGGGGGCCTTCGGGTCCGTGGTGCGCCGCAGCGCCGCGAGGACGCCGCGCAACGCGGCCTCCTGCACCGCCGGTTGGACCTGGGGGAAGAGCCGAGCGGCAACCTGGTGGTGGAAGCCCGTAATGAGCCGGTCGCCGTCCCGGAGTGCGTTGACGAACGCATCGGACGCGCCGGTCTCCTCCAGCAGCTTGTCGGCCTCGGCCGTCTCGGGGGCATCCCCGAGGGCTGCGAAGCGGTCGGCGTGCGCTGAGATGTCCCGGCGTGTGCGCGCCGGGAGTTCGAGCCTGCCACCGAGGACCTCGAAGCAGTCGCCGTCGACTCCGAAGAACTCCTGGAGGAAATCCAGGTCCCGGGGGGCCTCCAGCGATGCGGATGCCGCGAGAACGCGGAACTTCTCCGGCTTGTCGGTCAGACCCAGCCGGTGGCGCAGGTTCCGCAAGAGGTACGCGATCTCCGTGCCGGCGGTGCCGCGGTACATGTGGAGCTCGTCGACGACCAGAGTGAAGCGGGCGTCCGGGACCTCCTCCAGCCAGCGCCGCGTCTTGTCGAAGATGCCCGCCTCGCGCGAGCGCATCAGCATGACGTTGAGCATGCTGTAGTTCGTGATCAGGATGTCTGGCGGCGCATGGATCATGTCCCAGCGGCAGCGCATCTCCGCGCCGTCGAGCCTGGGGAGGAAGAACTGGCCCTCCCCGCCGACCTTGTGTGCCTGGAGCGATCGCTTCTCGGTCGCCTCAAACTCCTGGCGCAGCCTTTTCACACCGGCAGCCGAGCCGATGTCGCCAGCTACCGGCGTCGCCCCGGTGTAGCGGCCGAAGTAGAAGCGGTGCCCTGGCCGGGACCGCTCCAGCCACCCGCGTACCGCGTCGCTGTCCAGAGCCTTGCGCAGGCGCATCATCTGATCGTCGACGAGGGCGTTCATGGGGTAGAGGACCATGGCACGAACGGCAGCATGCCGACCGCTCTCCCCCGCCCGCTGCGGCTGGTACGCGCGGCCAGGGGACGTCCACCAGCGGTTCGGCGGTAGTGCGGCCGCCGACCAGGCCGCGGACTCGCGCACCAGGTCGGCCAGGATGGGCAGCATGAACGACTCCGTCTTACCGGAGCCCGTGCCCGCCGTGACGACCACGTTGCGGCCGTCGCGCACGGCTGCGACTAGTGCCTGGTGCTGGTGCTCGAATAGCGACAGAAAACCGTCCAGGAGTCCGAGCTGCACCAGATCGGCAAGTTCCGGGTGAGCGCCAGCCTCGCGCACCGAGTCGGCGATGCCGCAGTCCATTGACACGTACCGGGGGCGGACCTCGATCAGAGGGTTGCGCCAGGCCCCACCGTCAACATCGAAGAGTCGCTGCCGCTCTTGCTCGAGGTACTCGTCGGCGAGCCCGAAAGGCGTGTTGTAGTAGCGGAACAGCGCGTCCTTCAGATGCTCGAACGTCCCCAGGATGTCGGCCTCCCGGCCGGTGCTGCCGTGCTGCACTTCGGCGGTGTCACTCATTGCTCTCCGTAAGATGCTGGCCGAGCGAGTCGGCGATCTTCTCAGCCACGTCCTTGGGGACGTTGTCGTACGCGAGGTTCTCGGCGTGCTCATTGATGCGCGGGGCAAGCCCAGAGCACAGGGCGGCCACACGCCGGTGCAGGTCAGGCAGCGGATAGCCCCAGTCGACGAAGAGGGTGCCAGTCAGCTCGCACCCGGGCTCCTTGTCGGGGAGCCAGCGGAGTACGTCCGCATCCGAGCCCTGCTGCTGCCCCAGCACGGAATAGACCCCCTCTTCGTGGACTGTCTCGTACCATGTACCGTCGCGCAGTACCTGGCACACGCGCTTGCCGTCGCCCTGCTTGATCCGGTACAGGCCGTCCTCTTGGGGCCCCCTCACCCACCCGTAGGCGCGGCGTTCCAGGTCGTACCGCTCGAGCGGCTTCCCGAATTCTGGTGCGGATGCGCGTGTTTCGAGGCTCACCGGCGGGAGCAGTGCGGCGCCCTGGAGTGCGAAGCACGGCGTGTATGCGACGCCAAGGCCGCCTGCCCACTCCTTCAGTTCCGCTTCGCCGTCAAACTGGACGAGCAGCGAGACGGGTAGCGGGATGTCCCGCGCCGGTCGGACGCTCGGCACCCGGAAGACCTCGACGGGGCCTTCCTGCATGGCCAGTTCCAGACGCTCCTCAAAGGCCGCCGTCCTGCTGCCGGTCAGCACGGCGAGTCCTCTCGCCTGCGGCAGGCGGGTGAGCGCGGGCGGCGTCGCGCACCACCGCCTGTTGCGCCAATCGATGTCCAGATAGGCAAGCGAGAGGGCATCACGCAGCCAGCGGCCGGGAGCACCAGGTTCGACGTCCGGGCAGCGGGCTCCCGCCAGCCACCACATACCCCGCTTGACGTCAGGGAGCTCTCCCTCACCCAGCTCGCTCACCCAGCGCAGCAGCAGGTCACCGGGATCGATCACAGCACCTCCCGTGTCCCAGCAATCTCGCCCGCTGCTGCTACGTAGTCGCGCCAGGCAGAGGTGCGGAGTCGATCAGCCGCGCTGAGTACGGCGTAGGCCCAGCCGAAGTCGCTGGCCCCGGGCGCGGGCTTGGGGATATCCGGTTCCGCGGCAAGAGCCCTTACCGACCACCGCGCTGCGGTCCGGTAGACCAACCAGACGTAGCCGTCGGGTACTTCAACCTCCAGGCAGGGGGTGAGGACATCTTCCGGCAGTCGGCGCTGCCGCATCCATGTCGGCACCGACCGCTGCCGCACCTTGAGCACACGACCGCTGGGATCGATCAGCGCGGCCTCGCGCACGGCGCACCGCACCAGCTCGGTGCGCGGCAACGCACCCGGGTCCGGTAGGCACGCACCGCGGATCGCCGGTTCCACCGCGTCCACCTCGGCGAGCCGCTGGACTGCCGTACCGCGGACGCAGCGGTACCCGAGCGATCCTGTGCCGTCCGGGAGCCCTTCATTCAGCCCGTCGTTGAGCGTGAAGAGCTCACTGCTCTGGGCGGTACCGACGCGGTACTCGCGGCCCTCGTCCAGCGGGACGCACCAGAGCGGAAACGGGATGCGGGGGTCGGCGCGCAGTTTCTCCGCATGGCCATTGAGGATGACTTCCACCCGCCCGTCTGGTGACTCCCATGCAGGCAGCCGCAGGTCCGGGGCGCCGCCACGGAGGTAGTGGCCTGCTACGCCCGCGCCGGCCCGATACTCGCGGGCGATACGGAGCCCGCCGGACAGCTCCACTTGCTGCCGCATCTCGGGTTCCAGGACGTGCACGTGCGCCCCGCCGCTGTCCAAGGTCTGCGTAAGACCCACGCTGCTGAATGCACGTACGCCCTTGAACAGCTTCCACCCCACCACGGGGCCGGCCGTCTCCCGGACTGTGCGCGCACCAAGCGCGCCGACCATGGTCCTTACGTCATGGACGGCTGTGTCCGCAGCAAGGATCCAGTGCTCCTCGCCTGGTTCGAAGGGTTCGGTGCTAGCCCACTCGCCGAGGTACGGGTGCATCCGAAGCAGCGCGACGTCCTGGGGCACCCATTCCAAGACGAGTTCTTCGCCCTCGAGGCGCACGCCCTGCTCCAGCTGCTGCGGGGTGGGGTGGAGTGTCTCCAGCCCGTCGTAGACGTCGCCGTACCCCTTGCGGAGCGTGAACGTGCGACCGCCTGACAGGCCAACCTCAGTCTCGGAGACCCCCGGGACAGCCTCAGCAAGCCATTCGAGACGCCTTCCGCGGTCCGCGGCCATGAGCCGGAGTCCAACGGCTCGGCGTCGGTGCGCACGCTCCGGCTCGTGGAGGGTTCCATCCCAGTCGTCGGCAAGTCGCTTGAGAAGACTGGTGATGAGTGTCTCGCCCGTTCCAGCAGTGCTTGCAAGCTCCTCGGTGAGCCGTGGGGACAGGTGCCGGTCTCGCCCTGCTGTCCAGACGCGGAGCCGCCGCAAAAGCTCCCGGCCGGAGACGTTGCGCGGATTGTGCGGCCGCAGACGGGTTGAGGCGAAGAAGCGGGTGAGGATCTGCCGGTCCGAGCTGCGGACAAGCGCCTGGGAGATAGGGAAGCCGATCTTCCAGTTGTAGTCGGTGCTGATCGTGCTGGCGCCGTACTGCCCGCCCGTCTCCGTCAGCCAGTTGTGGAGTTGTTCCCACATGTCGGCGACATCCTCGAAGGCGTGCACCAGCTTCTTCGCACGGCCAGTGTCCGGCTGCTCCCCGAACAGCCGGATCCACCGCCCGTAGAAGTTGTGCTTCAGCATCCCGTCGGAGGAAGCCATCCGGGTGGCAGCAAGCACAGACAGGGCGAGCACGGGGAGACTCGGCGGTGGTTCCGTGCGCCCGCTGCCCGCCCATATCGCGCACCGGACCTTGATGCGGCCGAACAGCACCCTTTCCGGATCATCCCAGTTCAGTTCGTCCGCGACGGTCTGAGCCAGGCTCGTTCCGATGCCGTAGCACTCCGCGAGATCCCGTTCGACCTCACCATCGACGTACAGGACCGCACTCCTGTACTTGTGGTCCTGACCGAAGAACTCTGCAGAGAGCACCTCGTGCCAATCGTTGTACGCGGCTCTCATCGCCCTTCCAGCCCCCGCCCCGCATCCGCTTGCCCCGCGGCAGAGAGAGTAAGCCTGGTGGGAGCTCCCCTTCCCCACCCGCACGCCAGCGATTACGCAGAGTCCCTGTCCGCGAAGCGGGCAAGCGGAAGGAGCCCACTTTGTACGTTTACGGCTCAATCACACTACTACGGCTGCCACTTGCGTAGAAGGCACACGCCCGGATACCGGGGCACTCAGGAACAGCAGATCGTGAGCCGGTGTGTGCCTTGCGGAGCACTTCGCGCAGGGCTGACCGCGCTCCCATGGAGCTCCGCTCTCGCTTGCGCGACCGCCCCTATCGGAGGCCCGCGCCCCGGCCTACTTCGTGGCGATGACGTAGACGCTGCCCCACTGGCGCTTCGGGTTGGCGAGCGTGGCGTCGAAGTTCCACGGCTCCACGGTCCGGAAGCCGGCCTCGGTGAACAGGTGCGTCAGCTTGTCGTGGTCGTACGCCCAGAGGTGCGGCGTGTACGTGGGGTCGTCGTCCTGGTCGCGGAAGACGTAGTTGATCAGGTCGAGGAAGGTGTTGATGTCGTCGAGGCAGTCCCGCTTGGCGTACCAGCGCTCGACCATCTCCTCCGAGAGGATCGGGTTGTCCGGGTAATGGCGGAGGACGAACGCGGCGTCGGGCGCGCCGGTGACGAGCTGGCCGCCCGGTGCGAGGACGCGGTGGGCCTCGCGGGCGTAGTGCTTGGCGGAGCGGGGGTAGTCGATGTGCTCCAGGAAGTGCTCGGAGAACATGAACCGGACACTGTCGTCCCGCAGTGGGATGCCCTCGCGGACGTCCCAGAGGAGGTCGGCGGGCGGTACGGCGTCGATGTTGTAGAAGCCGTCGATGCGGTGGGCGCCGCCCCCGATCTGGACCTTCTCGGGGGCTGTGTCGACGCGCCCGTTCGGCCATGCCCGGCTGCTGGCGCGGTGGTAGCGGCTGATGTCGATCTCCTTGGCGGTGGCGCGCAGCGTGCGGGCGAGCCCGTGGCTGGTCGAGGGGTCCGCGAGGAGGGTGGCGATCTGCTCGGCGAGGAGGTCGAGCGAGGGCGCGGAGACGTGCGCGGTCATATGGGGCTCCCTGTGAGGTCAGCTGGCTGAGGGCTCGGGGACCGACCACTTGTTGTTGCGCATCAGCGTGTACTTGATGTCCACGAGGCGCGGTGCGATGGTCAGGTCCAGTTGCTCGACGGGATGGATTCGGCCGGCGTCGTCCTGCTCGGCCCGCCAGACGCGGTACTCGAGGTCGGGGTAGGCCGGGTTGATGCCGACCTCACCCTTGGGCATCGTGCCGTTGAAGGGCGCGAAGATGTCCATGTGGTTCCAGTAGTTCCACGCCTGGAGCGCCTTGTGCTGGTCGAAGTAGAAGTAGAAGTCGGGGTAGCGCCCGAAGGTCCGCAGCTCGCGATGGATCAGGTGCCCGAGCAGCGGTCCCAGGTGGGCGGCGAGACCGTCGAACTCCCAGCGGGTGTGGTGCCAGGCATCCGGCACCTGGCCGGGCGTGAACAGCCTGGCGGCGACGAGGTAGCTGATCCGGTCGCGGAGGTACGCCCGGGCGTGCGCGGCGTCCACGGTGTCGTCCACCTGCTCCAGGAGTGCCGCGAACGTCGACGGGGACGGCTGGAACTTCGCCAGGTCGAACTTGCCGGCCATGCCCAGAGTCGCGAAGAGCATCTCCTTGTAGAGCCAGTTGTTGAACTCGCCGCGGGCCGCAAGCCGCTGGGTCGGCTCGCTCGTGGAGTGCAGCATCAGGTACTCGGCCAGCGCCTCGAAGTACAGGTAGCCGAGGATCGGCAGGCGAGGGATCGTCTCGTCCAGCAGCTCCAGGAACACCGCTGGCGCGACGTCGGCGCCCTCGTAGACGATCGCCGCCGCGAGGGAGAGGAACGTCGTGGAGTTCTTGATGCGGCTGACGACCGTCTCGCGAAGCTCGTACCTCTCGGCGGTGGACAGCAGGTACTCGAGGTGGGTGTAGATGCTGAGGTGGATCGAGCCGAGGCGCAGGTAGTCCACTCCCGCGAGTCCGCGGTAGGCACGTCGGGGACGGGTGATCTCGAAGATCAGCGGGGTTGGCGTCCGCTCAGGAGCGCCCATCTTGGCCACGAAGGCGGGTGCTTCCTTGTTCAAGACGTACTGGGCGAGGTTGTGCGGGCGGAAGCCGGTGCCACTGGCGATCAGCGGAGCGCAGTAGATGCTGCCGACCAGGCAGCCGCCGGAGGGGTAGAGGAAGCCCTGCTGACTGATCTCCTCAAGCGCGTGAGTGACGTGCAGCAGGTACAGCGGGCCGCTGCCGGTCAGGGCCTCGAACAGGGCGTTGCCGCGCAGCAGGGCGCCGTTCGGGGTGTCCTCCGCGACGCGGGTCTCCCAGTCGGCGGACTGCTGGCCCAGTGGGTCGGTGTGATCGGGGGCGCTGTGGATCAGCGGGGAGTCGAAGAAGGCGTGGGCGTCGGCCCACAGGTGGTAGCCGTCGCGGACGTCCATCAGCTGACTAACCCCCACTGTCCAGCGCCTTGAACACGGCGTCGGCGCTGTCGAGGCCGGCGAGGTGGGCCGCCTCGGAGGCCACGACGAGTTCGAAGGCCGTGGCACGCAGCGCCTCGAAGGCTTCGAGGGCCTCGGCGCGTACGAACGAGCCGTCCGGCCACCACGACAGCTTCGGCAGCCGGTAGCGGTCGAGGGCGTCGGCGGCCTTGAGCAGGTCGGTGATCTGCTCGGCGCGCGTATGGTCGTTCCTGTCATCCGCCGTGAAGCCGGCGTACGGCACGTCGTGCAGGCGTACCGCGGTGGCCGCGGCGCCGATGCGCCGGGGTGTGGCGGCCAGGCGGAAGTGCGCCCACACGGCGTCGGCGTTGTACGTCAGCCACACGGCGGCCCGGTTCCCGTGGCCGCGGTCGTCCTTGTCGTGCAGACGGCGGCAGTCGTGGACCGCCGCTGCCACGATCAGCGTGGCCGTGTCGTCCTCGGAGAGGCCGGTGGCCTCGGCCAGGAGCGCGGCCAGCGTGGCGGTCCGCATGGCGTGACGGACGCCGTGCAGGGAGTCGGCGAGTCGCGGTTCGGCCATCCACAGGATGGGGATGGCCGACCGGTACAGAAGCCGCTGGGAGGCGGCTGGAAACTCGTACACCGGAACCTTCGGGAAGTCCGGCCGGTTCGCCTCGATCCACCGCACGGTGGCGTGATCTGTGAACTGGTGGTGCGGAAGCTGCTTACGTGCAGCCAGCTCGACCAGGCTGTCGGCCGGCGGGGTGGTGCTCATCGGGGCCTACCCCTCCTCGGTGGTCACGGCGGACGACGACGGTCAGGTCTGGGGTTCGACCTCCTCGAACGGCATCGTCGTCTTGCGGGCCTGTTCGGCGGCCTCGAACGCGGCGGTGAAGTCGGCAAGCTCCCGCTCGGTCATCAGCGTGACGTCCAGTTCCTTGGCCACGGCGAAGATGCGGTCGGTGGCCTCCTGCCGGGCGGCGTCACTCGGGTCGTCGTCGAGCAGGACCTCGAACTCGGCGTGGTGCCCCCACGCCTCACTCCACTTGACGGCGATCTCCACGCCACGGAGGCGGTAGTTGTGACGCCGGTTGAACGCCTCGTGCATGTGGGACTCGAAGCCCAGGGCATTGAAGACCCGCACGGCCGCGGGGACGTCCTCGCGGGCGATGGCGATCTCGGTCTCGGGGAAGGCGACGCCCTGACCGATCTTGCTGTGCTTGAGCGTGATCTTCGCCGACCCGGCGGCGGTGTTGTCGGTGACCTTCAGCAGCTTGTCCGGCAGGACGTAGAAGTAGATGTGCTTGTCGTCCCGGCCGAGGTCGCTGCCCTCCTGCTCCAGGCGCCCGACCAGCCGGTCGTGGGCCTCTTCGTCGAATCGGGCACGCATCTCGATCTCTACGGGCAACGGTCTGGTCCCTTCTTCAGGCATGGCTGATCCGGCCGGACCCGCGCAGGCGAGGCTGGCGTGTCCGGTAGGGGGCGATGTGTGGTTGTGGTGGGGGGGGAGGCGGCGGTGCGGCCAGCCGGGCTGTGCGCGCACCGCCGCCTCAGTGGTGCGCGTGGACGTCAGGCGAGCTCGCCGAACCGTTCACGCACGACGCCCTCGTGGAGGTGGTTCGGCAGCTGGACACCGCCCACGGACGTACGGGTGGTGGCCACCTGCTCCATCGTGTCGGCGGGGAAGCCCTCCAGGAGCCGAAGACACTGCTTCACCCACTCGCGGGACTTCTCCCAGTCACCCTCGTCCCGGTAGAGGGAGGCCAGCGCGTAGGCGCTCTCCGCCGCCGCCCATCGGTTGGTCGCCAGTTCCTGCTGGAAGATCGCCTCCAGCTCCAGGGCGGAGGCGGCGCGGGTCTGGTTGGTCATGGTGCCCTCTCTGGTAACGGTGGTGCCAGGTAGTGCTCAACGCGTCGAGGCGCGCGGGGTGACGTCGCCATGCTCAGTAGGTGAAGATCTCCGCGAGCGTGCGGTAGTCGTGCAGCTCGTCCTTGTCGAACCACAGCTCCACCTCCTGCTGGGCCTCCTCCGCGTTGCCGGAGGCGTGCACGAGGTTCGCCACCGCCTTGCCGGAGGCGACGCTGGCACCGCGGCTGTAGTGCGAGAAGTCGCCCCGGATCGTGCCGGCCGGAGCCTCGTTCGGATACGTGCTGCCCACGATCTTGCGTACGGTGGCGATAGCGTCGAAGCCTTCGAGCACCAGCGCGATAACCGGCCCCTGCTGCATGAACCGGGCGGTGAACTCGTACACCTCGGAGCCCAGCCGTTCTTCGAGGTCGAAGTAGTGGCGCCGGGTGAACTCGGCGTCCATCTGCTTCATCTTGACCCCGACGATCTTGAGCGCCGCGTCCTCGAACCGGGTGACGATCTTCCCGGCGAAGCCCCGCACGAGCGCGTCGGGCTTGAGGAGCACAAGCGTGCGCTCCACCTTCTGTTCCTGATCCTGCGCCATGGTTCCCTTTCATTTCTCACGCGGTGATGTGACGGACGTTCAGCGCGTCAGGGACCGAGGTTACCCGCGCCGGAATGGCCGATCGTTACTGGCAGTTGGGCTACGACCGGCGGTGTCTCCCACCTCTTCTCGCGCAGGAATTCGACAGTCGGAACAGAGTTCCCCACCAGCCAGCCGGGTGGGGGATTGCGTGCGGCTTCCGTCCGCGATCCGTCGGCCGCTCGCGTGACTTCGGTGTGCTCGCGGCGGGCGCCGAAGCCAGGGGCGGTCGCTCGGCGATCCGGTGCTGGCGCTCGGAGAATGTCCAGTGCAGTCGCTCCAGGTGGAACACGCAGCGACGGCACGCGCTGATCGGCACGTCGCGGCCACGCGCGCTGATCGAGCCGATGACCGCGACTTCGGTGTCCCGCCGGCCGCAACGGAAGCAGGCGCCACATGCCCACTCGAATCGGCCCCACAACTCGTATGGCTTCATGGGCTGTCTCCGCCGACTTCGGGGCTGGAGCCTCGACCTGTGGTCGGCGGCGGCCATTGGCGCTCCCTGGACGCCGCGGCGATCCACGCTTCCGGCTGTCCACACGTCGGCGCCACCACGGCCACGTCCTCTCCTTCCCTCGCTTCTCGTTCTGGGTGCCGGCCCGTGCCCGACGGGGGGCGAACACGGGCCGGCTGCCGCCCGGGGCTCGTCGTAACGTCCCGCCCCGGGCGGCAGCTCATGAGGTGGAGCCGAGGTGCGCGATCGCGCCAAGATCGCACGGGCATCCGGCCAATCCGCTGATCGGCACCTGAATCCCCGCCTACCATGCTCGGACGGCTGCACATTCACCGCTCGGGCAAGTAAGGGGCGGATCGCGCGGTCTGGGGAAGGCACACCTGAGAGTCAAGCGGTGATCGGCCCTCCGCGCCATGAAGTGACCGTGCAACGAGCGTGCAACTTCGCCACATTGACCATGCACCTTGCCGACCCGATCCGTGAGGGCCGCGATGGAAGTGATCGACGTATGGACCGGCCACCGCGCGTGCATGCTCCAGTCGGCTCTCCGCCTGACCCGAGAGGCGTTCGCTGACCGCCTGGGCATCTCGCTCCGGACGGTCGCCACGTGGCACTCCGACCCTGAGGTGATACCGCGCGCGGAGATGCAACAGCTCCTAGACGCCGTCTTCGAGAGCGCGCCCGCGACCGTCCGCCAGCGGTTCGCCCTGCTGATCGCGGGCTCTGGCGGCAAGGGCGGCGAAGCGCCGGGGACACAGGCACAGGTCCTGCGTGTCGCGATCGCGGTCGTTGTCCGCGAGGACGATGTCCTGCTGGTCTGCCGGCGTGACGACGACGCGTCGGGGATCACGTGGCAGTTCCCCGCCGGCGTCATCAAGCCGGGCGTCAGGCCGGAGATCGCGACGGTACGCGAGACGCTGGACGAGACCGGCGTGCACTGCGCTGTCCGGCGAGGTCTCGGGGAACGGATCCACCCCGTGACCGGCGTGCACTGCGTGTACTTCCTGTGCGAGTACCTGGCAGGGGACGCGACGAACAGCGACGTCGTGGAGAACCTCGACGTGGCCTGGGTACCGAAGAACGCGGTGGGCCGGTTCATCTCCCTCGACACCGTCCACCCACCGATCCTGGCAGCACTGGAGGAAGACGTATGACCGAACAGACGGCAGCGGAGCGACCGGGCATCGCGGCGGCGATCGTGGTCCAGGATGGTGGCGTGCTCATGGTCCGGCGCAGGATCGCGGAAGGACAGCTGTCCTGGCAGTTCCCCGCCGGCGAGATCGAGGCGGGCGAGAGCCCTGAAGAGGCCGCGGTTCGTGAGACCTCCGAAGAGGTCGGCCTGAAGGTGACCTCCCTCAAGGTCCTCGGCCAACGGGTACACCCCAAGACCGGCCGCAGCATGTCGTACGTCGCCTGCGCCGTGGAGTCCGGAACCCCGTACGTCGCGGACGACGACGAGCTCGCCGAGCTCGCCTGGGTCAGGCTGCCGGAGATTCCCGAGTACGTGCCGTACGGACTCTTCGAGCCGGTGCAGGAGTACCTCGACGCCACTCTGAGCCGGTGATGCCGCCGAGTAGCGGACGAGTGCTCGCGCCCTGACGGCGCCGCTCCGACCGCCGGTGCCGCGCACTACGGGTGGACGCCCTGTTCGCGGAGTGATGCCTTCCCTACGTCCCTGGTGCGGCATGGATCCTCCCCGTACTCGACTCGGTGGCTGAACGCGGTGCGCATGGGTGGATGGGCGGAGGTCGGGTCGCGGCTGCCAGGCAGCCGCGACCGGCGGCCGGTCACGAGCGCGACAGGTAGACGGGCTCGACCACTAACCAGCAGAGGACCAGCAGTACCGGTACGACCAGCACGGCGAACTGGAACCAGCCGAAGCCGTAGCGTTGGAACAGCCGGAACGGGTGGCGTAACGCCCAGCGCAGGCGGGGCAGCCGAGGGGACCGGCGGATCGTGTCTCTGGGCACCGTGTTCATCGGCACCTGCACTTCGATCCGAAGAGCACCAAGGCTCCGAAGGCCACGTTCAGGCCGATCGTGAGCAACAGGCCGGTCGTCGTCATCGCGGTCCCCCGATGGTCATGGTCCGTCCGGACCGGGAACCGCCTCCGGTCGTCCGGCGCGGGTCCCAGGGAGCTCCCGGGGTCGAGATGAACGCACCGGTCCTGTCCAGCCAGGCCGCGAGGCGATTCCCGGTCCTCCTGGTGAAACCAGAGCGTCACCATCGACGGCGCCACGATGCCCTTGGCCCGCCCCTCCTCAACCGCGGCGAGCGCCTTCGGCCACTCCGGGCGGTCGGCCCGGCTGGAGAGCACCGCCGCGTGGTCCACGAACGTCCCCACCGGAACCCAGCCGCGCTCGTCCACGTACCGGAGCACGTCGCGCAGCGCCCGGCCGGGCTCCCTTGGCACCCTGGCCGCCAGAGGGAGGCAGGCATAGACCACGACCGGAGTGCCGGCGGGAACGCGATGCGCCGCGGCCTGGACCACACCGCTCACAGTCGCCGCCTCCCGTCGTCGTTCGAAGGCAGCGGTGCGACCGGGATCACGCACCAGGCCACCGTTCCGTCGGCCGTGAAGCCCCATCTGCCTCCGAGTTCGTGCACGAGTTCGTCCACCAGCCACAGACCCCGCCCCTGCTCCGCGTCCATCGAGGCCCGCTGAGGCCGGGGCACCTCGGACGGCGTCCGGTCGTTGACCTCCAGGTGGACGTTCCCTCCGTCGCGTCTCATGCGAAGACCGATGGTGTCGCCGCGCCCGTGGACGACCGCGTTGCCGACCAGCTCCGAGAGCACAAGTTCGACGGAATCGACCCGGGACCTGGCCACATGGCACACGTTCCGCAGCCACGAGGTTCCGATCCGCCGGGCCTGGGGAACGCGCGACTCCTCGCGCGTGAAGGCGACATCAATGGGCGACGGCGCTATGCGTGCCATACCCACGTTGGCGTCGAGGGAGCCCACAGGGCTCGGGGGAACGATCGAGGTGGGAACCGAGGACACCATCGCCCAGCCCTTCCGGATGTCGGAACTCGGGGGCGCGAAGCGCGGCCGCCAGGCGAGTAACCCGGGCGGCCTCGACGTACTGGGTGGGTCGCCGACTCCTACTTCTGGGGTGCCGGCTGCCAGACAGTTCACGGCCAGGCCCTTCGTCTCGAGGTCGTGCGTTCGCGGTCACCGAACGATGACCGTGAGTTGGTGGACTCTTCTACGGCCCTGGCCTGGTCGTTCTGGACTTGGGCGACCCCTGTCGTGGTCTTTTGGGACATCAGCGCGTCCTGTGGAGCCGCATGGTGGGTAGGGGACCGACAATCGCCGCAAGCGGGCTCAGGGCCCGACGGCGTCCAGGCCAAAGGGGGCACGGTGGGCGACAGGCAGCTGACGGTGTTCGGCATGTTGGTGCGGGAGCGCGGTTGGGGCTACGCGCGGTTCAGCCGGGAGTTCAGGCGGCTCTGCGCCGAGCTGCGCTTAGACGACGTGTCCCCGCAGCGAAAGCAGTTCGACCGGTGGCGCCTGGGCCAGATCAAGGGCGTGCCACGCGCTGAGGCGTGCGAGGTTCTCGAGCGGATGTTCCCGGGCTGGACAGCCGAGAGGCTGCTCGCCCTGGCGGACCCCTCGCCGCTTCCCGTGACCGCCGACGCCGCACCGGCACGCACTAAGCGAGAACCCGAGCAGGCGCCCGAAGGGGTGGCCAACGTGCTCTTGGAGGAGGACGAGATGAAGCGGCGAACCTTGATCCGCGGCCTTGTCATCGGAACGAGCCTGGGTGTCACCGAGGCCACACTGGAGGTCATGGCCGCCGCGCGGCAGCGCATGGACCTGACTCTGGAGGCGTCGGCCATCGGGCCCGCGACCCTGGAGCGCTGGGAGACCACCGCCTTCGAGTACGCGCACGCCTACCAGACCGTCCCACCGCAGCGGCTCCTCGCCGACGTCCTCGCCGACTTCACCGAAGTGCAGGGACTGCTGGAGCAGCGACAGCCGATCCGCTACCGCCGTCGCCTATGCCGGGTCGCCGCCCAACTCGCGGCCCTGGCCGGCATCTTCGCCTCAGCGCTCGGCGCGCACCGCGAGGCCCGCGGCTGGTTTCACACAGGACGTCTCGCCGCCTCGGAGGCTGGCGACAACCAGCTCGAAGGCGCGCTCACCGTACGCTCGGCCATCGTCTCCCTCTACTACGGGACTCCAGCCTCCGCCCACGAGCAGGCCGCCCGAGCGCGCCACATCCTGGGCGACACCGTGGGCCCCGCCACCACCCGGGGCCTGCTCGTCGAGGCTCGCGCGCTCGCCCGCCTCGGGCGAGGAGACGAGGCCCTGCCGCTGCTGCGCCAGGCCGAGGACGCGTTCGGCCGACTCACCGTCGAGGACCGCGACGACCCTTCCTTCGGCCACACCGAGCGGCAGTTCCTCTGGCACCTCGGTAACGCGTGGACGCACCTGGGACGCTCGGAGGACGCCTGGCAGGTCCAGCGGCGGGCGCTCGACCTGTATCCGCCCACCGAATACCTCGACCCGACCCTGATCCGCCTGGACCGCGCGGTGTGCCTCGCGCGGGACGGCGAACCGGAGGAGGCGTACCGCACCGCCGCACAGGCCCTGACGTCGCTGCCGGACGAACATCGCACCGGCATGGTCATGAAGTACGCCACCGACTTCAGCCGTACCGCCGGGCATCCCCAGCTCCCCGTCGGCAGGGAGTTCGCCGAGCTGCTGCGGGCCTGAGCGGAGCTACCGACCGGCCACGGGATTGACCAGGGAACCGATGCCGGAGATGTACACCGCCACCTCGTCACCCGGAACGACGGGGCCCACCCCTGCGGGTGTGCCGGTCAGGAGCACGTCCCCCGGCTCCAGGGTGACCGCCGCCGTGATGTACGCCAGCAGGGAGGCGACCGGATGCAGCATCGTGTCCGTCCCGGCCGACTGCCGCTCGGTGCCGTTGACCTCGCAGCGTACGTCGAGCTTCGTCGGGTCGAGGTTGGTGGTGATCCACGGGCCGAGCGGGCAGAAGGTGTCGAACGCCTTTGCCCAGGACGGCTGTCCGTCCTCCCGCTGGATGTCGCGGGCGGTCACGTCGTTGGCGCATGTGTAGCCGAAGACGTACTCCAGTGCCTGCTCGGCGGTGATCCCGCGAGCCGTACGGCCAATGACCACGGCGAGCTCGGCCTCGTAGTGCACCTCGCGTGACTGGGCCGGGTAGCGGATCGCCTCTCCAGGGCCGACCACGGCGGACGGTGGCTTGAAGAAGAGCCGGGGCGCGGTCGGCGTGTCGAGGCTCAACTCGGCGATGTGGTCGGCGTAGTTCCGGCCGACCGCGACGATCTTCCCGGGCGTGACCGGGGCCAGCAGTCGCACGTCATCGAGCGGGAGACGGCGGCCCGTGGGCTCCGCCGCGCTTCTCAGCGGATCGGCAGCCAGCACTTCCAGGACATCATCGCCGTCGGTGGTTATGAGGCGCCCGTGAAGGACCTCACCCTGCCACTCGAACCTTGCCAGCCGCTGCGATTCATCAGTCAGCCTCATGCCTGAACCGTACCTTCGCCCCGGACGGCTCTGGGGGTTCCTTGTCACGCAATGGACGCGATCACGGCACCCCTCCCTCGCCGTCTGGTCAGATCCAGCCATGCGTAGGGTCAGCAGCGTGGATCACCGCATAGAGAAGACCGTGGAGAAGCTACCCAAGGCCAAGAACGTCAACGCCGTGTGGGCGGAGCTGGACCGCCGCATGGCCGACGGAGATGTCTCGTTCCTCGGAGACCTGGGGGTGGAGCTGCTCCGGCGGTCGGTTCCCGGTTCGGCTCGGGTGTGGCAGTACGAGAGCGTCCTGGACCGGGCGATTCGGCTGTTGGCCCTGGCTCCGGGAGGAAGTGGGGTCGAGCAGCTCCTGCGTCTGGTCGCTGGCGAGGACCGGTCGGCGCGGAAGCGGGCGCGCTATGTGGCGTCCCTGATCGCGTCGGCACAGGACGCCGACGCTCTTCGTCCGCTCTTCCGTGGTGCGCGCTCGGGGGCTGGAGCCTCTAACGAACTGCGGGCCTGCACGGTTCACGAGCTGGTGGTGAGAGGGATCGGCCTCACCGATCTGCCGGAAGCGCTGAACTGGGCTTCCGGCCCTGGTATCGGTCGGCATCCGCTTGCCTGGCTGCCGTTGCGGCGCTCCGAGCCGGAGTCCGGTGCCGACCTGCCCAGCTACTCGGTTCAGGGAAGCACGTCCTCGCTCCCCTTCGGCCCCATCAACGAGGTCGTCCGGCCCCTCCCACTGCGTTCTGGGCAGTTCGCGGCGCTCGCGTCGGAAGCGGCCGATCTGAGCTCAGTACCCGCCGCTGTGGCCAACTGGGCGGACGAGTCCAACGGCCGGATCGAGGCCCGCGCATTCGACCTGGAACATCCCCTGGACGAGCCGGACATACCGCAGGCCCTGCTCGGTCTCGGCCTCGACTGCCTCGCCGGCCACAGCCGCCGTACGGACTTCTCGGTGGCCCGGTCCGCCGCGGGGGCCGCATGGAGCGTCCTCTTCGCGGCGGCCTCATCGGGCGGGGCGTACAACCACGGTCTGTACGGCGCTTACGGACGGCTCGCCGCCTGGCGCTCCCTTGGCGGGCTCGCTGGGGCGGGGGTAGACACGACCGCCTCGGAGGTCGAGGAGCGCGCTGCTACATGCGGCTGGTACCGCTTCGGCGCTGCGACTCCCTGGTACCACAATGTCGCCTGGGACATCGGGCTGGCCACCCTGGACCAGGAGCGGACCCGGGTCACGGTTCTGGCCGCTACGGACACCGACTGATGCCGTTGTCCGTCGTTGGCGTGAGCCGGAAGGGCATCCCGGGGCTCGTCGGCTCCCAACCCCGGAGACGTGCTCGCCGGATGCTGTCAGCGACCTCGGCAGGCAGGACGGGGGCCGATTCGGCTCCCACCCAGTTGCCGGTGTGAGCGCGGCTCGTCTCGACCATGAGCACCGCGCCTGGATGCTCGGCGTGCTCGACGGCGTACGTCATGCGTGACCAGGCCATTCCCTGGCAGTACGGGGGACGACCGCGCAAGAACCAGCGGTACGAAGTCCCGTCCACAGAGATGATGCGTGAACGCCTTTTCGGTAGAGCCATGTCCCCCCTCCTCGTCCGCTCGACGCTATCGAGCGAACGCGGTGTCCGCCCATGGGTTTAGGCTCCGCCGGTGACGACGCCGAATCGCTTCCAGATGACCTTCGACGGGCGTTCGTATGCCCTCACTGTGGACGGTAGGGACGTGAGCGAGCACGTCACTGCCGTGGACTTGCACGCTGATGCTCACGATGTGCCACGCGTGGTGCTGCATCTTGGCCCGACCGGGACATGGCCCGCCGAACTTGATCTCCTCGCTCGCGTTGAGGTCGGCGCGCCCCCGGACCCCGGCCCGGCCGCCGCCGCGTTCCTGGAGGCGCTGGACCCGTTGGAGGTGGAGCGCGCGGCCCTGGCACGGATGGACCTGGAGAACGTGCCGGGCGGCGGCACGGCGGCGGTGTTGCGGCAGTTGTCGGAGTGGGCCCGTGGCACTTGATCTGTCGGGAGTGCGGCGGGTTGTGGAGGGACTGCTCGACGATGAGGTCCGGCTGTGGCGGGATTCGGACGGCGCCTCGGGTGACGAACTGGACGAGCAGACCGGAGAGCTGAGGCCGGGCAGCGGGGCAGCGGCTCTGCTGTGGGAAGGGCCTGGGGCGATCGTGCGTCCGGGGCAGCTTTCGTCCATTCCCTCTCTGGATGGGGTGGTCGCCCCGTATCCGGCCCAGACCGCGTACCAGGCGCTGCTGCCCCTTGCCGCGCCGCTGGTGATGGCCGATGACGTGCTGAGCGTTTCCCGTTCCGCGCGTGACGAGCAGCTGGTCGGCCGTCGCTTCCGGGTGGTGGAAGTCGCTGTCGGTACGTACTCGGTGGTGCGCGTGGTGCGCTTGGAGGTGATCAGTTGATGGCGGTGAACCCGCACCCCAACGCCCATCCCAACGCGGCGGCGTTCCGCGACCCGATTGAACTGGCGGCGACGCTGTCGGGGATGGGGCCGGCCGTACGGGCCCGGACGCGGGCGATCACCCGGCACCACGCGATGCTGTTGCGGGTGCGGATCCAGAAGAACGCCTCCGGGAGGCCGGGGCCGAACGTGATCACTGGCCAGTACCGGGCTTCCTGGGACGTGAAGGTGACCGTTGCCGGTGGCCGTGCGAACGCCGTGGTGTTCACGGACGCGCCGCAGTCGCGGCGGCTGGAGTACGGGTTCGTCGGCGTTGACAGGTTGGGGCGCCAGTACCGGCAGCCGCCCTACCCGCACATCGAGCCCGCGTTCCGGCAGACCGAGCCCGGGTTTCTGGAGGCACTGCGCACGGGGGTGCTGCCGCGGTGAGCCCGCCTCGGTTGCCGCTGACGCGGGCGCTTGTCGACGTGCTCGCCGTCGGCACGGGTCGGCCGTGTGGGCTTGGCGTGCTGCCGCGAACGGCGGACGGGCAGGCTGCGGCCTTCCCCTATCTGATCCTCGACAGCCTGCCCGGTGAGTTCTCCGGTCCGTCGTTCGGCGACTGGCAGGCCGACGCGGCATGGACGTACCAGGCGACGAGCGTCGGCGAGCGGGCCGATCAGGTGCAGTGGCTCGGTGACCGGGTGCGAGTGGTGGTCGCGGACCGGCTGAGGAATCTCGACGTTCCCGGGATGCGCGTGATCGACCGGGAGTTGACCTACGACGCCGACGGAGAACCGGTTGACGGTTCGCAGGGCAGTATCGTTACCTACGTGCAGCGGTTCACGATCACTGTGACGCCTGCCTGATCCTCTTCTCACCGCGGAGCCACGCGGACGCCCGGCCGACGAGCCCGGCGCAGCACCCGCTAGGAGTGCCCCGTGGCTCAGCAGCGCTTCATGCGGCGCGGCATCACCAAGATCCTCTGGTTGAAGGACGTCGCCGCCGAGACCAAGATCCCCGTCCGTGAGGAGATCTCCGCTCCGAACGCGACCGACCTGACCGAGGCGATCAGCGATGTCGACGGCTGGTCGCTGACGAACGAGGCGATCGAGACGCCGGACATGGCGTCCACCTTCTCGTCCTCGATCCCGGGGAACGACAAGGCCGACAACTCCTCGATCACCTTCTACGAGGACCAGCTCAGCGACACCATCGAGACCCTGCTGCCCAAGGGCGCGAGTGGCTTCGTCGTCTTCCTGCGCAAGGGCGACGTCCCCGGGTCGAAGTCGATGGACACCTTCCCGGTCCAGGTAGCTTCGCGCGCCGCGCAGTACAACGCGGGCAACGAGGCGGCGAAGTTCCAGGCGATCTTCTCAATCACCTCCCCGCCTGCGCTGGACGCCGCCGTTCCGGCCGCCTCGATGGGTACCGCCTGATGGCCGCCAAGGGCAAGGGCGCGGTGTCGTGGGAGCAGAAGATGGAGCGGCTGCGCCGCCGCTCGCTTCCAGAGCGCGTTCTTCGGATCTGCGACGACGCAGCACGGCGCACAGAGTATGACGAGGCCAAGCGGGCCGCCGACCGGGCCCGGCTGCTGGCCGAGAGCGACGCGGACAACGGCGTGTTCGCCGAGCGGGCCCGCCTCGCCGCCGAGCGCTGCGAATCGGCACGCGAGGCGCTCGACAGGGCGTCGGTCTGCCTCACCTTCCGCGCGCTGCCGCGCCCGGTCCTCGAGGAGCTCATCCACGCGCATCCGCCGACCGACGAACAGGCCGCCGACGGTGCCGCGTTCAACCCCGACACCTTCCCGGCCGCGCTGATCGCCGCCTCCAGCACGGACGGCATGAGCGAGGCCGAGGCCCGCGAGCTCCTTGACTCCTGGTCGGCGCCGGACGCGAACGCCCTGTGGGAGGCGGCCTGGGAGGTGCAGCAGGAGGGCCGGGCCGACAAGGCCGCCGACCTGGGAAAAGGCTGACGGCCGACCCGCGGCTGCGGGCCGAGCTCGAGCTGTGTGAGCGGTACGGCATCCCGCACTCGCGGCTCCTCGGCGGGGACGGCCGTTGGAGCGACCTGGACCGGACCAAGGCTCTGGCCTGGCAGCAGTGGCAGCGCACGCTGTGCCCGGACTGCCGTACACGGGCGGAGGAGTGGGACCCGGCCAAGGGCGGCCACCAGCACGCGTACGTCACCGACACCGTGCGCTGCCCGGGCTGCGAGCTGATCGCCCAGGAGCGCGACCAGGTACCCGAGGGCCGCCCCGGCTACGGCATCAAGATCACACTGCTGCCCCGGCTGGCGTACGAGGCGCTGCACTGCGACGGCGCCGAGGCGGGGTGAGCCAGCCGGATGGCGACGTACAACCTCACCGTACAGCTGACAGCGCAGGCCAACAGCCTGATCTCCGGCCTACGTTCGGCCGCCGACGCCGCCCGCGACCTGGGCCGTCGCACCCGCGACCTCGACCGCCGCCTCGCCGCCCTCGACACGTCCAGCCGACGTACCGCCCGGCAGGTCGACCTCCTCGGCGCGCGTGCCCAGGCCACCGCCTCCCGCCTCGGCACCCTCGGCGCCCGGGGTGGCCAGACGGGCGACCGCCTGCGCCGCGCGGGCAGCGACGCCGGCGCTCTGGAGCGCTCCCTCAAGGGCGCGGGCCGACAGGCGGGCGCGCTCAGCCGCCTCCTCGCCGGAGGGGCGCTCTTCCTCGGCACAGGCCAGCTCGTCGAGGAGGGCAACCGCTACCAGCGGCAGATGAACACCTTCCAAGCGGTGACCGGCGCCACCGCCGGGCAGATGCAGCGCGCCGCCTGGATGGCCAACCAACTCGGCAACGACCTCACCCTGCCGACCACCACTGCGGCCGATGCCGCCGAGGCGATGGTCGAGCTGGCGAAGGCGGGCTTCCGTACCGACCAGGCCATCTCCGCAACCCGCGCCTCGCTCCAGCTCGCCTCCGCCGCCGGGGTCAACGCCGCCGACTCGGCCCGCTACCTCGGCGACATCATGGACCAGTTCGGTCTCGGCGCCGACCAGGCCGCCCGCGCCTCCGACATTCTGGCTGCCACCGCGAACAACGCCTCCGGCGGCATCATCGACATCTACTACGCCATGCGGTATGCCGGTCCGGTCGCCGCCGGCCTCGGCGTGAGCATGGAGGACGCCGCCTCCGCCGTCGGCATGCTCGGCAAGGCCGGCATCCTCGGCCAGACCGCTGGCACCGCGCTGCGCGGCATGATGGCCAACCTCGCCGCGCCCACGAAGGACATGCGCAGGGGTTTGAAGGCCCTCGGCATCGAGGCGTGGGACACGCAGGGCCGGTTCAAGGGACTGCGGTACGTCATCGAGGAGCTGAGCCGCGCCCAGCACGAGATGTCGCAGCAGGACTTCACCGCCGCGGTGAAGAGGGCGATGGGCAAGCCCGCCATGTCCGGCGCCATCGCGCTCGCCCACCAGGGCACCGAGTCCTTCGACGCGCTCAACCTCGCCGTACGCGAGACGGGCGCGGCCGCGCAGATCACCGCCGCCCGCGGCCAGGGCCTGGCGGGCGCGATGACGCTGCTGCGGAAGCAGACGCGGCAGACCGGCCTCGCGCTGTACGACGCGATGGCACCGGGCCTGGAGTACGTGACCCGGCTCATGACGCAGGGCCTGTCATCCGCGACGCCGTACCTCGTCACCGCCATCGAGTACGGGCGCGACCTGGCGACCCTCTACGGCCCCGAGCTCAAGCAGCGGGCCCGCCAGGGCCTCGGTGGCCTGATCGACGAGGCGGAGCAGCTCCTCGGCCCGCTGAAGGAGATCGGTGAGGACGCTCTCGCGTCCGGGCTGAACCTGCTGATCAATGCGGGCCGCGCGCTCGGGGACGTACTGGACAACCTCGCCCGGGGCGCGGAGCCCATCGCGGACGCCCTCGGGTCGCTCGCGGACGACTCCGGGGGCGCGGCGAACGCCCTGGACATCCTCGTCACCGCCGCGAACCTCGCCTTGTCCGCCGTGGCCGGCCTGTCGGCCGTACTGGTGCCGGTGGGGCAGGTCGTCGGAACTCTGGTGCGCGCGTTCGCCGCGCTGCCCGGGCCGGTGCAGAGCGCGATCGCGGCGATGTTCCTGGCCAGGCGGGTCGCGCCCATGCTGGGCACGCTCGCCTCGACCGTGGGCGGGCGGCTCACCAGCTCGTGGCAGAGCTTCAACGGGCAGATGCGGCTCCAGCAGAGCCTCGCCGCCATGAGCGGCGCGAGTATCGGCAGGCTCGGCGCGGCCTTCGGGGTCCTCCAGGCCCGCATCCCGATCGTCGGCCAGATGGGCGCCGCTTTTCGCAGCGCCCAGGGCCCGGCAGCCGGGTTCACCGGCACGCTCACCGGCATGGCCCGCGCGGCCGGTGTCGGGCTGCGGGGTGCGATGTCCGGGCTGGTCGGGTTCATGGGCGGGCCATGGGGCGTGGCGCTGGTCGGCGTCACCCTCGGGCTCGGGCTCCTCGCCTCGCACCAGGAGAAGGCCGCCCGCGCGGCCGCCGAGCACGAGCAGCGGGTGAGCACGCTGACCGACGCGTTGCGTGAGTCCGGCGGCGTCATCGACGACAACGTACGCCGGGCCGCAGCCCAGACGCTGCTGGACACCAAGGTCCGCGAAGGCAAGGACAAGCTCATCGACGTCATGGAACGTGCCGGCGTCTCCATGAGCCGGCTCACCGACGTCTACCTCGGCCAAGGTCAATCGCTGGAAAGCCTCCAAGCGGAGCTGAACGCGACGGCCGAGACGAACGTCAAGTGGCTCGCGACACAGGGCGGCGCCGCCAAGGCGTACACCGACACCGGGCTCAAGGCCGCGCAGGCCGCTGACGCGCTCGCCGAGGTCAAGGGCGAGATGGCGGAGAGCATCAAGAACGCCAAGCGCCTCGCCGACGCCAGCAGCGACACAAAGGGCGGTGTGAGCGCGTACGACCGGCTCAAGACCTCCGTCGGCGCGCTCGCCGACAAGACAGCGGACGCCGACACCCGCACCCGCGCGCTCAAGGACGCCCTCGATCTGCTCTCCGGCGGCAGCATCTCCCTCCAGGCCGCCGAGGCGCGCGTCAACAGCGCCATCCTCAACGTGAACGAGGCCCTGGACGACGGAATCGACAAGGCCGACGGCTTCGGCAAGGCCGACGGCTTCGGCAAGGCCCTGCTGAACAACAACGGCACGCTGAACACCACGACCCGCAACGGCCAGCAGCTCTACCAGTCCCTCACGTCCCTGAGCGACGCCGCCGCCGAAGCCACCGTCTCGGCGTACGCCCTCGCCCAGCAGAACGGCGCGTCGCTGCCCGAGTCGCTGGCCGCCGCCCGCGAGCAGATGGACAAGGCGCGCACGGCCGCGGTCAAGGCCGCCCAGGGATACGGGCTGACGCGTGAGCAGGCGGAAGCGGTCGCGGACAGCCTCGGCCTGCTGCCGTCGAAGGTGTCGCTGCTGTTGGAGACCGAGGGCATGGACTCCACGCTCGCGGATCTCCTGGCCGTGCAGGCCGAGTTCGACCGGCTGCCGAAGGCGACCACGATCCGCGTGGACTCGCTCAGCGAGGACGCCCAGAAGAAGCTGAAGGACCTCGGCTTCACCGTGAAGACCGTCCCCGGCACCCGGGAAATCAAGATCACGGCTCCCACGAAGGGCGCCCGCGGCACCCTGAAGGCGCTCATCGACCAGCTCGGTACGGTCCCCGGCAGCAAGAACGTCAAGGTCAGCGCCGCCACACAGGAGGCTCTCGCATCCCTGCAGGCGATGCGGGACAAGCTGCGCACCACGCCCAACGCGAAGACGGTCACGATCAGCGCGCCCACCGCCGCCGCACGTCAGGAGCTGGAGGACCTCGGCTTCAAGATCCGCACCCTGCCGGACGGCAAGGCCGAAGTCATGGTGCCGACGCAGCCGCCCCTCACCTCGGTCGGCACGATTCAGGGTGCGATCAACAGCATCTACGGACGGAACGTCGGCGTCGGCGTTTTCCTCAAGGCCACCTCGTGGGACCAGGACGCCAACGGCATCCCCGACTCCATCCAGGCCCGCGCCGACGGCGCCGTCGTCGACTACTTCGCGAACGGAGGGGTGCGCCGCGAGAACCACGTCGCGCAGATCGCCCCGGCCGGCTCCTGGCGGGTGTGGGCCGAGCCGGAGACCCAGGGCGAGGCGTACGTACCGCTCGCCGCGAGCAAGCGCCCCCGCAGCAAGGCGATCGTCGAGGAGGTCGTCCGGCGCTTCGGCGGCGACGTCACCTGGTACGCGGCCGGCGGCCTGTCCGGCTGGTCCTACGCCCCCTCCGGCGGCGGGAGCGAGCTCGTGTCGGTGTCGTCGATCCGGTCGGACTCCATGCGCACCGTGAAGCGGAAGGGCAAGGAGGTCGAGGTCTTCGACCTGTCGAGGTTCGAGAAGAACCTCGACAAGGCGGTGCGACGGACCGAGCGGTGGCGCAAGGACCTGCGCACCGTCGCCCGGCGCGCTGGCCAGGACGTGGCCGACGCGCTCGACGCCATGGGCGAGGACGGCATCGAGCTGACCCACAAGATGGCCACCGGCTCGTCGAAGTACCTCAAGGAGATGGCCTCCGACCTCCAGCGGCTGGGCCTGGTCGCGAAGGCGACCCTCGGCGACTTCACCGCCCAGCTCCGCCAGGCCGTGAAGGACCAGAGCGCCTTCGAGCAGAACCTGGCCAAGCTCGCCGCCCTCGGCTACGGCGACCTCGCCGTGCGACTCGCCGAACAAGGCGACGAGGCAGCGGAGAAGCTGGCCGCCGAGGCCGTGAAGAACCCGAAGAGGGCGCGGCAGGCCAACGACGTGGCGAGGGCGGCCGCCAGGACCCTCGCGGCCGAGGGCCTCACCGACCTGCTGACCATCATCAGCGCGATCAGGACGAGCACCACCGGCATCCACAAGGTCGCCGACAGGACCGGCCTGGAGGAGGACCGGATCATCGAGGTCGCCAACCGCGCCCAGTCCCGCATCAGGTCCGCCCTCGGCGCCCGCGCGACCAGGTTCCTCTCCGACCTCGCGAAGGCCAACAAGGGCCTGGCGTACGCGAACGGCGGCATCTGGGAGCCCGGCGTCTACTCCTCGCCCACCGCACTGATCAAGTTCGCGGAGGCGAGCACGGGCGGCGAGGCGTTCATCCCGCTCGCGCCGGCCAAGCGCGCGGCGGCCACGGCCGTACTCACCGACGTCGCCCAGCGCTTCGGGCTCCAGCTCGCCCCGGCCGAACCAACCTCCGTGCCCGTAAGCACAGTCGACGCCCGCCCGCCCGGAACCGTCCAGGTCGTCGTCGTACGCGAGCGGCAGCCGCTGATCGGCACCATGCCGGTCAGCGTCACCTCGGCGCAGGCCACTCCACAGCAGATCGGCGCCGAGGTCATGCGCCGCCTCCGCAACGCCCAGAGAGGAGGCCGACTGTGATGCCCGAACTCGCCGAGTGGCAGATCGAGGTCGCCGGTGTCGTCCTCGGTCCTGGAACCGACATCCCAATCGGAGATGTCGAGGGGCTGGGCGTCCCCGAACTTCGTACACAGGATGTGGACAACCCTGCCGGGGATGGCGCCTTCCCCGGCGTCGACCTGTACGGGCCGCGTACGGTCCGCATCGAGGCCGGCATCCGTACGCCGGGCGACCCGGCTCGCGCCCTCGACCTGCTCGCCCGCCTCCACCGCGCCGCCGACGACCCGGCGGTCCGTACGGGCCCCGGAGCGCAGACGGTAATGCGGCTGCGCTGGCCGGGCCGGACGACGCGCCGCCTGTACGGGCGGCTGCGCCGTGTGGAGGCCGCCAGCGCGTCAAGCACGCTGCACGGCTGGATCCCCCTGGACATCGAGTTCGCCGCGCTCGACCCGCGCTTCCACGCGGACGACGCCTCCGCGCTGACGCTGGCCCTGTCCGCCGATGGCCTGGGTGGGCTCCGCGCGCCGCTGGTCGCCCCACTGACGACCGGCGTGGCGATCCCCGACGAGCGGCGCGGCCGGGTCCACAACGACGGCGACCTGCCGGCCTGGCCGTCTCTGCGGATCACGGGCCCGTGCACCAACCCCCGTATCCGGCATGTGGAGTCCGGCCGGGTGATCGAGCTGTCCGTGGCGCTGAAGAGCGGTGAGCGCATCGACATCGAGACCCGGCCCGGCACCCGGTGGGTGCTGCGCGACGGCACCGGCAACCTCGCCCCCGCCCTCTCGGCGGCCTCCCGCCTCGACACCTTCACCATCCCGCCCGGCAGCAGCGAGCTGTGGTGGACCGCCCGCGACTACACCGGCGCCACGCGCCTGACCGTGACCTGGCGTGCCGCCTACGCCGCCCTGTGAAACAAGAGGATTCCCATGACGCTGATCAACCCGCCCCTGCTCACCCACGGCGGCACCCACGAGGCCAGGGCCTTCCGCATGATGGTCCGCGACCTCGCCCGCGGCTCGCAGGGCGTGACCGAGGGCGACGACCTCAAGGTCTGGCAGCTGACCACGCCCGCCGCCGGCGTGCGCGTCGCGGACGGCTCCGCCGTCGTCCGCGGAGCCGCCTGGGGCCAGGGCTCCTACACCCAGTACAACGTCGGCTACGCCGTCGTGCCTGTCGCGCCGACCGCCGCCAGCCCCCGCTCCGACCTGGTCTGCCTGCGTGTGGAGGACCCGGAGTACGAGGGCACCCGGGACCCGGAGACCGACGAGATCGGCTACTTCCACGTCGTCAGCAACGTGTCGGCCACGACCACGGGCGTGCCGTCCGGGATGACCGCGATCCCGATCGCCCGCCTGGACATCCCGGCCAACACCACGGTCATCACAGACTCGATGATCAAGGACGTGCGCCGGATGGCGAACCCGCGCCGGGAGCGGACGCTGTACACCTCCTTCCCCACCGCGCTGAGCACCCTCGGGTACTCCGACAACAAGTGGCACACCTGGCCGAGCGCGGCCCGCTGGAGCGTCCGCGTACCGTCGTGGGCCACCAACGCCAAGGTCGTCGTGACGGTGGCCGGGCTGCGGGAAAGCGCCTCCAACGTCTTCGCCCAAATGCGAGGGGTCCTCGGCACCGACCTGGGCCAGGGCACCGTCGTCGACGACAACCAGGGCAAAGGGATCCGGCGCACCAACGTGATCGTCGCGGACAACATCAGCGTCTCATCGGCGATGCGCGGCACCACCCAGCCGCTGTACCTGCAGACGTACATGTACAGGTCCGAGACCGGCGACATCCACGTCGACAGCGGCACAAGCCTGATCGCGGACGTGGAGTTCACCGAGGGTGTGGTGTGAGCCGACGTGCCCACGTACCGCTACCGCACCTGGCACGCCCTGACCGGCAAGCCGCTGGCCGCCGATCTCCCGCTCTCCGAGGTCGAGCTCGGCCTGTCCCTCAACGCGGCGGGTGACTTCTCCGGCCGGCTCTCTCCCCGTCTCGCCCACCTGCTGCTGACGCAGCTGGATCCCGGCAACACGCTGCTCACCGTCGAACGGGACGACGCGCTGCTGTGGGGCGGGCTCGTCTGGCGCGCGGAACCCGAAGGCCCCACGTACCCGATCGAGGCCGCGGGCTGGGGCAGTTACCCGCACCGCCGCCACGACGTGCACGGCAACCTGAACGGGCGCGGCCCGTACGTCAACGCCGACCCGTGCCAGGTCATCCGCGACACCTGGGCATACGCCCAGTCCCAGCCCGACGGGAACCTCGGCGTCACCGTGGACCCGGTCACCAGCCGGGCCAAGGCCGGCACCCCGGCCGAGCCGTACCGAACGGACTGGTGGGAGGCGCCGGTCCTCGGCTCCGTCATCGACGACATGACACAGATCGAGGGCGGCCCGGAGTGGACCGAAGCCACCGACTGGTCCACCGACCGGCCCGTGGGTCGGATCCGGCTCGGCTGGCCCCGCCTGGGCACCCGCCGCACCGACATCAGCTTCGCCAGCGGCGTCAACGTGGCCGCCACCGTACCCGTGACGTACGACGCCGACTCCTACGCCCAGGTCGTCATCGCCCTCGGCGCCGGCGAGGGCCGGGGCCGCCGCCGCGCCATCGACGCCATCCGCAACGGACGCCTCCGCCTGGAGCACGTCCTGGAGGTTCCCGCGGAGAAGGGCAACGACCGGCTCGCCGCCCGCGCCCGCACCGAACGCACCGCCCGCCAGATCCTCGGCGAGATCACCGAGATCGAGCTCATCGACCACCCGGCGGCCCCGGTCGGCTCCTGGCAGATCGGCGACGACGTCCGCGTCACCCTCCACGACCAGTGGACCGACTACGACGGCTGGTGCCGCGTCACCGGCTGGACCTTGCGCCCACCGCAGGGCGACGACCCCGAGCGCATCACCATCACCCTCGCCCGCGCCGACCGTTTCACCTACGGGAGCTGACTCACATGGCCAACGACCTGGCACGGCTGGCGGCCCGCATCGCCGACCTCGAGCGCCGCTTCGCCCAACAGACCCGAACCTCCCAACTCGCCTACTCCTCCATCGAGAACGGCGCGCTCGACGTGTACGACGAGAACGGCTCCCTGCGCGCCGTCATCGGCCAGCAGCCGGACGGCACCACCGCGGTCAACATCGTCAACGCCCCACCACCACCCACCCCGAGCCAGCCCACCGTCACCTCCGTTCTCGGGGGCGTATCGGCTGCCTGGGAGGGCGTCTTCAGCGACGCAGCCGCGCCGCCGCTGGACTTCGCCCGTATCGAGGTCCACGCCGCGACACTCGACAACTTCATCCCCACGCCAGCCACCCTGCGCGGCACGTTCGAGTCCCCGCTCGGCAGCACCCTGACCATCCCCACCGACCAGCCGCTGTACGTCCGCCTCCTGGCCCGCAACACCTCCGGCACCGCCTCCGCCCCGTCCGCCCAGAGCGGTCCGGTCGGCCCGGCACCGGTCGTCGCCCGGGAGATTCTCGACGGCATCGTCGACGAAACCGCACTCGCCGACAGCGCCGTTTCCCAGGCCAAGCTGCGGATCGGCGCGGTGGGCCACAACCAGCTCGCCATCGGCACCGGCAACCTCATGCCCGACCCCTCCTTCGAGGGCGCCTTCACCGAACAGCTCGTCGCCGCCTCCTCCGAGTGGCGGCTCACCGAGGGCAACGGCTCCCCCCGCGGCCTGCGGGTCGACGGCACCAGCAGTGAGCCGACATCCCGGAGCCTGCTGATCACCGAGCTGGCCGTCTCCCCAGGGGACCGGTTCTTCCTCGCCTTCGACTACCGCACCTCAGCCGACTGGGCCGGGGACTCCCTCCGCCTCTACCTGCGCTGGCAGGACAAGGCCGGCACGGTGCTCGACTACGGCATGGCGATCGCCACCCCCACCCCGGGCGCCGACTGGGCCACCGTCAGCCAGCAGGTCCAAGCCCCGGCCGGGACCGTGGCCGCCACCGTATGGCTGCAGAACTTCCAGGCCACCGTCGGCACCGCGGACTTCGACAACGCCCAGATCCGTACCGTCATCGGCGCGGGCATGGTGCTGGCCGAGTCCATCGGCGCCCTGGAACTGGCCGCGGAATCCGTGACCGGCGAGAAGATCGTGGCGAACACCATCACGGCCCGGGAGGTCATGGCGCTGTCCCTGACAGGCGACGAGATCGCCACCAACACCCTCACCGCCCGCCACATCGCCGCAGGCTCGCTCACGGCGTCTCGGCTCGCGATCGGCACCAACGGAAACCTGGTCGCCGACCCCTCGTACGAGAGCGGCATCATCGCCGCCGCCATCGAGGGGAAGCCCGAATACGCGGTCGAAGAGGGTGGCAACAACTCGGCGAAGTGCCTGCGCATCACCCCCGGCCCGAACACCTACCGGTGGCTGCAGCACGCCACCTCGCCCGTCCTACCAGGCGAGCGCTACTGGCTCGCCGCCGACTACAAGACCTCCGCCGACTTCGCCGGCGCCAAGGTGATGCTGTACGCCGGCTTCTACGACGAGGCGGGCACCCGAGTGAGCTCCGACGGCATCGCTCTCTCGACTCCCGTCACCGACGGTAGCTGGCAGCGCATATCCAAGATCGTCACCGTCCCCCCGAACATCACCAAGGTCAACGTCCGGGTCGGGATCGACGCCAACGGAAGCGAGACCACCACCGGCATCGCCTACTTCGACAACCTCGAATGCCGCGCCGTGCTCTCCACACCCGGCGGCGGGGCCCGCGCCGAACTATCCCCGCAGGGTCTGCGCCTGTACGACGAGGCCGGCGACGAAGCCGTCTCGTTGACCACCGGCACACCCAACTACCTGACACTCACGAACAACGGCACCGCTGTTGCCACCATCGACCAGGACGGCAACACCGGTGTTGGGGACCTCTCCGTCGCGGGCAGGCTCACGATCGCCGGCGACCCGATCGAGACCTACCTGTCCGGCTTCGCCCGCGGCCTGGTCGCCATCGACTACCAGGTGACCTCCGTCACCGCGGGCACCACGGACTACGGCTTCGTCGAGTTGTCCCTCGACGCCGACACCAGCCGCATGTACCGCGTCGTCCTGGACTGCTACGCCGACCCGTCCGCGTCCGGCGGCGAGCTCGTCCTCGCTCTCAAGGACGGCGGAGCGAACACTCCGTCGATCTCCTCGCCGCAGATCCAGTCCGCGATCTACCCGATGCCCACGGCCGGCTACCGGCGCATCCACCTGGAGACCATCCGCTCGGGCGCGGCCTTCGGCGCCGGACTGCGACGCCTGCTGGTCACCTTCCGCTGCCAGAACGGCCCCAGCGGCCAGACCGTGCGCCTGTTCGGCGGCACCAGCTACCCGGGCCTGATGTACATCGAGGACCTGGGCCCGCACATCCCGGAGACCGGCCAGTACAACACGGGCGGCGGAACGACGACTCCGCCGAAGAAGACCTACGCCAAGACCTACGCGGCTTCCTGGTCCGGCTCGTACGCAAACCGCGGCTCGTACAACTCGTACTACGGCAGCAAGTGCCTGCAGGGCTACTACAGCTCCACCAACGGCATGCAGGCGAGCCTGATCGGCTTCCCTTCCGCACTCGCCACCGACCTGTCCGGCGCCACCATCCAGAAGGCCGAGGTGTACCTCTACTTCGACCACTGGTACTACAACAGCGGCGGCAAGGCGATCATCAAGGCCCACAAGCACACATCCCGCCCGTCGACGTTCAGCTCCGACAGCGAGGCGAAGACGATCAGCTGGGGCAAGAACGTCGGCAAGTGGGTCGACATCACCTCGGTCTTCGACTCCACAAGCTGGCGCGGCATCGCCCTGGACCCGAACAACTCGGACCGGACGTACTACGGACGCGCCCAGGGCGTCGAGCAGACTTACCCGCCCAAGCTCCGGGTCACGTACACGAAGTAGGGGATCGGCTCGGCGTGTCGGCGGCCGTGGACATAATGCGAACTGTGGACCTGAGACCGGAGCTGCTGCCCCCGCCTGTGAGCCAGCAACGGCTCGACGAGTTGAGCCGCGAGATCGACCGGATCGCTGACCTGCTGGCCGACCGTTCTGAGAGTGCGGAACGTGAGTAGTTGTCCGTTTCGCGGTTGAGCTTGGGTGAGGGCTGCTGGTCATCGGGGTGCGGTGTGGTTCAGGTGCCGGGCTGGGTGAACAGGCCGGGTTCCGGTTCGGTGAGGATGCCCCTGGCGACCAGGCGCTTCAGCTTGGAGCGGATGCCCTCGGTGTTCTTCGGGACGATCGGCAGGTCGAGCGCCTGGCACAGGTCGCGGGCCCGCATCGGCTGCCCGGTGGCGGTGAACGCGGCGAGAATCTGCTGGTAGGCGGGGTGGTCCGGCGTCTCGGGGCGGTCCGGCTCTTCGGCGGGTGCGGGGGCGGGCAGAGCCAGGAGCGTCTTGCGGGTGATGCGCAGGTTCTCGCACTCCGCGTCGAACTCGCCGAGCTGCGCGGTGAGTTCCTCGATGCGGACGCGGAGTTGCGCCGCCTGGTCGGCCAGTTCGCGCTCACGTGTCTCCACGTATTCCAGCACCGCTGTGATCTGCGGGTTCTCGCTCATGCGGTCCTCCAGGAGGGGAGGGTGGCATCGGTGAGGCGGCGGGCCATGACGGAGGTCATCGCCCAGAAGACGCGGGAGCGGGAGGAGGCAGGGCGGTGTTCGTAGTCGCGTACGAGTCGGCGGTAGAACATCAGGATCCCGTTCGTCTGCTCCACGATCCACCGCTTGGCCTGCGGAACGAAGCCCTGGTCGGCCGGGTTGCGCTCGACGATCTCGACGTCGATGCCCACGTTCTTGCCGTGGTCGACCACCTTCTTCTTGAAGCCCTGGTCGACCAGGGCCTTCTTCACGGTGTCGCACTGCCCGGCGACACCGTCCAGCAGGGCGATGCCGGCGGTGTTCTCGTGCGCGGAGGCGGGCAGGACGACGCAGTCCACGACGAGGCCCAATACGTCGACGGCCAGGCATCTCTTCCTGCCCGGCACCCTTTTCGCGGCATCCTTGCCGGTCGTCGTGGCGGGGACGCCGACGGCGGCGTGGATGCTCTGCGTGTCCAGGACCACCAGGCTCGGGTCGGCTAATCGCTTCCGCTTCTCCCGCAGCTGCCAGCGCAGCAGGTCGTGAATGTCCTGGTCGGTGCCCTCGTCGCGCCAGAGGTAGAAGTAGTACTTCACCGCTCCGGGCGGGGGCATGTCATGGGGCAGGAACTCCCACTGACAGCCGGTGCGGTTCTGGTACAGGATCGCGTTCACGATCTCCCGCATCGCGTACTTCCCCTGATGGCCGCTGACCGACGGATGCCGGGCCTTCCATGCCGTGATCACGGGTTCGACGAGCTGCCACTGCTCGTCGGTGAGATCGCTCGGGTACGGCTTGCGCATGCTCATGCCATAACCCAAGCGAACCCCGAACGTCTGACCGGCAGCGATGCCCCAACGTCACACCATCGAGCGATGACAAGACCGGCGGAACGCCACATTCCGCACTCTGAGGAAGCCGACGAGGCGATCCGGGGCTTCAATGCAATGACCGGCCACGCTTACGTGGCCTACGACTTCGCTGAGTACTACGGAAGCAGGAGCCTGGACGAGTTTGCCAGGGAGGCGGCCCGGCCAGCTCGCCCCCGGGTCGCGGACATCACGAGGGACGAGCTCGTCGAGATCGTCGGCAGACTCCTTGCGGCAGACCCTGAGAGCGACTACTACCTGCTGCTCCTCAAAGCGAATGCGCCGCATCCCGGGGTCGGCGACCTCGTCTTCCACGCCTCGGACGGCATCCAGGACGCGTCTGCCGAGGAGATCGTCAACGAAGCCCTGAACTACCGACCGATTGCGCTCTGAGTCATGAGGATGAGAACGCTCGGCTTCGTGCCGCCTGGTGTGCTGCGAACGCCCGCAGACAGCGAATCCACTCGCCTGCCTCGAATGATTGCGTAGCTGTAGACTCCGGCGGCTGCGGACGACCCTCCGCCCGCACGTCCGCGACGTGATCACACCCCGAGGGACCGCCAGGTGGCTCCTGGTCGGCACGTACCGCGGAGGCGCGGGGGAGAAAGCGCACCGACGTGGCCCAGCCACTCTCCGCAGACCAGTTCCTCGCCGTCCTGAGGAAGTCCGGCGTCCGCGTCGTCGAGCACGGCAGCTGGCGCACCCACAACCGCAACCATAAGGGCGCCTGGGGCCCAGTCCATGGCGTCATGATCCACCACACCGGTCCGTACTCCACCGAGGCCGGCATGGTGGAGCTCTGCCGCACCGGGTACACCTCGCTCCCCGGTCCCCTGTGCCACGGAGTGATCGACCGCTCCGGCACCGTGCACCTCGTCGGCTACGGCCGTACCAACCACGCCGGGGCCGGCGACGACGACGTCCTGAGGGCTGTCATCGCCGAGAAGCCCCTGCCGCCGGACAACGAGGCCAACACCGACGGCAACGCGCGCTTCTACGGCTTCGAGTGCATCAACACCGGCGGCGGTCAGACGTGGCCGCCGGCCCAGCTCGATGCCCTGCACAAGGTCAGCGCCGCCCTGTGCCGGGCCCACGGCTGGACCGCGCCCTCGGTCATCGCCCACAAGGAGTGGCAGCCCGGCAAGCCGGACCCCGCCGGCATCGCGATGGACGAGTTCCGCGGCGCCGTCGCCGACCTCCTCGACGGCAAGCCGACGAGCCCGAAGCCCGCGGACGACAGGCCGACGTACGCCCCGTTCCCCGGCCCTGCCTACTTCCGCACCGGCCGGTGCTCCGCCCTGATCACGGCGATGGGCAAGCGGCTCGTGGCCGAGGGGTGCAGCAGGTACGCCAAGGGCCCCGGCCCGCGCTGGACCGACGCCGACCGCCGCTCGTACGCCGCGTGGCAGCGCAAGCTCGGCTTCTCCGGCGACGACGCCGACGGCATCCCGGGCCCTACCAGCTGGGCCAAGCTCCGAGTCCCCAAGCCCTGATCCCCACGTCGAGAGGTTCCTCCACCCATGGCCACTTCCAGCCGCACCCCCAAGCTCCTCGCCGACATCGGCGAGCGCGCCGTCCTCACGTATATCGAGGCGTTCCTCGGCCTCCTCCTCGCGTCCGGCACGACCAACGTGGTCACCCTGTCGGCGCTCGAGTCAGCGGCCATCGCCGCGATCCCCGCGGGCCTCGCCGTGCTCAAGGGCGCCGTCGGTTCCCTCCTCGGCCGCCCCCGCACGGCCTCGTGGCTCCCCGCGAGGTCCGACCCCGCCACCCCCACCACCAACAACTGATCACAGGAGCAGCCGCCATGCCCGACGGAGAGATCGCTCTGGAGCTCGCCGAACTCCGCCGCGCCCTCGAAGTCGGGCTGGCGCGCATCGACGGCCAACTCGCCCTCCTGGTCCAGCGCTCCGACCAGATCGACAAGGACGTCGAGGAGCTCGACGCCCGCATCACCGCCCTCGAACGAACCCGCTGGCCGCTCCCCGCCATCAGCACCCTCACCGGCCTCGCCGCCCTGGGCATCGCCATCTGGTCTGCGGCAGGCCGCTGACGGCTCCGGATCACAGAGCAGCGCGGAGAACAAGGAGAACGGATTGACCACGCCCGACCTGATCTGGGCCGCCCTGCTCGCGCTCGGCGCCGCCTACGAGCTACTCGCCCTGGCCGACGCCGAGGACGGCAACACCCTGTCCGAGCGCGTCCGCGCGTGGTTCCGCGTCCACACCCGCCCGGGCCGCGCGATCTTCGCGGCCGCTTGGACCGGCTTCGCCGTCTGGTTTCTCGTCCACATCCTGGGGTGACGCGGCCTGAACGCGGCAGCGCCCCGGGCAGAGTGCGAGTCAGATCCCGGGGCGCTGTTCCACAAAGGAAAGAGATATCCAGCGTAAGGGCCGGGTGGGGCAGGTTCAACCCAGGGCCTCAGCCCCACGTCTTTCACGACCGACTAGTTGTTGCAGTTGTCGACCGCAGCGCGTAGGAACCGTTCCGGTGGCACGGGGGAAGCCACCAGAACAGTTCCTGCGCAGCATCATAGGGTCAGTGCGGCCTCCACATCCCCGAGAGCGCAGACTGAGCCATCCCATGACCGCCCGGCGCGCCTCTACATCCATCCGACGTGCCGCAGAATCGGAACGACGCGGGTCACCGCGTAGAACGCGACGTGAGCTCCGTCAGCCTTCGGTTCGAACAGGGCGCACAGTTCATTGCGATTTCGCCCGTCATCCTTCAGTAGATCCCACTTCGTTGCGATATCGGCTATCCCCTGTTCGCTGGCAGCGCGAAGCAAGTCGTGCCCGCAGGCGGCATCGAGGGCGTCCAGCGACGTGACGTGTCGGAACAGAGGCCATCCGTCGCTCTCCCGGGGTACGACTATCCATGCAGTCATCCAGGTGTGGCCATCAGCAGTGAGATACACGCCGGCCCGGCGCCGTTCGTGCAGCTTGACCAGCGGTCGCGGCATGGTCGGCAGCTGGCTCGGGATCAGCGTGCGCAAATCACGCTCACCGTTGTCCCACCAGGTGTCTCGGATCACGACGTCAGACCTGTTCTTGATCTTGAGGATCCAGTCTTCTGCAGCGCCCGAAGACGGCTCCTTGGACAGCGTCTGACCGTCCACTTCAACGGGCCCCTTCGGGGGCTTGAGAGAAAGACCCCGCCTTAGAACGATCTTCAAGGAAGCGTTCACCCTCCGAACGAAGCGCCAATCACCAGAGAGGACGGGGATGCAACTCGTCGGACTGCAGGCGTGGCGAAACCGCTCGGCTTTCTGAACTCGCCTGATCAGACCGCGAGTTCAACCGCCCGCAGGGCGGCAACGTTAGAGCGCCGTTCCAGAACCTGCAACCCCCCGGAAGGAAGCCTACCGAAGACGGTCCATCAGCGAGTCGACTGGGTCAACTATGCTTGACGCATCAAGTTCGTTATATCTGCGTAGGCACGGAGGCGTCGTGGCGAAGAAGCGGTTCCCCTATCTCCTGGGGCACGCGGAGATCGCGCTCCTGTACGGAGTGGAGCGGCAGACCTCGCAGCTCTGGAAGACGCGCGGCGTGCTGGGAGAGCCGGACACCGTCGTCTCCGGCAACCCGTACTGGCTGCTGCCCACCGTCCTTGGACTGTCCGAGGACGGCAGTCGGGAGGTCGACGCCCAGCGGTTGAAGGAGTACAAGGCAGGCATCGCCGGCGGCTACCAGGTCGACGACCCCGCCGACCTTCCGGAGATCGTCGGCCTCAAGGAGATCCCCTGGATCTTCGGCAAGAAGTACATGGACGTCTACCAGTGGCGCGTGCGAAAGAGCCTCGCCCACGAGGACGCCGTGATCTCTGGATCGCCGCTGTGGCTGCTGGACACCGTCCTCGCGGACGCCCAGCAGCGCGGACGCGCCACGGTCCAGGAGGGGGTCGACCGGATTCGGGCGGGGGAACGCGAGCAGATCAAGCCCCGCGGTCGGAAGCCCTCGGCGGAGCCGAAGGCGGCGCCTCCGCCGCTGCCGGCGGCGCGCACCTTCACACCAGGTGAGCATACAGCGGACGATGTAGCCGCGTTCGCGGCGGAGCTCTTCGCTGGCGGATTCGCACTGACCGTACGACCGCGCCGGTAGAACCGGGTCGTGATTGACAGCCCGCGCGGGGCCTGGCCCGTATGCGCCAGGCCCCACCCGATCACGCGGCAGTGCGGACTTCCTTCCAGCGCTGGGCGATGGTGCTGTCCACCGAGTAGAAAAACTCCGTCTTGTAGTCCGGGCTTGGGCTCAGCCGCTCGACCCAGGTCATGGGCCAGTAGCGGCCGTCGAAGTGCTTGTTGAGGTGGCGGGTCAACGCGGAGAGCGCGCCGCGCAGCTGCAAGCGGTCGATGTCCAAGTTCTCAACCAGGTGCGTGGTGCTCACGTAGTCGCCGGGCTGCTCGGCAAGAACATCGAGCACCCTGCTCACGCTCTGGGTGGACGACAACTGAGTCTCAGCCAGCTGCCGCAGAATCTCCGCGGTCCACTGCTCGCTCAAATCCTCGCTGCCCGCCTTCCCCCCGCCCGTCTCCGCAGCCTCCGCGGACGCCGTGCCGGAGTGCCGAACGATGTACGCCTGCACCTCCGGGACGAGGTGCCGGGGCACCGGCACGTAGATGTACTCGCTGTCCTGATGGTCCAAGGTCCCACTCCCTCAGAAAGCTGCCGAGCTGGCTTGACTAGAAGCCTGACAGGCACCTGAGACCCCGTCTAGCCGATTCGGAAACTCTGTAACTCACGTGAGTCTTTAGGCGGCGACTAGGAATCACGCCGGCACCCCCACCCCGACGGGCCGCGAACTCCCCCTGACACGACCACTTCCACTACCCCGCCTCCTGCGAATGCGCCCCTGAGGCTCAGCCTCTAAGGTGTTCGACATGTGTGCAGACAGATCATGGCCGTACTCAGGGAGTGACACATTTGCACCGACAGCCAGAGCTGCCGCTCGAGATAGCCGACTGCCAGCAGCCCCACACCCGGCTCCAGGACGACAGCCCGACGCTCGACAAGCGGTTCGACGACTTCCACGCCTCGCACCCGTGGATCCTCGAGGCACTTGAGGAGCTCACCGCCGAGTGGATCGAAGGCGGCGGCGAGCGCATCGGCGTCAAGGCCCTGTTCGAGAAGCTTCGCTGGTCGTCGCCGCGCATCGCGAGCAGCGAGCCGTTCCGGCTGAACAACAACTTCACGTCGCGCTACGCGCGCCTTCTATGCGCGCGACACCCGGAATGGGCCAGCGTGTTCCAGCTGCGCAGCCTGCGCACGAGCAATGGCTGCCGATATCTCACACTTGACGGTAACGATCAAGTGAAATAGATTTTGATTAACTTCAATTGATCGCAACATGTGTTGCGACAGTTGCAGGTCTTTGAAGGGGACGATGTGCTTGGAGGGGATGTGGCCGACACTCCGGTCACCTGGCTCGCGATTCGCGAAGACCAGAAGGCGTTCGAGGACCAGCAGTTGCGCGCGCTGCGCGCGGCGTTCCCGGATCTGGTGGAGGCCAGTCCGGCGCAGCTGGGGATCTTCTTCCATTACTGCAAGGCGTCCGGGCTCGACCCGTTCGGCCGGCAGATCTACATGATCAAGCGCAAGTCGCGCGGCGAGATCCGCTGGACCATCCAGACCGGTATCGACGGCTACCGGCTGATCGCCCGCCGGGCCGCCGACCGGGCCGGGCAGTCCATCGCGTACGAGGACTTCGTCTGGTACGACGCCGACGGCGGCGAGCACACGGTGTGGCTGCGCGACGAGCCCCCGGCCGCGTGCAAGGCCGTCATCTGGCGCGGGGACGCCCGCTTCCCCGCCGTCGCGCACTGGCGGGAGTACGCGCCGAAGGTGTGGGACTACGAGGCCCAGGAGTACAAGCTCGGCGGGCTGTGGCCGCAGATGCCGGCCAGCCAGCTGGGCAAGGTCGCGGAGGCGCTCGCCCTGCGCCGGGCCTGCCCCGCGGACCTGTCCGGCCTCCACGTGGACGAGGAGATGCACGCGGCCGACGCGGCGGAGTCCCGCGAGCGAGTCCAGGCCGCCGCCACACGGCTGAGGACCGGAAGCGCTGAACAACCGGAGCAGTCTCAGCGGGCAGGCGAGGAGTCCTCGTCCGGCGATGTGGTCGAGGGTGAGGTCGTCGTGGACGACGACAACGGCGAAGCGGCATCGGACACCGCGTCGACACCGGGGAGCGAGACATCGCGACCGGTCGACCCTCGTGCCGAACTGGACAAGGCACGCGGCGAGGTTCAACAGCTGGCCAGCCGACTCGGCATGGGCTTCGACGCCGTCAACGAGCGGTGCTTCGACGACTTCGGCGTCTCCTACCAGGACGCCAACTCCGAGCAGCTGCGTGTCCTCCTCGACGTGCTGCGGCCGGATGGTGGGGCCGGTGACAACGCCTCCTCGCAGGACGGTCCCGAGGCCGAGGCCCCTGCCACGCGCCGCCGCGCCCCGGCCAAGAAGGCGGCACCGAGAAAGGCCGCCGCGAAGAAGGCGACGGCGCGGAATAGCACCGCCAAGAAGACCACGGCCGGCAGGTCCTCCCGGAGCAAGGCCGCCGCCGACTCGGCTCAGTAGCCCTTCCGCCCGCCATGCCGGGCGAGCAGACCACCCAACAGAGTGCGAGATCATCATGACCACCGACAGCACCACCGAAAGCGTCGGCGTCCCGGTCCCCGACCTGTGGAGGGGCGCGCATCGCGACGACCGCGCCCGGCCCCGGTCGCGGCAGCGCCTCCTCGGCCCCTCCTCGATCGGCCTGTGCAGACGCCGGGCCGCCTACGAGGTCCACGGCACCTGGCCGACGGACCTCGCCGACAACATGCACGCCGCGATCCTGGGCACCTGGCTACACGAGGGCATCCTCCGCGTCCTGCGGGAGCAGTACGGTGCCTGGACCGAGCTGGAGCTGACCGACGGCGTCATCCTCGGCCACGCCGACGCCTACTGGGCGCCGGGGGACGTGTACCGCCAGGCCGAGCGGCCCGACACGCCCACGGCCTCAGGCGACGTGGGCGTCGTGGAGGATGTGAAGACCAAGAGCACCCGGGCCCTCGACGTCGTCGTCCGCCAAGGGCCCAGCCAGGCCGAGTGGTTCCAAGTCCACCTGTACGCGCACCTGCTGCGCACCGGCGGCCTCAAGGATCACCCCAGCCTCCCGACCGGTGAACCCCTGCCGGTCGGCGTCGTACGGCTGCGGTACGTCGGCCGCGAGTACGGACAGGTCGTCGTCCACCAGCGCCCGTACGACGAAGACGTCACGAAGCAGGCCCTGGCGTGGGCCGAGGACGTCCTGGCGAGCACCGAGCCGGAGGCCATGCCGCGCGACCTCGACGGGCCCGGTCTGTCGATCATCTGCGACAACTGCCCCTTCAAGACGGCGTGCTGGAACCTCGACCAGCTCGCCGACGACCTCGCCCCGCAGACGATCCTCGCCGAGGACACCGCGGCCATCACCGAGGCCCTGCGCGCCTACGCCGACGCCGCCGAGGTGGAGAGCGCCGCGAAGAAGCGCAAGGCCAAGGCCCGCAAGATGCTGGACGCCTGCGACCCCGGCACGTACGGCGTCTTCAAGTTGTCCTGGTCCGGCGGCAGCCCGCGACCGCCCGCGCCCGATCCCGAGGCGATGATCCGCGTCCTCGAGGGCCTCGGCATCGACATCCCGCTGCGGCCCGGCGGGCGGACCTCGCGCACCATCGGCGTCTCCCGCCTCCCTGAGGCCGGCTGACGCACCGCGTACCCCGGGGCCACCCGCACTTGAGTACCGGCCGTGGTGGCCCCGGTCTCACCTGCTCATCGGACACACCCTTGGAGGGGGAACCATGTCCACACCCATGCCCCGCGAACGCCTCGCGGGCATCCCGGACGGCCCGGCGCCGACCGCCGACCCCGCAGAACCGCCCCGCCCGCTGAACGCGGACCTCATTCGGCAGCGCCTGACCGACTCGCTCACCTCCGCCTGGCCGCGCATGGCGTACGCGGACCATGTCGCGGAGGTCACCGACTCCGTCATGAGCGTCGTCCTGCCGCTCACCACCCGGCTGGGGAACGAGGTGTCCGGCTGGCAGTCCGAGGCCGCCCAGGCCCTCTCCGACCGTGACCGCGCACGCGCGGCCGCCGTCGCCCTGGAGCAGATCACCGCAGAGGCCGCCCGCCTCCTGCGTGCCGGCGTGCCGGGACAGGCCCTCGCCGTTCTGGAGAGCGACGGCCAGCCCCTCGGCTCGTGCGATGTCTCGTCCTTCGCCGACGACACACCGCGCGCCCGGTCTGCCGGCCACGGGGGCGCTCACCACGACCCGGACGAGGAGTGAGCGTGCCCACCACCTACGTACCCCGGCCACGCTCAGTGGCGTCCACGTACGTCATCAGCGGCACCGACCCCGCTCGCGAGCCCACCCGGCGCGTCTACGTCAGCACCACAGCCACGGGCGCACCCGGCGTGGACTTCCTGGCGGTCGAGCGGGTCGTCAACGGAGACCTTCCGCTCCCCAGCCTCAACGAGGTTGAGCAGGAACTCGCGGCGCGGCTCATGACCCGTGCGGAGCTGACGGCGGACGAGATCGCCGAGCGCCTCCGTGTGAAACCTCGCACCGTCAGCCGCTGGCGTGCGGCCTGGAAGAGGGAAGAGGAAGGCAGTTGAGCATCGAGGCCATGGCCTGGGCCTTCCGGCAGGACATCCCCAAGCCGGGCGCGAAGTTGGTGTTGCTCGCGCTGTGTGACTTCGCCGACGAGGCGTGGTCCTGCTTCCCCGGGCAGGCCACCCTGGCGGCCAAGACGAGTCAGGGGGAGCGAACCGTTCGCCGGCATCTGGAGTGGCTGGAGGAGGAGGGGTTCATCGTCTCGCACGCCCGGTTCTCGGACGGGCGCCGTACCAGCAACCGCTACACGATCCACGCTCCTCGTGCCCAGACGCCACCGCCGTCATCCTCACCGACGCCCGGTTCCGGCTCCCCAGCGCCGAAGACGGCGAGGGGCGGGAAGCAGAGCGGTGGGAAGCAGGGCAGCGGAAAACGGACGAAGCAGGCGGCCAAAACGGCCACTGGCCAATCTGACCAGCGGCCAGATTCGGCGGGGGAACCGGCCAAACTGGCCGGGGAACCGTCAGAGAACCACCAGAGAAACAACCCCCTACCCCCGGCGGACGGTGACGGCCGCCAGGGGGCAGGCGGCTGCGCGGCACACCCGGACTCCCCTGCCGCCAACTGCCGCTCCTGCGGCACCAGCCCGCGCGCCCGGCGCGCTGCCGCCGTCGCCAGAGAGAAGCGCGAGAAGGACCAGCGCGCCCGTGACCGGGACCGCCGTTGGTTCGAGGAGCAGCGGGAGCGTCGCACCCGCGCCGCAGAACTCGAAGCTCAAGGTGTCGTGGACAGGCCGCGTCAGGCCGCACGTGAGGCCATCAGACGCGATCGCCCCAGAGGGTCCAAGCCCCAATAAACAACACTTGACGCAAGGCGATCAAGATTGATAAAATGTTATCATTGTCACCAATCAGCCCCCACCCTCCGAAGGAGTCAGCCAGTGATTCGCCAACTCACCGCCGACGAACGGCGGGCACTCACCGACAGGCTCGCCGCTCACGGCATCACGCCCCGCCAGTTCACGCAGGCCCAAGAGCTGGCGCGCACGATGAGCGAGACCCTGGCCCGCACCTACGGCGAGGTGATCGGGCGCCGAGTAACCCCGGTGGAGTTCATCACCGACGTCCTCGGAGTCGAGGGTGCAGGCCGGCTCGTCGCATGCGCTCTGCGCGAGATCACCGACCGCCCGGACCTGTACCGGGACGCCTGACCGGTCGCACCTCCTTCGCGCACCCATGACATGTGTGGTGACAGACATCTGACGCCGCCCCATCCAGGCTGGCCGTCCTGACCAGAGTGCGAGGAACCCGATGAGCAGCATCCCCCTTTCCGACATCGCCGCGATAGTGGTCGCCGCCCGCGTGCAGGGCCCGCCGACCCTCCGTACCGCCCCTGGCGGCAGACCCGTACGCGTCCTGACACTGCGCGGCACCCGCCCCGGCGAGCTGTACGACTTCACGCTCGACGACGGTCACCGTCGCTGGTGCCTGGAGTCCGTCAGCCACGCGAGCGGCTTCGACATGCACGGCCGCACGCTCGGCAAGCGCCTGTCGGCCCGGCTGAATGCCCTGCACGGCACCGCGGCCGAGCACTTCGGCCAGCCGTCCCCGGCAATCCCGTAACGCCATGCCCATCACGGGCCCCGGGAGCGCCGGGGCCCGGCATCCACGAAGGAGAGAGCGAAGTGGACCAGCCCATCCAGCCCACCCGCGAGCAATTACTGCACACCGAAGCCGCCAAGTACGGCATCGCTCCGGCCGTGATCGACCGCGTGGTCAGCGTCATCGCCGCTGTCCAGCGCCGCGACCGCGCCGAGTTCCGCAAGAACTACGGCGGAGAGATGACGCCGGACCAGTGGCTCGCCGCCTACGGCGTCTCCGGCTTCAGGGAGCTGTGCGCCCACGCGGCCCGCCAGGCCGGCCTGGGCGACGACGACGTCTACGTGATCCTGCGCATCGTCTCCGCGGTGGCCCCCGCGCCCGAGCAGCACGACGATGACCGCCCCATCCAGTTCTGGGCCCGCCCCCTCACCGACCCCGAGGAGGCGACATTCCCCGCGTACCGCGTCAGCTACAAGGCCCCCGGGGCCGACAGCACCCTCGGCTTCGACTGGTCCGGCGCTCTGCTGCGCCGCACTCTGCGCGAAGCCGTCCGGCGCGGCCAGGGTGCCGCGGGCCTCGAGGAGGCGACCGGCGTCGTCGTCTTCACTGACGGGGATCTGCCCGGCGCGTACGTCGCGCGTCCGGCCCCGGGGCACACCCAGCCCGCGTGTGCCCGCTGCCACCAGTGGGAGCGGGAGCACACGCTGCACGAACGCTTCGGCTCCTGCGAGCGGTTCGTCGCCTCGGCGGCCCAGCTCAGCGCGGTCGGCACCCCGTAGCGCCGCACCCCCTCCCGGGGCCGCGCCGGTGCGAGCGGCCGTGGCCCCGGGAGGGTCCTCCCCATTCCCTTCGCACGCAAAGGAGTCCCCGCATGTCCCGAACAGCATGGCGCGTGGGCGGCGCGCAGCGGCAGGGCCGCCGCGAAGTCCAGGCGGACGCGTTCTCCGTCGGCGGCGACCGGGCCACCGGCCGTATCGCCGTGGCTGTCACCGACGGAATCGGCGACACCTCGGCTGCGGCAGACGCCGCCGAGCTCACCGCCGGCGCGGCCGCCACCACCGCGCTCGCGTCCACACCCGAACTCGGCTGCCTCGGTGCCCGCAGCAAGCTCGCCGCCAGCGGCGTCACCGCGGACGCATCCATCGTCACCGCGCTGTTCGACCCGGCCCACAGCCGTATCCGGATCGCCTGGGCCGGGCTGTGCCGCGTCTATGCCCTCACCACCGACGGTGAGCTCCAGCGCGTCACGTACGACCACTCGCTCGGCGAGCGCATCCGCCATCACTCCGCGCAGAGCGGCCCGTTGCCGATGTACGACCGCAAGGTCACGCGCACCGTCGCCCGCCATGAGTTCGTGACCACGTCCCTGCCCGCGCGCGGCACCGCCAGCATCCTGCTGTGCACCGACGGCGTAAGCCAGAACGTCACCGACCAGACCATCATCGCCGCGCTCCTGTGCGACGACCTGTACGACGGCGCCGAACTCCTCGCGGCCGCCGCCGGCATCGACGGGCCGGACAACGCGACCGCCATCGTCCGGCGTCGCAGCGCCTGTTGATCGACCCAACACACATCAAGGAGGCAACTTCCATGGATGACGAGCGACTTCGACCCACTCAGCTTCCGCTCAACGATCTCGCGACCGCCTACGTCCAGGCGGGCCAGACGCTCTTCCTCGCGATCCTCGACGACATCGCCGCCCGAGTACGCCTGGCCCACCCCGAGGCCGCCTACCTGGAGATCGGCATCGACGCCGACGGCGACGTCGAGCTGCACGGCATCTGGAGCGCCCAGGAGTCCGCGATCGGCACCTGCCGCCTCCTGTACGACCCGCATGACGACCCGGAGCAGGAGTGGCGGGACGGGCCGCTGGACCTCGACGAGCTCGTCGACGACCTCGGCCGCGTGCTTACCGGCTCGTTCCTCCACCACTGGGGCGTCGTCGAGCCGCACCCCGTCTACGAGCACCGTGACCGCCGATGGCTCGTCCTCCCGCCGGCGGATCGCGCCGCCACCGTCGCCGCGATCGTCCGCGGTCACGTCCCCGACGCCGAATCACTGATCTGCCGCTTCGCGGAGCGCGGCGAACGCATCGCCGTCGGCTTCGAGCAGGTCACGCTCAGCGGCGGCGGGACGATCAGCGTCCCGTGCCCGCTCTGCTCCCCGGAGACCGAGGACGGCCCGTGGCCGCGCGACGTCTCCCACGAGCTGGCCCGCATCCTCGGCCAGCTCTACGCCCTGCCGCACCTGCGCGGCCGCCACCTCACCCCGTGCGTCGACATCACCGCCGAACACGAGGGACAGCTGTGGCAGCTCGTCTTCCCGTACCGCGACCACAAGAAGGGAGCCGAATCGTCATGACCAGCAGCGAAGCTCCACGGACCATCGACGCCCGGCGCCACCTCGAACGCGCCGTCCGCATGGTGGACCAGGCCCAGGAACGGTACGAGGTCGCGATGCTCGACTTCGTCGCCGCGCGCCTCGTCGAGGCGTACCCGGAGACCACGCACATCACCTTCATCCACGTCACCGCCGACGGCGTGATCGAGCTGGACGGTCTGTGGACGACCCGCGAAGACAGCACGGAGGAGCTGATCCTGGACGTACGCCGGGACAGCGGGATCACCGCGTTCGATCCCGGTGAGATCGGCGACGACCTCACGTACTCCCTCGACCGGCTGAACTCGGTCGCCTGGAGTGCTGTACGCCCCGAGCCCCTGCCCGGCAAACGCTGGGTACTCGACATCCCGCCCGTCGACCGTGCCGCGCGCATCGCCGATCTCGTCCGCGCGCACCACCCCGACGCGGGCCTGCTCACCGTCGATCTCTCGCCCATGCGGCCCCGCGTGGCCGGCGTGACCACGGTCGGCACCACGGGCGTCAGTGCCACGGTCCACGCCGAGCCCGACCGGCCGCTGTGGCCTGAGGAGGCCGGCCGGATCATCCGCGGGCTCATCTGGCAGATCCGCTCCCTGCCGCACCTGCGCGCGCGATACCTGACGCGGGTCGGCGGCCCGTCGGAGGAGACCGCGTACCTGCTGCTCCCGCAGACCGAGACCGGCGAGGAGAAGGGAGTGTCATGCCCCTGACCATCGAGCGCACGCCCGCGCCTGCCGTCCCCGCCGTACACGCCCAGACGATCGCCGCGAACGTGCTGCAGACCTGGCCGATGACCATCGGCCTGACCATCGAGTACGTCGCCCACCACGACCAGGGCCCGCACGGTGCCGTCACCTTCGCGGTCGTACGCGCCCGGGAGACGTGGCCGAGCCCGGCGCTGATCCGCTGCGACGGCTACGGCCACATCGCCCGCGGCTGCGAGCACCCCCGCCCCGACGGGCGCCCCTGCTGGCACCCGTCGGCACCACACCTCTCCCTGCGTGACCAGGGCCTGTGCGCGCGGCACCTGCCACCGCTCGCCGTCCACGACTGGGTCAGGCACCCCGAGCAGCCGCTCTACGGCCGCGTCGCCCGCGTCGAGCCGGACGGCACGGTCGCCGTCGCCTTCGTGGGCGGCGAGCTCACCCTGCACGCCGGCCAGGTGCCCCGCGTACCTCCGCACATCGCCGAGGAGCTCGACCGAGGGCCTCTCCACGCCCCGGTGCACCTGATCGACGACTAGCCACAGACCTCCGGCGTCGTGTGCGAGACGGCAACCGGAGCCAGCCGACAACTCCCATCCACAATCGAAAGAGAGTCGTTCAGCATGAGCGGTCACGCCGTGATCACCGTCAGTTTCACCAGATCCGTGTACGCGCACGAGCTGCGTCCCGGCGACGTGTTCGCCTTCCCGGACGCGCCGAGCACCCCGCTCGCCGTGGCGGGTGTCAAGAAGACCGTCCTCTCCCCCGAGCTCGTCCTGCTCGCCCTGACCCTGCCCGGCCGCACTGAGCCGATGCACCTCCCGGCCCAAACACCGGTCCGGGCCCTCCGCATGGTCCGCCGCGTCTCCCTGACCTGCCTGCTGTGTCGCAGGAGCCAGGACGTCGAGCTCAACCTCCCCCACGACGGCGAACCCCTCTCGTTCGTCTGTGCCGACCACGCCCCCGCCCCGGACCGGGAGGCCGAGTGATGGCGCTCCACTACCTCAGCGCCGTTCAACTCCTGCGCCGCGCCGACGAGGAGAAGGCCCGGGCCCTGTACGCGGACGTCATCGAGGCCCTCGAACAGCACAGCACGGACGTCGGCGTGGACTGGTGCGGCAACGAGCTGAACATCACCGTCCAGCTCACCAACGACGGCGAGCAGTACATCGCGATCGCCGGCCGCTACTCGCTCCCCTGGCACAACGACCGCAGCGAGATCGGCGGCTGGAAGGCCGTGCATATCGACAACACCTTCGGCACGGCCAAGGTCATCTACGACACCACGACCGACGAGGACGAGCCGCCCGGCGACATGTCCCTCGAACCCCTCGCCGAGGAGGTCGGGACGTACGTCGGCGGCTGGCGCGCCGAGCACGGATAGCCCCAGCCCACCCGCACCACATCACGCCAGGGGGCCGAGCCCGCGCAACGGCCGGCCCCCTACCCCACTCATGCCTGAATCACGAGAAAGGGCACCCTCGTGCTCACCTTCACCGTCGGCAGCGGTCCGGCCCTCGAGGTCGCCGAATACGCCGACTTCGACACCGGTCAGGCCGTCTACCGCGTCACCGGCATCGGCACCTTCACCCTCGGCCGGGACCCCGACCACCACCCCGAAGCCGACCAGGACCCGATGGAGGAGATCCTCCACGTCGCGTACGGCAGCGGACCGCTCGGCTTCCAGATGGACGAGGCACCGGTGCTGTTCGGCCTCACCCTGGCCGGCGCCGAGTCCTTCACCCGCGCCGCCCTCGTCTCGGGCGACCTGCGGCTGCGCCCGTACCGCCTCATCCTCAGCGCCCCCGTCCGTGCCCCGAAGGGCACGGCGCGCCGGGCCACCGCCATCGTGTCCGCTCTGGCTCGGCACTGGCTGGCCCAGCCCTGGGCACCGGAACTGCGCCGCGCCCACGAACACCACTGCGCGCCCAGTTCCCTGCACCGGTACGGCGGACTCATCGCACAGCACGAGGAGCGCATGCGACGCCTCCGCGAGGACCACGCCTACTACATCCAGCGCGCCGAACGTGCCACGACGATCCTGCAGGCGGGCCCCGTCCCCGCCCCCGAGGGCGCCCCACCACACCCGTTCACGTCGCCGGACACGACGACCCATTCGGCGGGGCGGTGAGCGCCGTGGCCCAGTTCGACTTGTTCGGCGAGGTGGAGCAGAAGTTCGAGGAGCGCGCCAAGCGGCGCGAGGAGAAAGCCGCCAAGCCGCCCATGCCGCGCTCCACCCCCGCCTCGCGCCGTAAGCACCGCGCCTTCCCGGGCGACCCGCACCGGCACGCCATGGAAGTCGCCGAGAACGTCATCGCCGCCTGGTTCAGCCACTACGGCGGCAACCGCATGGACGTCCCGCTCGGCACCATCGCCGCGCTGTCCTTCTTCCGGGAGCCGCTCGTCAGCGACTGGCTCCTCACCCTCGAACCGTCCCAGCTCCCGCCACTCCTGCGGGAGGTCTGGGGTGTCCAGTGGATGGCCCGCCCCGACCTCATCGAGGTCGCGCGTCCCCTGCACGACTGGGTGGAGGAGGACCCCGACGAGTACCAGCTGCGTGCCGTCCAGGCCGTCATCCACACCGCGATCTACAACGGGCTGTTCGACCTCACCGCGAGCGACGACCCCTATGAGCGGTCGGAGGCCGACGTCCTCAGCCCCCTGCTCACGGGCCTGCGCCACAAGAGCGACAAGAAGTGGCGCGGCGAGTACCACACCCCACCGTCGGTCTCCGACCTCATGGCCGAGATCCTCGTCAACGACACCGACCACGGCCGCACCATCCGCGAACCGGCCCTCGGCAGCGGCGGCATGTTCCGCTCCGTCGTCCAGACCCTGCGCCATCACGGCCTCAACCCGCACGACTACACGTGGCTCGGCAACGACATCGACCGCCTCGCCACCGCCTGCGCCGCCGTCAACGCGATCACCTGGGACCTCGGCCCCAAGACTGCCATCTGGTGCGCCAACACCCTCGCCACCGAGGACGCCGGCCTCACCGAGGCCCTGGCCGAGCGCACCGCGGTCATCAAACACCGCAACGCGGTCGTGGAACAGGCCCTGTTCGAGCGGAAGGCCCGACGGCTGCTCGGTGCCCTCGACCAGCTCTTCGAAGGAGCCGCGGCGTGACCGTTGTCTCTGCCCCTCACCACACCACCAGGAAGGACGATTCATGAGCCCGACGAAACCAACCGCACACAAGACCTCGGACGCACCGAAGAAACAGCGGGTCTTCCCCGCGGACTTCGCCGAGTTCGTCGCCGCGACCGCCGCCGCACTCGGCGACGGCTGGACCGTCGACGCCGACGACGAACCCCACCCGGGCCCGTCCGCGTACCTCGCCCACCCCGACGGCCGCCGCATCGGCATCAAGCACCTCTGGCGAGGCGAGGCCGTCCAGACCTGGGCGCTCGACGTACCGCCCCGCGAGTTCGAGGAGGGTGACCGCGACGCCGAGTCGTACGCCGACAGCCTCAAGCACCTCTCCCCTGGCATCCGCTACAACGTAGGCGTCCACTTCACCAACAACCCGCCCGCCGCGACCGCGGCACGGAACATCCGCACCCGACTGCTGCCGGCATTCGATGGCGAGCGCCCACCGCTGCGCGCCTTCCCCAAGAAGCCTCCCCGCCGTGCTCCAGCCGCCGAGAAGAACCCGGCGGCCGCCAAAGCGCCGACGAGCGGCGACAACCCCGAGCCAGAGCAAGCGACCGCCGCCAAGGCCCCGGCGAAGACCCCACGTCGCACGGCCAAGAAGGCGCAGACGCCCGCGAAGGCCACCGAGCCGAAGAAGCGGACGCCAGCGCCCCGGTCACGCCGCGCCACGACGACGGCCAAGGCAACGAAGGCGCAGGACACCAAGGCGCAGAAGTCGAAGCCGACCGAAGCCGCCACCAGTAACTGATCAGCCCCTGGGTACGGGGCGGTCCGCTCGCCGCCCCGTACCCGCATCCCATTGGAGAATCTGAGAACTGTCATGACACAACTCGACCTCTTCGGAGAGAAGCAGTCCGCCACGGATCGCAGGTCCGCCCGCGAGGCTGAACGCGACGCCCGAGCCGCCCGCCACGGCGCCTATCGCGAATCCCTGAAGATCGACTGCTGTACGGGCAAGCCCATCCCGCTCGACGAGAGCGGCTGCCCGCAGTACCGCTGCGTACGCTGCGGCGCCCTGGCCTTCGCGGGCACGTTCGCCTTCAACCACGACTGCGGGTGGGCCGGCTGCTACGCCGACACCGAACCCACCCGCGGTACCGGCAAGACGACCCACGACGTCGGCCTCTCCACCTACCGGCACGACAACCGGCACCACCCCCATTGCGCCCGCCCTGGGTGCGGCCACGCACGCGGCGTCCACCAGAACGTTCCGCGCACCGCGCCTGAGGACTCCAGCTGCTACGAGTACTGCGGCTGCCGGGGCTACCTCGCTCCTGTCCCCGCCGAGACCCGTGAGGAGGTCGGCAGTGCTCACCACTGAACAGCTCGCCGCCATCGCCGCCCTGCGAGACAAGACCGTCCCGGGCCCCTGGGGCGTCATCAGGATCGACATCGAGGAAGGCGTGACCAGCTTCCTCATCGCCGACAGCAACGACGACCGCGTCGCCTCCGTCGACGTCGCGCACGAGGGAGACCCCGAAGCCCTGGCCGGCGCCGAGGCAGACGCGCACTTCATCGCCGAAGCCCGTGCGGTCGTCGACCTCCTTCTGGACGAGGTGACCCAGCTCCGCGCCAAGCTCGCCCGTACACCGCCTCCTCGGCGCCGCACCTGGGGCGACCGACTTCGCCTCAGGAACCGAGCGGACACCTGATGTCCACGAGGACACCCGGTTCTCACCGCCCACACAGGGCATTGAAGGGGTCGGCAAGAATGGCTGGATTCGAACGGCCCCGAGATCGCCTCAAATTGGGCACAGTGGACACCTGACGCTGTGCCTCGTCCAAGAAGACACGTGACCGCAAGGGCGGCCCAGACTCATGCCCGGGCCGCCCTTCGCTCATGCCCCCTCTGTTTCGTCGCCATCCAGAATCTCGAGCGCCGACGGCACATCATCGGGGCTCGCCCAGCCGGCGACCGGTAGAGGGTCAATGAGGACACGAGGCGCGTCATCGTCGTCTCCCCAACCCGGCGGAGGGTCACCGAGGGCCGAAGGCGCGTCGACGTCCGCCCAAGTCGTGATGGGCGGCTCTGCCTGGCCAGATGCATCAGAGCGGTCAGGGTTCATTTCTCTCTCCTCCAACTGTCGTGGCAGGGCTGGTTCAAACCTTGAGGTACAGAGCGAGTGCCACCCACACGGCGACGGCCAGCGTCATCGCCGGGATGAGCGCGGGATACGACACGGCGGTGATCCCTGCAACCACGGCGCCCAGTGCGGCAATCGCGGTGCGTTCGGCCTTCATGTTCTTCCTCCATCACATCGACACGGCACCCGTCAGCGGGGCCGAGGCCGACGATGAAGGACCGCGGGGTTAGCCGCGCAACCCCCTTCATCAAGGCCGAGGTCCACCGCCCTTCCAGGCGACCGAGGAAGTGAACCCGCGCCGCGAAGGGCAAGCGGTGCTCACGGAACCGAACCAGGTATCCGATCAGGGCGTCGAAGTCGCGCAGGTGAGCCTCCGTCCCCGAACGGCTTCGGCGGGGACGCCACGGGGACAGGGCGGGGACATGAGGGACCGTCGGGGACACAGCGGGGACGTAGTGCGTAGGACGGCGCGGGAGCGATCGGGACCGTTCGGGACGCGACGGGAGCAGAATCCTCGCAGGTCAGATACCGTAAGCGCGGCCAACTGAGCACGCTCGCGGCGTCCGGCCTGGTCAGCGCCACCCACCGCCCGAGCGAGCCAAAAGCGATCTTGGCTTTCTCCTAAAGCGGGTGTCGCAGGTTCGAATCCTGCCGGGGGCACCAGTTCAGAAGGGGCTCACCTACAAATTTTCGTAGGTGAGCCCCTTCTGACATCCACGTCTGACATCAACGCGGGCGATCACTCACGATCAGGACGACCAGGGCGCCGCTTCCTGAGCAGCCGGTCCATGTGACTCATGGCCTCGCGCTGCGTGTCCTGGACGACGTGGGTGTAGACCTCCATGGTGATGCTGATCTGCGAGTGTCCGAGGATCTCCATCACGACACGGGGCGCGACTCCGGCCGCCGTGAGGAGCGTGGCCGTGCCGTGCCGGGCGTCGTGCAGCCGGATAACCCGGAGGCCGGCGGACCGGGCGACGCGGGTGAAGGAGCGGTACAGGTTCCGCGGCTCCACCGGGCGACCGGTGCGGGTGGTGAAGACGTAGTCCGACTTGCCCCAGGTCTCCCCCGCCTTTGCCCGATCCACCGCCTGCCGCATCCGGTGCCAGCGCAGCGGTGCGATGCAGAGCGCGGGCAGCGGGACGGCACGGCGACGACGGCTCTTGGGATCGTCGTCGTACAGGATGCCCCGGCGTCGCTGCGTCTGCTGGCGGACATAGAGGACGCGGTGGTCAAGGTCGACGTCCGACCAGCGCAGGTCCACGATCTCTCCCCGGCGGAGCCCCATGGCGATGGCGAGCACGAGGGCCGCGTAGAGCGGGTCAGGCCGGGACGCCGCCAGGAAATCAAGTGCGGCTCGCTTCGCTCCCCGCCCGCGGCCCGGCCCCCGGCCGGGCCTGCACTCCTGTCTCCGCCCCGCTCCAGCCCGGCCAGCGCCCGCACCGCGCTCGCAGCAATCAGCCACCTGATGCCAGAGAAGGGGTGCGTCGTGGCTGGGGCGGTCGGCTCCACGGCTTTAGGCAGCCACTTTGGCGCGAGCCTCGAAGATCATGACCCCAACGTCGTGCTTTACCGGGCAGGTCCACAGACCACCCGACGCGCCGGAAGCTTACGGGGCCATGATCACTCGCGCCAAAGCAGCTCCAGCCCAAAGCCCCTCCCCCGACCGTCTGCAGCACACACCAATAATAGGGCTGATGTTCGAGGAGTGAACTGTTGTTACCAATGTGCAGAAACGGGTTGCTTGTGAAGCGCGGGTGGGATCACCATGAACCATGAGGATGATCCGGGCGCGGATTGAGAACTTCCGCTGCCTCCAGCTAGCTGAAGTGCGCTTCGACAACGTCACTTCAATTATCGGCCCCAACGGTGTCGGCAAGTCCACGATCTTGCGTGCACTCGATTGGTTTTTCAATGGCGAAAAGGGCACGAGCCTAAGCGTCGACGACCTCTGCGTTAACGCTAAAGGCAGCAGGATCCTCGTCGAGGTCGAATTCGATTCGCTTACGCCAGACGATCGCAATGAACTCGGGTACTACGCCCCCGAAGGGGTGGATAGTGTACTGATTCGGCGCACATGGCAAAACGGCGAAGATAAGATCACGGGCAAGGGGCTGACCTTCCCTCCGTTCGAGTTGGTCCGGAGCCAGCTTAGCGCGACCACGAAGCGTAAAGCTTACAACACACTTCGCGAGGAGCGTCCCGAACTTTCTCTTCCTTCTGCCGGAAGCGAAGCTCTAGTAGACGAAGCGATGATCGTCTGGGAGAGAAACCATCCCGACCAACTCGAAGAGTCCGAGATCCAAGCTACAAACTTTTTCGGGTTCGCCGGGAAAGGCAAACTATCCAGCCTCTTTGAGTTTATCTTGGTTAGCGCAGATCTGCGCGCCCTTGAGGAGTCGACTGACACTCGCTCTGCAATTTTCGGCCGAATTATCGAGCGCGCCGTAGACAGGCGAGTCGCGGATACAGAGCTAGCGGAACTGGACGCTCGCCTGAATCTTGAGCGTGCCCAGATTTCGACAAAAAACTTCGGCCCACAGCTTGAGCTGATTTCCAAGGAACTAACCAAAGCCGTGGAGGTTTTCTCTGCTGGCCGAGACGTCCTTGTCTCTCCTGTGGAAAGCTCACACAAGCCCGTTAAAGCATCATTCAAGGTCAGTATTTTAGACGGCCCTGTTGAGACTGGCGTCGAGCGTCAAGGGCATGGATTTCAGCGAGCGATGATTATCGCTGCCCTGAAGCTCCTTTCGGATAGAGGTAGCGAGGGGCCTCGCTCCAAGGCTGTGTGCCTGGCCATCGAAGAACCCGAGCTATACCAGCACCCTGTTCAAGCGCGCGCCTTCTCTCAAGTTTTGCGAAAAATCGCAGAAGACCCTAACCAGAGAGCCCAGGTGGCCTACGCCACTCACAACCCAATTTTCGTGGATCCTCATCATTTCCATGAGATTCGGCGCATAAGTAGAGTCGGTAAGGGGAGCTTCGAGCGGGCCATCTCAATCGCACATGTCCGAGTCGAGGACGTATTAGAAGCACTCTCCGGCTTCGTTCCGGAAGACCGTGTGAGAAAACAGATCGGTGCAGCTATTCTCCACCGTCTGGCCGAGGCTCTATTTGCATCCGCTGTAGTACTCGTAGAAGGCGACACAGATAAGGCCGTGCTGGAAGGATGCGCTACGCGCAGCGGCTGCCCTTTGGCCGTCGAAGGGATTCACGTAGCGGACGCCGGCAACAAGACGGCGATTTACTTGAATCACGCAATTCTGAATCTACTCGGCATTCCATGCTTTGTAGTATTTGACGCCGATTCCGGAGTTGGCGTTCGCATGGAGCAGAAGGGGAGGACTCAGCGCGATATCTGGAATGCGGAGATTTCGGAGAGAACCGAGAATCACCGACTATTCTTGTACCTCGGTCACCATAATAAGCCCGATTGGCCGCCGACTCACGCGGAAAGCGACTTCGCCGTTTTCGCTGACCGTCTCGAAGAGCTAATCAGTAATGAATGGCCTGAGTGGGGGGTCAAGATCAATGAACTCATTGAGTCCGGCCTCGGCTACAGCGAAAAGAATTCATACACGTACGCGAGGGCTTCGATCGAAGCTGAAGGGGAACCGCCGATCGTGATCAAGCAGATCATCGAAAACGTAAAAGCGATGGCCAGGGAGGGCCAGTGATGAATAGATCACCTGTGGCATCATCTAGTATCGCCTCTATTGGCTACGAGGCGGCAACGATGCTGCTTGAGATTGAGTTCTCCTCCGGCGTCTATCAGTATGATGCCGTGCCGGAGCACATCTACATGGAATTGATGGCGGCTCCGAGTCACGGGCGTTACTTCGCGCGTGCCATCAGAGATTGCTATGCATACCGAAAGGTCGCCTGATGCTTTGTGTGGGCCCCTGACGAGCGCTGTCGTACTCCTCGCTACCAGGTGCGGCCGAGGCTGCACCTGTGTTACTGGCTCGGCTGCCCCCCGTCCCACCCCCGTAGCGCCACCGAAGGAGCACGATGATGGCTGGCACCGGCATTGACGACCTGTCCAAGTACGAGTCTGGGACCGACCCATTCACCGCGGCCGAGCTGAAGGCGATTGCCTGCTTCCGCGAAGACCTGTCCGGCATCCCGGACATCGCCTTCACGGGCTTCGACGCCGATGGGATCCGCCGCCTCGCGTCCGAACACGGAGTTGGCGAAGCCCGCGAAATGCTGCACTCGTTCTCTACCGACCTCCTCAACCGCTGGTGGCTGGCGATCCTCTCGTTGGAGAATGACCTGCCGACCAGCACCGACGAGTCCGCCCGGCACAGCGCGGCCGCCGCCCGGTACGTCGGCCACCTCACCGCCCAACACCTCAACGCCTGCGCGAAGTTCGAGCACGCCGTCACCATGTGGTTCCTGGACCTGGACACGGACCTCTCCTCCCCGCTGTATCTGAACAGGGACGGGGATGAGTGAGCCACACTGGGGCGACGAGGAAGTCATCGATGCCCCGGCGTGTCCCGAATGCAGCCACCCCATGAAGTCCGGCGGCATCGTCCTCTCCAAGCGGGAGGACTATGGCCGGCGGACGTGTCGCACGCTATGGAGATGCGCTGGTCAGCATGTCTGGTGGCGCTGGGCCGATCGACCGGATGAGCCTTTGGATGCCTGTCCGGTGCCGGAGCTGCTCCGCTGACATCCAACGCTGACATCAACGACCCCGGATAAGAGCGACACACAACGGTCGCGGACGGCACCGACGCACGAGGCGAGGCCTGACCGGGCCGGGGTTTGATCGAACTCCTAAAGCGGGTGTCGCAGGTTCGAATCCTGCCGGGGGCACAGCCAGAAGGGCCAGTTCAAAGGAGCGACCTCCTCGAACTGGCCCTTTCGCATGATCGCGGCCGTGCCACGGATGTGCCACTACGACCCCGCGCCACCCGGTCTCTCACGGATCACGGCTCCCGGTCATTCCGCGATGGCAAGGCCCCGGCGGCTGTTATGTGGTGATGGATCGGCTCGCGCCGCACGGCGGTGGTGACGCATGCGTGTCACCGGCTCCCGAGTGCTGGCACCGACCACCGCCAAGGTGCTGCCCTCACCGGCCTGGGTTCGACAGAATTCCCATCACCTAGAGTCACAAGGTGAGGTCTGACCAGGGAGGATGCACTAGGTCATGGAGAGGGGGCGTGTCTCTAGGCTCTGACATTCTTGCTGGTCAGCGCGGTGATGACCGCCAAGGGCCCCTTGATGCTGGGGCGTTGCAACCACGCTATCCGATCACATAGCGGGTTTCTAGCCCCATCGCGCTACGCCGAGGCAAGCCCGCAAAAGTGGCGAAAGGTGATGAATCACCCTCGGATCTTGTGGCATTGTCAGAGAATCATGCCTCTCTCGCCAACTCCTTGACCAGCGGGAATGTCAGCGCCTAGAGACACGGGCAATTCGGGCGTGAGGCGATGAAGCTGCAGGTCATGGCCCACTTTGCATCTTTAGGCGAACCGACTTCTGTCGAACGCAGGACCGGGATCCCGGAGGTGGCGCACCACCGTAGAGCCGGGCACTGGTGCACTCCTTGATCCGGTCGTTGCGCGGCTGCTGCGCCGGAGACGGCCCACTCCGGGTCCCGGGGATGTCGTGACCGGCGCCGCCGACCGGTCCTGAGGGCGCCAGGAGCGGTCCGGAAGCGGATCGGAAGCGGATCGGTTCTGGGCACGGAAGCGCCGGCGCTGGTCGCATCGGAGGCGTCAACCGCCATTCCGCGCACCGCTGTCCACCGTCGCCCCCGCGGCGGGCCCCGTCGCGTACGCACGTACGGTACGGACCGCCTCGGGCATTCGGAGCGGGCGCGCCGCACTGCCGTGACCTCTGGAGAAACACATGAACGTCCCAGGGCTGACACCGTATGCCGAACGTCCCGACCCGCCGTCCACGCACCGCTCGCCGCCCACCTATCGCGCCCCGGGGCTGATACCGCCGAGCGGCCCCGTCCGCAACTGGGGGCTGGCGGTCATCGCCACGCCCCTGCTGCTGGCCATGGCGGTGGTCCTGCTGGGCAGCCTGGCCGCGCGCTCCGACCCGTCCGCGTCGTACGGGTCGTCGGGATCGTCAGGGTCATCGGGGTCGTCGGGGTCGTCGGGGTCCTCGGGGTCGTCGGGGTCCGGCCTCTTCGGTTCGGACACCTTCGGCCCGGACCGCGGAACCACGGCCGACGAGCCGACCCGCGCGCCCTCGACGTCGGCACCCGCGTGGCCGTACGACGGCACCGGTGCACGGGACGCCGGCAGCACCCCCGAGGCGACCGCGACCGGCAGCGGGTGGGACGGCGGCTACGCCTACCCGACGGGGAGCATCCCCGGCACCCCGACCGCGAGCGCGACCGGCGGGCCGGGCGACGTCGTCACCGCCTTCTTCGATGCGATCAACGACCGCGACTACCGGACCGCCTGGGCGCTCGGCGGAAGGAACCTGGAGTCCCGCTACGACCGCTTCGTCGCGGGCTACGCCACCACCGAGCGGGACACCATCGGCATCACGTCCGTGCAGGGCACCAGGGTGCGGCTGACCATCGAGGCCCTCCAGGTCGACGGCACCACCCACTCGTACGACGCCGTCTACACCGTCCGCGGTGGTGTGATCACCGGCGGCAAGGCCACCAGGACCGACTGACACCCACCGGGCCCGCCCGGAGAGCCGCACCCACACGAGCGGAGCGCGAACCACCATGGCCACAGAAGAACTCGCCCCCCGACCACCCGGCCCACCGCCGCAGAGGCCGCCGAAACAGCGCGAGTACGCGCGCAGCAGAGCCACCCGGCTGCTGTCGGCCGGCAGCTACCTCGATCCCGGATACCGGAAGGCCGTCATCCGGGAACTGCTGGACAACCGCTTCCGGGTCGTCGCGCCGTCCTTCGGGTACGACGCGGTGTCGGTCCTCGCCCACGCCCTCGCCGCACGCCGGCTGCACCGCGTCCAGTGGGCGGCGGCGGCCGGCACCGCGGCCGCGGTCCTGCTGCTGATGAGCACCGGGGTGCTCAACGGGTCCCTCGGCGTCCTCGTGCTGCTCTGGCTGCCGTGGGCGGCGGCCTATCTGCGCAGGATCGTCACCCTGCACATCCTGATGACCCGGCTGCGGGAGACCGGGCCGGACGGCGGCTTCGACGGCGCGTGCCCGTCGCACGAGAAACTGCCCGTCGGACTCGTCCACAAGATCGACCAAGAGCAGGCCAGCCGCAGCGGAATGGTCTTCTACGGCGGCTACCGGCCCTTCGTCGGCGCGGGCCTGCCGGTGCGCGACTGGTCCAGCGCGCAGTTGCTGCTGGGCGCGCCGAAGACCCGGATCATGGCGCGCAAGAGCGAGAACGGATTGCCGCCCGACCTCGACACCGTCGAGCGCAGGCAGGTCGTGCCGTTCACCGTGCGCGACATCACCAGCCAGGTCGCCGCCCGGATGAACGCGGATCTTCGCGACGAGGCCCGCCCCGACGAGCGGATCCACGGGCTGACGGTCGAGCGGCGCCACTACGCCACCGCGATCCGCTCCAACGACCGCTCCACCGGTACCGCCTGGTCCGAACTGCCCGGCGTGGACGACCTGCCCGGCATCCACTGGCGCGAGGACTACGACGCCGCCCGCGAGTACCTGTGCGTGCGGGTCGGGTCGTGGGACGAGGAGCTGGTGACCTCGATGTTCGTCGGGTTCGACATCAGGGGCAACACTCTGCACACCGAGTTCTACACCTATGTGCTCGGCCCGCTCGTGAAGGACTTCCACCTCGTCGACCAGTTGCCCGCCGCCATCGACGGGCGGCTGGCCGTGCGGGTGGCCTGGGACATGTCCATGACCGCGATTCGCTGGTCCGTCGCACTGTCCCTGTGGCCGCTGTGGCTGATCCCCGTGCGGTTCCTGCCGGCGTGGACGGTCCCGTGGGTCCGGCCCTGGCACGCCAGAAGGGCCAGGAGGGTGATGGCCGAGCTGCTGCAGGCGGACCAGGCGCCGGACACCAGTGAGTTCGCGCTCGGCCGCTACGTCAACCCGTGGTTCAACTGCGGTGCCGTGGCCAGCGTCAGGGAGCTGGCCACCAGCGAGGCCTACCACCACTTCTTCCAGCACGCCGACGCGACCAAGTACATGGAGATCGTCGAGCGCCGGCTGCTCCAGAACATCCGCGCGTTCCTCGACGACCACGACGTGGACCTCGCCGAGCACGACCGGGCGCAGACCAACATCCTGCTGGGCGACAACAGCCAGAACGTGTTCGGCGGCCAGAACAGCGGCTTCACCTACAACTACCAGCCCCCGATCAGCCGTCCATCATGACGGGCAAGGAAGCGATCATGAGTCAGGGCCACAACTTCGGCGACAACAACCAGAACGTGTTCGGCGGCCGGAACAGCGGCTTCGAGTACAAGGTCTACAACACTCCGCAGCAGCAGCCGGACGCCGCGCAGGAGGCTGCCCGCGCGGCCCAGGCGCAAGCGGACCACAGCCGCAGCCGCAGCGTCTTCGTCGTGCACGGCCGCGACGAACAGGTGCGCACGGCGATGTTCGGGCTGCTGCGCCGGCTCGACCTGCGCCCGCTGGAGTGGGAGCGGCTGGTTCGGGCCTCCGGGGGTACGGCGCCGTTCCTCGGCCAGGTCGTCGAGAAGGCGCTCTCGCAGGCGCAGGCAGCGCTCGTGCTGCTCACCCCGGACGACGTCGCCATGCTCCATCCTCATCTGATGGGGTTCAACGAGGCCCCCTACGAGGTTCAGTTGACCGGGCAGCCCCGCCAGAACGTGCTGATCGAACTCGGTATGGCGCTGATGGCCTACCCGGAGCGGACGATCATCGTGCAGGTCGGCCAGGTACGGCCCGCCGCGGACCTCGCCGGCCGCAACGTGGTCCACTTCGACGGCTCCGAGGCCGCCATCTCGAAGATCGTCGAACGCCTCAAGGGCGCCCAGTGCGACCTCGACGACACCCGGCCGGACTGGCGCGACATCTCACACTTCACGAACCTGGCGGCCTACCACCGACTGGCCTGACGGACGACGGGAGGGGCGGGACGCCGGGTTCCGCCCCCTCGCACACCGCCCGAGGGACGCATCCGCGCCACTCGTACGCCGTCCGCATGCCGCCCGTACGCCACCGTTCCGCGCGTGCGCCGCGCGTATGCCACCGTCCTGCGCGTGCGCCGCGCGTACGCCACCGTTCCGTCCGCATGCCGTCCGCATGCCGCCCGTACGCTACCGTTCCGGGTCCGACGCCAGGGCGTCCAGGAACGCGGCCAGCTCGCGCATGTCGATTCTCTCCAGGTCCTCAGGCCGTATCACCACGCGCAGTTCACGGCAGATCGCGCTCTCCCGGGAGCGGGCCACGAACGACACCAGGATCAGCCGGAGCAGGCTGTCCCGGTCGAGATAGCCCAGACGCGCCAGCCCGGAGCCGACCAGCGGCATGGCCACCCGGTCCAGTTGCGCATGCGCGCCCAGCGCGTCCCACAGCCCGCCGAGGCCCCGCCACAGGTCCTCCACGCCGGAGGCCGCCACATAGTCGTTGCCGATCCGGCTGTAGGCCACACCGAACACCAGCCGCGGTCGAGAGCCCAGCACCGCCACCGTGCCGATCGGGTAGCGGTCGAGCTTCCCGAGCGGCTTGTCCGCCCGCTCCTCGCGCGCCACGGGCTCGACCGGGGCGAGCGCCGCGCTCAGCTCCGCGTCCAGCCGGGGCACGTCACCGCCGTATCCGCGGTCCAGCAGTTGGGCTTGCAGGCTCTCGTCGTGGATGACCCGGCCGCCGGCCGAGAGGGTGTCGAAGGTGTCGCTGAACCCGACGACGAGATGGGCCGGCTGGTCGAAGAGGTCGCCCGCCTCGACGACCACCGCCATGTCCGGCCGCCGGAACTCCTGCTGCACCCGGGCCGCCGGACGGGCCCGCATCAGTCCCCAGCCCAGGCACGCCCCCACCGACAGCCCGACGACCGCGCCGGAACCGATGTGCGGCACGAACGGACCCACGACCTGTAGTACGGCGGACAGCCCGCCGAACGCCACCATCGTGTCGCGTACGAAGACCTGGCGGGCGCGCCGCGTGCCACGCGGCAGACGCAGACGCAGACGCAGACGCAGGGACAGACGCAGAGACAGAGGCAGACGAGGGCGGGGGCGCAGACGCAGACGGGGGCGCAGACGGGGGCGGGGGCGAGTCGGCCGGCGTCGCGGACGCGGGCGGAGGCGCGGCACCGGTCGCGGCCGGGATGAGTCGGGGGACCTTACCGGATCCCTCGGGTCCGGACCACCGGAATCACCCGAACTCACGGTTGTCCCACGACCTGATGCTAATCTTCCGGTCACCAGTGCATGACGCAGAGTGATGCACAACCACCGGGGGGCGACGGGGATGGCCGGTGCGGAAGCGCGTGTCCGAGTGAAGATCCTGGGTCCGGTCCAGCTCGAAGTCGACCGGATTCCGATCCGGCTGACACCGCTGACCATACGGCTGCTGCTCCGGCTGGTGGCGGCCGAGGGCGAGGCAGTGCCGGTGCGGCAACTGCGGCGCGACGTATGGGGGCTCGCGGACGAGCCCCGCCATCTGGACCAGCGCAACCGCAACGAGGTCCAGAAACGGGTACTGGAGCTGCGGCGGGCCCTGGCACCCGGGCGGGACGCTGCCGGAACGAGCATCCTGCGTACCGAGCAGCAGGTCACCGTGCAGGGTCCGGAGACCGCCTACCGCCTGGTGCTGCGGCCCGAGGAGCTGGACAGCTCGCGGTTCACCGCGATAGTCGGCGACGCCCTGCTCGCCCCGCCGGCAACCGCCGCGCACCGGCTGGCCGAGGCACTGTCCCTGGTGCGCGGCAGGCCGCTGGCCGAGGTGAGCGGCGAGGGGTTCGCGGTGTCCTTCGTGCGCCGCCTGACCGGCCTCCAGGAGTCGGCCCGGCGCGAACTGGTGCGTGCGCAGATGGACCTGGGGCGCCCGGAGCTCGCACTCCCGATCGCCGAGCTGATCGCCTACGAACACCCCGACGACGCGGAGGCGGCCCGTGTGCTCGACGCGCTCCGTGCCCAGCTCCGCGCCCGGCACGGCGACGAACTGCTCAGGCACCGGGTGCCGTTGCCGGGTCAGCGGACCGATGTGGTGCTGTTGCGCGGCGACCTGTTCGACCAGGAGGACTGCAACCTGGTGGTCGGGTTCTCCGACACCTTCGACACCGAGACCGCCGAGGATCTCGTGATCAGTCGCGAGAGCGTGCAGAGCCAGCTCGTCGACCGCCTGTTCGCAGGACGGCGCCGCCTGCTGGACGACAAGCTTCGGGCGGGGCTGCGCAAGACGAAGGCGGTGGGCACCGAGACCGCCCGGTCCAAGCCGCTGGGCCGGCGGGTACGCTACCCGGTCGGTACCACCGTGGCGGTGCCGGTCGACGGACGGCGGGTGTTCGCCATCGCCTACTCGCAGCTCGGCAACGACCTGGTGGCCAGATCCAGCGACCGTGATCTGCGGCTGGGCCTGGAGAACCTGTGGGCCTCGGTGGCGGTTCACGGCCTGTTCAAGCCCGTCGCCATCCCCCTGATCGGTTCCGGGCTGGCCCGTGTCACGGATCTGGACCGGGGCCAGCTGGTCGCCCTGATCGTGGATTCGTTCATCGACGCCTGCGCCCGGCTTCCCGCCCTGACCCCCGAACTCCGGGTCGTCATCCGGCCCCAGGACCTGGCCAGGACCGACCTGACCCCGGTGGAGCAGCGCTTCCAGGACCTCGTACCCGGCTCGCGCGCGGCGGACTGACGGCGAAGGCGAGGCCGGGCCAGGGCTCGGACGTGTTCCCCGGGACGGCGGGCTGCTCCGCATCTCTCCCCAGCTCCCCCTTCGCGGGCTCCCCGCCGTCCGGACCACGCGCCGCTGTGCCCGGCCTCATCGCGGTCCACGAGACCATCCCGGTCGCTTCCGCAGGTACCCGCCAACCGCTTCCGATCCGATTCCGGGGCGGTCCCGGCGGCACCGGTCGCGGTCCCGGTGGCGGCGGTCCCGGCGGCACCGGTCCCGGTGGCACCGGTCCCGGTGGCACCGGTCCCGGTCCCGGCGGCGGTCCACGGCTCGGCGACACAACCGCCACCGGACGGGTCAGACCGCCGAAGCACCCCTCCCCCGTGGGCCGCCGGTCAGCAGGGTGACGTGCGGGACGCCGGTCCGGGGGTGCCCGGTCACCTCGGCGTCGACGCGGTAGACGTCGGCGAGCAGTTCGGGGGTGAGGACGTCGGCGGGGGTCCCGGTGGTCACGACGCGGCCGCCGTCCATCACACAGATCCGGTCGCAGAAGGCGGCGGCCAGGTTGAGGTCGTGGAGTGCGACGACGGCCGTCACTCCCAGCCGGCGGACCAGGTGCAGGGTGTCGAGTTGGTGGCGTGGATCGAGGTGGTTGGTCGGTTCGTCCAGCACCATGGTTCCCGCGCGCTGGGCGAGCGCACGGGCGATGAGCACCCGCTGCTTCTCGCCTCCCGACAGCCGGGTGAAGGGGGTGTGGGCGAGATCGGCTGCGCCGAGTACGTCCAGCGCGGCGGTGATGACGGCGCGATCGTCGGCGTCGTCTCCGTCGAAGGGCCGCTTGTGCGGGGTGCGGCCCATGGCCACGACGTCGTACACCGAGAGGTCGAAGTCGCCCGCGGACTCCTGGAGGACCGCCGCGAGTCGGCGCGCCAGGCTCCTGCCGGGCATCCGCCGGACGTCCTCGTCGTCCAGCAGCACCCTTCCCGAAGTGGGGCGCAGGGCCCGGTAGACCGTACGCAACAGGGTCGACTTCCCTGCGCCGTTGGGGCCGACCAGCCCCACCACCTCGCCTGGGGCCACCCGCAGCGACGCCCGGTCCACCAGCGCCCGTCCGCCCACGACGACCGAGACGTCCTCCACGGCGAGCGTGCCGGGCGCCATCGCCGTGAACACGGCCGCAGCCGCGGTGGTCTGCGTCATGTCGTCCTCCGTCGCATCAGCCACAGGAAGAAGGGGCCGCCGACCAGGGCGGTGAGGATGCCCACGGGGATCTCCTCGGGGCTCATGGCGGTGCGTGCGGCGAGATCGGCGGCGATGAGGAACGCTGCGCCGAGCAGTGCGGCGGTGGGGAGGGCGCGGCGGTGGTCGGCGCCGACGAGCAGCCGTACGACGTGCGGCATGATCAGGCCGACGAAGCCGATCTGGCCGCTGACCGCGACGATGGTGCCGATCATGAGGGCGACGAGCGTGAACAGGGCGGCGCGGAAGCGGTGCACGTCCAGTCCGAGCGCCACGGCGGCCTCCTCACCCGCGAGCAGGAGGTTGAGCGGACGGCACACGCCGAGCAGGACGGCCGTACCGAGCAGGACGGCGCCGACGGGGATCCACAGCACCGTCCAGGTGGTGCCGGCCAGTCCGCCGAGCATCCAGCGCAACGCCGACTGCGTCTTGTGCGGGTCGTCGGAGGTGACGATCAGGAAGCTCGCCAGTGCGGACAGCACCTCGGCTGTCGCCACGCCCGCCAGCACGAGCCGGACGGTGGTCATCCGGCCGCCGGACCGGGCGAGGAGGTAGACGGCGACCAGGGCGGCGAGTGCGCCGAGGAACGCCGCCACCGGTAGGGAGAACGCGCCGAACAGGGTGAGGTTGAAGACGACGACCAGCACCGCACCGACCGAGGCCCCCGACGAGACCCCGAGCAGCATCGGGTCCGCGAGGGGATTGCGCACCAGCGCCTGCAGGGCCATCCCGGACACCGCCAGGCCCGCTCCGACGACGCCGGCCAGCAGTACGCGGGGGAGGCGGACGTCGATGACGATCGTCTCGCGGACCGGTGTCCAGGTCGGGTCGGCCGGCGCCGGATGCACCCGGTGCAGCAGGATGCCCCAGACCTGGTCGGCGGGGACGCTGATGGACCCGGTCGCGATCCCGAACGTGGCCGAGACCACGACGAGCGCGCCCAGCAGCGCCAGCACCAGCGGGTAGGGGACCCCGGGGCGGCCCGGGACAGGGGCCGCCGCCCCGGGCGCCGTCCGGGCGCCCGGCCTGCCGGTGGCTGCGGCTTTCGTCCGCTCGGCCGCGTCGACGGCTGGGGCCGCGTCGACGGCTGCGGTGGCTCCCACGGCTTCCGTCACTCCCGAGGCTTCCGTCACTCCCGAGGCTTCCCTCGCTCCCGAGGCTCTGGTCACTTTTGCGGCCCTGGCCGCCACGGCCACAGAAGTCGCATCAGTTACATCGGCAGTAGCGGTCACCTCGGCCGCAACGGCCGCGCCGGTCGGGTCGGTCACGCCGTCCGCCCGGGCCGGGTCGCCCGCGCCGGTCACCCCGGTCACCCCGGTCACGCCCGTCACCCCGGTCACGCCCGTCACCCCGGTCACGCCCGTCACCCCGGTCACGCCCGTCGCAACGGCCGCGCCCGTCGCAACGGCCGCGCCCGTCGCACCGGCGGCGCCGGTCGGGTCGGTCGGGTCGGTCGGGCGGGTCACTTGAAGCGTTCCGGGTGGATCTGGCGGGCCAGGGACTCGACGCCGGAGGGTACCCGGACCCCCAGGACCGTGGACGACAGCGGGAGTACCGCGAACCGCCGGTTCTTGATGGCGGGTACGTCCTTGAGTGCCGGGTTCGCCAGCAGGAACCTCTTCTTGTCCTCGACCGTCTGGTCACCGTAGTCGTAGATGACGACGACCTCGGGCATGCGCTCGGCCACCTGCTCGAACGACACGTCGCCGAACGCCTTGTCCAGGTCGGCGAAGAGGTTCACTCCACCGGCCCGCTTGATCATCTCGTTGCCGACGCCCGCCCCGCCCGCGGTGAAGGCGGTCTTGTCGCCACTGTCGTAGACGAAGACCTCCACCGGCTTGGCCCCGGCGAGCTTGTCCTCCACCGCCTCCAGCGTGCCATGGAGCTTCCTCAGCTGCTGCTCGGCCCGATCCGGCACACCGAAGATCCTGGCCACGTTCCGGATCTCCCGGTCCATCGCGGCCATCGTCACGGGCCCGGTCGGGCACTCCTCGATGTTGAGGTAGGAGTTGATCCCGGCCTTGGACAGGGCGGCGCGGCCACGGCCCTCCTTCTCGTCGAAGGTGCTGGCGAAGCCGCCGTAGGCGAGGTCCGGTTCCGCCGCCAGCAGCGCCTCGAAGGACGGGTACTGCTCCGCGATGACCTCGATGCCGTCATACGCCTCCTGGTACTCGGGGAGGATCCTGTCGTCGAGGTATGCCGTGCCCACCATCGACTTCTCCAGTCCCAGTGCCAGCAGGACCTCGGTCGCATGCTGGTTCAACGACACCGCGCGCTGCGGAGGCCGCTGGTAGGTCGTCTTCACACCGCAGTTGGCGACGGTCACGGGGAAGCCCTCGGCGGCGGGGCCGGCGGCCTGGGCGGCGTCGTCCCGGGTGGCGCTCCCGCCACAGCCGGATACCAGCAGGGCCGCGGCGGCCATGGCCGTCAGCAGGGATACGGGACGCTTGCGCATGGTGTGGGTCCTCTCACCATGGCACGGTCCGGACGGTGGTCCGGAGCGTGGCCGGATTCGGGTAGACGGGACGGGGCGGGGCGGGACGGGGCGGGGCGGGACGGGGTGCGGGAGGCAGCACGGAACCGGTCAGGCGGGCGGATTCGGGGAGACCGGCCGACCCGGGCAGACCCGCCCATCAGGGGAGACCGGCCGACCCGGGCAGGCGAGGCGACCCGGGTTGGCGGGTTCACCCGGGTGGACCGGCCGACCCGTTGAGGAAGGGCGGAGGTCCCCCGGGCGCGCGATGCCGGGGGCCGGCCTCAAGGTCGGGTCGCCTGGTCGGCCCGCGTCGCCCGGTCAGCCCGCGTCGCGGAGCGGCGCTGAACGGGCACGCCGGGGCAGGGTGAAGGCGTAGAGGTCGAGGATGTCCGTGAGCGCGGCGACACCGGGGCCGCCTGCCCGCACCCAGGCGGCGACGTCCTCGGTCGCGGCCGGGTCGTTGACGAGTCCGAACCAGACCGGCCGGCCGCCGGCGGCGCGTCCCTCGGACGAAGGCTGCACCACGATCACGTTCGCCTGATCGCACACGTCGAGACAGCCGGTGATCCGGACCGGGGCGTCCTTAGCGAGACGCGCGGTCTGCTCACGGTGGTCGACGCCGGTCACCTTGGAGCTGCCGCAGCAGCAGTCCCGGCACACCACCACCCGGCACGGCACCGAACCGCCGCGGGAAACCTCCACGGGCATCACGACAAGCCCTCCTCTCCGGGGAGATCCGCCCCAGTCGTGTCGAGGAGGCGACCGCGTGAGTCTCCTGGCTCTCGGGTCAGTGCTCGTCCCGGCCTTCCCACCCGCACACGGGCAGTGGTCTGTTCGGGATCCGCTCGCCGATCACAGTGGCGGGACCGCGCCGGATTCACACCGGCTTCCTCGTTCCGCCGTCGCCTTTTCACGGACATCATGGCAGAAGACCACGTCATGTCATACGCCCGCGGTCCACCGGCCGGGGGCAACTGCCGCACCCGGCCCGCGCACAGAGGCAGCGCGCGGCGCCGAGGGCTCGCACGCACCCTGGACAGGCGACCCGTCCGTGGTCGCGAGGCGGTGGGCCGCATCGGCGGGTTCCGGCGGGCCGTTGCGGGGGAACGGCGTCGGGAAGCGGTACGCGCCGGTGCCCGGAACCGGGACTACACCGGGACCGGGACCGGGACGACGACGCCCGGTGCCCGCCGCGGCAGTGTGCGGTCGGTGCCGGCAGCCCACCGGAGGGAAGCAGGCCGGTGCTGCGGCGTCCCGCCGCACGCGGCAGCCACCCACCGGGCCCGTAGGGTACCCCCATGGTGATCGCGACGGTCCGCGAGTGGCGCGACGAGAGGGGTGGGGCGTCCTCGACTCCCGCGAGACGCCCGGCGGCTGCCGGGGCCACTACTCCCGCATCGAGATGGCGGGTTTCCGCACGCTGTCACCGGGACAGCCGGTGGATCTCCGGTGGGAAGCCCCCGGCTTCAGCCAGGACGGGTACGACTACCGCGCGGCGGGCATCGTGCCCCGGCCCGGGTGACCTCAACGGTCCGGGCCGACCGGGGCGGCGGCGCGACCACGACCGCGACCGCGACCACGACCGCAACGGACCGCCGCCGACCCGGTGTCAGGGACCGTTGCGGTCACCCGGACCCGGGGCGTCAGGGACCGTTGCGGTCACCCGGACCCGGGGCGTCAGGGACCGTTGCGGTCACCCGGACCCGGGGTGTCAGGGACCGTTGCGGTCACCCGGGCCCGGGGTGTCAGGGCCGGCCGGGGCGTCAGCGGCGGCGCAGGACCGCGGTGGCCGTGCGCAGTCGCTGTTCGATCTCGCGCCGCTGTCCCGCCCGGGACGTCGGCAGCGAGACGCTGATGCCGAAGAGGGTGCCGTCCGGTGCCGCGGGCAGGGCCACCGCGAAGGAGACCAGCCCCACCTCGTACTCCTCGAGCGAGCGGGAGAGGCCGTCGTCGCGGACCTCGTCCAGGGCCTTGGACAGCTGGGTCCAGGTGGTGTGGGTGGCATCCGTCAGCCGCTCGTAGGGCCCCTTCCCGACGAGTCGCAGCACCTCCTCGTCCGGCAGTTGGGCGAGCAGGCACTTGCCGAGCGCGGTGCAGTGCGCGGGCACCCGCAGCCCCGGCTCGGCCCGCGGGCTGAGCAGATGGCGGCCGGGCGCGGAGTCGAGGTAGACGACCTCGTTTCCGACCAGGGTGGCCAGGTTCGCGGTCTCCCCGGTGTCCTCCGCCAGTCTGCGCAGGATCGCGCGCGCCGCCTCGGACATGCCCATGCCCTCGATCAGCGGCCCGACCATCCGGGCCACCTGCGGGCCCAGCCGCAATCTGCGGGTGCCCGCGGGGCGCGCCAGGAAGCCCTCGGCGACGAGGGTCGCGCACAGCCGGTGCACGGTCGGCAGGGGCAGGTCGAGGGCCTCCGCTATCTCGCTCTGGGTGAGTTCCGGATGTGCGTCGTCGAAGAGCCGCAGAATCGCGAGCCCCCGGGAGAGGGTCCGCGATCCCGCATCACGTGACTCGCTGATCTCTCAGTCCTCCCGAAGTCGGCCCAGCACGAAGCGCTGGAACGCCGAGATGGTGTGCTCCGAACCGAGGAGGAGCCGGCCGCGCTCCACCCCGCCGGACGAGGCCCCGCGCTGTACGGACTCCACCAGGTCGGTGTCCTCGGCCCCCACCTGGTCGTCGAAGGCGAGCATAGCCTTGATCCACGCCTCGTCGACGTCGTCGCCGAAGAAGTAGTCGAGGTATCCGGTGGTGCGTTCCGGGCCCGCCGGGTACACCGGGCCGAAGGAGAGGTTCGGCTGCCCGGGGTTGACGTTGACCTTCAGGCTCGGCCAGACGAGGTGGTACTGGCCCTCGACGACGGGGCCCTGGACGGGGTAGCCGGCCTCCCGGGGGATGTCCCGCACGATGCCGTGGTGGGTGGCGAAGGTGGGCCGCACCTCCAACTCGTACGCGTCGGGGCTGACGTCGAGTACGTCGGCGAGGCCCGGGTGCGCGACCGGGCAGTGGTAGCACTCCAGGTAGTTCTCGACGGCGATCTTCCAGTTGGCCTCGATGGTGTAGTACACGCGGTGGTGGAAGCGCATCCGCTGAAGGTCGATGCCGCCGGCGGCGAGGAGTTCGGGCAGTTCGCCCAGCATCTCGGTGAGCGGGGCGGGGTCCGGGTCGAGATGGACGAAGACGAACGGGCCCCAGGTGTCCACCGACGCGCGGCGCAGCCCCAGTTGCGAGGTGTCGAAGTCCGCCTCGCGGTCCCCGCGCGGCACCCCGCGCAGCGAGCCGTCGAGGCCGTACGTCCAGGCGTGGTAGAAGCACTGGAGGCTCTTGCGGGTGCCGCAGTCCTCGCGGACCACCTGGGCGCCGCGGTGCCGGCAGACGTTCACCAGCGCGTTGAGCCCGCCGGACCGGTCGCGGGTGACGACGATGGGGACGCCGCCGACCTCGCAGGTGAAGAACTGGCCCGGCTGGGCGACCTGGTCGGTGCGGCCGACGTAACTCCAGCTCCGCCGGAAGATCCGCTCCTGTTCCAGGGCGGTGATCGCGGGGTCGGCGTACCAGGTCCAGGGCAGGGTCTCGCCGCGGTCCAGGGCGGCGGAGCAGGCCTCGGCGTCGACGGCCGCCGGGTGGTGGGCCGTCGGGTGGTGGATGGTCATCGCGGTTCTCCTCAGCTGGGGTCGACGTCGAGCGGGCCGAGTCGGGAGGCGCCGCCCGGGGAACCGAGGGGGGCCTGGCGGCCGGGCAGCACCCGGGTGAAGAAGGCGTCGTTGGACGGTCCGTGGACCGCGGCGGCGGCCGGGTCCAGCAGGCGCAGCGCCACGGCCGCCCCGTTGGGGCACACCTCGGCGCACAGGCCGCAGTCGATGCACTCGCCGGGGTGGATGTACATCCTGCTGCCCCCTTCGTAGATGCAGTCGACCGGGCACTCCTCCATGCAGCTGGCGTCCTTCTCGTCGACGCACGCGTCGGTGATCACATGGGTCATGAGTCCCCCTCTCGGGTGGTGGTTCCGTGACGGTCGGTCGAGTGGCCGGGGAAGAGGTCGCTCGCCGGGTCGAGGACGGTCGCCGCGTTGTTGACGGCGGTGGCGGCCTCGCCGAAGCCGACGGCGATCAGCCGGACCTTGCCGGGGTAGGCCGTGATGTCGCCCGCGGCGAAGACCCGCGGCAGGCTGGTCGCCATATGGCTGTCGACGGCGATGTGGCGGCCGTCGAGGGCCATGCCCCAGGACTCCAGCGGTCCGAGGTTGGCGGTGAAGCCGAGGGCGGCGACCACCCGCTGGGCCTTGATCCGCCGGGTGCCGTCCGGGCCCTTGAGGTCGGCGGACTCGATGTGGCCGTCCGGGCCGCAGTGGAGCGCCGCGACCTGGGTGCGGGTGCACACATGCGCCTCGGAGGCGAGGACCTTGTCGACCGTCGCCCGGTGCGCGCGGAAGGTGTCGCGCCGGTGGGCGAGCGTCACCGAGCGGGCCCGGCCGACGGCGGCGAGGGCCCAGTCGAAGGCGCTGTCACCGCCGCCCACCACCAGCACGTCCCGGTCGGTGAGGTCGTCGAGGTCGGTGACGAAGTACGACAGCCCACGGCCCTCGTAGCCGGTGCAGCCGGGCAGCGGCCGGGGGGTGAAGGCGCCGATGCCTCCGGTGACCAGGACCGCGGCGGCGCGCACGGTCAGCCCCTGGTCGCTGGTGACGACCGGGGTGCCGTCCTCGTACGCCAGGGTCTGCGCGGTGTGGCCGGGCAGCAGGTGCGGGCGGGCGGTCATGGCCTGTGCGGTCAGCCCCTCCACCAGGTCGCGGCCGGTGACGGCGGGCAGCCCGGCGATGTCGAGGATGGCCTTCTCCGGGTACATCGCGCCGACCTGGCCGCCGAGTTCGGGCAGGGCGTCCATGACGGCGACGGACAGGCCGCGGAACCCGGCGCAGAAGGTGGCGAAGAGTCCGGCCGGTCCGGCTCCGACGACCAGCAGATCAACGGTCAGGGGCTCGTTCACCGCACTCCTTGCAGGGTCTTGGTCTCGCAGAACTCCTCCAGCCCCCAGCGGCCCAGTTCCCGGCCGAGCCCGGACTGCTTGTAGCCGCCGGTGGGGGCGTTGAGGTTGAAGGCACCGCCGTTGATCTCGACCCGGCCGGTGCGCATCCGGCGGGCGAAGGCCGCCGCCCGGTCCGGGTCCTGTGACCAGACGGCGCCGGAGAGGCCGAAGTCGGAGTCGTTCGCCAGCCGCAGCGCCGCCTCCTCGTCCTCGTAGGGGAGCAGGCAGAGCACCGGGCCGAAGATCTCCTCGCGGACGACCCGCATCCCTGCCTCGGCGCCGGCGAGGACGGTCGGGCGGACCCAGTGGCCGCCGGCCAGTCCGGCGGGGAGGCCGTCCGGGGTCTCGGGCCCGCCGACGACGACCCGGGCGCCCTCCTTGACGCCCAGCCGGATGTAGTCGACGACGGTGTCGCGCTGGGCGGCCGAGGCGCAGGGGCCCAGATGGTCGCCGGGCTGCGCGGGGTCGCCGACGGTGTACCGCCCGCCCGCCCGCACGGCCGCGGCGACGGCCTCGTCATAGCGGGCGGCGGGCACCAGGAGACGGGTGAGTGCGGTGCAGGTCTGGCCGGTGTTGGTGAAGGCGCTGGCGACCGTGGCCTCGACGGCCGCGGCGAGGTCGGCGTCGGGCAGGGCGACGGCCGCCGACTTGCCGCCCAGTTCCAGGGCCACCCGCTTGACGGTGCCCGCGGCGGTGCGCATGACGTGCTGCCCCGCGCCGGTCGACCCGGTGAACGAGACCATGTCGACGCCCGGGTGGGCGGCCAGCGCCTCGCCCACGACGCGTCCGCTGCCGGAGACCACGCTGAGCAGCCCCGGGGGCAGACCGGCGTCGTCGGCGCAGGCCGCGAGCAGGAAGGCGTTGAGCGGGGCGACGCCGCTGGGCTTGAGCACGACCGGGCAGCCGGCTGCGAGCGCCGGGCCCACCTTGGCGGCGATCTGGTAGAGGGGGTAGTTCCAGGGGGTGATGGCGGCGACGACGCCCGCGGCCTCGCGGACGACACGGGCCGGCGGCCCGTCCGGGATCGCCTCCTCGAAGGGGAAGGTGCGGGCCAGCGCCGCCTGGGCGCGCAGCACGTCGACCGCGAGCCGGACCTGGACCCGCAGCGAGAAGTCGCGGGGTGCCCCCATCTCCGCGGTGACGGTGTGGGCGAGTTCCGTCTCGCGGGCGGTCATCGCGTCGGCGAACCGGTCCAGTACCGCGGCGCGTTCGGCCGGGTCGGCGGCGGACCAGCCGTCGAACGCCCCGCGGGCCGCACCGACCGCCGCGTCCACGTCGTCGCCGGTGGCGGCGGGGACCGAGCCGATGCGCTCGCCGGTGGCCGGGTCGTCGACGGGGAGCCGGTCGGTGCGGTCGCTCCACCGGCCGCCGAGGTAGAGCCCGGGGTTGCGTGGGTCGCGCATCAGTCGCCCCCCGTCCCCGCCGGCGCCGGCCGCGGGGTGTCCGCCCGGGCGTGCATGGACACGCCGAGGGAACGTCCTCCGTCGACGGTCAGCACGGTGCCGGTGGTGTACGGGGCACCGAGCAGATGGGCGGTGGCGTCGGCTATCTCCTCGGCCTCCGCGAAGCGGCCGAGCGGGATCATGTCCAGCATCCGCTGCCGGGCCTCGTCGTCGGAGAGGATGTTGGCGGTGGCGGACTCGGTCGGCACGAAGCCGGGCGCGAGGGCGTTGACCCGGATGCCGTGCGGTCCCCACTCGCGGGCGACCGACTTGGTGAAGGCCAGCATGCCGCCCTTCGCCGCCGCGGAGTGGGCGACCCCGGGGGCACCGGTCCAGGCGTAGGTTGCGACGATGTTGACGATCGCGCCGGGCCTGCCGTCCTTGATCAGCCGGCGGGCCAGGGCCTGGGAGGCGTGGAAGCAGCCGTAGAGGGATATCTCCACCACGGCCTTGAAACCGCCCGGCGACAGGTCGACGGTGGGGCAGGCGAAGTTGCCTGCCGCGTTGTTGACCAGGCCGTCGACCGCGGGCAGTTCCTCGAACAGCGCGGTGACCGCGTCGGGGTCGCGGACGTCGAGCGCGGCAGTGCGGACGGCGGTGTGCTCGGCGCGCAGCGACTCGGCCGCGGCCGCGAGGCGCTCGGGATCGCGGGCGGCCAGGACGACCTCGTGCCCGTCCCGGCCGAGGCGGCGGGCGATGGCCAGTCCGATGCCGGCGCTTCCGCCGGTGACCACGTACGTACTCACGTCAGTGCTCCTTCGAGCCAGGCGTCGTTCCAGACGGCGAGCACACGGGCGCGCCGGGAGTAGCGGTGCAGCGGGAACTCCAGGGTGAATCCGATGGCGCCGACCACCTGGTGGCACTGCGCGACGACGGTCTCCGCGGCCCGACCCGCGTGGGCGAGGGCGGCGGGCCCGCAGTCCTCGCGGCCGACGAGGCCGCGCAGCCCCTCGACCGCGGTGGCGGCGTCGGCGAGGCGGAACTGGACGCCCTCCAGGCCGGCCAGGGTGGTGCCGAAGGCGGCGCGCTGCTTGACGTGGTCGACCGCCAGGTCGAGCGCGCCCGCGGCGAGCCCGGTCAGGTATCCGGTCTGGGCGCGCAGCCACGCGGACTCGGCGTCGGGGTGCACGGCGGCATCCGTCGGCTCGCTCTCCACGGCGTGGACGGCGAGGCAGTCGCCGTAGGGGACCGGCTGGGCGCCGAGCACCCGGTGCTCGCGCAGCCCCTCCGGGGTCCGCGCGACGACCCGCTCGCCCGGGTAGCGGGCGAGGCCCTGGTGCAGCGGGGAGCCGCCGAGGAGCCGGTCCACCTCGCTCAGCGGGACGAGGCCGCGGCCGAGTTCGACGGCCGCCGGGCCGATGAAGGCGGAGGCGTCGGGGTCTTCGAGGAGTTCGGCCCAGCCGACGGCCGCCAGAGCCGCGTCGAGGGCGGGGGTGCGGTCGTCCGACGGGCTGCCGGGGCGCCAGACGTCCGGCACGGGGTGGTCGGCGATGACCTGCCGGAGGGTGACGGCGAAGGCGTCGGCCTCCTTGGTGAGCGCGGTGGTCATGCCCCGTTCCTTTCTGCGGTGTCGAGGAGTTCCCGGATCGCGGGTGCTGCGGCGGGCGGCGGGGAGTGCCCGGCGGCGCGCGCGGGGTGCGCGGGGTGCGCGTCGTGCGCGGGCGTACCGGGCGTGCCGAGCGCCGCGGGCGTTGCGGGCGTTGCGGGTGCGGCGGGCGTTGCGGGCGTTGCGGGTGCCGCGGGCGTTGCGGGTGCCGCGGATGCGGCGTGTGCGCCAGGCGTACCGGCCGTCTCGGACGCCTCGGGCACCTCAGGCGCATCAGACGCATCAGACGTATGGCGCGGCGAGAGGTGCGCGACCGGTGGGGAGGACGCTGTCGGCCCCGGCGCCGCGGTTGCCCCCGCCGTCACCGTCGGCCCCGGCGCCCCCGTCGACCCCGCCGTCACGGGGAGTTCGCCGAGGAGTTCGGCCGAGTGCTCCCCGAGACGGGGAGCGGGCCGGGCGGCGGGCGCGGCGGTTCCGTCGATCTTGAAGACGTTGCCGAGCAGCTGGACCGGGCCGACCCCGGGCTGCCGCACGGTCTGCACCAGACCGTTGACGGTCACCTGGCGGTCGTCGAAGAGCCTGCGGAGGAGGCGTACGTCGCCCGAGGGGATGTCGTGCTCGGCGAGCACGGAGAGCCAGTGGTCCAGCGGCCTGGTGGCGAAGACCGCGGCGAAACGGTCCACCAGCGCCGCCCGGACCGCGCGTTCGGCCTCGTCCGCCGGCGCCGCCTGGGGGTCGGCGACCCAGGGGTCGTCCAGTCCCAGAATCCCGAGCAGCCTGCGGCGCTGGGCGGTGTTGAGGCAGGCGAGCGCGAGGAAGGAGTCGGCGGTGCGGTAGCAGCGGTAGTACGGCTCCAGCCGGTCGGCGCCCGCGGTGGTGCGGGCCGTGTGCTCGAGCTCCGGCGCGGTCAGCGGGCCCTGGTCCGCGGTGTCCCCGGAGTCGCCGATCCGGACGAAGCGCTGTACCTGGACCGCCAGGGCGGCGCCGAGGAGGGAGACCTCCACTCCCGGTGCCTGCTGTCCGCGTTCCCGACCGGCCACTCCGGCCAGCACGCTGATGCAGGTGAGCAGTCCGGCGGTCAGATCGGCCATGGCGATCCCCCCGGACCGCCGGGGTACGGCATCCTCGGGGCGGGCGTCGGCCATCAGGAGTCCGGACAGCGCCTGGGCGATGATGTCGTAGCCGAGCCGGCCGGCGTCGGGACCCTCGGTGCCGAAGGCGGTGACGCAGCTCCAGACCGCCCGCGGGTTGGCGGTGCGTACGCTCTCGCGGTCGAGGCCGAAGCGGGCGGCCCGCTCGGGCGGCATGTTGTGGACCACCGCGTCCGCCCCGGCGATGAGCCTCGCGGACGCCGCACGGCCCTCGTCGGTCTTCAGATCGAGGGTGACGGAGCGCTTGCCCCGGTTGAGCGCGTAGAACCAGGTGCTCTCGCCGGGTGCGTGCGGGTTGTAGTGGCGCCAGGCGTCGCCGGTGGGAGGCTCCACCTTGACGACGTCGGCACCGAGGTCGCCGAGCAGCATGGTGGCGAAGGGACCGGCCACGTACTGCGCGTAGTCGAGGACGCGGACGCCTGCGAGGGGGCGGTCGGCTAGGCGCATGCCAGCCCCCTGCGGGCGATGACGCGGCGCTGGATGTCGGAGGCGCCGCCGGCGATGGTGGTGGCGACCGTGGCCCGGTGGAAGGCTGCGACACGGCCGCCCGCGACGGCGTCCGGTCCGTCCTCGACGAACACGTGCGGGCCGAGCAGGTCCGCCGCGCTGTGCGCGATGGCCTGGAGCAGATAGGCGATGGAGAGCTTGGCCATGGAGGAGGCCGCGCTGGCGTCCTCGCCGTCGGCGAGCAGGAGGGTGGCCCGGGAGCCGATTGCGGCGGCGGCGTCCGTCCGGCCGCGGAGCCGGAGCAGTTCCAGGCGCTGGGCCGGGGTCTCGGCGTACGGCTCGAGATCGTCGAGTACCCGGCGGGCGATGCCGACCTTCTCGCTGGTGACGCGCTCGTAGTCGAGGGTGCCCATCAGCACGCGCCAGCCGCCGTGGAGCTCGCCGATGAGGTTCTCCTCGGGTATCTCGACCTCGTCGAGGACGAGTTCGCCGAGCGTGCCGCCGCCGAGCGTGTCATGGGTGATGACCTCGATGCCCGGGGTGTCCATGGGGCACACCAGGACCGACACGCCCTTGTGGCGGGGGAGGTCGGGGTCGGTGCGCACCGCGAGGTAGCACCAGTCGGCGTACTCGGCGCTGGAGGTCCAGATCTTGCGCCCGGAGACGACGAACCTGCCGTCCCTCCGGACGGCCCGGGTGCGCAGGGAGGCGAGGTCGGAACCCGCCTCGGGCTCCGAGAAGCCCTGGCAGAAGCGCAGTTCGCCCCGCGCGACCTGGGGGAGCAGCCGCTCGGCCAGCGCGGGCGGGGCGAACCGGCGCAGGGCGTTGCCGATGGTCTTGACCGACAGCAGATAGCTGGACAGCGGCAGCCAGTGGTAGCCGAACGCCTCCTCCACCGCGTCGGTGTCGAGCGGGTGCAGGCCGCGCCCGCCGGACTCGGCCGACCAGTGCAGGCCGATGAACCCGGCCCGGCCGTACTCCTCGTAGGCGCGCCGGGAGTCGGCGTCGGACGGCATGCCCTGGAAGCGGTTGTGGGCCTCGTGTTGCAGCTCCCCCGCGAGGCGGGAGGCGAAGGCGTGCGCCTGGGCGGCGATCCCTTCCATGGGAATCCTCCTCCATAACTTCCATAAGATGAAAGTTATTTCATTGTGTGGAATAAGAGTAGGGAGCCCGGCTCGCGGGGGTCAAGGCTCAGAGCGCGGCAGTTCCCGCCGGCTTGCCATCCGGCTCCTCCACCGGCTTCCCAACGGGCTGCACAACGGGCTCCCCCGCCCGCTCCTCAGCGGGCTTCCCCACGGGATTCCCCGCCGGGGAGGCGCCCGGCGCCGGAACGGGCCCGGTCGCGGCCGTGCCACCGCTCCCTCCGCCGTCCAGCAGCGCCCGGCCCGGCATGGCGTCGAGGAGCGCCCGGGTGTACGGGTCCCGCGGTTCACCGATGACCCGCCGGGCCGATCCCTGCTCCCTGACCCGGCCGTCCCGGACGACGACCACCTCGTCGGCGATCCGCCGCACCACGTTGAGGTCGTGGGTGATGAACAGATAGCTCACCTGTAGTGAGTCCTGGAGGTCCTGGAGCAGGTTGAGGATCTGGGCCTGCACCGACACGTCCAGCGCCGAGGTCGGCTCGTCGCAGATCACCAGGTCGGGACGGGCCGCCAGGGCGCGGGCCACACACAACCGCTGCCGCTGGCCGCCGGAGAACTCACCCGGGTAGCTGTCCGGGGACACGCCCCCCATACCCACCGCGTCCAGCAGTTCGAGGACCCGCTCCCGGCCGCCCTCGCGCCACAGGCCGTGCGCCCGCAGCGGCTCGCCGACGATCTGCTCGACGGTGAAGCGCGGGTCCAGTGAGGCGTAGGGGTCCTGGAAGACGAACCCGATCCCGCGGCGGGCCTCGCGCAGCCGCCGGCCGCCGCGGGGCAGCGGCCTCCCGCCGACCAGCACCCGGCCGCTGTCGGGCCGTTCCAGCCCCGCGACGATTCGGGCCAGTGTGCTCTTGCCGCTGCCGGACTCGCCCACCACCCCGACGGTGCTGCCGGGCGCGACGGTGAGGCTGACCTCGTACAGCGCCTGATGGGTGCCGAAGCGTTTGCTCACGGCGTCCAGCTCGACTATCGGGGTGCTGACCTGAGCGGACATCAGTGGGCCTCCCAGCAGGCGAGAAGGTGGGCCGGTGCACCGTCGGGCAGCGGGTCGCCCGCGGCGGCGCGCACCGGGGGCGCCTCGACGCGGCATCTGTCGGCCGCCTCGGGGCAACGCGGCTCGAAGGGGCAGCCGGGGCCCGCGGAGCGGTCGGAACGGGCTCCGGGGATGGAGACGTAGCGCGTGTGGGGCGCGCCCGCGTAGGCGTCGCGGTAGGTGGCGACGAGACCCCGGGTGTAGGGGTGGCGCGCGCCGCCGAAGAGTTCCGGGGCGGAGGCGTGTTCCACCAGCCTCCCGCCGTAGAGCACCGCCACGGCGTCGGCGATCTCCGCGGTGACGGACAGGTCGTGGGTGATCCAGATGACCGTGATGCCGAACTCCCGCCGCAGTTCGGCGACCAGGGCCAGCACCTCGGCCTGCACCGTCACGTCGAGCGCGGTGGTGGGTTCGTCGGCGATGAGCAGCTGCGGTCGGTGCGCGAGAGCGATGGCGATCATCACACGCTGCCGCATCCCGCCGGACAGCTCGTGGGGGTAGCGGCCGGCGGTCCGCTCGGGGTCGCGGATGCCGACGCGTCCCAGCATCTCCACGGCCCGGTCCCGGGCTTCCCGGCGGCCGTGGCCCTCGGCGATCCGGAACACCTCGGCGATCTGCCGGCCCGCCGTCATCACCGGGTTCAGCGCGGCGAGCGCGTCCTGGGGCAGATAGGCCACCCGGCTGCCGCGCGCCCTGCGCAGCTCCGCGCCGCGGAGCGCGGCCATGTCGACGTCGCCGACGTGGACCGAGCCGCCGGTGACGCGTGCGCCCGGCGGCAGCAAGCGGGACGCGGCGTGGGCGAGGGTGGACTTGCCCGAGCCGGACTCGCCCACCAGGGCGAGGACGCCGCCCGCGGGGACGTCGAGGCTGACCCCGTGGAGCGCGGTCCGCTCGCCGTAGGCGACGGTGAGGTTCTCCACCCTCACCCGTACACCGAGGCGGGCGGGGCCGTCCCCGGCCGGCTGGTCCATGTCCGGGCGGACCGGGCCGCTCCCCGCGGGCCCGTTCACGTCGAGCCGGGCGGGGCCGCTCCCCGCGGGCCCGTTCACGTCCAGCGGGGCGGGGCCGCTCCCCGCGGGCCCGTTCACGCCCGGCGAGGGCCGGCCGGTCTCTGCGGGCTGGTTCATGTCGTCAGCTCCTGACGGGATCGGGGGTCGACGACCGAGCGCAGCGTGTCGGCGAGGAGGTTGCCGAGGACGACGAGGACCGCCGCGACGACGACCGTGCCCATCAGCACCGGCCGGTCCTGGTCGGCGAACGCCGTGACCTGGAGCCGCCCGATACCGGGCCAGCCGAAGATGGTCTCCACGAAGACGACGTTGGACACGAAGATCGCGACGTCCATGCCGGCCATGGTGAGCACCGGCGACAGCGTGCAGCGCAGCACGTGCCGACGCAGTACGGCGGGCCGCGACAGCCCCTTGGCGACGGCGGTACGCACATGGGGGGAGGCCAGTGTCGCGGCCATCCCGTCGCGCACCACGCTCGCGTAGTACGGCACTCCCGTCAGCCCGAGCACGATCGCCGGCAGCACCAGGTGGGCGGCGTCCGCCCCGTTGCTCACCGGGGCGATGCCGAGCCCGTACCCGAAGGCCAGCAGGAACAGATAGCCCAGGGCGAACGCGGGGATCGCCAGCAGCGCGATGTTGGTCATCAGCACGGGCATCAGACGCCTTCCGCGCAGCGCCTCCCAGGTGCCGAGGGCGGCGCCGAGCAGGATCTCCACGAACAGCGCGGCGGCGCACAGCAGCAGGGTCGAGGGGAGCCGGTCGCCGATGAGCGTGGCGACGGGGGTGCCGCGCTGGTAGGACTCGCCGAGGTCACCGGTGAACACCCCCTTGGCGTACTCCCAGTACTGCTCCCACAGGGGTGCGGTCAGGTGCAGCTGCTCCCGGATGCGCTCCACCAGTTCGGGCGTGGCACGGGGGCCGGCGATACCGCGGGCGGGGTCGCCTGGCACGACGTACAGCAGGGCGAAGGTGGCGGTGACGACGACCGCGACGGTCGCCGCGCCGAGCAGCAGCCGCAGTCCCACCTGGCGCGCCGTCCCCCACCGGGCCGCGCCGGAGCGAGAGGCCTTCGGGGAGACGGCTTCCGGGGGCGCGGTCGCCGTGGGGACCGCCTCGGGAGTCACCGCCTCGGGAGTCACCCCCGGCGGCGGCGCGGACTCCGGTTGTCCGGACTTCAGATGTTCAGCCATGAGCGCCTCTCCGATTCCGGGACCATGCGGCTCACGCCCTCGCTGACGAGCACGAAGGACAGCACCAGGGCCACGACCAGGGTGAGCGGGACGAGAAGGAGGCGCGGGGCGAACTCCAGTGCCTGGGCGCCTTCGTTGAGCAGGCTTCCGAGCTCGGGATGGGGCGGTACGACGCCCGCCCCCAGATAGGAGAGGCCTGAGCCGATGACCACGACGGCCGCGCCGTTCAGTGCGGCGATGTTGAGCAGCAGGGTGCGGATGTTGGGCAGGATGTGGCGGAGCATGACCGTGCGCGGCCGTACGCCGTGCACGAGCGCCGCCTCGACGAACGGCCGTCCGCGCAGCCGCAGGGTCTCGCCGTGCACCAGACGGGCCGTCCAGGCCCAGTAGAGGGCGGCGACCACGACCACGATGCCGCCGACGCTGCGGCCGACCACGCTGGCCAGGGCCAGTCCGGAGATGACGGTGGGAACGGACAGGAAGACGTCGACGGTCCGCATCAGGACCTGCTCGGTCACCCCGCGGTAGAAGCCCGCCGTCAGGCCGACGAGGGTGCCGAGCCCGACGGAGCAGACGTTGGCCAGCACGGTGAACTCGAGAGTGGTGCGCAGCCCGTAGGCGGTCCGGGCCAGCAGGTCCCGTCCCAGGACGTCGGTTCCCAGCAGGTAGCCGTGCTCACCCGCGCCGCGCGGCAGGCCGAGTTCGCTGATGCCGTCCCGGTCGATGTGCAGCGGATCGCCGAACAGCGGCGCCGCCAGGGCGAGGACCACGAGGGCCGCGAGGACTGCCAGGCCGGCGGCGACGACCGCGCGGGCGCGCCTCAGCCGCCTGGCGGAGGGACTCTGCGCGGTGGCGGCGGCGGGCCGCTGCGGCAGGAGGGAAACGGTCATGGACTCACCCACAGACGGTCGTAGTAGGACCCCGTCTCGCCCCGCATGTGGTAGTTGCGGACGCGTGGATTGCGGGCGGCGAGGAAGTTGAGGGAGGAGAAGAAGACGCCCGGGGGGTCCTCGGAGAGCAGCTGCTCCGCCCTGGCCAGGAGCCTGTTGCAGTCGGCCATGGTCTGGCTGCGGCGCGCCTCGGCGAGCAGGGCGTCCACGGCCTCGTTGGCGTAGCCGCCGTAGTTGCTCGAGCCGTCCGAGGCGAAGCAGTTGCCTGCGAGGTCGAGGGCGTTGGGGTTGATCATGTACCAGTGCCGGGGGAAGACGTCGCACTGCCCGCTGGCCATTGCCTGGTCCAGGGCGGACTTGGACATCGGGTCGATGGTGACCTCGACCCCGGCCTCCCGCCACTGCTGCTGCACCACCTGGCTGAGCCGCTCCCAGGGGGCGGAGCCGTCGTGGGCGAAGCGCAGCCGCAGGTCGGTGGCACCGGCCTCGGCGAGCAGGCTCCTGGCCCTGTCGATGTCCCGGCGGTAGGGGCGGGCGGTGCGGGGGAAGTCCGGCAGGTGCTTGGGGAAGGGCAGCGGCGATGACTCCTGGCTGCCGTAGGTGAGCCTGCCCAGCACCTCGGTGTCGGTGGCGTGGTTCAGGGCCTGCCGTACGCGCCGGTCGCGCAGGTGCCGGTGCCCGGTGTCGAGACCGATCCAGGACGTGCCCTGGAGCGGGATGGGCACCACGTACCGTTCGCGCAGCTCCGGTTGGGAGTTGATCTGCGGGCCGAGCGCCACCGGGGCGCCCTCCCCCAGCACGTCGAGTTCTCCGCTCATCAGCTGGCGCAGCTGCATCGCCTGCGCGATGCCCCACCGGTACTCCAGCCGCTCGATGAACGGCGTGCCCCGCCAGATGTAGTGGGGGTTGCGCTGGAACACCGCGCGCTGGCGCTTGCGGTCGTACGAAGTGATCACGAAGGGGCCGGTGCCGACCGGCCGGCGGCCGAAGTCCTTGCCCAGCCTGCGTATCTCCTCCATCGGCAGCGCGGCCATGAAGGGCAGGCACAGCACACCGGCGAACGTGATGTCCGGGGCCAGCAGCCGCACCTCCAGCGTGTGGTCGTCGATCCGCCTGAGGCCGGAAACAGACTTGCGCTTCCCCTCGTTGACCTCTAGGGCACCCTCGATGGAGAACAGATAGCTGGCCGCCCACGAGGCAAGCTCGGGGTCCAGCACCCGGGTCCAGGTGGCGATGTAGTCGTCGGCGGTCACGGCGCGGCCGTGGTGGAAGCGCACGCCCGGGCGGAGGTGGACCGTGTAGACGCGGCCGTCCTCGGAGACCTGGGGCAGGCGGGCCGCCGCACTGGGTGCCGGACCTCCCGACTGACCGTCGAACTGGAACAACGGGGTGAACAGCACGCTGGTCGAAACCTCCCAGGCGTGCAGGTCGTAGCCGACGGCCGGGTCGTACGACTGGGCCTCCTCGCTCCATCCGGTGACGACCCGTCCACCGGTGGCGACGGGGCCCGGGGTGCGGGGTCCTGGGCCCGTACGGCCCGGGGTGGACGTCCGGGTCACGGCCGCGGCCCGCTCCGGCCGCTTCGCGTCCGTGCACGCGGCGAGCATCAGTCCCGCGGCTCCCAGCCCGAAGCCGTGGAGCAGAGTGCGGCGTCCGAGAGATTCCTTCATGGCACCTCCTCGTCTCTGAGGATCGAATACTTCCAATATTCGAAAGTCACAATCACCATGCGGACGCACAGTAGAAGGGTGTGGGGTGGATTACAAGACATGCAGCACGTTTCCGGACGACCGTCTTCAGCACGGTTCGGTCACGGGGGGCGCACCCCGGCGGACCCGCTGGTACGCACGGTCGACGGGGCCGGGGCCGGGGCCGGGGCCGGTGGCGGTGGCGGTGGCGGTGGCGGTGGCGGTGGCGGTGGCGGTGGCGGTGGCGGTGGCGGTGGCACGAGGGTGAGCCCGGCAGCCTGTACGCGAAACGCGCGCCCACCGACGGGCACCGCGGGCAGGGCACGGGCCGGCAGGGAGAGTGCGGGCCGCAACCGCTCCGGGGATGCCAGGAGATGCCCCGGGGGCCCCGGAGGTGAGGGCCGGAGGTGAGGGCCGGAGGTGAGGGCCGGAGGCATCGGACCCTCCGGTGTGGCCCCCGGTCCCGGGTTTCGCCGTACAGGAGTCCCCGCACACGACGCGGCGCCGGCCGGGAGCCGCCCCCGGCGCAGCGGGACCTCCGGCCGACGAAGCACCGCGCGCATGACCCCGCGCACCCATGACCGCCTCGCACCTGACCGCCTCGCCCGGGACAGCGACGCCACGCAGGGGACCCGTCAGCCCGGTGCGCGCGGAAGCGCGGGCAGTCGTGCAGGCATGTAGGCGGTGAGCTGCGTGCGGCAGGTGTGCGGGCAGTTCTGCGGGCAGGCACCCGGGAGGCGGACGCGGGCGGGTGCACGCGTTGCCGGGGCGAGGCGGCCGCGCGATGGATTGCGGCGACCGCACCATGCCGCGCCTACGGCCCGGCCGCCGCCCTGCTCCGGCCGTGCTGCCCGCCGCCGGCCATACGCGGTGCGCGGGCACGCCGACGGCCGCGCGACGACGACCGCGCGACGACCGCACGGCGGTGAGCCCGCCGGCCTCCGGCGGCCCGGGGCTCACCCCGGCAGAGCGCCGGAGCAGCCGGAGCGGCCGGAGGAGCCGGAGGAGCGGGAGCAGCCCGTCGGCCGGTGCGGGCGGCTTGCGGGGCTTGCGGGGCTTGCGGGGCTTGCGGGGCTTGCGGGGCTTGCGGGGCTTGCGGGGCGGCGCATTTCCGCCGCCTCACACTCACAACCCTCGATGCACCCGGCTCATACCGCCGGATAGAAGTGGGTGAGCGACTCGGCGACACACGCAGGCTTCGCCGATCCCTCCAGCTCGAAGGTGAAGGCCCGCGTCATCGCGATGCCGCCCCGGCTCACCTGCCGTATCCCGGAGACCTGGGCGTGCAGGCGCACCCGGCTGCCGACGGGCACCGGTGCCGGGAAGCGGACCCGGTCCGTGCCGTAGTTGAGCGCCATCCCCACCCCGGTGACCTGGAGAAGCTCGGAGAAGAGCGGGACGCCCCAGCTCAGGACCATGTAGCCGTGTGCGATGGTCCGGCCGTACGGGCCTCGGGCGGCCCGCTCGGTGTCCGTGTGGATCCACTGGTGGTCGCCGGAGACGTCGGCGAAGGCGTCCACCAGTTCCTGGGTGACCTCGCGCCATCGGGAGCGGCCCAGGTCGCGCCCGGCGAGCTGGGCGATCTCCGCCATTCCGTGGACGGTCAATGCCATGTCGCGGGATGCCTTCTCGTGTGGTGCGGACGATGCACGGGAACTCCTTCACTTCGTGGTGGCCGCGGTGGCGGGCCCGACGGCAAGCGCGGGGCCGGGCAGGGGGCTTCGGGCGGGACTGGCGACAGTCACGGCAGACACGGCAGACACGGCCGGCACGGCCGGCACAGCAGGCGCGGCAGGCGCGGCGGGCACAGGGCACAGCAGGCACGGCGGGCGCCGTGGCGGACGTTTCTGAACCCGCGCCTCCTCGTGCAGGCCTGGCGGCCGCCCGGGCCGCGAGCCGGGCGGGCTCGCTGAGTCCGCCCGGCTCGCGGCCCGATCCGGCTCGCTGCCCGGCCGGCTCCGGCTCCGGCCCCCGGGCCCGCCGCGGTCCCGCTCGCGGTCGTATTCACGCTCACGCTCGCGGGGGCCGTCGGCGGTCCGACGTCAGGGGGCCACCCGTTCGAACACCGCGGCCAGCCCCTGACCGCCCCCGATGCACATCGCCTCCAGTCCGTAGCGGGCCTGCCGCCGGTGCATCTCCCGTGCCAGATGGGCGAGGATGCGGGCACCCGTCGCGCCGAGGGGATGCCCGAGGGAGATCCCGGAACCGTTGACGTTGATCCGCTCGTGGTCGGCTTCGCCCAGGTCGAGCGCCCGTGTGCAGGCCAGGACCTGTGCGGCGAACGCCTCGTTGAGTTCGATGAGGTCCATGTCGGACAGCGCCAGGCCGGCCCGCTCGAGCGCGGTCCGGGTGGCCGGCACCGGGCCGAGGCCCATCCTCGCGGGGGCGACGCCCGCCCGGGCGAAGGACACCAGCCGGAGTACGGGGGTCAGCCCGAGCCGCTCCGCCGTGGCCAGGTCGGTCACCAGGCAGGCGGCCGCCCCGTCGTTCTGCCCGCTGGCGTTCCCCGCGGTGACCGTGGCCCCCGGGTCGGAGTCCTGCATCACGGGGCGCAGTGCCGCCAGTTGCCCGGCCGTGGTGCCCGGGCGCGGATGCTCGTCGGCGGCGACGACGCTCTCCCCCTTGCGGCCGGTCACCGTGACGGGAACGATCTCCTCCTCGAACAGCCCGGCCGCCGCGGCACGTGCGGCGCGCTGCTGGGATCTCAGGGCGAGGGCGTCCTGGTCCGCCCTGCTGATGGAGAACTCGCGCCGCAGGTTCTCGGCGGTCTCCAGCATGCCGCCGGGCACGGGATGGTGGATACCGCCCGCGGTGACCCGCCCGCGCGCCAGGGCGTCATGCAGCATCAGTCCCGGCGAGGTGATGCCGCGGCGCCCCTCGTGGGTGTAGAAGGGGGCGTCGCTCATGACCTCGACGCCCCCGGCGACGACGACCTCGCTGAAGCCGGAGCGGATCTGCATCGCCGCGTCCAGCACGGCCTGGAGTCCGGAGCCGCAGCGGCGGTCGACCTGGGTGCCCGTGACGGACTCCGGCAGACCGGCGTCGAGGGCGGCGACCCGCCCGATCGCGGGCGCGTCGGAGGTCGGGTAGGCGTGGCCGAGGATCACCTCGTCGATCCGCCCGGGGTCGACTCCGCTGCGGGCCACGACCTCCGAGATCACGTGCGCGGCCAGCGCGGCGGGCCGCTGCGACGCCAGCGCGCCGCCGAACCGGCCGATCGGTGTGCGCAGGGGTTCGCAGATGACGATGGGGGCGGGATCGGCGGACATCCCTCGTCCTTTCACCTGGGGTTGGTGTCCCGCCGACCCTCGCACCGCCCGCCGAGGAGGTCCAATACTCAATTGCTACGGCATTGAGACCGATGGCGTCTCAGCACCCTCCGGGCCCGGCGGGATCCCTCACAGCACCGGCGTCGGCAGCGCGGCCTCGGCAACGGCCAGTACGGCGCGCAGCGCGGCGGAGGGGTTGTCCCTGCGCCAGGCGAGGGCGGCGCGGAGCCTGATCGGCTCGCCCGCCAGCGGCCGGTAGACCAGGCCCGTCTGCTGGATGTGCTGGCAGGAGGTGAGCGTCAGCGTCACCCCCACCCCGGCGGCGACCAGGGCCAGGATGGTGTGCGAATCGGGCGCCTCCTGTGTCACCCGGGGGGTGAACCCGGCTCGCTCGCACGTGGCCGCCATGAGGTCGCGCAGGGAGGAGCCCGCGTTGGCGGGGAAACCCACGAACGGCTCCTCGGCCAGGGCCTCCACCGGGATGCGCGTGCGCTGCGTCAGCCGGTGGTCCGACGGCAGGGCGCAGAGGAGTTCCTCTTCGTAGATCACCCTGGTCTCCAGCCCCGGATGAGCCACCGGCAGCCGCACGAAGCCCACGTCCAGTTTTCCCTCCACGACCCGGGTCAGCGCCGCGTTGGCGTACGTCTGGCCCTCCAGGACCAGTTCGATGCCCGGGTGGGCCGCCCTGACGGCCCTGGTCAGCCGGGGGAGGGCCTCGTGGCTCGAGGCACCGGCGAAGCCGACCGTGACCCTCCCGTACTCGCCACGGCCGGCGGCCCTGGCCACCCGGACGGCGATGCCGACGTCCTCCAGCACCGTCCGTACCGGGCGCAGGAAGGCCTGGCCGGCACTGGTGAGCCGTACCGAGCGGGTGTTGCGCTCGAAGAGCTGCACCCCCAGCTCCTTCTCCAGCTGGCGGATCTGCTGGCTGAGCGGCGGCTGCGCCATCTGGAGCCGTCTGGCGGCGCGGCCGAAGTGCAGTTCCTCGGCGACCGCGAGGAACGCCGTCAGATGGCGCAACTCCATCTCGTCACCCAACCCTGTTCCGGCAGCCGCGGGCCGGACCCGGCGACTGATCTACCTGGAGTATCAATGTGAGCCTAATTCGGTATTGGACAGTGATCAATGACTGTTGGCACGGTGTGAGCCACCTCCTCCCCGGACCGGGTGCCGACCGGACCGGATGGAGAGCCGCTCCGGTCGGGCACCGGGCGGCCGCAACCGGCCGCACCCGGCCGCCGGAAACGCCCCGCCCCGCCTACCGCCCCGCCTACCGCCCCGCCTACCGTGTCGCGCCGTCGCGCCTACCGTGTCGCGCCGCCGCGCCGACCGCGGCCGCGGGAACGGCCGGGGCCCAGAAACGAGGTCTCAACGTGCGCATCAGGATCGTCGGCGCCGGCGTCATGGGACGCGGGATCGCCCAGTGGGCGGCGGCCGCCGGTCACACCGTGGAGCTGGGCGACGCCAGGCAGGAGGCGGTCGGCGACGCGATCGGCTTCGTCCGGCGGATGCTCGACCGGTCCGCGGCCAAGGGGCGGCTGACTCCCGAGGCCGCCCGGGCCGCCTCGGAGCGTCTGCTGCCGCTGGACGACGCCTTCGCCCCGGGCGACGGGGTGGAACTCGTCATCGAGGCGGTACGCGAGGACCTCGCCACCAAGACGGACCTGTTCCGGCGGCTGGAGGACGTCCTCCCCGCGCGCACGATCCTCGCGACCAACACCTCGTCCCTCCCGGTGACCCGGGTCGCGGCGGGACTGGCGGACCCCTCCCGGCTGGTCGGCCTGCACTTCTTCAACCCCGTACCGCTGATGAGGATCGTCGAGGTCGTCCCCGGGGTACTGACCCGGCCGGACATCCCGCCCGCACTCGTCGAACTCGTCCAGGCCACCGGCCACTCGGCCGCCGTGGTCGCCGACACCCCCGGCTTCCTCGTCAACCACGCGGGCCGCGGACTCGTCACCGAGGCGCTCGCCCTGCTCGAGGAGTCCGTGTCCGACCCGGCCGGAATCGACCGCATCGCCCGCGACGTCCTGGGACTGCGCATGGGTCCGTTCGAGCTGATGGACCTCACCGGACTCGACGTGACCGACACCGTCATCGACGGCGTGTGGCGGGGCTTCCGGCACTCGGACCGTCTCCGGCCCTCCTACCTCACCCCCAACCGCGTGGCCGCGGGCCTGCACGGCCGCAAGACCGGTCGCGGCTTCTACGACCACGTCGACGGCGCGCAGGCGACCCCGCCGGAGCCGCCGATCACCGGAGACCCCGGCCGCCCCGTACGCGTGGCCGGGCACGGCCCGGACGCCGACGCGCTGCGCCGCACCCTCCGCGAGGACGGGGCCACCCTGGAGGACGACGGAGCCGACCCCTCCGGGCGGGCCGTGGTGCTGGTGCCCACCTGGGGCACCACCCTGGCGGAGCAGATCGCGTCCGCCGGACTGCCCGCCTCCCGCACCGTCGGGGTCGACCCGCTGGCAATGCCCACCGGCCGCCGGGTGCTCGCCTTCACTCCGGCCACCGATCCGGCCGCCGTCCACGACGCCCGGGCCGTTCTCGCCCGTGCCGCCGCCCCGGCACACCACGACGGCACGGACGGACACCGCGCCGTCTCGGTCGTCCGGGACACGGCCGGCTCGGTGGCCCAGCGGCTGCTCGCGTCGATCGTCTCGGTGGCGGCCTCCATCGCCGAGCGCTCCATCGCGACCCCAGCGGCGGTCGACACGGCCGTCACCGCGGGGCTCGGGTACCCGACCGGTCCCCTGGCCTGGGGCGATCGGATCGGTGCCGCACGGATGCTCGCCCTCCAGGCGGGGCTCCACCGCAGCACGGGCGACCCCCGCTACCGGCCCACCCGCTGGGTCACCGAGCGCGTGCACCTCGGCCTCCCGCTCACCGAGCCGGGCCCGGACCCGGTGGCGCTCGGCGCCACCTCACCACCTCCGCGAAGCGGAACCGCCGAACCCACACACGAAGGAGACGGGGCATGAGTCTGCGGATAGTCGTCTGTGTCAAGTACGTTCCCGACGCGACGGGCGACCGGGGCTTCACCGAGGAGCTGACGACCGACCGGGAGGGGGTCGACGGCCTGCTGTCCGAACTCGACGAGCACGCCGTCGAACAGGCCCTGCGGATCGCCGAGAACGCCGAGAACGCAGGGGGCGCAGGAGGCGCAGGAGCCGCAGGGGATTCCGATGGTGGCGGGGGCGGCGGGGGTGGCGGGAACGGCACGGGCCAGGGCGGCGGTGCGGAGATCACCGTACTGACCATGGGGCCCGAGGACGCCCGTGACGCCCTGCGCAAGGCGCTGTCCATGGGCGCGGACAAGGCGGTGCACATCGAGGACGACGAACTGCACGGCACCGACGCGCTCGGCACCTCCCTGGTGCTGGCCAGGGCCGCCGAGCGGATCGGCTACGACCTCGTGGTGTGCGGAATGGCCTCGACCGACGGCGGGATGGGCGTGCTGCCGGCGATGCTGGCCGAGCGTCTGGGCGTCCCCCAGTCCACCCTGCTCTCCGAGGTCCGCGTCGAGGGCGGCAGGGTCACCGGACGGCGTGAGAGCGACACCGCCACGGAACTGCTGGAGACGGCGCTCCCGGCCGTCGTCTCCGTCACCGACCTGTCCGGCGAGGCGCGCTACCCCTCCTTCAAGGGCATCATGGCCGCGAAGAAGAAGCCGATGTCCGTGCTCACGCTGTCCGATCTGGGCATCGAGGCGGCGGAGGTCGGCCTCCGGGGTGCCTGGACCGCGGTCGACCAGGCCACCGAGCGCCCCGCCCGCACCGGCGGCACGATCGTCCAAGACGAGGGCGACGGCGGCAGGAAGCTGGCCGAGTTCCTGGCCGGGCAGAAGTTCGTCTGAGACGGCCCGGCGGCACGGCGCCCCGACACGGCCCGCTGCCCCGTCCCGCCACCACGGCGCCCCGACACACCCCGCAGCCGCGGCCCTCCGCCCGGCTCACTGCCACGACGGCCGCCCCGGTCCACTGCCGCGACGGCCGGCCGCGACCCACTGCCCGCGTCGGCCGGCCCGACCCATCGCTTCGCACCCGCAGGAGACAATCCCATGGCTGAAGTCCTCGTATACGTCGACCATCTCAACGGCACCGTCCGGAAGCCGACCCTGGAGCTGCTGACCCTCGCCCGGCGCCTGGGCGAGCCGGTCGCCGTCTTCCTGGGCCCCGGAGCAGGCGCAGCCGCGCCCGTACTCGCCGAGTACGGCGCGGTGCGGATCCTCGCCGCCGATCTACCCGAGTTCACCGACCACTTCCTCGTCCCCAGGGTCGACGCGCTGCGGGCCGCGGTCGACTCCGTCTCCCCGGCCGCGGTGCTGGTGCCGTCCTCCGCCGACGGCAGGGAAATCGCCGCGCGGCTCGCGGTCCGCACGGGCTCCGGCCTCATCACCGACGCCGTCGACGTGGAGGCAGGGGAGCACGGCCCGGTGGCCACCCAGTCGGTGTTCGCCGCGGAGTTCACCACCCGGTCCCGTGTCACGCGTGGCGTCCCCGTCATCACCGTCAAGCCCAACTCGGCCGAACCCGAGGCCGCCCCGGCCGCGGGGACCGTCGAGCAGCTCGCCGTGGCCGTCAGCGAGGCGTCCAGGGGCACCCGGGTCGTCTCCCGCACTCCGCGCGAGTCCACCGGCCGCCCCGAGCTGACCGAGGCGGCGATCGTGGTCTCCGGCGGCCGGGGCCTCGGCGACGCCGGGACCTTCGCCCTGATCGAGGCCCTCGCCGACTCCCTCGGCGCCGCCGTCGGCGCCTCCCGCGCCGCCGTGGACGCGGGCTGGTACCCGCACTCCCACCAGGTCGGCCAGACCGGCAAGAGCGTCTCCCCGCAGCTCTATGTCGCCGCCGGGATCTCCGGTGCCATCCAGCACCGCGCCGGCATGCAGACGTCGCGGACCATCGTCGCCGTCAACAAGGACGCGGAGGCGCCCATCTTCGAACTCGCCGACTACGGCGTCGTCGGCGACCTCTTCCAGGTCGTCCCGCGACTCACCGAGGAGATCGAGTCCCGCAGGGGCTGACCCCCGCGCGGGGTACCGGGACCCGGCCGACCGCGAGGAGCGCGAGCACCGCAAGGAGCGCGAGCACCGCAAGGAGCGCGCGCGGACCCACACGGCGGGCTCAGCCGAGGCCGAAGTAGGTCCTGATCGCGTTGAGCATGAGCTGGATCCCGATCGTGGCGACGAACAGTCCGCCGAACCGTGTGACGATGGCGATGGTCTGCGCCGACATCCTCATACGGTTGACCAGGAGCAGGTGCCCCACCGGGATCAGGGCCACGGTGATGGCGACTGCGATGAGCGCGGCGACCGTACCCGACCAGCCCTGCCCCGTCGAAGCGATGCCGATGACCGTGGTGATGGCCCCCGGGCCCGCCATGAAGGGGATGGCGTAGGGCACCACGATCGAGTCCTCGGCCGATCTCGGCGCCGGCTCCTCGTGCGCCGCGGCGCCGCCCTGAGCACGGGTCGGCTCACCGCCGAAGAGCATCTCGAACCCCATCAGCAGGAGCACCAGGCCACCGGCGAAACCGAAGGCGGAGAGGTCGATGCCGACGAGGTCGAGCACCGGCCTGCCGATCAGGGCCGCGCCACCCAGGGTGATCGCGATGACCACCATGATGCGGCCGACGTACTCACGCCGCCGCTCCGGCTCGTTGTCGGTCAGCACACGGAAGAAGAGGCCACGGATGAACGGATCCACCAGCAGGATCATCGCGATGGTCGCCTGAATGGTCAGCTCGATGGTGCTCATGCCCTCGTCTCCCGCCGTCCTCGGTCCAACTCCCGCCGTCCTCGGTCCAACTCTCGCCGCCCCGGAGCGACTCCTGCGCCACGGCGGCCGGCTCCCCGCCGCGGCGGCAGCACCGGAACCGCCCCGGACTGGTGAACACGCCCCGTCCGTCCACTGCCTGGGAGCTGTCTCCGGCCTGCCTCCGCCCGCGCGGCCTGTTCCGGACCGGACCGGACCGGCCCGTTCCGTTCAGGTCCGGGCCCTCAGCAGGCTCCAGGCCTTCTCCATGCCTTCTCCATGCCTTCTCCGGGCCTGGTCCGAGCCTGCTCCGGTCCTGCTCCGGTCCTGCTCCGCGTTCTTCAGGGCCGCTTCGGCCCCACGTCCCCGACCACTCCGATACGGAAGCCCAGCCATGGATAGGTGTGTCGGTAGAAGACGTTGTCCTGCGGCTGGAGTCCGACCGCGGAGGGCCACAGCTGGTAGGCCGGGGCGTTCGACACGCCGCCGTGCAGCCGCCGCCAGACGCGGCCGAAGTCCTGACCGGTGGGGGGCGGGGTGATGGTGTCGGTCCACTCGACCGCGTTACCGCCCTGGTCGAAGGTCCCCCAGGGGGAGGCGCTGAGGGCCTGGCCGCCGGTGCTGAGGCTGCCCTGGTAGAGGGTGGCGTAGGTCGCGGGATCCAGGCCCAGCGGATTGACGGTGGCGCACTCGGCCGGCGGCACCTGGCCCGGGCACCAGGTGGGAGCCGCGCCCCCGGAGGGATGGTACGAGGCGAGTGGCCGGATCGACGCGTTGGTGACGTCACCGGTCGCGGGATCGAGGACGGTGGGGCCGGGGGCGGTCGCGTCGCCGTCTCCGAAGACCCCGGCGTTGGTGGGGTACTTCCAGTACGAGTACGTACCGCCGCCGCTCGGGTCGTAGTAGGCCGCCTTGACCCACTCGTTCTGGCTCGGTACGACGAAGCCGGACGCCGCGGTGCGGGTGGTGTCCGGACGGTCGAGGTCGTACATCCCGCGCTCGGTCCGCGGCGAGAGCCGCACCCTGTAGGAGTGGTAGGTGAAGCCGCCCTCGGTAGCGGTGTCCTTCGCCAGGACCCGCCCGTTGAACAGGGAGTTGACGAAGCGGGCCGCGTCGAGGAAGTCGGCGAAGCCGTAGGGCTTGTCCGCCCACTCCGGGTGGGCGAGCGAGTAGTGGCGGCCCCTGCGGGCGTCTTCGGCGAACTCGACCTGCCCGTACCTCGGCCAGGTCTCGCCGCTCTCGTTCGCGTCCCATAGGCCGAGACGATCGTGTCCGTCCGGGTCGACGGTGTTCAGGAACGCCACCCACTGGGCGACGGTCACCTCGAGCTTGCCGATCTCGTACGGGTAGCGGACACCGCCGACCGTCAGGCAGCCGCCCGGCGTGGCGGGAGCGGCGGCGCAGTCGGGGTAGACGGCGTCGGTGAAGGGGACGACGCCCACCGGGGGGTTGCCGGGGTCTCCGACCCCGGCGGTCGTCACGGTGACGACCTCACCGGTCCGGTGACGGTCGCTCCCGTCGGCGGGCGTCCCCGCGGCGGCGGCCGGAGCGAGCGGCGCCGACAGCGCGCACGCAACTGCGGCGGCCCGCGGGAGGCGGGGGCGGGGGGATGCGAGACGCATGGGCGCACCTGTCCGGTCGTGGCGGGTCGCCCCGCGAGCCGGAGGCGGCCGGGGCGACCCGCTGATCACAACAACAGCGGGCGCCACAGTAACCCCGACGGCAACGCCTCGCGTTCAAGGCGGCACCGAACGCATCGAATGGCGGACACTCATGAGGGGGTCAGAGCCGTGGTCCGTCCCGCGCCCCGCGCCCAGCCGGCGCCCCCACGCCCCGCGCCCCGCCCGAGGTGGGCGTCCGGCGGGCATGCGGCGGACATCCGGCGGGTGCCCGCCCTACGCCGCCCCGCAGGTCAGCTTCATCTGGGCGGCCGCATGGTGCGCGCCGATACGCTCGGCCCCTCCCCAGTCCCGCCCGCGATCGAGCAGTTGCACCGCGAAGACCCTGTCACCCTTGACCGGATAGCTCCTGACGGACACCAGCTCGCCCCGGTGGACGGTCTGCCGGACACCGAAACCCGTATAGCCGGACCGCACATCGTCCGGATCGGCGAGGACGCGGTAGAACGTGGGGTCGCCGGCGGCGTCCGACGCGCGGTCCGTACGGGGGACGAACACCGCGAGCGCGCACGTCCGGTAGTCGTCGTCCAGTTCCCAGCTCCAGATCGCGGTGCCGCTCGTGTCCTTGGTCGCGCTGCCCGACATGGGGACGGCGGTGAAACTGCCGTCGCAGTCGGGGTTGCTGCGCCCTCCCTCGCGGACCGTGTACCAGGCGGCGTGGCCGTTCTCGACGCGGCCCACCTCACGGTACGTGCCCGTCGTGCAGCCCGGTCCGGCCCACTCCTCGAACTGCTCCCCGCCGGGCAGTTCCGTCGGGCCCACCCTGGTCGGGATGGAGCGTCCGGGAACGTCGGTCCCGGCGGCCTGGGCTTCCCCGCCGCCTTCGCCTTCGCCGCCGCCGGAACCGGAACCGGTGAGGAGTGCCGCGGCGGCGACGAAGCAGCCCAGCACCACCACGGTCCCCGCCGCCAGCAGACCCTTCCGGACGCGGGAGAGCAGCGAGATCCGGCCGGTGATCGTCTCGCGGGCGACCCAGGACGGACCGGCCCGCCGCTCGTCCCGGACCAGGTATCCGCAGTCGGGGCAACTCATACCGGGCAGCGGCGTGTGCCTTTCACTGCCGCACCGTTCGCACGCCATACCAGCACACTATGCAGGAACACCGTGCGCCACGGGGCGGGAACCGCCACGATCAGCGCCCGCACCCGCGCCCGCGCCCGCGGCCCGGTCAGCACCAGTGGCCGACTCACCACCCGCCACACCCGCCACACCCGCTCACGGCCCGCCTGCGGCCGAGCACCCCGCACACTCGAGGTCAAGTCCCCCGGACGGTGGGGAGATCGATCCACTCCGTGTCCGGATCCATCTCCACCTGTGCGTCCCCCCGTGCGCGTCCGTGTCCGGATCCATGTCCCAGTGCATGCCCGTGTCCGTACTCATCTGCGTGCCCGTGCGCATGTCCGTACCCATGTCCGTGCCCGTGCCCGTGCCCGTTGCCGTTGCCGTTGCCGTTTCCATTGCCCGCGTCCGAGTCCGAGTCGATCCGGGTTCGCCGGGCAGCGGAGCCGGAATGCCGCCCGGCGCGAGTTCGGCGACCGCCGTTGACCTTGTCCCAGGGGCAAGCCGCATCGTCTTCGTCACCGGGCGGACCTCCCGCCCGGTGACGGAGGATGGGCCCATGCACGACGACTCCCTGCTCACCATCGGAGCCTTCGCCGCTCGGGCACGGCTCTCGCCGAAGGCCCTGCGCCTGTACGACCGGCTCGGGCTGCTCGCCCCGGCGCACGTCGATCCGGCGACCGGCTACCGCTGGTACCGCACGGAGCAGGTCGACCGCGCCCGGCTCGTGGTGCTGCTGCGGCAGATCGAGATGCCGCTGGCCCGGATCGCCGACGTACTGGAGCTGCCGGGGTGGCAGGCCGCCGAGGCGCTCACGGCGTACTGGGCGGAGGTGGAGGATCGCCGTGCCGTGCAGGGTGCCGTCGTGGCCTATCTCCGTGACCGGCTCACGGGCAGGACACAGACGATGAAGTACGAGATCAGGACGGTGGACGTGGCCGAGCAGGTGGTCCTCACCGAGCGCCGCGGCCTGACGGCGGCAGAACTGCCGCGCTGGATCCCGGCGTCCCTCGGCCGCCTGGAGCAGGCGGCCGAGGGGTGCGGTGGCATCGCGGGACCGCCGTACGTCGTGTACCACTCCGAGGTCACTGCGGACGACGACGGCCCGGTGGAGGCGTGTCTGCCGGTCAACGACGCCCGCGCCGCGCAGCTCTGGCTCGAGAGGCAGCGGACCGGGGCGGCCCTCCGCGTCGAACCGGCCGGCCGCCTCGCCTACACCCGGATCACCAAGGCGCAGGTCACACACCCGCTGATCGAGTCCGCCTTCGACGCCGTCGAGCGCTGGACGGCCGAGGAAGGGCTGACGATCACGGGCCCGTGCCGCGAGGTGTACTTCGCGGACTGGGACGCTTCCTCGGCGACGGACGAGGTCTGCGACGTGGCGTTCCCGGTGGGCTGACGGCCGGGTCGACGACGCGGCCCGACGACGCGGCTCGACGACGCGGCCCGACGGCGTCGACGAGAGCGGAGGCGGACGCTGAAGCGCTGTGGTCCACGGGGGTGATCTGCAGCGAGGAGCGCTGCCGCCGCTGTCCGCCGTCGTTACCGCCACCGGCGGCGTCATCGTTGTCGCCGGTGGCGGTGGCGGTGGTGGACAGCGGCGGCGGTGGCGGTGTCGGTGTCGGTGTCGGTGGCGCCGACAACGATGACGGACAGCTCCGCGAGCCGCTGCAGCGACCAGCCGCCGACTGCCACCGGCGCGACCGACGCCCCCCGGTTCGGCTCCTCCCGGGTCGACCCCTCCCGGCCACCGCCTCCCGGTCAGCTCCCCGCGGCATGCCGCCTCCCGCTCAGCTCCTCCCGGTCAACTCCTCCGGACACGGCGTGCCGCGGGGGAGCTGATACGGGGCCGCCAGCCGGTAGACACCCGGACGCGGCGCGAGGAGTTCGGTCCACTCGTCCCCAGCCGTGTCCTCCTCCGCCTTCGTCAGGCAGCCGGCGACGTTGACGAACACCTTCGGCTCGTCTTCCGCACGCAGCTTCGACGCCGGGGTCTCGCGCGGCTGCTCCACGCTCCGGCCCTGGTCGTCCACGAGCCCCAGCCACGGCGAGTACGGGACCCGGATCAGCACCCGGCCCGCCTCGCGCACATGGATCCGCAGCTCACCGTCGCCCGCCCGGTCCACCGTCGCCGGCGGGTCCGCGAGAGGGGTCGGCTCACGGACGGCGAACAGCCGCCAGTTCGCGTCCGACCACACCAGCTTCAGATAGGGCTGGCCGCGCTCGACCAGCTCCGCTTCCTGCCGGGCGCCCGAGTCCGGCTTGCCCGTCGGCAGCACCACGTAGTGGACGGCCCATCGGTGGAGCCACTCGCGGTAGTTCACCGCGTCGAGCGTGTCGTCGTAGAAGAGCGGATTGCGCTCCATGTCCGCCTGCCGGTTCCAGCCGCGCGCCAGATTGACGTACGGCGCGAGTGCCGACGCCTCGCGGTGGCTGCTCGCCGGGACGACCTCGACGCGGCCCTTCTCCGCACCGACTTGCTGGAGTTCGTTCACCAGCGGCGCGAGTTCCCTCGTCCAGGACGCGGCCGGAGCGGTGCGCACGATGTCGTCGACGCTCTTGAAGCCGATCCACGCGTTGAGCCCGGCGAAGGCCACGACGATGGCGTACCACCTGCGCGAGCGGGGAACGGCGTACGGCAGCGCCGCCAGCAGCAGCACCCCCGCGAAGAGCATCGCGAGCCGCGAGACGTTCGAGCCGATCTGCGAGTCCACCAGGAAGGTCAGCAGCGTGCCGGCGGAGTACACCCCGGCCGCGGTCCGCACGGTGCGCCAGCCCCGCGGTACGAGGACGAGGACCAGCACCCCGAAGAGGAACGGCAGCGACGTCGACACGAACGACATGGGCTGGGTGCCGGAGAAGGGGAAGAGCCACGCGGACAGGACCACGACCACGACCGGCGCGATCCCCAGTGCGTAGGCGCCCGGCCGGCGCTTGTTCAGGAACAGCGCCGCGGCGACGACTCCGAGGAACAGCCCGGCGACCGGGCTCGAAGCGGTCGCGAGGCCGGCCAGCGGCGCGGCGAACGCGGCCTTCGCCCACCGCTTCCTCCGCCAGCGGTACGGCCAGCAGAACACCGCCGCGACCGCTCCGAGGGCGAACACCATCCCCAGCCCGAACGTGACCCGGCCCGAAAGCGCGTTGCAGAAGAACGCGAACACCCCGGCCAGTGCGCAGGCCAGCGGGTTCCGGACGGCGCGCACCCGCGTCAGGATCAGCGCGGTCAGCGCGGTGGAGAGGGTCCCGACGACCATCATCGTCGTGCGCACGCCGAGCACGGACATCAGGTACGGGGACACCACGCTGTACGAGACCGGGTGCATGCCTCCGTACCAGGCGAGGTTGTACGCCGAGTCGGGGTGGCGGCCGACGAACTCGGCCCAGGCGTCCTGTGCGGCGATGTCACCGCCGCTGTTGGCGAAGAGGAAGAACCACCCGACGTGGAGGAAGGCCGCCCATGCGGTCGCCGTCAGGACGGGTCGGCGCGCCGAACCGGAGGCGAACCGGGCGGCGGTGCGCCGCGGGGAGGCGAGCCACGAGGCGCCGAACCGCGGGCCGGTGAGCCTCGACTCGGTGCACCGCGCGGCGCCCGGACTTCCCGTCCCGGGAGCGGCCGGAACCCGACGGGATCCGGGGGACTTCGGGGATCCGGGGGATTCGAGCAACTTCGGGGATCCGGGGGATCCGGGGGATCCGGGGGATCCGGAGTCCTCCCCTATTCGCGGGGTCTTCTCGGCTCGTGGCCCCCTCGCGGCACTGCTCTCGTCCGCGCGTGTCGGCTCGACGGTGGTCAATGCGGCTCCCGTGTTCGCTTCCCGTGCTCGGGGACGCCGTCCCGGCTTCGCGAGTTGCCCCGTACCGGGGACGCCGCGATCCGGGGACGCTAGCACGGTGCTGATGCGGCGGACGGGGCACGGAGGCCCGTGCCCCGTCCGGGCGCGCGATGTCAGCCCAGGCGGGTCAGCCTGGCGCCGAAGCCGGGCTCCGCGAGTTCCTGCTGGAGGGCGACGGGCACGGCGACCTGGCTCGCGCCCTCGCCGACGGTCAGCGAACCGACCACCGTGCCGGGCGCGGCCTCGTGCGGCAGGACCTTGCCGCCGTCCGTCAGCTCGAGCTTCACGGTGAGCCCGGACCAGCCGACCGCCCGCACGTCCTTGGTGGCCACGACCGGGACCGAACCGCCCAGACCGTCCTCGACCAGTCCGACGACCTGGCCCTTCTCGACGACCGTCGCGTTCTTCAGGGCGTCCTGGGTCGCGAGCATCAGCTCCTTGCTCTCCTTGATCGCGGTACCGAGGATCGGGGTGTCGTACTGCGCGAGCACGGCGCCGACGATCAGCTGGTCCGTGTCACCGACCATCTTGTGGGCGGCGAAGAGGAGATTGCCGCCCGCCTTGGTGGTGCTGCCGGTCTTGATGCCGAGCGCGCCGTCGAACGGCGGCAGTTCGTTGTAGTTCCGCCATGTCCTGCCCGAAGGGTCCGTCCACTCCGGCAGCTTGGTGATGTCCGTCAGGGCCTTGATCTCGACCAGCTTCAGACCCAGCTTGACCTGGTCCTCGGCCGTGCTGACCGTCGTCGCGTCCAGCCCGGACGGGTCCGTGTAGGTCGTGTTCTCCATGCCGAGTTCCTCGGCGGCGGCGTTCATCTTCTCGACGAACGCCTTCTCCGAGCCCGAGTCCCAGCGAGCCAGCTGCCGCGCGATGTTGTTCGCGGACGGAATCATGATCGCCGCCAGCGCGTCCCTCAGGCTGATCTTGTCGCCCTTCTTGACGGTGTTGAGCGTCGACTCGTTGTCCGTCTTGTCGAGCTGGCCGTCCGACTCCCCCTTGGCGTCGATCTCGATCACGGGCCCCTCCTCGCCCGGCTTGAGCGGGTGGTTCTTGAGGATTACGTACGCCGTCATCGACTTGGTCACGCTCGCGATCGGCACGGGCTTCTGCTCGCCGGAGGAGCCGAGCGCGCCGAGTCCGGACGCCGCCATGTACGCCTGGCCCTTGGCCGGCCAGGGCAGCTGCGGGGCGGCACCCTCGAAGGTGTACGCGGGCTCGGCGGTCAGCGAGAGGGTGTTCTCCGGGAGCGGGCGCATGGTCTGTACGACAGCGAAGACGATCAGGAGCAGTACGACGAGCGGCGTCCAGATCCTGACCCGCCGCAGCAGGGTCCGAACCGGGGTCTGCGGAGGCGGAGGGGTGTTGGTCAGTTCGGCCAGCAGATCGAGCGGCGGCTTGGGCGGCATGGGCTGCTGTCGCGTGCGCTCGGGCTCGGCGACTGACACTGACGGGGCAGCGGCGTACCGGCCGGGCGGGGCGGACTTCGAGGCAGACGGTGCGTCGTCACGTCGCAGCGGCACGAACGTGCTGGTCCGCTCGGCGGCCGACTCGGCGGCCGACTCGGGGGCACCACCGGAGGCCCGGCCGGGACCGGGCTTGGACGCGGACGCGGACGCGGAGTCCGGCCCCGAGGCGGACTTGGACGCGGACTTGGGCTCGGACGCGGACGCCGCACCGGCGACCGGGGTGGCCGGGGCCGCCACTCCCCCGCCGCCGGAGGGGGGTGTGGAGCCGGCGGCGCCCTCGGCGTCGGGACGGTCGTCGGACTCCGCCGCCGGCTTCATGGCAGGCCCCTGTCCGGGCTTCGCCGACCCGCTCGGGGGTGCGGTGACCCTGAGTGCCGTGGTGCGCTCCGCCTCCCACTCCGAGCCCTCCCGGTCCGAACCGGTGCGGTCCGAGCCCTCGCGGTCCGAACCGGTACGGTCCGAGCCCTCGCGGTCCGAACCGGTGCGGTCGGTGCCCGGCCGGCTGGTAGCCGTTGAGGGCTTCACGGCCTGCTTCGGTGCCGCCGCCGATGGGGTGATCTTCAGCGCGGTGGTCGGCTGGTCCACGGCAGACCGGGGCAGCGCGGTGCCGACGGCCACCGGTTTGCCGGCCGGCGTCCGGTTCCCCTCGTCGCCGCCGTCTTCACCGGCCCCGGCCGCATCTGCCGACGCGATGGCCTCGGCGCCGTCCGGGCCCTCTGCGGTGGCCTCGTCCTCGGCTGCGGTGGCGTCGTCGCCCTCGGCGGTCCGGGTCGCAGCCCAGCGGGGCGCCCTGGCCCGGGCACCGTCCTCGCCGCTGTTCCCCCCGCCACCGCCGCCGCCACCCCGGCCACCCCGGCCACCCCGGCCGCCGGCGTCCGGGCCGGCCGCCGATTCCACGTCGACGGACTTGCGGGGCGCGGGCGCCACGGACCTCCTCGCGCCCTCATCGACCACCTCGGTTGCGCCGCGGGCGACTTCAGGGGTGTCTGAGCCCGCCAAGCGATCGTCGGCGTCCGCCTCCGCGGACCCGCTCACCGCGTCCTTCCCGGGCTCGTCCGTACCGGAGTGCCATGCGGTCACGGCTTCCCGGAGGCGGTCGCCGCCGCCGGACGGCCGACCCTCGGGGGCCCCGGACTCCGTCGCGGTCCGGGAACCGGACCCGGCCCCGGGTGCGTCCCCGTCCGTGTCCGTGTCCTCGCCTGCTCCCACGTGACTGCCCCTGTGACTGTCACTGCCCCGGCCCGTGACCCTGCCCGTGCCCCTGTCGCCGTCTCCGCTCGAGGACGACGACCGAGACGACTCCGACGACGGTGTCCTGAACACCGCCGTCGGCTGGTCGGTCCGCCCCTCGGAGGACACCCCCTCCGAACGGACCACGGCAAGCCGCGGATCGCGTTCGCCCGGAGTCGTCTCCCCCGACGACTTCTGCTGCTCCGACCTGTCGGGGGACTCGCCCGCCACCGTGCCTCCTCCGTGCCGCAAACCTGAATCCGCCGTGGCGCTGGTACCACCCGCACCACTGTCCGAACCATCTACCAGTGTCCTGTGTGAGCCCTTGGCCCCCGTCCTAGACGAGAACGACATACCTACCGGTTCCCGTACGAAGCACCCAGGCACTCTCGACAGACCAATGTGAGAGGCGTCACCCTGTCATTCATCCACGCGGGGAGGCATGGATGGGCAGGAGCCGCAGAACAATTCCGGAGGAGCTTCTGCTGCTCGCTCTGGACCCGGCCACGGGTACCACAGCGCAGCCGCAGTCGCTCGACCTCGGCCTGGCCGGAGCACAGCTAGTGGAGCTGGCCCTGGCAGGACGGATAGCCCCAGACGGGGATCGTATCGCCGTGGTGATGCCACGGCCGACAGGAGATCCGACACTGGACTCCGCACTGGAACTGCTGCGCAGGCGCGGCAGTCCGGTACGGGCGGTCCACTGGATCGGCGGGCCCCGGCTGGGGTTGCGCCAGACCTACCTTTCGCATCTGGAAAGGTGCGGCATGGTCCATGCCGTGGCGGGACAGATGTGCGGGGTGCTGCCGACGACTCGCTACCAGGCGACGGACACGGCTATCAGCCGGGAAATCAGGGCCCGGCTGGACAACGCCATCCGCACCGGCGTACCGCCGGACCCGCGGACGGCCGCGCTCGCCGCGCTGGCGCACGCGGTCGGCCTTGGCAAGCACCTCTATCCCGGCAACGAGGGGCGGTCCTCCCGCTCCCGGCTTCGGGACCTGATCAGGCACGACCCCATGGGCGGACTCGTGGCCCACGCCGTGATGGACGTTCAGAACGGCGTGTCCGCGCAGCCTCGCCGCAGCCCGGCAGCGACCGGCCGGCAGCCGGCCGTCCAGATGCCGGCAGGACGCGGCGGCATGGCCCGCGCCGCCGCCCACTAGCCAGGGCCGCGGGTACGGGCGCGGGCCCGGCGCACCGGCCGGGCACAACCGGACACGCACCGGCACGGATGCACCCGGGACGCCCACGGCCGTGGACGCGCCGGGACATCCGTTCGCGTGCCCGCCGGGATTCTCCGCCCCACCGACGTCGGCCCTGACCCGGTGCGGGAGCCGCGGAGGGCGCGGGGCAGTCGTACACAACGACTGCCCCGCGCCCTCTCCACGGGCTGCGATCGCACCCCACCGCCCGGGGCCTCACGCGGGCGCGCGCCCTCCGCCGCGCCAAGCCACCCGCAGGCTCCAGGGCCGCATACACCGACTCAGACACACGCACCGACGCACCGACGCACCGACGCACCGACGCACCGACGCACCGACGCACCGACGCACCGACGCACCGACGGGCATGGTCGCTGTCTCCTCGGGCTGCTCGCGAAGCCGCGCCCACGCGCAGACGCACCCTCCAGCTCAACGCCCGCCGGCCCGCGCAGCACTTGCAGTGCGACATCACCCGCGTCACCCCGCCGAACGCGTGCCGCGGGGCGCCACCCGCGCCCACCCGCACCTCCGCCAAGGCGTGCCGCCAAGACGCGCCGCGCACAGCCGGAGTTCTTTGTCCCCCGCATTGTGCGCGCGTGTCGTCGTTTTCCAGCGCGGGCAGCACCTTTGGTGGCAGTCTGCTGAGACGTAGATACGCACAGCAACAGGACAGCAGAGCAGAGCAGTCCACAGCCGGAGGTGCAGTTCCCGTGGCGTCCAACGTCAACCCCACCGTCAGGCGTCGCCGTTTGGGCCAGGAGCTACGCCGCCTCCGCGAACTCAAGGGCATGACGGCGGAAGAGGTGGCGGACCGTCTGCTCGTCTCCCAGTCGAAGATCAGCCGACTGGAGAACGGCCGGCGGTCGATCAGCCAGCGCGACGTCCGCGACCTCTGCGGAGTGTACGAGGTCGAGGACCACCGCGTCGTCGACTCCCTGATGCAGATGGCCAAGGACTCCCGCCAGCAGGGCTGGTGGCACGCTTTCGGCGACATCCCGTACAGCGTCTACATCGGCCTGGAGACGGACGCGGCCAGCCTCCGGGTCTACGAGCCGCAGATCGTGCCCGGCCTGCTGCAGACCAGGGCGTACGCGGAGGCACTCATCACCGGCGCACTGCCCGAGACGCCGAGCAGCGATGTGGAGAAGCGCGTACAGGTCCGGGTCCGCCGACAGGAGCGGATCGCCTCCGACGAGAGCCCGCTACGCCTGTGGGCGGTGGTGGACGAGGCAGCACTGCGGCGGGTCGTGGGCAACAAGGAGATGATGCGCGAGCAGCTCGAGCATCTCGTGGAGCGGTCGCAGCTGCCGCACGTCACCGTCCAGGTGCTGCCGTTCAGCATGGGCGCGCATCCCGGGATCACGGGCCACTACGCCATCCTGGAGTTCCCCGACGCCGCGGACTCGAGCGTCGTGTACATCGAGGGCGTCACAAGTGACCTGTATCTGGAGAAGGCGAACGACGTCCACAAATACACCGTGATGTACGAGCACTTGCGGGCCCAGGCCCTGAACGTCGAGCACACAAGGGAGTTCATCGAGGACATCGCCAAGTCCTACGCCAGATGACCTCAGTCCAGGGGGCATCGCAGTCCCCGTGCGGGGGCGATGGGCGCATCGCCCGGCAGCTGACCGGGACGTCGTGAGGGCGCAAGATACACCGTCACCACCGCTTCCCGGAAGAGTTATATGGAATATGCCATCCGGTCGAGTGAAGAGACATTCTCAGCGGTCGAGCGTGCCGAGTAGCGTCGTGATCACGCCGTCGAGCACGTCGGCCGCACCGTCGAAACACTGAACCGGAGAAAGACATGGCTATTCACCAGGGCGCCACGGACACTTGGATCAAATCCTCGTACTCCGGCGGCAACGGCGCATGTGTCGAGGTCAAGTCCCCTGTCGTACGGGCGATCGCCGTTCGCGACTCGAAGGCCCCCGAGGGCCCCTCCATCACCTTCGTCCCCGACTCCTGGAACGCGTTCGTCCACGGCGTGAGCAGGGGCACCCTCTAGGTTCCGCAGCCCGAACCGGAACCGGAACCGGTAGCAGGAAGATCAGGAAGCCGCAGGCTTCCGATGTCGGCCTCGTCCCGCGTGTGCGGTGCCGACCGGCGTCGAGCCGACCCGACTCGACAGACAGAGCCCTCTCGACTGGTCCGCCGTCCCGGCCGAGGGGGCTCGGCCCTGCGGGTCCCGACCGACCCGCCATGCGGCCTCGGTAGCAGCCCCGCTCCCCACCACCGCCCGCCTCACCGCCTCAGTACCTGGGTGACTCGGTAGTGCCCTCCCCGGTACAGGCCACCCGGCACGCCCTCCCACTGCGGCCCTCCCCGGGCGCCGGTCCCCCCTGAGGTGGAACGCGCCTACGCGAACCCGCCCGGCGGCCCGCGGCCGGGGCGATCGACCCGCGCGCCGGCCTGGCGCGCCCACCATAGGGGCGCGCCGCAGCAGCCCTCGGTGGTCCAACGGATGGAGCAGCAGCCGGAGCCACCGGCCGGCTGGTAGTCGACGCCGCCGGGTGTCGCGGCAGCCGCAGCACCCGGTGGCGGTCGCAGCACCCGGGTGACCGCCGCCCTGAACCACCCCTGAACCACCCCTGAACCACGCCCGCTCGGCCCCAGGGCGGTCCCTCCCGGCCGGCGCCGGTGAACCGACCGGCGCCGCCGCCGTCCAGCGAGCGCCAGGCTGCACGCCCACCCGCAGCGGGTGCCCGGGGTGGTCAGCCGCGCGGGTAGCGCTGGAGCCAGCCGGGGGCCGAGACTGCGGGGCCGTGGAGTGCGGGCCCCTGGGTCATCTCCATGGCGAAGTCGTCGGCCAGTTCGAGGATGGTGGAACGGCCCTCGACTTCCGCCACCCAGGCGGGCGGGAGGGCCGTCTCGCCGTGGAGTGCGCCGAGGAGGGCCCCGCAGAGGGTGCCGGTGGTGTGAGAGGCGCCGTCGTGGTTGACCGCGAGGCGGAGCCCGTGCCGGACGTCCTCACTGACGAGGGTGCAGTAGACGGCGACGGCGAGGGCGTCCTCGGCGTGCTCGGGGTCGCCGAGGGCGTCGACGTGGGCGGGGCCGGGGGTGCCCTGGCGTACCGCGCCAAGGGCCTGTTTCAGTCCGTCGCTCACGGGCTGGTGGCCGGGCCTGGGTGTGAGGAGGTACAGCGCCCGCTGGACGGACGCGTCGACGGTCTCGCCGCGGGCCAGCCCGTGGACGATCACCGCGAACGCGCCGGCCGAGAGGTACGCCGTGGGATGCCCGTGGGTCTGCGCCGCGCACTCGACGGCGAGCTGGCAGACCAACCGGGGTTCCCAGCCCACGAGCAGTCCGAAGGGCGCGGAGCGGACGAGGGCGCCCGCGTCGCGGGCGGTGGGGTTCTTGGGCTTGTCGATGGTGCCGAGGAGCTCGTCGGCGAGACCGGTGAGGCAGGCGGGCGCCGGGTCGCGGCGGGTGTAGAGCCATTCCTCGCGGGCGAGCCAGCCGTTGTCCTTGCGGCGCTCGTCGGGGCCCCAGTCGCGCTGAGTGGCCGCCCAGCGAAGATGGGCGCGGTGGACGTCGGTCGGCGGGTGCCAGGCACCGGTGTCACGGCGGACCTGGGCGCGTATGAGGCCGTCGACGGTGAAAAGGGTCAGCTGGGTGGCCGCGGTGACGGCGCCGCGGCGGCCGTACGCAGGGGCGAGGTCGGCGACCCCGTCGGGGCCGTGGGCGGTGCGGATCTCGTCCAGCGACAGCGCTGCGACCCCGGCGCCGAGGGCGTCGCCGACGGCCCCGCCCAGCAGACAGCCGCGCACCCGGGCACGGAAGTCCTGCTGCTCGGCACGTCCCCAGACGGCTGCGGCTCCCGTGGTCACGCGGCTCCCTCCCTTCTCGTGCCGAGCACTTTAATCGACCGTGAGAGATCGCTCATGGGTGGAATCCGGCTGCCGTGGCCGGTGAGGCGGAACGCGGCGGCCGGCCCCGGTCCGGGTCCGGTCCGGGGCCGGTCACGGTCCTCGGCGAGCATGGCTGCACAGCCCCGGAGCCGGGGCTCCCCCGTCGCCGCGGGCCCTCCGCGGGCCCTCTGCGGGGATGGCATCGGGGATGGCACGGGGATGTCCGCGGGAGGGGCCCGCGGCCGACTGCACGGCGCTCCCCCGCGCACCCCTACCCTCCGCGCGCACCCCGCCGTCCACCCTCCGCGCGCACCCCGCCGTCCACCCTCCGCGCGCACCCCGCCGTCGCCCGGCGTGCACGGCCGCGGAGCCTCTGCTCGTGCACCGCCGAGAAGCCCCTCCACCGGCTCCCCGGGGTGCCGCCGCCCCGGACCCGTCCACGCCGCCGCGGGGACTCAGCCCGGTGGCAGCACCGGCAGCAGCTCCGGAAGGTGACCGTCGGAGTCCACCGCGGTGCGTCGCCGCTCCGCCGGAACGTCGCCGTACAGCGTCGTACGGGGCCGGGACGGGCGTCCGGCGGCGTCGGCGATGGCGGTCAGATCGCGGATCGAGCGGTACGAGCCGTAACTCGACCCGGCCATCCGGGAGATGGTCTCCTCCATCAGGGTGCCGCCGAGGTCGTTCGCGCCGGAGCGCAGCATCTCCGCCGCACCGTCCGCCCCGAGCTTCACCCAGCTGGTCTGGATGTTGGGGATGTGCGGATGGAGCAGCAGCCGGGCCATCGCCGTGACGGCCCGGTTGTCCCTGGCCGTCGGTCCGGGCCGGGCGATGCCGGCCAGATAGACCGGCGCGTTGGTGTGGATGAAGGGCAGCGTCACGAACTCGGTGAAACCGCCGGTCTCCCGCTGGATGCGGGACAGCGTGCGGAAGTGGCCCAGCCAGTGCCTCGGCTGGTCCACATGGCCGTACATCATCGTGGACGAGGAACGGATGCCCAGTTCATGGGCGGTGGTGACCACCTCGATCCAGGTGGCGGCGGGCAGCTTGCCCTTCGTCAGCACCCAGCGGACCTCGTCGTCGAGGATCTCCGCGGCCGTGCCGGGGATGGAGTCCAGCCCCGCCTCCTTCGCCGCGGTCAGCCACTCGCGGACGGACAGGCCGGTGCGCGTCGCGCCGTTGACGACCTCCATCGGGGAGAACGCGTGCACATGCATTCCCGGTACCCGGTCCTTCACGGCCCGGGCGATGTCGAAGTACGCGGTGCCGGGCAGGTCGGGGTGGATACCGCCCTGCATGCACACCTCGACCGCGCCGACGTCCCACGCCTGCTGGGCCCGGTCGGCGACCTGGTCCAGCGACAGGGTGTAGGCGTCGGCGTCGGTGCGGCGCTGGGCGAAGGCGCAGAAGCGGCAACCGGTGTAGCAGACGTTGGTGAAGTTGATGTTGCGGGTGACGATGTAGGTGACGTCGTCGCCGACGACGTCTCGGCGCAGGTCGTCGGCGATCGAGCAGAGCGCGTCGAGGGCGGGCCCGTCGGCGTGCAGCAGGGCGAGGGCCTCGCCGTCGGTGAGCCCCGTCGGGTCGTCCGCCGCCGTGGCCAGGGCCTGCCGCACGTCGGTGTCGATCCGCGACGGCACCATGCCGGGCGCCGCCGCCTCGCGCAGCGCTCCCCAGTCCCCGTACACCTCGTCGAAGTCGTCCCGGCGGTCCGAGCTACGTCCGTCGGTGTCGATCGTGCGGTGCAGATCGGTCCGCCCGCTCGCGGTGAAGCCCTCGTCGGGCTCCTGCCAGGGCAGGCCCGTGGGCACGGCCTCCTCGTTCGCCAGGCCGGTGCCGGGATCGGCGAGGGCCCGAACGTGCGGCAGCAACCGGGGATCGAGCCAGGGTTCGCCGCGCCGTACGAACTCCGGGTACACGGCGAGCCGCTCCCGCAGTCGGAAGCCCGCGTCCCCGGACCGCTCGGCGAGCATGTCGATCCGGGGCCAGGGACGTTCGGGGTTGACGTGGTCGGGTGTCAGCGGGGACACCCCGCCCCAGTCGTCGATGCCGGCGGCGATGAGCCGGCCGTACTCCTCGTCCACGAGGTTCGGCGGCGCCTGGAGGCAGCCGGAAGGGCCCATGACGTGCCGGGCGACGGCGATGGTGGCGACGAGGTCGTCCAACTCGGCGTCCGGCATGCCGCGCATGGCCGTGTCGGGCTTGGCGCGGAAGTTCTGGATGATCAGCTCCTGGATGCCGTGGTATGCGCGCGAGACCCGGCGCAGCGCGAACAGCGACTCCGCGCGCTCCTCGTACGTCTCGCCGATCCCGATCAGCAACCCGCTGGTGAACGGGACGGAACTGCGCCCGGCGTCCTCCAGCACCCGCAGCCGCACCGCCGGCTCCTTGTCGGGCGAGCCGTGGTGCGGGCCGCCGGGCTCGGACCAGAGGCGGGTTGCGGTGGTCTCCAGCATCATGCCCATGGAGGGCGCGACGGGCTTGAGCCGCTGGAAGTCCGTCCAGGTCAGCACGCCCGGGTTGAGGTGGGGCAGCAGCCCGGTCTCCTCCAGGACGCGGATCGCCATGGCCCGCACATAGGCGATGGTGTCGTCGTATCCCTCCGCCTCGAGCCACTCGCGCGCCTCGGGCCAGCGGTCCTCCGGCTTGTCGCCGAGGGTGATGAGGGCTTCCTTGCAGCCCAGCTCCGCCCCGCGCCGTGCGATCTCCAGCACCTCGTCGGGCGACATGAACGGCCCGTGGCCGGCGCGGCGGAGCTTGCCGGGGACGGTGGCGAAGGTGCAGTAGTGGCACTTGTCCCGGCAGAGTCGCGTGAGCGGGATGAACACGCTCTTCGAGTAGGTGATGACCCCGGGACGCCCCGCCGCCTCCAGTCCGGCGTCCCGCACCCGCGCCGCGGACGCGCACAGGTCCTCCAGATCGCCGCCGCGCGCCTGCAGCAGCACGGCGGCCTCGCCGATGTCGAGCGCGACACCGTCCCGGGCCCGCCTGAGAGCACGGCGCATGGCGTTGGCGGTCGGACGCTCCGCCTGGTCTCCGGCCCGGTGTCCGCCCTCGTGATCCGTCATGCAGCGAGCATACGAGCGCGGTCCGACAGTGGAACGGGGGGTGGGAGCGTATGCGCCGAAATCGGTCGCGGGTGAGCGGGTCCGCCGAGGCGCCGCTGCCGGGGGCGGGCGGGGCACAGCGCGGACGGGCCGGGCACCCGGCCGGTCCCGAGCGTGCGCGAAGACGAATCCGTTGGACCCGAAACACCCTGATTCGCAAGGGAATTACGCGTTGCGATCGGGAACAGGCCCATGCCAGCATTCCCCGGTGAGCGACAACGGGGACAGCGGTTCGAAGCCCGGCCGCACGTCGAGATTGGCCGAGTTGGCGGATTCGGCACAGCGGGCCGGGGGGAAACCGTCCGAACCACCGGCCCGCGCGCCCGTCGGCCACATCACGCCCGAGACACCCGAGACGCCCGAGACGCCCGAACCGCCTGAACCGCCTGAACCGCCTGAACCGCTGGAAGCGCACATATCTCCACGCAGAACAGAAAAGCCGCGAATGCACCCGATGCCGGAACCGTCAGAGCCACCAGAACCACCAGAACCACCAGAGAATTCGGCACGACCGGACTCGGCGCAGAAGGCGGACTCGGCGGACTCGGCGGACTCGGCGCATTCGAGCGCGGCAGGCACGCCCGCAGCGGCGACCGCGGACAGCGCAGCGGAATCGGCCCGGCGGGAGTTCGCGCGGCTGCTCGGGGAATTCCGGCGCACCGCGGTACTGGTGCCGTTCGACGAGCACGACGGCCTGTGGACCGCCGACCGGAACGGCGTCCGCTGGATCTGCGCGTTCTCCCACGAGGAGGCCCTGGCCCGCTTCGCCGCGGCACGGGGGGAGGCGCGCCGGGAGTGGAGGTACCGGACGGTCCTGGGCGCCCGTCTGCTGGACGTGCTGGTGCCCGCGCTGCCGGGACCGGGCGGTGTGGCCCTGGACGCGGGGAGCGCCGACGGCATGCTGTTCCCGCCGGTCAGGGGCATCGTGCCGGACACGGCGGCGGTGGACCTCGGGGAGGAGCCCGGGGAGGAGCCCGGGGAACAGCCCGGGGAGAGGGGGGACGGAAATGAACGCGGAGAATCCTGATCTCAAGGCGCCGCCCGCGGCGCTCGCCGCCATCGCGCGGGGCATCGATCTCGCCCATGCCGAGCTCAGGGACCTCGGCATGATCGGCGAGGCGACCACCGGGCGCGGCTTCTCGGAACTCTCCCTGTCGGGACTGGACCTCGGCCACGGCGGCCTCGCCGACGCCTTCGGTACCTTCTGCGACCGGTGGGAGTGGGGCGTCCGGGCGCTGACGCTGAAGGGGAACGGGTTCGCCCTGGCCGTGGGCCTGTCGGCGGGTTCGTTCGCCGAGCAGGAGCAGTACGTCAAGGACTCGATCAAGATCGGCGTCAACTCGCTGAACGGCAACCCGCACCTCGGCGAGGACGAGGTCAGGGGCATGAGCTGGGACGAGGTCAGCACCCGGTCCGCCACCGACGACCCCGACTGGAGCGCGGAGTCGTTCTCCGATGCCCACCGGGAGGCCGGGCAGGCCTGGCGTGACACGGGCTACGACGTGGCGGACGCGCAGATGGACGCCTTCGAGCGGCGGGGACTGATCGACCCGGGGGCGCGTGAGGCGGCCGACGCCCGCCTGCGCGAGGCGCTGGACCCGTCCGAGGAGACGATCGCGCAGGCCGAGGAGCCGCGTTGGGGGGAGCGCGGCTGATGGCGGACCTGGGCGACCTGGGCAAGGCCCTCGGCCGGGGCATCGACCTCGTCGTCAGCGGTGTCGACAAGGCCGGGGAGAAGGCCGGCGAGGGAATCGACTGGACGACCGACCGGATCGGCGACGGCCTGGAGAAGGCCGGTGCGGACGGCTGGGCGGACGGTGTCGAGGACTGGGGCGACGAGATCGCCTCGTCGCTCGGCGCCGAGGTGGGCGAGCAGCGGCTCGGGCAGACCGAGGAGGCCGCCGAACTCGTCCACGGCAACCCGGAGGCGATCGCGTCGACGGTGAGGAACCTCCGCGACTTCCGGCGGGCGTTCGAGCTGGTCGGCGACGGGATGAAGAGGCTCGACTCCGCCCACTGGAAGGGCGAGGCGGCGGACGCCTTCCGGGCGAGGTTCGAGACGCTCCCGACCGACTGGCTGCACGCCGCCGACGCCTTCGGGGCCGCGGCCGAGGCGCTGGAGACGTACGCGAAGGCGGTGACGGGCGCCCAGGGCAGGGCACGGGAGGCCATCGCCCTCCACAGGGAGGGCGAGGCGGAGTCCAGAGCGGCGGTCGACGCCCACAACAGGAAGGTCGACGCCTACAACGCAGCCCGGAACAGCGACAACCCCCCGCCCCGGCCGGGCCCGTTCACCGACCCCGGCACGGCCAGGCGGGAGCGGGCGCAGGAGATCCTGGACGGGGCCCGCCGGCACCGCGACGAGGCCGCGGGCAGCGCGAGGTCGGCGGTCACGGCGGCGATGGCCCACGCCCCGAAGGAGCCCGCGGGCCTCGAGAAGGCAAGGCTGGAGCTGACGGACTACGCCCTCGGCCAGAGCGTGGAGGCGACGCATCTGGCCGGGGGTGCCGTCAAGGGGACGGCGGGTCTGGTCAGCTTCGTACGGTCGGTCAACCCGATCGACTCGTACAACCTGACCCACCCGGCCGAGTACTACAAGGGTCTCAACACGACCCTGGCCGGGCTCGTCTCCACCGCCGCCAATCCCGACCGCGCGCTGAAGAACGCCTGGGACGCGGCGAAGGGCGATCCGTCCGAGTTCGTCGGGCGGCTCATCCCGGAGATCGTCGGCACCAAGGGCGCCGGCCTGGTCCGGGGCGGGCTCAGGGCCGGGGCGAAGGCCGTCCCCGACACCCCGTCGAAGGCCCGCGACGGGCAGCGCGGGGACCCCGAAGGCAAGGGCAGGCGGTGCGGTGAGACCCGGTGCGACGGCGACCCGGTGGACGTGGCGAGCGGCCGGGTGCTGCTGCCGCAGACGGACATCGCCCTCCCGGGCTCGCTGCCGCTGCTGTTCCGGCGTACCTTCGACTCGTCGTACCGGGCGGGCCGCTGGTTCGGGGCGACATGGTCCAGCACCGTCGACCAGCGCCTGGAGATCGACTCCGAGGGCGTCGTCCTCGCCTGCGACGAAGGCAGCCTGCTCGCCTATCCGCATCCCGCGCCGGGCGTCCCCGTGCTGCCCGCGCACGGCAGGCGCTGGCCGCTGGACCGTACCGGCGACGGCTACACGGTCACCGACCCCGGCACCGGCCGGGTGCGGCACTTCACCCGCCACACCGGCGAACTGGCGCTGCTGACGCGGATCGACGACCGCAACGGCCGCTGGATCGCCTTCGACCACGACGACTCCGGCGCCCCGACGTCGATCGTCCACCACGGCGGCTACCACCTGAAGCTCACCACCGTCGGCGGCAGGGTGACCGCACTGCACCTCGCGGGCGCCGCCCCGGACGGCTCGGACCAGGAGGTCCTCAGATACGGCTACACGGACGGGCACCTCACCGAGGTCGTCGACTCCACGGGCCGGCCGGTGCGGTTCGGCTACGACGAACTGGGCCGCATGACCTCGTGGACCGACACCAACGGCGGCCACTACGACTACGTCTACGACGACCTCGACCGGTGCGTGTACCAGTCCGGCACCAACGGCCATGTCGAGTCCCGCTTCACCTGGGACGGCACCGACCCGGGCACCGGCCTGCGCACCACCTCGATGACCGACGGCCTCGGCCACACCAGGCGCTATGTGATCAACGAGCGGCAGCAGGTCGCCGCCGAGATCGACGCGAACGGCGCCGTCACCCGCTTCGCGTACGACCCGTTCGACCGGCTGCTGGCCACCACCGACCCGCTCGGCCATGTCACCGCCACCACGTACGACGAGGGCGGGCGCCCGCTGACCGTGCGCCGCCCCGACGGCCGGGTGCTGTCGGCCGAGTACGACGGCCTGGGCCTTCCGGTGCGGGTACGGGGCGCGGACGGGACGGTGGTGCGCCGGACGTACGACGGGCGCGGCAACCGCACCTCCGCGACCGACGCCTCGGGTGCCACCACCCACGTCGCCTACGACGGGGCGGGACACCCGACTTCGGTCACCGACGCCCTCGGGCACACCACGCGGGTGCGCTGCGACCGGGCGGGGCTGCCGCTGGAGATCACCGATCCGCTGGGCGCGACGACTCGCTGCGAGCGGGACCTCTTCGGCCGGCCGGTCACCATCACCGACCCGCTCGGGGCCGTGACGCGTCTGGAGTGGACGGTCGAGGGCAGGCTCGCACGGCGCGTCGAGGCGGACGGCGGCGTCCGGTCCTGGACGTACGACGGCGAGGGCAACTGCACCGGCCACACCGACGCCATGGGCGGCACCACCACCTACGAGTACACGGACTTCGACCTCCTGGCGGCCCGGACCGGGCCGGACGGGGTGCGGTACGAGTTCACCCACGACTGCAATCTGCGACTGACCCGGGTGACCAACCCGCAGGGGCTGACCTGGGACTACGCGTACGACCCGGCCGGCCTGCCGATATCGGAGACGAACTTCGACGGCCGCACCCTCACCTACGCGTACGACGCGGCCGGCCGCCTGGTGTCCCGGGAGAACGGCCTCGGCCAGCGCGTGCGGCTCGAACACAACGCACTCGGCCAGGTCGTCCGCAAGGACGCCGACGGCTCCGTCACCACCTACGCGTACGACGTCTTCGACGAACTCGCGGTGGCGGCGGGCCCGGACGCGACGCTGAAGCGGCTGCGCGACCGGTACGGCCGCCTCCGGACGGAGTCGGTCGACGGCCGCGAGACGACGTTCGCCTACGACGCGGCGGGCAGACGGACCGGAAGGACGACGCCGACCGGGGCGGTCAGCACCTGGTCGTACGACGCGGCCGGCCGCCGCAGCGAGCTGACCGCCTCCGGACGGACCATCGGCTTCGAACGCGACCCCGCGGGCCGGGAGCTGGCCCGCCGCATCGGCGGGACGGTCACGCTCCACCACGCCTTCGACCCGATGGGCAGGCTCACCGAGCAGCACCTCACGGGAACGGACGGCAGCCTCCAGCGCCGCGGCTACACCTACCGCGCGGACGGCTACCTCGTCGGCATCGACGACCTGCCCTCCGGCACACGGACGTTCGACCTGGACGCCGCAGGGCGCGTCACCGCCGTCCACGCCGCGAACTGGACCGAGCGCTACGCCTACGACGCGGCGGGCAACCAGACCGAAGCGTCCTGGCCCGCCGCCCACCCGGGCCACGAGGCCACCGGGCCCCGCTCCTACACGGGCACCCGCATCACCCGCGCCGGCGGCGTCCGCTACGAGCACGACGCCCAGGGCCGCATCGTGCTCCGCCGCAAGACCCGCCTGTCACGCAAGCCGGACACCTGGCACTACGCGTGGGACGCCGAGGACCGGCTCACCTCGGTCACCACACCCGACGGCACGGTGTGGCGCTACCGCTACGACGCGCTGGGACGCCGCACCGCCAAGCAGCGCCTCGCCGACGACGGCGAGACCGTCCTCGAACAGGTCACCTTCACCTGGGACGGCGCGACCCTCTGCGAACAGACCACCGAGTCCGCCGACCTGCCCCACCCGGTCGCCCTCACCTGGGACCACGACGGCCTCCACCCCCTCGCCCAGACCGAACGCATCCTCCCGGCGGGCCCACCGCAGGACCCGGGCACCTCCCGACTCCCCCGGGAGGCGGTCGACGAGCGCTTCTTCGCCATCGTCACGGACCTGGTGGGCACCCCCAGCGAACTCGTCGACGAGTCGGGCGAGATCGCCTGGCGCACGCGGAGCACGCTGTGGGGGACGACGGCGTGGGCGACGTCGAGCACGGCGTACACACCGCTGCGCTTCCCGGGGCAGTACTTCGACCCTGAGACGGGGCTGCACTACAACTTCCACCGGCACTACGACCCGGAGACGGCGCGGTACCTGTCAGCGGACCCGCTGGGGCTGGCCCCGGCGCCCAATCCCGCCGCCTACGTCCACAACCCTCATGCCAGTACCGACTGTCTCGGACTCGCACCGGATGCATGTGCGAACGGGGGCAGTTGGGACCCAGAGGAGGCGCCGCATCTGTACCGCGGTGTCGGTTATGCGAATGAACGCAGTCGGCCAGAGTGGCTAAAGATGTATGAGAATGCCCTACGCGGAGTGGCTGAGCCTCTTGGGGGACACTCGGACGCACAACTGCACGCCGGCGGCCGGACAGATAGCGTGTTCACCTCGTGGACCACCTACTACGAGGAAATGGCACTCGAAGAGAGCTTCAGGGGTAACGGTCCAGGCATCGTATTGCGGATCCCAAACGCAGAAGGTTCGACGTATAATCGAGTGGGAGGTGTCTCTTTCCCATACGACGAAGGCGAAGTTCTCATCCGAGGGACAGTCAGCGGAGCCGAAGTCAGCATCAACGGAGGGCCATGGACCAGAATCAATTGAGGGATCTCCTGTCCTCGGCAGTAGAGGCAGAAGTCTGCTCAAATGAGGCACTCGACTTGACGCGAAACGTGATCGCCGTAGAAAGCGGAGAGGTCACGCGGGAAAATCTCCTGAACATATACCGACGCAGACTCAGAAGGACCGAGGAGGGATCCGCTCTACGTGCGGACACGCAAGTCCTCATTTCATTTCTGGAGAGCTACCCTGGCGACACATTGAACATGTTGAGCGTCAAGACAAGAGAGGGTGGCAGTCATCTGTTTCTCACCAACCCGAGCGAGACCGAAGTCCTCCACTGGATGCGCATGTTCTCACGTTAGCCTCATGTATTCAGCACGGATCCACCGCGTGAATTCTGATGTCGGGTGTCGGGCGGGTTCCGGGGGCTTCTTCGGGTTGCGGGCAGTGGCGAGTGCCGGGTGGCCGTCCGGTGCGGGGTTACTACAAAGGTCGACAGGATTCCGCAGTATGGGCGAGGAATTGAGGAGAAGACTACTCCTCGCGAAGGAACTGAAACGGAAAGAAGAAATCAAGCAAGATCTCCCAACGGACATGCTCCGGGGGTTCGTGAATGATTTTCAAACTCCCGACTGGGCTGTCACGGTTCACACGAATGGACTCTCAACCGGATTTCTCGATCACGATCGAGAGCACGACGGAACTGGGGGACTGGATTGATTCGATAGAAAGAGGCGGCAGCCTGGGCGAGGAATCGCTCTGCAAGACCAGATTGCAGAACTTCCCATGACTGAAGTACTTTCCTGTAGAAGGCCGGCATGGGCGGAGGCCCGCGATCCGCTGCACTAACCGGTCTTCCGGGACCGGTGGCAGCGTCGCTCTTGCGGCAAAGAGCACCAAGGGCCAGCAGTCCTACGACTGGACCGGCCCGGGAATTCAGACATGCCCCTGCACGGGAGCGCCGACGATCTGCCGCACCATCGCACAGAGAGGGAGCGGCAGATCCTGATTCAGACCTTCACACGGTTTGATCGAGGAGAATCCACGGCACGCAGTTCGGCCTCTGCCCTGTTCTTGTCTGACAGAACTCTTCGAGAGCCTCGCGGACTTGGGCGGCTGGAATGGCGGCTTCGCGAGGGTAATAGGTAGGGTTTCCTGGGTCCGCGATTACTTCGGGGTCGAATGAGGGCGGATTCGGATTTCCTGAGGTCCAGATGAATTGAGCGATATCCTCACCGGGTCCCGCATCCGGAACCTCGCTAGTCCACCACTTCAACGCACCATATCCGCTTCGGATATTTACCGAAACATACAGGTAGTTGGTGGCCCATCGTTCATCGGTCTCTTCTGGGTACTTCCCCTTTACTATGCTGACCACAGCCCTCTCTGGAACGATCTCGAACCCGTCGGGGGTTTCTCCCTTCTGAATGAGATCGTTCATTACGTGATCAATAAGGGAATCGACCTCTCGATCGGAACGGGCATAAGTTTCCCCGATGTGCGTGGCACCAAGAACGATCACCCTGCCATCCCCTAACCGTTTGCGGACCTCTTGGCCTTTCCCTTGAGGGGGATCGGCTCTTTCATTCCCGGATAGTGTACCCACATGGTCTGATCCTCGTGGAGGATAGCAGGAACGGCCTGCTTGCACCCCATTGAGTTCGGCGAGGATACCTTAGGGCAGACACAGTTCCTATTAATCATTATGTGAAGCTCTTCCCTCTCCCCCATCCTATTGCGCATCTCCCATGCGAGCTTAACCTCAGCGTGAGGTGAGACCTCCGCATATCCGGGGAAGTTTGAGAAGTCTCCAGATTTCTTGAGGTACTGATTAACGGGTCTTCGAAGTTAGTGGGGGTACGACGGTGACGGGCGGGCTCGCCGGTCACGCTGTGTGAGGTGGTTGGGGTGCGGGCGCCCTGGACGCAAGGAGCCCGCAGGTCTTCGTGATCATGGTTGTTGTCTAGGCAACCGATCATGAAACCCCACGGGCTTGAACAGCGACGATACCGGCATCAACGAGGCGGCCACGCGACTTCTGGGGCTGGAGGGGGTGAGTGTGATCAAGGTCAAGGACGACGGGGCGGGCGGTTCGACGGTGTACGTGGTCACGAACGAGGACTCCGCCCGGGCCTGCCCCTCGTGCGGGGTGTTCGCCACCCGGCTGAAGGACTACCGCACCACCCGGCCCCGGCACCTGCCCTGCGGTGGACGCCCTGTGAGTATCCGGTGGCGCAAGGCACGCTGGTACTGCGCCGAACCCGTGTGCGAGCGCGGCTCGTTCACCGAGGCGATACACGCGGTGCCTGCCGGGATGCGCACCACCACCGCCCTGCGCCGGGCGGCGGGGGCTGCGGTCTGCGACGGATCCCGCACCGTCGTGCAGGCCGGCCGCGACCTGTCCTTGAGCTGGCCGATCGTGCAGCAGTGCTTTGAGGACTACGCCGCGGCGGTCCTGCCCGAGACGCCGCCCGCGACCGAGGCGGTCGGGATCGACGAGACCCGGCGCGGGAAACCGGTGTGGAAGCAGAACCCGGCCACCGGCAAGTGGGAACTCATCGCGGACGCCTGGCACATCGGCTTCGTCGACGCGATCGGCGGACAAGGACTGTTCGGCCAGGTCGAGGGCCGCAACGCCACCTCGGTCGCCGACAGGCTCAGCGCCCAGCCCGCCTCCTGGCGGGCACAGGTCCGCTACGTCGCCATCGACCTGTGCGCCACCTTCCGCGCCGCCGTCCACCGCGCCCTGCCGCACGCAACCGTGGTCGTCGACTGCTTCCACATCGTCCAGCTCGCCCAGCGCCACCTCGCCGACCTGCGCCGACGCCTCACCTGGAAGCAGCACGGCCGCCGGGCCCGCAAAGGCGACAGCATCTACACCGTCCGCAAACTCCTGCGCCGCAACAAAGAAGACCTCACCGAAAACCAACGCACCCTGCTCAAGGCGGAGTTGGAGTACATGGGCACCTACGGCCGGCAGATCCACGCGGCCTGGCAGGCCAAGGAACTCCTGCGCGACATCCTCCACCTGACCATCAGCCGCACCCACCACGCCCCCGACCGCTCCGCGATCTCCGCCGCCCGCCACCGCTTCCTCGCCCACGTCGCCGACCACGCCCACCTGCCCGAACTCCTCACCCTCGCCGAGACCGTCGAGCAGTGGTGGGACGGCATCGAGACCTACCTCACCACCGGCATCACCAACGCCGCCTCCGAAGGCAACAACCGCCTCATCAAGCTCGAAGCCCGCAACGCCTTCGGCTTCCGCAACCGCGAGAACCAACGCCTCCGGTCACGCTGTGCAACCACCCGGCGGAGCCGACGGGAGGCGCACCCCCACTAAATTCGAAGACCCGGTTCGCCCGTCTCGTGGAGATCGCCAAGCGCCACGGATGACCCTCGCCCCCTCGCGTCTTCTCGCACGGATCGATCCAGGTACGGCTACTCATGCGGCGCGCCCTACCGGCGCCTACGGTCACCAGCATGTTCCAGAGCCGACCAGGTAGAGCCGTGGCCTCCGAAGAGTCCGTCCCGTCCACCGTCACGGGGATCGCGGCGGTGTTGATCCTGCTGGCCGTCGCCGCGGTGGCGGGGAACTTCGCATGGAATGCCGCATGGAACGGTGCACCGTATCCCTCGGCCGACCCCGACGCGGTCGCGCAACGGCTCACGGCTCGCTCCGACGAGGTGCACGACGGCTTCGCCCTGCAGGAGAAGCACGCCGCGGGCCCGGGCAGAGTCGTCACCGGCGCCTGCTACTACCGCGGGCTGAGGGGCATCACCCACATCGACGAGGCACGGAGCGACGTCCGGAGCTTCGGTCTCGATTGGAGCGTGCCCGACGTCCCCGAAGCCACCGCCCGCAAGGCGCAGCAGCGTGTACGCCGACAACTGGTCCAGCAGGGGTGGAAGCTCACCCACGAAGGCGACCGTACCGGTGCGACCTACCGCCAACTGGGCTTTCGATTCGAAGACCCGGCCGACGGCTACCAGGTCGACGTGCGGTGGAACGACTCGACGACGACGCTGTTCGTCAGCGTCTACGCCCCCTGTGTGCAGATTCCCGCCGAGTTCGTGGAGCACGGCCGGCCCGCGGCCGACTGGCGCCCGACAGCATGATCCGCCGGGCCGGGGAGCGACCCCGCCCGCTTCCGAGGATGGGGAAGCGATGCGCCGCGCGGCCGCATCCGAGGGGCCGAGCGGCTTAGTTCCCTTGCCTGATCAGTCCGCCGGCGCCGGGTGGGGCGCACGCGTCACAGGTACTTCCCGTACCCGTCCAGCACCCGCAGTACCTCCCCCTCCCCCGCCGGCGGGAGTTGGAGGACGACCTCCTCGCAGCCCAGTTCGGCGTAGCGGGCGAGCTTGCCCTCCGAGGGGAGGACCACGTACGGGACGATCCGGAGGGCGCCCGGGTCGCGGCCCGCCCGTTCCCAGGTGGCGCGCAGCACGGCGACGGACTCGGGGAGGCCGCGGCCGCCGATCGGCAGCCAGCCGTCGGCGTAGTCCGCGATGTGGGAGAACAACCGCGGGCCGGCCGCGCCGCCGACGAGGGTGCGGGGCGCGGGCCCGCTCGCCGGCTTCGGGTGGGCATAGGAGGCGCGGACCGAGCCGAAGTCACCGTCGTACGCGGTGGGTTCGGCGGCCCACAGGGCGCGCATCAGATGCATGCGGTCACGGACGAGGTCGCGCCGGGTCGACCATTCCACGCCGTGGTCCGCCGCCTCCTCCCGGTTCCAGCCGAAGCCGACGCCGAGGGTGAACCGGCCACCGCTGAGATGGTCGAGGGTGGCGATCTGCTTGGCCAGGGCGATGGGATCGTGCTGGGCGACCAGCGTGATGCCCGTGCCGAGACCGAGGACGGTGGTGACCGCCGCGGCCTGTGCGAGGGCGACGAACGGGTCGAGGGTGCGGCCGTACTCGGGCGGCAGGTCGCCGCCCGCCGGATACGGGGAGGTCCGCTCGACCGGGATATGGGTGTGCTCGGGCAGGTACAGCCCCGCGAAGCCGCGTTCCTCCAGTTCCCGCGCCAGCCGCACCGGGGTGATCGTCTCGTCCGTCAGGAAGATCGTGGTCGCGATCCGCACAGCGGCTCCTCCGCCTCGTCTGCCGTGGGTGCTTGGCGGGGACAAGCTACGCGCTGCGGCCCCGGTTTCCGAGAGGGCGGGCGGACGGTGGGGGCGGACGGTCGGGCCGCGGGAGCGGCGTACGGCACCGGGGAGCGGCGTACGGCACCGAGGGGGTACGGCGTCCGGCCGACGTGAGCGGGACCGCCGAGGGCCGTGGGGCACGGGCCACGGGCCACGGGCCACGGGCCGGTCATCCGTCGATCGCCACCCCTTGCCGCGGCGTTGACGGCGGGGTAGGAGGTTGGAGGGCGTCACGGACCGGGGATACCCGTAGCACCGCGCCACCACTCCGTACCAACCACCGCGTACCGCCGCCCCGCACCACCACTGCGCACCACCACTGCGCACCGCACCTGCCCCTCTCACCACCCGGGAGCCGACGGCATGGGCAACGAGGACGGCGCGGACCCCGGCAGACGCGGACTGCTCGTGACGGGAGCCGCCGCCGCGCTTACGTTGGGCGGTGTGAGCTTCGCCGAGACAGCGGACGCAGCGGACGGGCGCACCACCGAGGTCGTGCGCGGCACCCTGCCGCCCGGCTCCCCCGACTTCGTGTACCTGCCGGTCGAGGTGCCGCGCGGGGTGGCCGAGATCCGGGTGTCGTACGCCTACGACAGGCCGCAGGTCCCGGCCGGGACCCAGGGGAACGCCCTCGACATCGGCATCTTCGACGAGCGGGGCACCGCGCTCGGCGGCGAGGGCTTCCGCGGCTGGTCGGGCGGGGCGCGCGGTGCGTTCTTCATCCGGGGCGACGAGGCGACGCCCGGCTACCTCCCCGGGCCGGTCCGGGCGGGCACCTGGCATATCGCGCTCGGTCCGTACACGATCGCGCCGCAGGGCCTCGCGTACACCGTGACCGTCACGCTCGTCCGCGGCAGGCCCCGGCCGACCCCGGAGCCGGTGTACCCGCCGGAGCGGGCGGAGGGCCGGGGCCGTGCCTGGTACCGGGGCGACTGCCATCTGCACTCCTGGTACTCGGACGGGCGCCGCACCCCCGGCGAGATCGCGGCGCTCGCCCGCGCGGCCGGGCTGGACTTCGTCAACAGCAGCGAGCACAACACGCACGCGGCGCACGGTGCGTGGGCGGACGCCGCCGGTGACGACCTGCTGGTGCTCCTCGGCGAGGAGGTCACGACCCGCAACGGCCATGTGGTGGCGGTCGGCACCGATCCGGGGACGTTCGTCGACTGGCGCTACCGGGCCCGGGACAACCGTTTCGGCCACTACGCCCGCGCGATCCGCCGCGCCGGCGGCCTCGTCGTGCCCGCCCATCCGCACGCCACCTGCATCGGCTGCAACTGGAAGTTCGGCTTCGGCGAGGCGGACGCGGTGGAGGTGTGGAACGGGCCGTACACCCCGGACGACGACGTGTCCCTCGCGGACTGGGACGGCACCCTGCTCGCCTCCGTCCGCTCGGGCGTCCGCTGGACCCCGGCGATGGGCGGCAGCGACGCGCACCGGGACCCGGACGCGGTGGGTACCCCGCAGACCGTGGTCCTCGCCGACGGCCTGACGCGCGAGGCGATCCTGGACGGGCTGCGCGCTGGCCGGTCGTACGTGGCGGAGTCGTCCGCCGTGTCGCTGTCGTTCGCCGCGTACGGGGGCCGGGGCAGGCGGGCCGGCATCGGCGAGCGGCTCCGGGTCGGCGCGGACGCCCCGGTGACGGTCCGGCTGGAGGTCACCGGCGCCCCGGGGCGAACCGCCCGGATCGTCACCGACCAGGGGGTGCTGCACACCTCGGCGCTCCCGGCGGAGGGCACGGGCACGGTGGAGTGGCGTACGACGGCGGCGTACGCGGCGTACGTCCGCGCGGAGGTGCGGCACCCGGCGGCCGTGCCGGTACCGGGCTTCCCCGGGCCGCTGGCGGCGTTCACCAACCCGGTGTTCCTGGGGCATCCGGCGTAGGACCGGCCGGGTGGCGCCGGGTGGCGCCGCGCAGGGCGCGAGCGGCCGGGCCCGAGCGCCGGCCCTGTCGGCCCCGGGGTCTCAGCCGCCGGCGTACGGCCTCACCCCGCCCCCGCCCCCGCCCCCGCGCGCCGGGTTCGAGTCCGGGTCCGTGTCCGGGTTCGGGTCCGGGTCCGGATTCGAGTCCGCACGCCGGGTCCGTGTCCGGGTCCGCCCCGCACGCCGGGTCCGGGTCGGGGTGCGGGTTCGAGTCCGCACGCCGGGTCCGGGTCGGGGTGCGGGGGCTTGGTGCGGGGGCGGGTCCGGGCGGGAGTACGGGCACAGGCGGGGTTCGGACGGCCGCGGCTGCCGAATCCGCGGATGGTGGCGGTCGCCCGTCCCACCCGCCCCGGACACCGGCTCAGGCGACCCAGGTGCGAGTCGTCTCCACCACCGCGGATCCGTCGAGGTCGTTGAGCTTCATGCCGGTGAAGTCGCGGGCCCAGTCGGAGGTCTGGATCCGGAACGGTGCGTTGTCCGCCGTCAGCGCCTCGAGTACGGCCGCGGCCGCCTCGTCCTGGGTCTGGGCGCCGTTCAGGAACTGGGCGACCGTGCGGGTGACATAGGCGTCGAGGGCAGGGGCGTACGGGCCCGCCGCCGCCATCTCCGCTTCCAGGTCGAGGCCGACGTTGTTGACGAACTCGGTTGCCACGGCGCCCGGTTCCACGACGGACACGCTCACGCCGACGGAGGCGGCCACCGGCGCCAGGCTCTCCATGTAGCCCTCGACGGCGAACTTGGCGGCGCAGTAGGCCTCGTTGAAGGGCTGGCCGACGACCCCGCCGACGCTGGTGACGGTGATCAGGCGGCCCCCGGCCGCGCGCAGGTGGGGGAGGGCGGCCTTGGAGACGTTGAGGACGCCGAAGAAGTTGACCTCCATGACCTTGCGGACGTCGGTGACGGTGTCGTTCTCCAGGGTCCCGAGGTGCCCGGCGCCGGCGTTGTTGATCACGGCGTCGAGCCGGCCGTGGTCGGCGATCACCCCGTCGATCGCGGCGGCGACGGATGCCTCGTCGACGACGTCGAGCTGCCGGATGTCGAGGTCGACCCCGGCCTCCGCGGCGGCCTTGCGGAGCGCGTCGGCGCGGCGCGGGTCGCGGAGGGTCGCGACGGTGTGCCAGCCGGCCCGGGCGGCGGCGACCGCGGCGGCCAGGCCGATGCCGGAGGAGGTGCCGGTGATCAGGACGACCTTGGGGGTGGTGGAGGACATGAGGGGCTCCTTGGGGTCGGGAAGGGGAGGCACACAGAAGGTGTTTTTGTGTGTGCACACACTTTAAGCATTGTGTGCGCACACACGCAAGCCGGTATGATCGAAGGCATGGCGACCAGGAAGCTCACCCCGGCGGAGATGTCCGAGGCCGACCACGCCTTCTACGGCCTGGTCTGGGCCGGAACGGTGCTCACCGAGCGCGTCGACCGCGCTCTGACCAAGGCCCACGACCTGCCCGTCTCCTGGTTCGAGGTGATGCTCTGGCTCGCCAGCAGCGACGAGCCCGTCGCCGCCTCCGTACTGGGCAACAGCACCATGCTGAGCCGCAGCCAGGTCTCCCGCGTCCTGGACGCGCTACAGGCCCGCGGACTGGTCTCGCGCACGCCGTCGGCCAGGGACGCCCGATCCGTGGAGGTCGCGCTCACCCCCGAGGGGCGCGCGGTGTTCGAGGAGGCGGACGCGACCCGGCGCGCGTGCCTGGCCCCGGTCTTCACCGACGTCCTGGAGCAGGAGGACATGGAGGCCCTGGGCGCGGTCTGGCGCAAGCTCAAGGCCCACAAGGACGCCTGATCGGGACGCCCTGGCCGGGACGCTTGATCGGGACGCCCTGGCCGGGACGCTTGATCGGCACGCCCGGCCGGCGCGCCTGAACGCGAAACCGGATCGCGACGCCCGGTTGCGAAACCGGATCGGGACGCCCGGTCGAGGCGCCTGCCTCCGGGCGTGCGGCCCGGCGACCCGGCGACCGCCCGGCACCTTTCGGGAATCACCCGGCCGTCCGGCGGCGCGTGCGGGGAACGCGGCTGAGCGGTATGCCTGAGTGTGACCGGCGGCTTGCGCTTGTTACCGATGATCCCGCGCAGGGGCCGCCGTCCGGCACCTCGCCGGAGCCCGGGGACACACCAGGAGGCAGGATGTCGAAGTCCGTCAGTTCATCCGTCAGTTCATCCGCCGGCTCATCGGCCGGCTCATCGGCCGGCGCATCGGCCGCGTCCGGGCAGCCGCCGCGGCACCGCATGGTGGACACCCCGGGCGGGCGCATCCATCTGGTGGAACAGGGCACCGGGCCCCTGGTCCTGCTGGTCCACGGGTTCCCCGAGTCCTGGTACTCCTGGCGGCACCAGCTCCCGATGATCGCCGCGGCCGGCTACCACGCGGTCGCGATCGACGTCCGCGGCTACGGGCGGTCGTCCAAGCCCGCCACGCGGGAGGCGTACGGGATGCTCGGCCATGTCGCCGACAACGTCGCGGTGGTGAAGGCCCTCGGCGCGGAGTCGGCGGTGGTCGTGGGACACGACTGGGGCTCCCCCATCGCCGCGAACACCGCCCTGCTGCGCCCGGATCTCTTCACCGCCGTCGCACTGCTCAGCGTGCCCTACTCGCCCCGCGGCGCGTCCCGCCCCACCGACTCCCTCGCGGGGAGCGGCGGGGGAGACGAGTTCTACATCCACTACTTCCAGGAGCCCGGCCGGGCGGAGGCCGAGATCGAGCCGGACGTCAGGTCCTGGCTGGCGGGGTTCTACGCCGGGGCCTCGGGCGGCGCGGAGCCGTCCGCCGAGGGCCCCCGCTCCTTCGTCTCGCCGGGAGGAAAGCTGTCGGACCGTTTCCCCCGCGGCCCGCTGCCCCACTGGCTGAGCGAGGAGGACCTGGACTTCTACGCGGGCGAGTTCGAGCGCGGCGGGATGACCGGCCCGCTCAACCGCTACCGGAACATGGACCGGGACTGGGCGGATCTCGCGGCCTGGGACGGAGCCCCGATCACCCAGCCGTCCCTGTTCATCGGCGGTGAGTTCGACGGGCCCACCGTGTGGATGGCGGACGCCATCAAGGCCTACCCGACCACGCTTCCCCGCCTGGTGTCCTGCCACATCCTGGAGGGCTGCGGCCACTGGGTGCAGCAGGAACGGCCGGACGAGGTCGGCAGGCTGCTGGTCGACTGGCTGCGGGCACTTCCGGGCGGGCCCGGGCGGCCCTGACCTCCGGGCCGCGAAACCCCCCGCCAACGGCCGCGGGCAGTTCCCGACGGTTCCGACGGCCCTCCGCCACCGGCGGCCACAGTCCCGGCGGGCCCCGGCCACCGGTCAGCGGGCACCGGGCACCGGCCGCGGGCTGCCCCCGGAAGGCCACGAACTGCCACGGACTGCCCAGGACTGCCCCCGGAACCGCGCGGCCCGGGCCCCACTCCCCTGGGGCCCGGTCGCGTGCGGTGGCCTCCCCGTCCGGGCCGACGAATCGCCTAAAAGACAGCCAGTCGGCGTCGGTCAGTCCGTGAGTCAGACCCGGCGGAGAATCCACCACACATCCTCACTGTCAGTCCTGGACCACCAGTGACGGGGTGTCCTTCGTCAGGACCTCGCCGCGGAAGAACGCGGGGCTCCGGCGCCGCATCACCGTCATGATCACTCCACCGAGGAGCAGCAGGCCGACGCCGATCACGAAGACCGAGCCGACGCCGAGGACCGAGGAGCCGGAGCCGTACGCCGGGTCCCACATGTCGAAGAGCGTCTTGCCGAAGACCGCCGAGAGCAGCACGCCACCGAGGACCGGGAAGAGGCCCTTGAAGGCGAAGTCGCGGGCCGAGCATAGGAGTTCGGCGCGGAAGTACCAGGCGCAGGCGAAGGCGGTCAGCGCGTAGTAGAAGCAGATCATCAGGCCGAGCGCGTAGATCGTGTCGATCAGGACGTGCTCGCTGACGAGCGTCATCACCGTGTAGAACGCGCCGGTCGCGATGCCCGCGACGACGGTGGCCCGGCCGGGGACCTTGAAGCGCGGGTGGACCTCGGAGAACGACCCCGGGAGGGCCTCGTACGAGGACATGGCGAGCACGGTGCGGGCGACCGGGATGAACGTGGTCTGGAGGCTCGCCGCGGCGGAGGCGAGTACGGCGATGAAGAGGGCCACGCCGAGGACCGGGCCCATGACGGGGCCGGCGAGCGCGGCGAAGACGTTGTCGGAGGTCTCCGGGTTGGCGAGGCCGAGGCCCGTGTCGCCCGACCCGACGGCCGTCTGGGCGGCGATGCCGGTGGCGAGGTACGAGCCGACGAGGACGACCATCGCGATGAGGGCGCCGCGGCCGGGGGTCCGGTCGGAGCCGGTGGTCTCCTCGTTGGTGGACAGGCAGGCGTCCCAGCCCCAGTACATGAAGATCGACAGCGACAGGCCGGCGGTGAAGGCCGCGAAGGACTGGACCGCGAAGGGGTTCATCCAGGACCAGGAGAAGTCGACGCCGGTGTCGAAGGCTCCCGCCCCGGCCTTCTGCAGGGCCATCGTGACGAACACGGCCAGGACGACGAGTTGGAGGGCGACCAGGGCGTACTGCACGCGCTTGGTGGCGGTCATGCCGCGGTAGCTGATCGCGGTGGCGACGGCGATCAGCAGGAGGCAGGTGAGGATGTGGACGGCCTTGTTGCCGTCGAGGGCCGCGACCGATGCGCTGCCCGTGATCTCACCGGCGAGCAGCCAGAAGTACGAGGTCGCGACACCGGCGAGGTTGGAGAGCACGATGATCGTCGCGATCACCAGGCCCCAACCGCACATCCAGCCGACGCGCGGGCCGAAGGCCTTGACCGTCCAGGTGAAGGAGGTGCCGGAGTCCGGCATCGCCCGGTTCAGCTCGCGGTAGGCGAAGGCGACGAGCAGCATCGGCAGGAAGCCTGCCAGGAACACGGCGGGCATCTGCAGGCCGACCTCGCCCGCGGTGGAGCCGAGGGTCGAGGTCAGGCAGTACACGGGGGCGACCGTCGAGATACCGATGACGGCACTGCCGAGGAGGCCGACGGAGTTCTTCTCCAGCCCCTTGGGCCGAACGCCCCCTTCGGAGCGTCCCCGTACCGTGCCCCCGATCCGGGGCCGCGTCTCCAGCTGAGTCATGAGGAGGACGTTAGGTGCTGCGGTTCCCGTATCCGGGTGGATGCTGGTTCACATACGCGACCTTGGATAATGGCGCAGTACGCACAATGGGCCACGGATTACGAGGCTGAGATGGTGAAAATTACTTGAATACGCAGGCGTCGATCGCCGGGTTCCGGATTGCGAAAACCGCAGCTGTGCCCGTTTTGCCCGTTCGCAAAATTTCCCGTGACCTACGTCTCCCCCGCCGGCCCGCCCACGCCCCGGCCCACTCACCGCCGTCCCACTCACCGCCGGGCCACTCACCCGCCGGGCCACACGATCGCCTGCAGCTCGCTGTACGCGTGCAGCGCGTAGGAGCCCACGTCCCGCCCCACCCCGCTCTTCTTGAAGCCGCCGAACGGCGCCTCCATGTTCCGGCCGACCGTGTTGACGCCGACCCCGCCGGCCCGCAGCCGCCGCGCCACCCGGAACGCCCGGGCCACGTCGCCCGACCATACGTAGTCGATCAGCCCGTAGTCGCTGTCGTTGGCCAGCTCCACCCCCTCCTCCTCGTCGCCGAAAGGCACCACGACCACCACGGGACCGAAGATCTCCTCCCGGACGACGCGCATACCGCTGCCGCAGTCCGCGAGCAGCGCCGGGGCGACATAGAACCCGCGCGCCGTGCCGGGCCGCTCCCCGCCGGCCACCAGGCGCGCGCCCTCCTTCCTCCCCAGCTCGATGTACGACTCGACACGGTCCCGGTGGGCGGCGGAGATCACCGGGCCGACCACGGTGTCCCGATCCGCCGGGTCGCCGACCTTCAGCCGGCCGGCGAACGCGCCGAGCCGCTCGACCAGCCGGTCGTACACCCCGCGCTGGGCCAGCACCCGGGTCGGCGCGGTGCAGATCTGGCCGCTGTAGAAGGCGAACGTCGTACCGATGCCCAGCACCGCGGAGTCGAGATCGGCGTCGTCGAAGACCAGCGCGGCGCCCTTGCCGCCCAGCTCCATCAGCTGACGCTTGACGCTCCGCCCGCACACCTCGCCGATGCGCTGCCCGACGGCCGTGGAACCGGTGAAGCTGACCATGTCGACGTCGGGCGAGTCCACGGCCGCCTCCCCCACCTCCGCACGGGAACCGCCCACCACGTTGACGACCCCCGGCGGGGCGCCGGCCTCCGCGAGCGCCTCCGCCATCCGGTACACCGAGAGCGGGTCCTGCGGAGCGGGCTTCACCACGACCGTGTTGCCCATCGCCAGGGCCGGGGCGACCTTGCCCGCCGGGTTGGCCCAGGGGTTGTTGTACGAGGTGATGCAGGTGACCACCCCCACCGGGCGGCGCGCTGCGAGCGCGCCGAAGACGCCCGCCCGCCCCATCGGCCCGGCCTCGACTACCTGCGGAGGCAGGCCCCGCTCGACCGGCTCCAGCGCGCCCTTGGCATACCTGCGGAACCGGGACACCCCGACCCCGACCTGCATGGCCCGCGCGGTCCCCGTGGTGGCGCCGGTCTCGGCCATGGCGAGTTCCGCGTAGGCCTCGAACTCCCGCCGGATCACGTCGGCGGCCCGGTCCAGGACCGCCGCCCGCTCCTCGGGGGCGGTGCGCGACCACGCCTCGAACGCGTCCCGCGCCTCCGCGGCCGCCTCGTACACCTGGTCCCGGCTCGCCTCGGGGGCGAGGCCGACGACCTCCTCCGTGGCCGGGTTCACCACCTCGTAGTGACCGCGGTCCGGCTCGACCCACTCCCCGCCGATGAAGAGCCGCTGCACGGGAAGCCGCCGAGACGCGGACCGTCGAGGCGTGGACCGTCGAGGCGCGGCGGACCGCTGCGGCACCGCGGACCCTCGCGGCGAGTCGGGCTGCCGCGGCGTGTCGGACCCTCGCGGCGAGTCGGGCCGCCGCGGCGCGCTGGACCGCGGCGGCTTGCTTGACCGCTGCGGCGAGTCGGGCTGCCGCGTCACCTGGTACCCACCGTCCCGGTGTCGCGGCCCGAGCGCAGCACCCGGCCCGGCACGGCGCCGGTCACCCGGTCCTCGCGGATGACCTCGACCCCGTTGACCCGCACGGACACCACGCCCTCCGCGCGGGAGTCGAGCCGCGGGCTGTCTCCGGGCAGGTCGTGCACGAGGGTCGCCGGTCCCGCGTCGATCCGCTCCGGGTCGAAGAGGACCAGGTCCGCATGGTGGCCCCGGGCGACCCGGCCCCGCCCGCGCAGCCCGAACAGCCGCGCCGGGTCGTCGGTCAGCATCCGCACCGCCTCCGCCAGGCCCGCCAGCTTCCGGCCGCGCAGGCAGTCGCCGAGGAACCTCGTGGTGTACGGCGCCCCGCACATCCGGTCCAGGTGCGCGCCCGCGTCGGAGCCGCCGAGCAGAACGTCCTCGTGCCGCCAGGTCTCCGCCCGCAGCGCCCAGCTGGCCGGGTCGTTGTCGCTGGGCATCGGCCACAGGACCGTACGCAGGGAGTCGTCGGCGCAGATCTCCACCAGGCAACGGAAGGCGCCCTGGCCTCGCTCGGCGGCGATGTCGCGCACGACGCGTCCGGTGAGTCCGTCGTTCGCCGCGGAGTAGGTGTCGCCGATGACGTACCGGTCGAAGTCGGCGAGTCTGCGGAAGACACCCGCCTCCGGGCATCGGGCACGCCGCAGCATCCGGGCGCGGACGTCCGGGTCGCGGAGCCTCGCGATCCGCTCCGGGACGGGCAGGCCCAGGATCTCGCCCCAGCCGGGGATGAGGTTGAGGGCGCAGAAGGTGCCCAGGGACATGTTCATCGGGGTGAGGATGGGCATGGTGAGGGCGACGATCCGGCCGCCCGCCCGGCGGGCCCGTTCGCTGGGCACGAGCTGGCGGGGGACTCGATCGGGGACGGCCGCGTCGACGGTGAGCACGTTCCAGTTGAGCGGCCGGCCCGCGGCGGCGCTCATCTCGACGAGCAGGTCGATCTCCGCGTCCGCGAACCGGTCGAGGCAGCCCGCGACGATGGCCTCGAGCTGGGTGCCCTCGTGCTCGCCGACGGCGCGGGAGAGCGCCAGGAGTTCGGCGGGCTCCGCGTGCCGGGAGGCCACCGGGGCGCCGTCGCCGTCGGTGTGGGTGGACGACTGGGTGGTGGACAGCCCCCAGGCGCCGGCGTCCATGGCGTCCCGCAGGAGCGCGGTCATCCGGCGGAGCTGCTCACCGGTGGGCCGGCCGCCGGTCGCGGCCGGGCCCATGACATGGCGGCGCAGGGCGCAGTGGCCCACCATGAAGCCGGCGTTGACGGCGATACGGCCGTCGAGCCCGTCCAGGTACTCGCCGAAGTCGTGCCAGTCCCACGGCGCCCCCTCCTCCAGCGCGACCAGGGACATGCCCTCGACCCTGGACATCAGCCGCCGCGTGTAGTCGGCGTCCTCGGGGCGGTCGGGGCTCAGCGGCGCGAGGGTGAACCCGCAGTTGCCGCCGACGACCGTGGTGACCCCGTGGTTCAGGGACGGGGTGGCGTACGGGTCCCAGAACAGCTGGGCGTCGTAGTGCGTGTGCGGGTCGACGAAGCCGGGGGTCAGGACCAGCCCGGTCGCGTCCTCGGTGGTCCGTGCCTCCTCGGTGACGGTGCCGGGGCCGGCGATCACGGCGATGCGGCCGTCGCGGATGCCGACGTCGGCGTTTCGGGCCGGGGCGCCGGTGCCGTCGACGAGGGTCGCGCGCGTGATGAGGTGGTCGAGCATGGTCGTCCCTTTCGCGTGCGGGGCGCCGGGGTCGCGCCGGATGGAGGGCGGGCGGGTGGGTGGTCGTCGGTACGGGGAGGAAGAGCCGCGCGGGGAGGGGGAAGGAGAGCAGGAGGGAGAGGGACAGGGACAGGGAAGGGGACGCGGGAGGGGTCGGAGCGGAGCGGGGAGAGCGGGTCGGAGCGGGGCGGAGCGCTACGGGGACGGGGAAGCGATACGGAAACAGAGCGGGCGGAGCGGGGCGGAGCGGATGTGACCCGATCGGGGGTGGGGCGGCCGGCCGCGGCCGCCCCACCCTCCGACCGGGCCGGATGCGGGAGGCGGCCCGGGATGCCACCGCCCGCGGTCCTCTGGTGCGCGGGGCCGCGCCCCCCGTTCAGGACGGCGCGCCCCGTCACCGGTGGTGGAACGAGCGTCCCCGTGGCAGTCGGCCGGCCGGCACCCGGACCGGCGGGGGCGGCCCCGTACGGAGCGGAGCCGGCACGGGCCGACCCGGATGCGGTCCGCATCCGGTCGGCATCCGGACCGGGCCGCCCCCGGAGAGATCCGGATCCGGACCGGGACCCAGGGGACCCAGAGGACCGGGACCGGGGCCGGAACCCGGACCGAGACCGAGACCGGGCCCCAGACCAGGACCGGAACCCGGACCGAGACCGGGACCTAGACCGGGCCCCGGACCCGCACCCGGGACCGGAACCCGAACCGAGACCGAGACCGGGCCCCAGACCGGTACCCGGGCCCGGACCGGCGCCGGGGACGGCGCCGGCCTGAGCCTCAGACCACGGTCACGCGGCCTCGCGGAAACGCGTCGTGCGGTGCACCGGATCCGTGTCGATCTTGGGGATGACGTGTTCGCCGACCAGCCGGATCGTTCGGAGGGTGTCCTCCCTGGAGATCCCGATCGGCAGGCCGAACGACAGCTGGTCCGCGCCCGCCTGCTCCCACCGCTTGCACTGCGCCAGCACCTCGTCGGGGTCCCCGCAGATCAGCAGTTCCTCCTGGATGAGGAGTTCGATGAGTTCCTCGTCGTACTCCGGCAGGGTCTCGGGCCAGACCGGGAAGCCCTCGGGCCGCGGGAAGGTGTCGTGGTAGCGGAAGACCAGTGACTGCAGGTAGTGCAGACCGCCGGCCGCCGCGGTGCGCACCGCCTCCGCGTGGGTGGGGGCGCAGACGGCGGTGGACGTCACCATCACGTTGTCGTTGACGTAGTCGCCGACGGGGTCGGCCTCGCGGATCGCGGTCTTGTACTGCTCCAGCACCCACTCCATGTCGGAGACCTTCTGGACGCTGAAGCCCAGCACGCCGAGTCCCTTGCGGGCCGCCATGGCGTAGGAGGGCGGGGATCCGGCCGCGTACCACATGGGCGGATGGGACTTCCCGTAGGGCTTGGGCAGGACCTTGCGCGGGGGCAGGGACCAGTGCTTCCCCTGGAAGCCCTGGTACTCGTCCTGGAGCCACATCTTGGGGAACTCGGCGATGGTCTCCTCCCATATCTCCTTGGTGTGGTTCATGTCGGTGATGCCCGGGAGGAAGCCGAGGATCTCGTGCGAGCCGGCGCCGCGCCCGGAGCCGAACTCGTGGCGGCCCTGGCTGAGGTGGTCGAGCATGGCGACCTTCTCGGCGACCTTGACGGGGTGGTTGACCTGCGCCAGCGGGTTGAAGATGCCCGCGCCGAGATGGATCCGCTCGGTGGCGTGGGCCAGGTAGCCGAGGAAGACGTCGCTGGCGGAGAGGTGCGAGTACTCCTCCAGGAAGTGGTGCTCGGAGGCCCAGGCGTACTTGAAGCCCGACTTGTCGGCCTGGATGACGTACTCGGTCTCCTCCATGAGCGCCCTGTGCTCGGCCAGCGGGTCGGTCTCGGCGCGCCTGCCGACGTAACCCTGAACAAAGAGCCCGAATTCCACGGGTTTCACCGTCCCGTCCCTACGTTTCTGACGCATCGTCAGATCTGTTGTCGACCGACTGTTCCACCGTGCGTCCGGAGCGTCAAGACATGCCGGGGACCCTGTCTGACGCTACGTCAGATCACGTTGACGCCGGCCAGCCAGCCTCCGTCCACGACGAAGGGCTGGCCGGTGATGTACGAGGAGTCGTCACAGGACAGGAAGAGCGTCAGCCGCGCCACCTCCTCCGGGCGCCCGGCCCGCCCGAGCGGCACCAGCCGCCGGTACAGGCCGTCCAGCGCCTCCGGCTCCGCGCCGTCCGGGTTGCTCATCGGGGTGTCCACCGCGCCCGGGCACACCGCGTTGACCCGGATCCGCTTCGCCGCGAGCTCGATGGCGGCCACCCTCGTCAGGCCGAGGATCGCGTGCTTGGTCGCGGCGTACGCGCCCACGTGCGACATACCCGTGAGCGCCGTGTACGAGGCGGTGTTGACGATCGTGCCGCCGCCGGCGGCCGCCATCTCGGGCGCGACGGTCCTGATCCCCAGGAAGACGCCGGTCTGGTTGACCCTGACGATCTGCTGGAACTCCTCCAACGGGGTGCTGACCAGTTCGTTGAAGCGCAGGATGCCCGCGTTGTTGACCAGACCGTCGACACGGCCGAAGGCGCCCCGGGCGGACGCGACGGCGGCGGCCCACCCGTCCTCGTCGCCGACGTCGAGATGGACGTACAGGCCCCCGATCTCCTCGGCGACCGCCTCGCCGCGGTCGTCGAGGACGTCCGCGAGGACGACCCGGGCACCCTCCGCGGCGAAGAGCCGCGCCGCCGCCTCCCCCTGCCCCCGGGCCGCACCGGTGACGATGACGACGCGCCCGTCCAGCTTCCCCATGCCGTACCCCTAACGTCCGAGTCGCGGAGCCACCTCCGCTGCGAAGGCCGCCATCTGGTCGGTGAGTTCACCGCGGCTACGGCTGCGGAACCGCACCTGGATCTGGTCCACCCCCATGGCGCCGTACTCGCGCAGCGACTCGGCGAGCACCTCGGGCTCGCCGGTCAGCGTGCGCCGGCCGGTGTCCCAGCCGGCGCGGCCGACGTACAGGGGCTCGGTGATCGCGCCCACCACGAGGGGGTCCCCGACGCCGGCCTTCTCGCGCAGCGTCCGCAACCGGGCGATCTGCCGTGGCAGACGGTCGCGTGGATCGCCCTGCGGGAGCCAGCCGTCCCCCTTCAGGGCGGCCCGGCGCACGGCGGCAGGCGAGGAGCCGCCGACCCACACCGGTACCCGGGCCTGGGCGGGCCGCGGTCTCTGCCCGAGCCCCTCGAAGGCGAACCGCTTCCCGGCGAAACTCGGGAACTCCTCCGGTCCGAGCGCCGCCCTGAGCGCGTCGATCGTCTCGTCGAGCAGGGCGCCGCGCCCCTCGAAGTCGGCGCCGACCGCCTCGAACTCCTCGCGCACATGCCCTGCGCCGACCCCGAGGACCAGCCGCCCACCGGACAGGTGGTCGAGGGTCGCGTACTGCTTGGCGGTGACCAGCGGATGGCGCAGCCCGACGACGGCGACATGGCTGAGCAGCCGCACCCGCTCGGTCGCCGCGGCCAGGAAGGACAGCGTGGCGACGGGGTCGTACCAGACGGTCGACATCGCCCCGGCGAGGCGCTGCGGGATCGCGACATGGTCGCAGACGGCGATGTAGGCGAAGCCGGCCCGGTCGGCGGTGCGGGCGATCGCGACCAGGTCGTCCGGGCCCGCGGCCGCCTCCCAGCACTCGGCGAAGACGGTGCTCTGCGACTGAACCGGGAGCTGCATCCCGTACACCACCATGTGCCGGTCCCTTCGCCGAAGCCTCTGATGGTTCGCCTTGCCGGCACGTCAGTCACGTCAGTCACGTCAGCCCTATCAGGCGTTTCGGCCGCGCCAGCCGTGCCGGCCCTGCCGGCCGTGCCAGGCGGTTCTTCATGGTCTTGGCCGGGGCCCGATCGGGCAAGGGGTGCGCGGGAGCGCCGCTCGGGTCCGCCTGGCCGGGGACTCCGCTCCCGGCCGGCCGGAGGCCGCGGGGGTACGCACAGGAGGTGCGCGGGTGCGCGCAGGCGGCGCGCGCCTCGAAGCCCTCGGCCGGGGTGGGCGTTGTATGCCCTCGGCCGGAGTGCGCGCCGTATGCCCTCGGCCGGGGTGGCCGTCGTATGCCCTCGGCGGCGGCCGTGGGCGGATGTCCGCCCCCGCCTGCCGCGAGGTCCGCCCGCCCCGGTCGGCGGGGCGGTTCACGGCCCGGCCCGGAGCATGTCCCGCGGAATGGTTCACGGCCCGGCCCAGAGCCCGTCCTCCGTCAGCCCCAGCAGCTCGATCGCGTTCCCGCGTACGATCCGCTCCACCACGTCGGCGGGCAGGTGCCCCATCTGCGCCTCGCCCACCTCTCGGGACCTGGGCCAGGTGGAGTCGGAGTGCGGGTAGTCCGTCTCGTACAGGACGTTCCCGACCCCGATGGCGTCCAGGTTCCGCAGGCCGAAGGCGTCGTCGAAGAAGCAGCCGTGGACGTGTCCGGCGAAGAGTTCCGACGGCGGCCGCCGCACCTTGTCCGCCACGCCGCCCCAGCCGCGGTTCTCCTCCCACACCACGTCCGCGCGCTCCAGGATGTAGGGGATCCAGCCGATCTGGCCCTCGGCGTACATCACCCGGAGATTGGGAAAGCTCTCGAACTTGCCGCTCATCAGCCAGTCGACCATCGAGAAGCAGCAGTTGGCGAAGGTGATGGTGGAGCCGACGGCCGGCGGGGCGTCGGCGGACGTCGACGGCATCCTGGAGGAGGAGCCGATGTGCATCGCCACGACCGTCCCGGTCTCGTCGCACGCCGCGAGGAACGGGTCCCACTCGCCGGTGTGGACGGACGGCAGGCCGAGGTGCGGGGGTATCTCCGAGAACGCCACCGCCCGGACCCCGCGGGCCGCGTTCCGCCGCACCTCGGCGGCCGCGAGTTCCGCGTCCCACAGCGGGATCAGGGTGAGCGGGATCAGCCGGCCCCGGGCCTCCGGCCCGCACCACTCCTCCACCATCCAGTCGTTGTAGGCGCGTACGCAGAGCAACCCGAGATCGCGGTCCTTCGCCTCGGTGAACGTCTGGCCGCAGAAGCGCGGGAAGGTGGGGAAGCACAGGGCGGACTGGACGTGGTTGACGTCCATGTCCGCCAGCCTGTCCGCCACGCTGTACGAGCCGGGCCGCATCCGCTCGTAGGTGATGACCTCCAGCCTGATCTCGTCGCGGTCGTAGCCGACGGCGGTGTCGAGCCGGGTCAGCGGGCGGTGCAGGTCCCCGTACACCCACCAGTCCCCGACCGGGCCCTCGTCGCCCGGCGCGCCCATGACGGGGGCGAACCTGCCGCCGAGGAACGTCATTTCCCTCAGCGGCGCGCGGACGACACGGGGCCCGCTGTCCCGGTACCTCGACGGGAGCCGGTCCCGCCAGACGCCCGGGGGCTCCACCGTGTGGTCGTCCACCGAGATGATCTTCGGGAAGTTCTCCATGCCTTCCACGGTAACGCCGATCTGACGAACCGTCAGCTATGTGTCGGGGGGATCCGGCGGTTCCTGTGCCGAGCCCCACCTCCTGCTGACGAGCCAGGCCCCCACAAGGCAGACTGTCCGGGACGAACCCGCGACACGAGCGCGAGGACTTCGGGACGAAGGCGGTACCGGCAGGGGGTAGCGATGCACCACGAGGACGAACCCTCCGCACAGCCACACACTCCGGGGCCGCGGACCTGGGACCCGGCGGACGGCGACGGGCACCTCCGCTTCAGCGTGCTCGGCCCCGTCCGCGCCTGGCACCGCGGCGAGGCCCTGCCCCCCGGCTCGCCCCAGCAGCGCGCCCTCCTCGCCGCCCTCCTCCTCCGCGAGGGCCGCACCGCCACCTCCGCCGAACTCATCGACGCCATCTGGGGCGAGGACCCGCCCTCGCAGGCCCTCGCCGCCGTACGGACCTACGCCTCCCGTCTGCGCAAGATCCTCGAACCCGGCATCCTGGTCACCGAGTCCGGCGGCTACGCCGTACGCGTCCCCGCCGAAGCCCTCGACCTCCGGGTCGCCCGGGAACTCGCCGCCGAGGCCGACAAGGCGCGCGCCGGCGGCGACCGGCACCAGGCCCGCACCCTCGTCGGCAGCTCCCTCGGCCTCTGGGACGGCGAACCCCTCGCCTCCGTCCCCGGCCCCTACGCCGAGACCCAGCGCGCCCGACTCGGGGAATGGCGCCTCCAGCTCCTCGAGACCCGCCTCGAACTCGACCTCGAACTCGGCCACCACGCCGAGGCCGTCTCCGAACTGACCGCCCTCACCGCCGCGCACCCCCTGCGCGAGCGCCTGCGCGAACTCCTCATGCTCGCCCTCTACCGCAGCGGCCGCCAGGCCGAGGCACTCGCCGTCTACGCCGACACCCGAAGACTCCTGGCCGACGAACTCGGCGTCGACCCCCGCCCCGAACTGTCCACCCTCCAACAGCGCATCCTCCGCGCCGACACCGAACTCGCCCGCCCCGCCGAACAGAGCGCACCCACGGCGCCCCAGCCGGCCCGGCCGGCCCAGCTCCCCGCCACCGTCCCCGACTTCACCGGCCGTGCCTCCTTCGTCCGCGAACTCGGCCACCGCCTCGCCTCCGCCGACGGCACCGTCATGGCCGTCTCCGCCCTCGCCGGCATCGGCGGCGTCGGCAAGACCACCCTCGCCGTCCACGTCGCGCACGAGGCCAAGCCCCACTTCCCCGACGGCCAGCTCTACATCGACCTCCAGGGCGCCGGCGCCCGCTCCGCCGAACCCGAGACCGTCCTCGGCGCCTTCCTCCGCGCCCTCGGCACCGCCGACACCGCCGTCCCCGACACCCTCGACGAACGCGCCGCCCTCTTCCGCTCCCTCCTCGACGGCCGCCGCATCCTCGTCCTCCTCGACAACGCCCGCGACGCCGCCCAGATCCGGCCCCTGCTGCCCGGAACCGCCGGCTGCGCCGCCCTCGTCACCAGCCGCGTCCGCATGGTCGACCTCGCCGGGGCCCACCTCGTCGACCTCGACGTCATGTCACCCGACGAGGCACTCCAGCTCTTCACCCGCATCGTCGGCGACGAACGCGTCACCGCCGAGCGCAAAGCCGCCCTCGACGTCGTCGCCGCCTGCGGCTTCCTTCCCCTCGCCATCCGCATCGCCGCCTCCCGCCTCTCCGCACGCCGCACCTGGACCGTCTCCGTACTCGCCGCCAAACTCGCCGACGAACGCCGGCGCCTCGACGAACTCCAGGCCGGCGACCTCGCCGTCAAGGCCACCTTCGAACTCGGCTACGGCCAGCTCGAGCCCGCACAGGCCCGCGCCTTCCGCCTACTCGGCCTGGCCGACGGCCCCGACATCTCCCTCACCGCGGCCGCGGCAGCACTCGGCCTCCCCGAACACGACACCGAGGACCTCCTCGAAGCCCTCGTCGACACCTCACTCCTCGAGTCCGCCGCCCCCGGCCGCTACCGCTTCCACGACCTCGTCCGCCTCTACGCGCGTGCCTGCGCCGAACGCGACGAACAGCCCCCGGCGGAACGCGAGGCCGCGCTCTCCCGGCTGCTGGACTTCTACCTCGCCACCACCGCCCGCGTCTTCGCCCTCGAACGGCCCGGCGACCGCCTCGTCGACCACCTCGCCCCCACCGCCTACGGGGGGCTGGCCTTCACCGACCGGCACGAGGCCGTCGACTGGCTCTACCGCGAAGCCAACAGCCTGCTCGCATGCGCCCGCCAGTCCTTCGTCGGCACCCGGCTGCGCCGGGCCGTGGACCTGCTGTGGGCGGCCAAGGACCTCGCCGAGTCCGGCGCCAACAGCAGGCAGTACGAATCCGCGGCCCTCGCCGCCCGCGACGCCGCCCGCGCGGCGGGCGACTCCCTCGCGGAAGGGCGCGCCAGGACGACCCTGACCAGCGTCCACCTCGTGGCGGGACGCTACGACGAGGCCGACGACGAAGCGGTCGCCGCACGTGCGCTCGCGCTGTCGGCGAACGACAGCACACCCGTGCACTGGGCCGACAACGACCGCGGCATCATCGCCGGCATCCGCAACCGGCACGAGGAGGCCGAGGAGCACCTGCTCCACGCCGTCGGAGGCTGGCAGGCCGACGGGAACCTCCCCGGTGCCGCCAGTGCCCTGTGCAACCTCTCCCGCGTGCATCTGCTCATGGGCCGTACCGACAGTGCCATAGACCTGGCCCGGCAGGGCATCGAGATCTACGACCGCATGGGGCTCACCGTCCGGCTCGCCAACGGCAGATACGCCCTCGGGATGGCCCTGACGGAGGCCGGTCGGCACCCCGAGGCACTACAGCAGCTCAACGAGGCACTGCGGATGTTCGGCCAGGACAGGCAGCGCCTGTGGGAGGGCACGACCCACTTCCGCATCGCCCAGGCCCATCTCAAGGCCCAGCGGGCCGCCTCCGCCGCACAGCACGCCGAACAGGCCATCGCCACGGGCTGCATCGGTGGCGAGAGGATGCGAGGCAATGTGCTGACCCTGCTGGGCAGGGCACTCGACGCCCTCGGCCAGAGCGGCCGCGCCCAGGCGTGCTGGCGCGAAGCACTGGCGCTCTACGAGGAACTGGGCGCCGTGGAAGCGGACACGGTGAGAGAACTCCTCAGCCCGCTCGCCGCTGCCTGACCGCCTTCGAACTGCTCGTTCAGCGTTTGTTTATGCCGACACGGCATGCTCACTGCAACGGTCCGTCGTAGCGGGGGGCAGACGGATCGCACGGGGGGCCACCGCTATGGTGAGCGGTCCCGAAACGCCCGTTCGGCGACCCACGGGGGAGTCGCCGAGCGGGCGTTGCCGGCCGATCCGATCCAGTGGGGAGCTGATGACGGTGAGCGACAAGTACAGAAACGAAGAGATCACCACCATGGACAACCACATGCCCGCTCCCCCCAAGGACGGCGGCATCACCACCATGGACAACCACATGCCCGCCCCTCCCAAGGACGGCGGCATCACCACCATGGACAACCACATGCCCGCTCCCCCCAAGGACGGCGGCATCACCACCATGGACAACCACATGCCCGCTCCCCCCAAGGACGGCGGCATCACCACCATGGACAACCACATGCCCGCCCCTCCCAAGCCCTGAGACCGCACACGACGGGGTGCGGCCGCGGCGGCGCGGAGGGGGAGCCGCCGCGGCCGCGGTGCGTTCAGCGGGCGCGCGCTTCGGCGCGCGCCCGCAGTTCCGTCTTCAGCACCTTCCCGCTCGCGTTCCGCGGCAGTTCCGCCACGAACTCCACCGACCGCGGCACCTTGTAGTTCGCCATCTCCCGGCGCGACCAGGCGATCAGGTCGTCCGCGGTCAGCGTGGCACCCGGCCTGCGCACCGCGTAGGCCCTCCCCACCTCGCCGAGCCGCCCGTCCGGCACGCCGACCACCGCCACGTCGGCGATGTCCGGGTGCAGGCCGAGGAGTTGCTCGATCTCCGCCGGATACGCGTTGAAACCGCCCACGACGAACATGTCCTTGATCCGGTCGGTGATCCGCAGGTTCCCCGCCTCGTCGAGGACTCCCACGTCGCCCGTGTGCAGCCAGCCCTCCGCGTCGACCGCCTCCGCCGTACCCACCGGGTCCTCGAAGTAGCCCAGCATCACGTTGTGTCCGCGTACCAGGACCTCCCCCGGCTCCCCCGGCCCGGCGAGCACCCGCACCTCGGTGTCCGGGATGGCCCGCCCCGACGTCGCCGCGATCGTGGCCGGGTCGTCGCCGCGACGGCACATCGTCACGATGCCGGACGCCTCCGACAGCCCGTAGGCCGTGAGCACCGTCGCGATACGCAACTCCTGCCGCAGCCGCTCGACCAGGCGCAGCGGCACCACGGCCGCGCCCGTCACCACCAGGCGCAGTGCCGACAGGTCGTGCGCGTCCCGCGCCGGGTGGTCGAGCAGGGCCTGGTGGAGCGTCGGCGGGCCCGGGAGGACGGAGATCCGCTCGGAGGCGATGTTCGCGAGCACCGTGTCCGCGTCGAACACCGGCTGCGGCACCATCGTCGCGCCCCTCGTCAGGGAGGCGACGATCCCCGCCCTGTAGCCGAAGGTGTGGAAGAACGGGTTCACGATCAGATAGCGGTCGCCCTCCCGGAGCCCGGCCAGTTCGGCCCAGGTCTCGAAGCAGCGCAGTGTCTGCGCATGGGTGGTCACCACCCCCTTCGGTGCGCCCGTGGTACCCGAGGTGAAGACGATGTCCGACGGGGCCGTCGGCTCCACCGCGTCCGCCCGTGCACGCACCAGGGACGCCGGCACCGCGTCCCCGTCCGCGAGGAAGTCCTTCCATGTCCGGTAGTCCTCGGGTGCGGCGTCGGCGAGCACCACCACCTGTTCCAGATGCGGGAGTTCGACCTCGGCACGCCGCAGCGAGGCGACGTAGGAGGTGCCCAGGAACGTGCCGGTGACAAAGAGCAGCCTCGCCCGGGAGCGGGCCAGGACGTAGGCGGCCTCGGTGCCCTTGAAGCGGGTGTTGAGGGGTACGAGCACCGCGCCGGCGGTCACCGCGCCCAGCGCCGAGACGATCCACTCGAGCGTGTTCGGCGCCCAGACCGCCACCCGGTCCCCCTGCCGGACGCCCGCGGCGATACAGGCGGCGGCCGCGCGTTCGACGCGTTCGCCCAGTTCGGCGTAGCTCACCCGGGTGCGGCCCTCGACGACGGCCTCCCGCTCGCCGTGGCGTTCCGCGGCACTCCGCACCAGCCTCGGGATGGAGCCCCACTCCAGATCGCCGCGCATGACCCGACCCTCCCGCCGTCGACCGCCCCATAGCTGACTAACCGTCAGATTAGCTGTACGCTGCCCCGCATGGCGACCCTGAAGGACGCGACCGCGATAGCCGGGATCGGCCAGACCGCCTTCGCGAAACACCTCCCCGAATCCGAGAAGACCCTGGCCTGCCGGGCGATCCTCGCCGCACTCGACGACGCCGGCGTGAGCCCCGCCGAGGTCGACGCCTTCGCCTCCTACACCATGGAGGAGACCGACGAGGTCGAGATCGCCAAGGCGATCGGCGCGGGAGACGTCACCTTCTTCAGCAAGGCCGGCTACGGCGGCGGCGGCTCCTGCGCGACCGTCGCCCACCTCGCCGCGGCCGTCGCCACCGGGCAGGCGAACGTCGGCGTCGCCTGGCGCTCCCGCAAACGCGGCTCGGGGCCGCGCCCCTGGAAGAACACCAAGGCCCAGCTGCCCACCCCGGGGCAGTGGACCCGGCCGTTCGGGCTGCTGCGCCCCGCCGACGAGATAGGCATGCTCACCCGGCGCTATATGCACGAGTACGGCGCCACCCGCGACCACCTCTTCAACGTCGCGCTGGCCTGCCGCAACCGCGCCAACCAGAACCCGGCGGCGGTCATGTACGAACGCCCGCTGACCCGGGAGACGTACATGACGTCGCGCTGGATCAGCGAACCCCTGTGCCTCTTCGACAACTGCCTGGAGACGGACGGGGCACTGGCCTGCGTCGTCGTCGGCGCCGGACGCGCCCGCGACTGCCGCCACCGCCCGGTCTACGTCCACTCCGTCGCCCAGGGCCTGCCTGCCCAGCACCACGGCATGGTCAACTACTGGAACGACGACCCGCTCGCCGGCCCCGCCTGGACCGCGGCCCGGCAGCTGTGGAAGACCGCCGACCTCGGACCGCAGGACATCGACGTCGCCCAGATCTACGACGCGTTCACCCCGCTCGTGCCGCTGTCGCTGGAGGGGTACGGCTTCTGCGGGCGCGGTGAGGGCGGGCCGTTCACCGAGGGGGGTGCGCTGGAGATCGGCGGCCGGCTGCCGCTCAACACCGGCGGCGGGGGGCTCGGCGAGGCATATGTCCACGGCTTCAACCTGATCAACGAGGGTGTGAAGCAGTTGCGCGGTGTTTCGACGGCGCAGGTACAGGGTGCGTCGACGTGCCTGGTGACGGCGGGCGAGGGAGTCCCGACTTCAGCGTTGGTTCTGAGGAGTTGAGCTGACAGATGACAGATTCTGTTATCGACTATCTGACGCCTGTCATCGACGAAGACGGCGCACCCTTCTGGCGGTACGCCGCCCAAGGCGAGCTGCGCATCCAGGCCTGCGCCTCCTGCGACGAGCTGCGCTTCCCGCCCCGCCCCTGCTGCCCCCGCTGCCAGTCGTTCCACAGCACCTGGCGGCGCATGAGCGGCCGGGGGCGGATCTGGTCGTATGTGCTGCCCCATCCGCCGCTGCTTCCCGGCTACGCCGAGCAGGCCCCCTACAACGCGGTCGTCGTCGAACTCGCGGACGCCCCGCGCATCCGGCTGGTCGGCAACGTCGTGGCCGCCGCGGACGCCCCGCTGAACTCGGTCGCCCCGGAGCGGCTGGGCATCGGGGCGCCGGTGCGGGTCGCGTTCACGGAGGCGGGCGGCGGAGTGACCGTGCCGCGCTGGCTGCTGGAGCGCTGATGCCGGGGTCCGGGGTGCGTACGGAGCGGGACGAGGAGACCGGGGTCGCCGTCGTCACCCTCGACCGGCCCGCCCGCCACAACGCGATCGATCTCGCCATGGCGCAGGAACTGTCGGCCGTCTGGCAGGAGTTCCGCTTCGACGACACCGTCCGCGCGGTGGTGGTCGCCGGCGCCGGGGGGAAGGCGTTCTGCACCGGATTCGACCGTTCCGCCGTCGTGCCCCAGCCCGCGTCGCCCTACTCGACGGAGGATCCGCTGCTGCGGATCGGCCCGAAGGCGAACGACCTGTGGAAGCCGGTGATCGCGGCGGTGCGCGGGCTGGCCTGCGGCGGCGCGTTCTATCTGCTCGGCGAGGCGGAGTTCCTGATCGCGGCCGAGGACGCCGTCTTCTTCGACCCCCACACCACCTACGGCATGGTCAGCGCCTACGAGTCGGTGTACCTGGCGATGCGGATGCCGTTCGGGGAGGTGGCCCGGACGGCGCTGATGGGTTCGGCGGAGCGGCTCTCGGCCCGCCGGGCCCATGAGACCGGGCTGGTCAGCGAGGTGACCCCGCCCGGCGGCGAGGTGCCGGCCGCGGTGCGCTGCGCGGAGGTGATCGCCTCCTACCCGGCCGAGGCGGTGCAGGGGACGGTCCGTGCGGTGTGGTCGGCGAAGGAGGCCGTCCGCGCGGTGGCACTGGCGCAGGCTCCGCATCTGGTGGCGCTGGGGAATCTGCCGCCGGAGCGGCAGGCGGAGCTGTTCGCCGCGCGCCGGCCGGGGTTCCGGCTCCGCTGAGGCGCACGGAGCGCGGTGGAACGGCGGTTCGCTACGGGCACCGGGGTGGGCCGGGGAAGGGGTGCGGGCCCGTGCGGCCGGTGGTGAGTAAGCGGCCGCCGGTCGGCCGTATGAGAGGGAGAGCGGCCGCGCGGCGGCCGGTTCCCGGGGGCGTGCCGCCTCCGCGGGGGAAGGCGCTGGGCGGGGCCGGTTCAGGGTCGCGGTCGGGGTACCAGGGGCGTAGCGTCGTGCTGCGGAGAGGAGTCCGGCCATGGTCCGCAACGTCATCGGGTCTGCTCTGGCTCTCGCCGGAGCGGCGGCCGCCGTGTACAGCCCCTTCCGTGCCTGGTACGACGGCCGTCGGGGCAGCGACTACCGGGTCCAGGACCTGTTCGGCGGGATCACCGACGCCCCGACGGAGGTCGGGGCGTCGATCGTGCTGCCGTACGCGTTCGCCGCGCTGGTCGCGCTGTTCGGGGTGATGCTGCGGTCCCGGTTGCTGGTGGCGCTGGCGGGTCCGGTGGTGGTGGGTTTCACCGTCCTGTGGATGGTGCGCCAGGGGCAGGCGACGGGCTATCTGGCGGTCGGGGGCGGCTTGCCGGGGCTGGGTGAGGGCGTCGCGGTGGCGCTGGGCGGCGGTGTCCTGCTGCTGCTGGCGGCGGTGGTGATGCGGGGGCGGGCGCCGAGGGTGGTGGGGTTCGAGGAACCGGGTTACGACGGCCCGCCGGGCGGCGCCGGCTGGTATCCGCCGGAGCATCCGGCCGGGTATCCGCCGGCGGACGGCCCGCACGCGTGGGCGCCGGAGCTGGACGACACTCAGCGGCTGCCGACCAGCGCGCCTCCTCCGGCGTACGGGCCGGGCCCGCGTCGGCCGCGGCCCGACCCGTATGGCGCCGCCCCGTATGGCGCCGACCCGGGGCGGGATCCGTTCGGTGACGAGTGGCGCGGTCCGTAGGGCTCGCGTTCCGCTCCCGGCGGCACCGCCCCGATGGTGCCGTTCAACTCGGTGGCCCCGCTGGCCTCGCTGGCCCCGATGACCGCCGTAACCCCGCTGGCCTCAATGGACCCGGCAACCCCGGCAACCCCGGCAACCCCGACGGCTCCGGCAACCCCGGCGGCTCCGGCAACCCCGGCAACCCCGACGGCTCCGGCAACCCCAGCGGCTCCGGCAACCCCGGCAACCCCGACGGCTCCGGCGGCTCCGGCGGCTCCGGTGTTCCCGGCCGGGCCGCCGGACCGGTTCAGCGGGGTGCGGTGCCGCGTCCGGTGGCGGTTCCCCTGGCGGCGTCCAGCGCGTAGACGCAGCGGTCCTTGGAACAGGCGTAGACGACGCCGTTGCGGGCGACGGGTGAGCCGGTGATCTCGCCGCCGGTGGCGAGTTTCCAGCGGAGCTGCCCGCCGGCCGCGTCGAGGGTGTAGAGGACGTGGTCGGCGGAGCCGAAGTGGATCCGGCCGTCGGCGGCGACGGGGCTGCCGGTCACCTCCCCGCCGGCGGCGAACCGCCATTTGGGGGTGCCGGTCAGGGCGTCGAGGGTGTAGAGCGCGTTGCCGCTGCCGACGTGGATGCTGCCGTCGGCGACGAGGACCGGTTCGACTGACTGGCGGGCCTCGGTGGCGATGCGCCAGCGGTCCTTTCCGGTGGCGGCGTCGAGGGCGTAGACGGTGCCGAGGTAGTCGGCGAGGTAGATCCCGCCGCCGGTGACGGCGGGGCCGGGGGCGAAGACGGGCGGGGAGAGGAAGACGGCCGGGGCCTCGAAGTGCCAGCGCACATGGCCGGTGACGGTGTCGGCGCACAGGACCCGGGTGCCGGCGGCGACGTAGGTGCAGCCGTCGGCGGCCTGGGTGACCCGTGCGGGTACGCCGCCGCGGGAGGCGGCGTCGCCGACGGGATAGGACCAGCGTTCGCCGCCGGTGCGGGCGTCGAGGGCCTGGAGGCGGCCGTCGCGGCAGACGTAGACGGTGTCGTCGTGCAGCGCGGGTCCGGCCTCGGGGGTCTCGAAGTCGGTCTGGGCTCCGGCGATCTCCCAGAGCTTCTCGCCTCGGGAGGCTTCCCAGCCCTGTACGCCGCCGCCGCGGGTGGCGGTGACGACGGTGCCGCGGGCGGCCTGGAGGGCGTAGACCCAGGCGTCGGTCGGGGTACGCCACCGTTCGCCGCCGTCGCCTGCGTCGAGGGTGTAGAGGGTGGGGCCGTCGGAGGCGTGGATGCGTCCGTCGGCGACGCCCATGGCCCAGGCGACGTCGCGGGTCTTGAACTGGCGGCGGCCGCTGGCCACGTCGAGGGCGTGGATCTCGAAGGAGGTGACGTAGACGAGGTGGCCGTCGACGACGGGGGTGCCCCAGACGTCGTTGGACATGCGGAAGCGCCAGGGGCGCCAGCGGGCGGGTCCGGTGTCCGGGGGTGCGGTGTCCGGGGGTGCGGTGGGTGCGGGTACGGGCGGAGCCGCGGTCGTGGCGCGGCGTACGGCCTCGCCCCCGGGCGGGCGGACCCAGCCGGTGGCCGGGCCGGCTTCGGCGGCGGGTCGGGCGTCTGCCCCGGCGCGGGGGCCGGGCCCGATGGGGATTCTGGCGCCGGGCAGCCGCACGGGCCCGGGGCCGGGTTCCGGCGGGGCGTGCCGGGGACGGAGGGGTTCGGTGTCGCGGGGGTCGGCTCCGCCGGGCTGCTGGGCGGCGGGTGCGTGACCGGGTCTGGGGGGTGCGGGGGGTGCGGGGGGTGCGTGGGGGCGGGGCCGGCCGGGGGGCGCGCCGGCGCCGGGGAGCCGTCCGCCGCGGCGTCCTTCGATGAGGGAGACGGCCCGGCCGGGCAGCCAGGCGGACGCGGTTCCGCTGTCGTCCCCACCGGAGGCGAACAGGTGCGGGGCGAGTTGCGACTGGAGGTCCTCGGGGCTGGGCCGCAGGGTCGCGTCGGGCCGCATGCAGGACTCGATGAGGGGGCGCAGTTCGTCGGGCAGGCCGGACAGGTCGGGGCCCTCGCGCAGGAGCATGAAGACGGTCTCCACGGGGTTGGCGCCGTGGAAGGGCGCGTGTCCGGTGGCGGCGAAGACGAGGGTGGAGCCGAGGGAGAAGACGTCGCTGGCGCCGGTGACGCTGCGGGAGTCGCGGGCCTGTTCCGGCGACATGTAGGCGGGGGTGCCGACGGCGACGTTGGTCATGGTGAGGCGGGTGTTGGAGACCCCTGAGGCGATGCCGAAGTCGATCACACGGGGGCCGTCCTCGACGACGAGGACGTTGGACGGCTTGAGGTCGCGGTGGACCAGGCCCGCGCCGTGGATGGACTGGAGGGCTTCGGCGATTCCGGCCGCCAGCCAGCGGACCGCCTGGGCGGGCAGGGTCCCGCACTCGTTCACTATTTCCTCGAGGGAGGGGGCGGGTACGTAGGCGGTGGCGAGCCAGGGCACGGCGGCGCGTGGATCGGCGTCCACGACGGCCGCGGTGTAGAAGCCGGAGACCGCCCGTGCCGCCTCCACCTCGCGGGTGAAGCGGACGCGGAACAACTGGTCCTCGGCGAGTTCGGTGCGCACCGTCTTGATCGCCACACGCCGGCCGGACGCCGACCGTGCGAGATAGACCAGCCCCATGCCGCCGGCTCCGAGCCGTCCCAGCACCTCGAAGGGGCCGATCCGCCTCGGGTCGTGCTGCGTCAGCTGCTCCACTTCGCCTGCCACCTCCCCGTAGGGGCCATGAAGGTACGGCCCCGTCGCCACCTGATTGTTCCTGCCGGAGGGCACGGTTGCGAACCCGGGGCGGTATCGGGGTGTCTCGGGCCATTTTGCCCGCCTGCCCGGGGGCTGCGGGTGGGTTCGGCGGGTTCGGCCCGCAGGTTCAGGTGCCGGGTTCAGGTGCCGGGTTCAGGTGCCGGGCCCACGGGACGGGTCGCCTGGTGTTCGGCGGCCTGGCCCGACGGAGCACGGTCCGTGCTGCCAGGCCGCGGTGGGGCGGGGGCGGCGCCGGACGGTTCCGCCGGGTGTTCCGGTCGCTGCCGGGGGGTGCGTCCGGGTGCCCGGCCGGGTTCGAGTCCGGGTCCGGGTCCGGGTTCGGGTTCGGCCAGGACGGCGAAGGAGGCGCCCTGGTCGTCGACGAGGACGGCCATACGTCCGTAGGGGATGTCGAACGGCGGTGCGGTGACGCGGCCGCCGAGCCGGGTGGCGCGTTCGACGGCGGCGTCGGTGTCGGTGACGGCGAAGTAGACGAGGAAGTGGCCGGGCATCTCCGGGGGGAACGCGTCGGTGATGACGCTGCGGCCGCCGACCGCGGTGTCCTCGCCGGGTTGGGTTCCGGCGGGCGACCACATCAGGTAGTCGACGGCCTCATCGGGCAGCTCGGTGCCCTGGAACCCGAACACCTGCCGGTAGAAGCGGTCGACGGCGTCCTTCTCCCGGGTGTAGACCTCGGTCCAGCAGAACGAGCCGGGTGTGCCGCTGAGCGCGAAGCCGTCGCGTTCGCCCTTCTGCCAGAGCCCGAACACGGCGCCCCCGGGGTCGGCGGCGAGGACGGTGGTACCGAGGCCGTCGACGGGTGCGGGGGCGGTGATCACCTGGCCGCCGGCGTCCCTGATCGTCCGGGCGGTGGCGGCGGCGTCGCCGGTGGCGAAGTACACGCCCCAGGTGGTGGGCATCCGGCCGTCGCTCTTGGCGGCCAGCGCGGCGACGGGCTTTCCGTCGCTCAGGGCGTCGGTGTAGTGAGGATAGGGTCCTTGATCTGCGCTTTTGCCACTGTAGGTCCAGCCGAACAGTTCGCCGTAGAAGCGCTTGCCCGCTTCCAGGTCGGGCAGCTGGGCGTCCACCCAGCAGGGCGTGCCCTCGGTGAATTCGGCCATGGTCCGGCCCCTTCCTCGGCGCGGGCCGCACGGGACGGGTTCCCGGGTGGAGATGCCCCGCGATCCCGGGGAGCCCGGAGATCCGGGATTCCTCGGATCACCCGGATCACCCGGATTTTTCGGGTTCCGGGTCCCAGGCCCCCGGGGCTACCGGGCCTCCGGCTCCCGAAACCCCTGGAGCCCCCGAAACCCCCGAAACCCCTGGAGCCCCTGGAGCCCCCGGGCCCGGAGACGCCGGCGCGAGCCCTCGGCGCAGTATGTGATGTCACTCACAGTGAACCCGACTCCGGCCCGCGCCGCATGTAGAGGCGGGCCGTTGGTTGAGTTGTCCACCGAAACTATCCACAGGCTGTTGATAACACTGTTGGCCTACCCGGGGGACGGTGCGGGAGCACCCCATTTGCAGTCGGCCGAATCGCGCGCCGATCACCCCTCGGTAAGCTGACGGCATGACAGGACAAGTACGCACTGTCGACGGCCGCGTCGCCGGCCGTCGCGGACAGGCGACGCGGCAGAAGCTGCTCGACTGTCTCAGCGAGATGCTCAGCTCCTCGCCGTACCGGGACGTCAAGGTCATCGATGTGGCCCGGAGGGCGGGGACCTCACCCGCGACCTTCTACCAGTACTTCCCCGACGTCGAGGGCGCGGTCCTCGAACTCGCGGAGGAAATGGCCACGGAGGGTGCGGCGTTGACGGACCTGGTCGCGGGACGGTCCTGGGTCGGCAAGGCCGCCTGGCAGACCTCGGAGCAACTCGTCGAGGGATTCCTCGACTTCTGGCGCAAACACGACGCGATCCTCCGCGTGGTTGACCTGGGCGCAGCCGAGGGCGACAAGCGGTTCTACAAGATCCGCATGAAGATCCTGAACTCGGTCACCAACACCCTCGCGGACGCGGTGAAGGAACTCCAGTCACGGGGCAAGGTCGACAAGGACGTCAGCCCCATGGCGGTGTCGGGTTCGCTCGTCGCGATGCTGGCGTCGGTCGCCTCGCACCAGAGGGGCTTTCAGACCTGGGGCGTCAAGCAGGCGGAACTCAGGCCGAACCTGGCGCTGTTGGTCCACCTCGGCATCACGGGCAAGAAGCCGACGAAGTAGCACACGGGCCGGCGATGACGGGTGCGCTCGCGCCGAGTCCCGTCACGGACCCACCCGTTCACCCTCGGTGACGCACCGCACAGGCATACTCGCCCCCGGTGACGCCGAGCAGCACGAGCACCTGTGCGACCGCCCCGCACCTCCGCGTCCGGCACGTCCGGCACGTCCGAAGCCTGGCGCGCACAGCACCGGCACAACCGGACAACTGGCACAGCCGGCACGACCAGGTGCCGTCGACACAGCCGGCACGACCAGGTGCCGCCGCGCCGCCCACCCCGTCTCCGGCGCTTCCGTAGCCCGGTCGGCACGGCACCGGTGGATCCGCCGCCGTCGCAGCGCACCCCGTGTCCGGTACATCCGCCGCGGCCCCCGCGCGAGGGTCGGGCGCACGGCCGGTCCGTCCCGCCGCGTCAGTCCGGGGCACTGGTCAGCCGCGTCAGCCGGAACAGCCGGATCTCCCGTTCCACCCTCGCCTGGTACGCCGCGTACGGAGGCCAGAACGCAAGCGCCGCCTCCCAGGCCGTCGCGCGCTCCTCACCGGTCAGCAGTTCCGCCCGCACCGGGACGTCCGCGCCCCGCCAGCTGATCTCCGCCTCCGGGTGTGCGAGCAGGTTCCCCGTCCAGGCCGGATGGCCGGGCCGGCCGAAGTTGGAGCCGACCAGGATCCAGGTGCCGGCGGCCTGCTCCGGTATGCACGCGAGCGGCGTACGGCGCGCGAGCCCCGTTCTCGCGCCGCGCGATGTCAGCAGCAGCCCCGGCAGCAGCTGCGCGCTGAGCAGCACTCTTCCCCGGGTGAGACGGTGGACGGCACGGTCCACGGCGGGGACGACGCGGGGGGCGACGCGTGCGAAGACGCGGGTGGAGGAGATCTTCCGGACCGCGTGGATACCGGGGCGCATCAGACCCCCGCCGCCTCTCGTGAGCCGGGCGCCGGCCCCGGAGCGGTCCCGGGCCCGGTCCGCGATCCGCGGGCGGGGACGGCCGGGCCTGCATCGGCCGGAGCGCGAGGGTCGGCAGAGTCGTCGGGATCTTCGGAGCCTGCGGAGCCCGGGCGTTCTGCGGGGCCCGGGCGTTCTGCGGGGCCTGCGGGATCCAGGCAGTCTGCGGGGGTGAACAGGCCGACCGCCTCGGCCGCATGCGCGCGCAGCCGGTGGACGGGGCCGAAGAGCAGTTCGTCGGAGGCGGCCCGTTTGAAGTACAGGTGGGCGTCGTGCTCCCAGGTGAACCCGATGCCCCCGTGCAGTTGTATCGCCTCGCCGGCGACGGTCCGGAGCGCCTCCAGGCACTGGGCGAGCGCGAGCACGCCCTCGCGCGGGTCCCAGGCCGCGTAGTACGCGGCGGACCGGGCCGCCTGCACACACACGTACAGGTCGGCGAGACGGTGCTTGACCGCCTGGAAGGAGCCGATGGGTCGGCCGAACTGCTCGCGGCCCTTCACATGCTCCACGGTGCGGTCCAGCGCGGCGGAGGCCGCCCCGGCGGCCTCGGCCGCGAGCAGTGCCGCGGCGGTGCGGCCGGTGGCGGCCAGCGCGGCGGGCACGTCCGCGCCGGGGTCGTCGCCGAGCAGCTCGGCCGGGGTGTCGCGGAGTTGGACGCGGGCCTGCGGCCGGGTGTCGTCGAGCGCGGTCCACCGGGTGCGGCGCAGGCCGCGGGCCTCCCGTCCGCCGGTGTCCTCGCGCCGGGCCTCCCGGCCGCCGGTGTCCCCGCCCCGGGCCTCCCGGCCGCCGGCCTGGGGACCGTCGGCGGCCCCGCCGTCGGCATCCCGGCCGCCGGTGTCCCTGCGTCGGCCGTCCCCGCCCCGGCCGTCCCCGCCCCGGCCGTCCCGGCAGCGGACGAGGAAGAGGAGTGTGCGGCCCCGGGTGAATCCACCGGTGTGCGCGGCGACGAGGAGCAGTCCGGCGCTGTGCCCGTCGAGGACCTGCTCGGCCTCCCCGTAGAGCCGCCAGCCGCCGCGGCCGTCGGGCCGGGCCTGGACGCCCCCGGCGCGGCCCCCGCCGGCCCAGGCGCCGTCCGGGTCGCCTCGGGTGAGGGCGAGGGCGGTGGCGAGGGCGGCGCCGGGTACGCAGAGGGCCGCGGTGAGCGAGCCGTCGGCGATGCGGGGCAGGAGCGCGGAGCGCTGCGGTTCGGTGCCGAGCGCGGTGATCAGGGGGGCGGCCAGCGCGGATGTCGCGAACAGCGGCAGCGGTACGAGCGCGCGGCCGATCTCCTCGAAGGCGAGGGCGAGTTCCGTGGTGCCGCAGCCGGCGCCGCCGTACCTCTCGTCGAGGGCCAGTCCGGGCAGTCCCGGTCCGCCTGCCAGCCGTGCCCACAGGGCGGGGTCGTATCCGGGCCCGGCGTCCGCGGTGGAGTGGCCGCCGCCGCGTCCCGGCGGCCCGGTCGGGACCCCCTTCGAGAGCAGGCCTCCCAGGGTGCGGCGGATCTCGGACTGCTCCGTGGTGAAGGCGGCGTCCATCGTGGCTCCCCTCATCCTCTGACGGTCCGTCATATTAGGGGAGCCGGCCGCGGATGCCCAGAGCGGGGAGCGCCGGCGGCGACCGCGCTCGGGCCGAGAAGGAGAGCGCACGGGGCGGTTGACTCCCGACGGCCGTCGCCCTCACGAAATCTGATGTACCGTCAGCTACATGCCCAGGAGTCAGCGCCACCCGCGCAAGGCCGCCGTCGTCGGCATCTCCCTCTCGGACTGCGGTCGCGTCGACGGCCCCACTCCGTACGCCCTGCACGCCCAGGCGGCCCGCCGCGCGCTCGCCGACTCCGGTCTCGGTCGGGACGTGGTCGACGGTGTCGCCTCGGCCGGACTGGGCACCCTCGCCCCCGCCGAGGTCGCCGAGTACCTCGGGCTGCGGCCCCGCTGGGTGGACTCCACCTCCGTCGGCGGGGCCACCTGGGAGGTCATGGCCGGGCACGCCGCAGACGCCATCGCCGCGGGCCACGCCAACGCGGTGCTCCTCGTCTACGGCTCGACGGCGCGCGCCGACATCCGGGCCGGCCGCCGCACCTCCGACCTCTCCTTCGGCGCCCGCGGGCCGCTGCAGTTCGAGGTGCCGTACGGGCACACGCTGATCGCCAAGTACGCGATGGCCGCGCGGCGCCATATGCACGAGTACGGGACGACGGCGGAGCAGCTGGCCGAAGTCGCCGTGCAGGCCCGGGCGAACGCCTCCCGCAACCCGGACGCGATGTTCCGCGACCCGATCACCGTGGACGACGTGCTGTCCGGTCCGGTCGTCGCCGACCCGTTCACCAGGCTGCACTGCTGCGTCCGCAGCGACGGCGGCTGTGCGGTGCTGCTCGCGGCGGAGGAGTACGTACCGGACACCGCCAAGGCGCCGGTGTGGGTCCTCGGCACCGGTGAGCACGTGTCCCACACGACGATGTCGGAGTGGGACGACTTCACGGTCTCCCCGGCCGTGGTGAGCGGGCGGCTGGCGTTCGAACGGGCGGGGGTGGGGCCGGAGGACATCGACATCGCCGAGGTCTACGACGCCTTCACCTATATGACGCTGGTGACCCTGGAGGACCTGGGATTCTGCGCGAAGGGAGAGGGCGGTGCGTTCGTGGAGAAGGGACGGCTGCGCCTGGACGGAGCGATGCCCGTGAACACCGACGGCGGCGGGCTCTCCGCCTGCCATCCGGGCATGCGGGGCCTGTTCCTGCTGGTCGAGGCGGTGCGCCAACTGCGCGGTGAGGCGGCGGGACACCAGGTGCGGCGGTCCGACGGCAGCGTCCCGGAACTGGCCGTGGCCTCGGGTACCGGCGGCTGGTTCTGCTCCTCGGGCACGGTGGTGCTGGGCCGCTGACCGGCAGGGGCGCGCGCGGTGGGGCAGCAGCCCCGGACCCGTGATCCCGGGGTCCGGCGGACCCGGTGAACCGGAGTACCGGAGTACCGGTCTCCCGGGGCCGGCTCCCCCACGTGCCCGAGCCCCCATATGTCGAGCCCCCACGTGTGGGGTCCTCACATGTCGAGTCCTCACGTGTCCGGCCCACGGGTGTCCGGGCTCACACCTTCGGCCCCCACACGTCCGGCCCTCGCGCGCCGGGCCCCACACCTCCGGTTCCCGCGTGTCCGGTTCCCGCGTGTCCGGATTCCGCACGTCCGGGGCCGGATGCGGCGGCGGCTGCGGCACAGTGGGAGGGCGCCCACTCCCGCAGACCGTGCACGAGCCCACAAGGAGGCCCGGTGGCCCTCAGCCGCGAAGAGCGTGAGCAGTTCCTGGCAGAGCCCCATGTCGCGGCGATCGCGATCGACTCCGGCGAGGAGGACCGTGCGCCGCTGAGCGTGCCGATCTGGTACCGGTACGAGCCCGGCGGAGACGTCTGGATCCTGACCGGGCGCGACTCGCGCAAGCACCGGCTGATCGAGGCGGCGGGGCGGTTCTCGCTGTTGGCCGACCGGCTGGAGCCCACGGTCCGCTACGTCCAGGTCGAGGGGCCCGTCACATCGACGGAGCCCGGCACCGAAGCGGCGCTGCGGGAACTCGCCGGGCGCTATCTGCCGCCGGACAAGGTCGACGGCTACGTCGCGTTCGCCCTGAAGGACCACGGCGAGACGGTCGTGCTCCGGATGCGGCCCCAGCGGTGGCTGTCGGCCGACCTGGGCCGGGTGTGATGATCGGGCCATGACGCACGAGTCCGGCGGCGACGCCACCGCACGGCAGTTCCGCGAGCTGCTCAGAACACTCAGGGTATGGGACACGGACCTGCCGTCCTTCGAGCCGGACGCGGCCCCCGCCGGGCCGCTGCCGCTGTTCCACCGCTGGTTCGTGGAGGCGGCCGCCGCCGGGCAGCCCGAGCCCCACACCATGACCCTCGCGACCGTTGACGGGGACTCCCGCCCCGACCTGAGGACGCTGATCCTGCACGGCGCGGACGCCCGCGGCTGGCACTTCGCCTCGCACGCCACCAGCGCCAAGGGCCGCCAGCTCGCGGCCCGTCCGGAGGCCGCCCTCGGCTTCTACTGGCCCGTGCACGGCCGTCAGGTGCGCGTCCGCGGCCGGGTCGTGGCGGGCACCCCGGAGGAGGCGTACGCCGATCTGCACGTCCGGTCCACCGGAGCCCTGGCGGCGGCACTCGTCGGCCGGCAGAGCGAGGTCCTCGGCTCGCAGGACGAGTTGCGGCGCGCGAGCGCGGCCGCCTGGGAGCGGGCGGAAGCCCGGCCGGAGGCGATGGCGGAGACCTGGACGGTGTACGTGCTCGTCCCGTCCGAGGTCGAGTTCTTCCAGGGGGACGCCCGCCGCCGGCACGTCCGACTGCGCTACCGGAGGGACGGCGACACGGACGCGTGGGCTCGGGAGCTGCTGTGGCCCTGACCCCGATCCGGTCCCGTCCTCCGGTAGGCCGAAGCACGGGCGGCGGTCGGCGGGCCGCGGGCGCTTCCCGCGCACGTTCCGTAGGGACATCCGGGGGGACTTCGGGCCGTGTCGTCCGGGCTCGGGAGCGGGCCGCGCCGACTTCCCCGGACCGGTTGACCGCGCATTCCACCGGTACACCGGCAGGGCCTGCCCGCCGGGAGTCCGGGGCCGCGAACGGCCCCGGCGTCCTGGGACGGGAGCGGGATCACCGGACCCGGTCCGCGGAAGCCGGGGCGGCTCAGCCGGTGCTCAGACCGCCGGGACGGTCAGGGAGTAGGACTTCGCGGCCGGCGCGCTCGCGGTGTTGGGGCTGGTCGATACCTGGACGTCGAAGTTCGCGCCGTAGGTGGCCCGGTAGGTCCCCGCGCCCTTGAAGCTCAGGGCCTTCTTCGCCGCGTTCAGGGTGAAACCGCCGGGCAGCGCGGGAGCCGGCTTGCCGCCCCAGGTCTTGCCGGTCTTCTGGATGTCGGCGAGCGTGACGTACAGCGGCTCGTTGGAGGAGACACAGGCGCCGCCACTGCACTGCCACTGCTCGAACGTGCCGCCGAGGTCGGTGGACAGGTCGACGTTGCCGGTCGCTATGGCCTGCTGGAGGCGGACGGTGACCGTGGCGGTGGAGTGCGCCGGGACCACGATGTTCTGCGAGGGCGCCGTGTAGCTGACGCTCTGCGACTGCGAGGTGGTGTTGGAGTCGCTGAAGCTCCACGTCGTGGTGAGCTCGGTGCCCATGTGCACCGCCTTGCCCATGTCGACCGAGGCCGACACCTTGTTCGCGACGCTCACACCCTTGGTGACCGTGTTCGTGACGGTGTCGGAGATGCTCTTGGTGAAACTCTCGCTGGTCATGGTGAGCGGGGCGTCGGTGGTGTTCTTCAGGGTCGACGTCCCCACGAACCACAGGTCGCCCAGGCTGACCGAGGGGTCCCCCACGACGGTCACCGTGGTGTTGGAGTTCGTGACCTTGCCCGTCTTCGCATAAGTGAGAATACCCACCTGATCCTTGATCACGTTTTCCAGGTTGGTGACCCCCAGGGTGTCCGCCTGTGCCGGAGTGGCCAGCAGGACGGACATCACCACCGCCGAGGCGGTCAGCGGGTAGGCGAGAGCCCGTATGCGACGCTTCATTCTGTTCTTTCCCATCGACTTGAGTGCTTCCCCGCCCGCCCCGGCGGACGCCTCGTGATCGGCTCGCCGAAGGCCGCTCGGCGGCCCCTCTTTCGCCGGTGCTTCCGGAATGACCTCGTGGAGCGCACGGGGGCTCTCAGAGAGGCAGCAGGTGAGTCCCCCCTTGAGAATTGATCGAATATTAGCGAGCGATCTACGGGGAAAGGTAAAGAGCCGGCATTCACCCGGTCATGTTCGCCCCCCGTTTCCCTTACGCCGGGGATCCGCGCCCAAGCGGAGTACGGGACGCCGGCCGCCATCGGGACCGGCTCAGGGCACATTCGGATCCTGCCGCACATCCCGAGATTTCATCCAGGAATAAATAATTGACCAATGAAACAAGATGCCCTCCCGCGCTCCGCCGTGCGGCACTTGAGGCGAACTCGACGGGTGCGGACTCGACGGGTGCGGCGTGAGCGGCGCGCGAGGCGCACGCGGCGCGGCCAGGCACGCCGGAGTCGCACGGGCTGCGCGGGCCCGAGCGCCACGGCGCCCGAGCGGCGGAGCGGCGGGCGGCCCTGGTGTCCAAGGTGGCGGGAGGCTTCCCGTGTCGGCTCGGCGACGAACAGGCAGAACGACCGCGAGTTGGAGGCCGACCCGGCCGCACACGGCTGGACGGAGGACCGGCGGCGGACTCCGGCCGGGATCGCCGAGCAGATCCACCCCCCGTTCGACTGCCGGTACACCCCGCGTGGAGTGAGGTCGAACCGCGGTCGAACCGTGGTCGAACCGCGTCGATACGCCTTTCAACACACGCCTCGATTGGCGGGAAGCCCCCTCCTGCCTGTGCCATCCTGGCCCGAAATCGTCACTTTCCGTAGCGGGAGGCGTGGTCATGGTTCCGTCCGACCTCAAGTACACGCAGGACCACACGTGGATGAGGGAACGTGGCCCGGAGTTCGGAATCGGCATCACCGAGTACGGCCAGGAGCAGCTTGGGGACGTCTTCTTTGTCGAGCTTCCCGAGGTCGGCAGGCATGTGATGGCCGGGGAGGCCGTCAGCGTTGTGGAGTCGCCCTCTGGGCTGATGCGCGTGCAGACCCCCAGGAGCGGTGTGGTGACCGCGGTGAACAGCGACCTGCGCGACCAGCCTGAAGGGGTGAACGCCGATCCGTACGGTGAGGGCTGGCTGTTCTTCATCAGGCCGGACAGGGGAGCGCCCTCCTACGGGTTGATCGACGCGGCCACGTACGAGGAGCTGTTCGGGTAGCAACCACCGCTTCACGCAATGCCCCCGCCCCTGCGGTGACCACTCCGCGAGCCGGTAGCCGGCCGGTCCCGCGTGCGAGGTCCGAAGCGCCGGCGATCCGCCCGCGCCGCTTCGGTCGCAGTGCGCCCTTTCAGCGCGGCCTCTCCAGGGTGAGGACCGCCTTGGCGACGACGGTCATGCAGTTGGGGCTGACGCAGGATCTGCGGAGGACCCGCCGGCACCATGCCAGGGCCCGGCCACACCGAGAAGGATCGTTGTCCGATTGTTCGACAGAAGGAGAGCGCAGGAATGAATGAGTCGCGCACTGTTGACGGCCCCGGAGTGAGCGGGATGGGGGTGGGCTCATTCACGAGCCCCGACGATATTCCCGAGAACGGCCTCCGGTATGCGGTTGCCCTGCCCTTCTACCAGAAGAACGGAATCTACGTCGAGAACGCAGGCAGAACCATCGAGGTGAAGGGAGGAGCCCGTGAGCTTACGATCGAAGAAACACGATCCACCACCCAAACAATCCCGGTGGGTGGAAGCGGTGGTGACGGCGACTGGCGCAGCACACTCAAGTCCGTGGTGGGAATCGCCGCAGAAACGGCGGAGAACGCCCTGCGAAAGAAGTATCCGATCCTTCCGGACGGCGCGATTTCCAACCTGCTCGGGTTTGGTGCCAGCAGCGCGGATTCGGTCACCAAGCAGGAGAAGGTCACCTTCGGCGTCAGTGACAGGGTCAAAATCGTTCCTCTCATCGGGAAGACGATCCTTGCCCGGCCCGTGTATTTCAAGGTCAAATCCGTCTCCGACGAGTGGACGAAAGAACCCGGTGGGAAAATGAAACCGGTAAGGGGAAGCGTCGTATCGGACGTCGTGGTGAAAATGGGCTGGATTCTGGAATGCCCCACCGCCGGAGGAGGAATGAGGCTCGCCCGACAGAGGCCGAGCGAGCCCAAGCCGGGGGTGGAATACGATTACATGGCCGACACGGTGCTCCACATTCCCGCACCCCCTGACCCTGAAGTGGATGAGTACGCTCCCCCTACGGGGCCGCCCGATCGAATGGACACCAAGACAGGTGAAAACAATGTGCGGTGGAGCTTCTCCGGGCCACTGGAAAGCAGCGTCAAATCACTGGGCCGCGGGCTACGCGCAGACGGATTGAACTGGTCCCACGCTTATATCACGGAAGTTTCCGTGCAGTGCCCGCCGCCGAGGCACCAAGGAGATTCCAGGACATACGAATACTATCGATTCAGGTACCGCATGGAGGGAACAAGCCCAAGCTTCGGCGACTGGAGCTGGGGTGACCGGTCGGCGGGAACAGTGTCCTTCACCCGCGGGACAAGGTCGATTGACCCCTGGGAATCCGACCCCAAGACCATGGCCCAGCACAAGGGCATTCCCGCCGATGGCGGCGAATACAGATATCACTTGCTTTTCCATGTGTGCGCTGATGCCGTAATGGCCAAACCGAAGTTGCATGTAGACATCATTCCGGTCAAATAGAATCCACTTGGGGAGGCTCGTGACCGGGTGCATCTGTTCGATCGTCGGCTTGCCCGTGCCCGTGTCCCCTCCCCAACGCACAACTTGGAGTTCCTGAAGTGCTTGGAGTGCTTGGAATGCGTGGGGAGCGCCTGGAGTGCTTGGAGCGCGTGCGGATGGTCGGTGTGGGCGAACGCCTCGTTCTTCAGGCGGCGGAGCTCCTCGCGGTGGAGGGCCCGGGTGCGGTCGACGTGGTCCAGGCGGATGTCGCGCCGGGTCGGGCGGCGGACCCCGCACGTCCCTCTCGGGGAACGGCTCCGCACGGCCGCACCCTCGCCGAGGCGGACCTCGCTTTCCCGTCCTCTCAGACCTGCCCGGCCTGTGGATTCCGGGACGGTCCCAAGCCCCTGTACGTCCGGGAGTGGACGTGCGGCGAATGCGGCACCGTCCGCGACCGCGACCACAACGCAGATCGCCGAGACCGGATCGGGGATGGAGCCGCCGCGACGCTGTCACCCCGCCCTGTCAACCTCGGCGGCGCATCGGCGGCCCCGGTTCTCAGCCCGGGGGACCATTCGCAGCGAGGCCCGCTCATCCTGCGGTCTGACCACCCTCGGGCCCGGCGGTGGATTCGCCGAACTGCGGTCTCCGGAAAGGTGGATGGGAATCGACCACCTCTTTTCCAAGGACCTGCATCATTGTGCGAAGCAGACGCATAGCCCCTGTTCTGGCCGTCAGCGCCGTCGCGGCCCTCGTCCCCGCGTTCACCCCCGCAACCGCCTCGGCCGCCTCGGCCGCCTCGACGCCCAGGGTGCCCGCCGCGGCGGACCCTCTGAAGCGGTACACGCAGCAGAAGCCGCGCTGGAAGCGCTGCGGCGCCAGGACTCCGGCGGGCTTCCAGTGCGCGACGGTCAAGGTGCCGCTCGACTACGCACGGCCCGGCGGAAAGAAGATCGACATCGCGGTGTCGCGGATGAAGGCGACCAGCGCCAAGGAGCGGCGCGGAGTGCTGCTCCTCAACCCCGGCGGCCCCGGCGGGGAGGGCCTTGACATGCCGCTGCTCATGACGAGTGAACTGCCCGCTTCCGTGAAGAAGCGGTACGACCTCATCGGGTTCGACCCGCGGGGCGTGGGCCGGAGTTCCCCCGTCAGCTGCGGACTGAAGAACAGCGAGCGGAACTGGGAACGGCCGTACGGGGCGGCGACGTTCGACAAGGACGTGAAGTGGGCCCGCACGGTCGCCGAGAAGTGCCGCGCCAAGGGCGGTGACGCCCTGTTGCAGTTCACCACCCGCAACACCGCCCGCGACATGGACGTCGTCCGCGCGGTACTGGGCGAGAAGAAGATCTCCGCCCCGGGGTGAGGCGACGGCGAAGCTGAGCGGCGAGCGGTTCGGGGTTGCACTCAGCGCCGGGAAGCCGAAGTAAACCCATTCCTCCGAGGAATCGCGCCCGCGCTTCTCTGGCAGGTGGAAGACGCCGGATGGGTGCTCCTGGGGTTTGAGGTACTGGACGGCCACCACGCCGACTACTCGTCAGGTTCGCCGGACCTCCCCAAAGTGGCCGATCTTCTTTGCCGACTGGGAGAAGTCCCCTGCCCCGAAATCGAGTTGCGGCAGGCAGAACAACGCCTTGAGGGGTACGTGGCCAAGCCGTCCGACGTGACGCACTTCGCGGGCAACTCCCTGCTTCACACAGACCTGAACAACGAGAACGTCATGGTGGACGGCTCAGCCTTTCTCGTTGACTGGGCTTGGGCAACACGCGGTGCCGCATGGCTGGACGCTGCCCACTGGACGGTGTGGCTCATGGCGGCAGGCAAGCAAGAGCCCCAGTCGGCCGAAGCATGGGCGGCACGTGTTCCCGCGTGGCAGACGGCAGCACCGGAAGCCGTGACGGCTTTCTCGCTGGCGACCGCAAATCTGTGGGAAGAAGTCGCGGGTGCCGACCCGGACCCGTGGACGGCCACTGTCCATGACGCTGCCCGACGTTGGGCGGAGTACCGAAAAGCCGTCTGAACGCCCCTCAGCGGCTCCGTCCGTGTGTCAGCCCCCATGGCGCATGGGCGGGGCCTTCGTCGTGGGTAGCGTGAGGTTATGAAGGCAATCACGATCACCGAACCGGGCAGGGCCCCGGCGTTTGCCCGGGTCGTCCGGTTTGGTCATGTGATGCCGTAGAAGTCGAGGACGAGGGTGCGTTCGGTGTAGGCCCGGCGGCCGGCGGCGGTGTTGGCGTACCCGGCAAGCTTGAGCGCGCCTCCGATCAGGTCGCGGACGGCGGCGAGGGCTGAGGGCGTGGTGCGGGTCCTGACCTGGGATTTGTCCTCGCTGAAGGTCACATCCCGACACCAGTGGACGGTGTTCTCCACCGTCCATGCCCGCGAGCCCATGAAGCGATCTCGGCGGCACTCGCCTGTTCGGCGGGTAGATCGGTGATGGCGTAGACGGTCTCGCTGGACCACTTCTTCGCGCCGAGTGCCGCGTACGCCTCCACCAGGAACGCCGTCGTCGGGATCCGCTCGGCCCGCTCGTACGCGCCCACCAGCGACTCCGACATCGGCAGCCGTTCCGCCAGGTCCCGCTGCGTCAGGTCCGCGAGGCCCCGGAACAGCTTGACCAGTTCGCCCACGTGCCTGCGCGCGGGCGAAGGCTCCCTGCCCGCTCCCGCCGATCCCACCGCCCCACCGCCCCACCGCCCCACCGCCCTTCCCACATCCACCTGATGTGGACCGTGTCCCTCTGGTCACGCTACGCAACCGGGGCGATCCTCGGTGGCATGACCAGCGAGAAACTCCCCGATCGGGTTCCGGCGTCCGGGGTGCGACTGCGCCTCGCGGGGGTCCATTTCGACGCCGTACGCGTCCGCGGGGTCCGCGGTGAGGCGGTGCTGCACCACCTCGTCCGGGCCACCTGTGCGCATCCCGGCCCCGTCGTAGGGGAGTTGCGGCGAGGGCGATGGACGTACTTCCTCGCCCCGCCCGGCAGCAGCAAGGAGCACCCCTGGCCGCCCGGTGCCGCCTGCTTCGGCCCGTGCGCCCGGGACCAGTACGTCGGCGTTCCGGCCGCCGACGGCAACACCTACCCGCTGTCGTGGCGCGCGGGGCCGCCGGGCGTCGGCGAGTTCGTGGACCCGGCGCTGCTGTTCGCGGTGGTCACCGCCCAGTTGTGCCTGCCGCCGGACGGCTGAGCCGAGGGATCACGGCGCAGAACGAGGGCGGGTGAGCGGGGTTCGCGCTCCCCGCCCTCGTCACGCGCCGGACGGCCGGGCCGGAGGGCCTGCCTCCGGCACCGGCCGGAACACCGGGACCACCACTCCCCCGCCCTCCTCCCGGAACGCCACCTCCAGCCCCATCCCGATCCGCAGGTCCTCCTCCGCGCACTCGACGATCTCGGTCATCATCCGCGGGCCCTCGGCGAGATCGACCACGGCGGCGGTGTAGGGGGTACGGACGCCGAAGGGCGGGAGGTCGTTGCGGTGGACGACGGACCAGGTGTAGAGGGTCGCCCGGCCGCTCGCCCGCTCCCAGCGGACCTGCTCGCTCCAGCAGTACGGGCAGAACTCGCGCGGGTAGTGGTGGGCGCGTCGGCATGCGGCGCAGCGGCGGATCAGCAGACGGCCCTCGGCGGCGGCGTCCCACCAGGGGCGGGTGAAGTCGTCGATGTCGGGGGTCGCGGCGGTCCGGCCCGTCCGACCCGTCCGGCCCGTGCTCGCCGAGGTCCGGTCGCTCGGCGCCGGGGACGCGGTCCGGGCGGGGGGCGCCGGGGTCAGGGCAGGGGGCGCCGGGGAAACGGTCCGGCCGAGCGTGGCGGCCGTCCCGCCGGGCGGAATGGCCGTCCCGCCGGAGGTCGCGGCCGTCCCGCCGGGAGCGTCGCGGCCGTCCCCCCGCCCGCTCACAGGAAGAGCCCCAACGCACCGTCCAGAGACCATGTCTGCCAGGACACGGCGAACAGGGCGACCAGCGAGATCAGGGCCATCATCGCGTTCTGGCCCTGCTCGGCCCAGTCGTGGATCATCAGGACGAGGTAGAGCAGGTTGAGGAGGAGGCCGCCGACGAGCGCGACGGGGGTGAGGAACCCGGTGACCAGGCCGAGGCCGAGGGCGAGTTCGGCGTAGACGACGACATACGCCATCGCCCTGGGGCGCGGGGCCACGACCCGCTCGAAGCCGGACCTGACCGCCGTCCAGCGGTGCTTCGCGGCGACACCGGCGGCCCAGGCGATGCCGGTGCCGCGTTCGAACCAGCCCTTCCTGTCCTTGTGGCGCCAGCTCTCCAGCCACCACAGTCCGAGTCCGATACGGAGGACGGCGAGCCACTCGGCGCCGGTGAGCCAGAAGGTCTGCATGCCCGGTACCCCTCCCAACCGTTTCTGACGGTACGTCAGTTCACCGGAAGCGGCCCCTGCGCGCAAGAGGTAGCCCGCCGTGACCGTTTCGCAACCGCGCGCCACTACAGTCAGCATCCATGCCCGACCTCAAAGCCCTCGACCACACGAACGACCGCCCGGTGTACGTCATCGGCGCCGGACCAGGCGGCCTCGCCGTCGCCGCCGCCCTCCGGGAACGGGGCGTGCGGGCGGTCGTCCTGGAGAAGTCCGATTCCGTCGGCGCCTCCTGGCGCGGGCACTACGACCGGTTGCACCTGCACACCACCCGCCGGCTGTCCGGGCTGCCGGGGCTGCCGATGCCGCGCCGGTTCGGCAGGTGGGTCGCCCGCGACGACGTGGTCGGATACCTGGAGAAGTACGCCGAGTTCCACGAGCTGGATCTGGTGACGGGCGTGGAGGTGTCCAGGATCGAGCCCGACGGCTCCGACTGGGTGCTCCACGCGACCGGCGGCCGCCGGCTGACCGGGCGGGCCGTCGTCGTGGCCACCGGCTTCAACCACACCCCCCGCATGCCGGACTGGCCCGGGCGCGAGGCGTACACGGGCGAACTGCTGCACGCCTCCGCGTACCGCAACCCCGCTCCGTACGAGGGCAGGGACGTGCTGGTCGTCGGGGCCGGAAACACCGGCGCGGAGATAGCGGCGGACCTGGCCGGGGCGGGAGCCTCCCGGGTGCGCCTGGCCGTGCGGACCGCCCCGCACATCGTCCGCCGCTCGACCGCGGGCTGGCCCGCGCAGCGCACGGGGATACTCGTCCGTCGACTGCCCGTGCCGCTGGTGGACGTCGCCGGCCGGCTGCTGGCCCGGATCGCCGTACCCGACCTGTCGGCCCGGGGACTGCCGCGCCCCGAGGCGGGGCTCTACACACGGGTCCGGCAGGGCGCCATCCCGGTGCAGGACGTGGGCCTGATCGACGCGGTCCGCACGGGGAGGGTGGAGCCGGTCGCCGCCGTCGAGTCGTTCAACGACGCCAAGGTGGTCCTGGCGGACGGCTCCCGAATATCCCCGGACGCGGTCATAGCGGCCACCGGATACCGCCGCGCGCTGGAGCCGCTCGTGGGGCATCTCGGCGTGCTGGACGAGCGCGGCCGGCCGGCCGTCCACGGTGGACGGACCCCGCGCGAGGCCCCGGGCCTCTACTTCACCGGCTTCACCAACCCGATCAGCGGGATGCTCCGCGAAATGGCCCTGGACGCAAGGAAGATCGCGAAAGCGCTGTCGAGGTGACGCCGGCGCGGACCCGGTGACCGGGCGCCGGGCCCGGGCAGCCCCGGTGACCGGGCGCCGGGCAGGCGGGCGCCGGACAGGCGGGCGCCGGACAGGCGGGCGCCGGACAGGCGGCCGCGCCGGACAGGCGGCCGCGCCGGACGGCCGGGCGGGGGACGCCCACCACGCGGGCGGACGGACAGGCGGACGGGCGGACGTCGGGCGGACGAGCGGACAGGCGGACGGGGATACGGACGAACGGATGCCTTCCGGGGGCGCAGGCCTCAGGCGCCGGCCGGCCGGGCGTCTGCCCGGATGTCAGGCGACCGCCGGCGCGTTCGCCTCGACTTCGAACCATGTCGTCTTGCCGGTGGCGGTGCGGAAGCTGCCCCATACGTCGGCGAGGGCGTCGAGGATGCCGATGCCCCGGCCTCCTTCGGCCCAGCTGTCGCCCCCGTGCCCGGCCGCGCGGCCCGCCGGGTCGCCCGCCGGGTCGCCCGCCGGGCCGTCGCTGTTGGTGTCCTCCACCTCGCAGCAGAGGCGGCCGTCGCGGACCCGCAGATTGAGCCGCAGGGGACCGCGTGTATGGCGCACCGAGTTGGTGACCAGTTCGCTGACCAGGAGCACGACGGTCTCCTCCAGGTCAGGCGGCTCCCGCAGCCCCCAGAGACCGAGCTGTGCGACCGCCAGGTGCCGGGCCCGGCGGACCGAGGCGGGCTCCCGCCGCAGGGGCCAGGACGTCTCCCGCTCGGTGGCCCGCGCACGGGGGGATTCCAGCGGCCGCAGGGGCAGCGTCATACGGGACCAGAGCGCCGCCTGACGGGCACCGAAGGACAGGGCGGGGTTCGCTCGACTGCCGTCGCAGGCCGCCGGAGCATCTTGCCGCGGACCCCACACGGTTCGACGACGGCACAGCCGTGCACGAAGTCCCGTACGGGACTTCGCCGGGCAGCCGATGGCGCGAGAGACCACGGGGACCAGTCCTTTCCCTACGGCCGGCGGCACTCGGCGCACCACGGGAATCGAGCGAACGAGTATCGAGCGAACGAGTGGGGAGCGCACTGCACGGCCGCGCTTCTCAGTCAACTGTAGCGCGCACTACATTAAAGTGACGGAAAAGGGAAATTCCGGACGGACGTGCGGCTCTCCGGGTCACCGCGCGCCTCCAACCCGAGGAGCCCCCATGCCGCGCCCTCCCGACCCGGCCAAACGCCGGCGACTGCTCGAACGGGTACACGACTACGTCATCCGCAACGGCCTGTCCGGGCTGTCCCTGCGCCCCCTCGCCGCCGAACTGGGGACGAGCGACCGCATGCTGCTCTACTACTTCGGCACCAAGGAGCGCCTGATCGCGGAGGTCCTGGCCATGGACGACCGGCGTCCCCTGCTGCGTGTACGCGACCGGCTGGACGCCGCAGGCCCGCCGGGCGACGCCGCCGACATGCGGCGCCTGATGGAAGAGGTGTGGCGGCTCTTCACCGCCCCCGACGTCCGGGCGTCCTTCCCCCTGCACATCGAGGTGATGGTCGACAGCCTGCTCCACCCCGAGCGGTACGGGCCGGTCCTGCACGACGTCGTCACCCAGTGGACGGACCTGCTCACCTCGATACTGCTGGGCACCGGCATGCCGGAGGACCGCGCCCGGAGTCACGCCACCCTGCTGGTCGGCGCCGTCTTCGGCCTCCAGCTGGCGCCGCTCACCAACGACCGCTGGGATCAGGCGACGGCGGCCTACCGCGACCTCCTCGACTGCCTCGAACCGGCCTGGTGCGCCACCGGCGACAACCCCCGGTGACCCCCTGCGGCGCCCGTGACCGTCGGCAACACCCGTGACCGTCGGCAACACCCGTTGACCCTCGACGGCACCCGACGGCACCCGATGACCCTGGACGGCACCCGATACACTTTCGATACTTGCGCAATAATGCATACATGGAGCGCCGGCCCGAGGTGCCGGCGTCGAGGGCTCCGGCGGAGCAGGCCGGACGTGAGGGGTGACGGGTGCTCGCCGATCTGAGTCCGCTGAAGCTGGCCGTTCTGGCCACCCTCGCCTTCCTCCTGTTGGGCCCGGAGAAGCTCCCGGGAGCGGTCCGGGACGGAATGGCGCTCCTCCGCGCGGTACGGGAGTTCTCCGGCCGCACTCAGGAGCAGATCCGGTCCGAGTGGGGTCCGGAGTTCGCGGACTTCGAGTTCGGGGACATGCACCCGAGGACGCTGCTGCACCGGCACATGCAGGCCGGCGACCCCGACCCCCTGGGGCTCGGCGAGATCCGTACCGCCCTCGACCCGAGGCCGGATGCGGCCCGGGCCGCGGCCGCCGCACGCGAGGCGGTGGGCGGCGCCGCGGCGGCCCGGCCTCCGGCACACGACAACCTCCCGGCGAGGGGCCGCCCCGCAGAAGCGCCGAATGCGCCGCCGTTCGACCCGGACGCCACCTGATCTGACGCCACCCGCCACCCGGCACCCGGCCTCGGAAGTGCCCGAATCGCCACCACCCGGCCAGGCGCGCCACCCGTGCGCCTCGCGGGGCGCGGCGCACGCACCGGGCGCGGCTCAGCGGGCGCCCTCCCGGAACCCCCTCCCCCCGACACCCTTCCCCCCGACGCCCTTCTCCCCGGCGTTTTGCCCCACCGGGGCCGGACCGCCAGGCGCGGCGGCGACGTCGTCGCCGCCGCCGTCCGGAGCGGAGAGCCGGGGTACCGTGCCCGGCTCCGGCGACCGGGGCGGCCCGGCGCCGTCGTCCTTCATCGCCCGGGCCTCGCTCTTGAGGATCCGCAGGGACTTGCCCAGGGCGCGTGCGGTGTCCGGCAGCCGCTTGGCGCCGAACAGCGCGAAGGCGACGGCCACCAGGATCACCAGATGCCAGGGCTCCAGCGCGTTGCGGAACATGCGCCCACTTCCTCTCCATGCGGGACGGCGGGGGACTGGGGATCACACCCGCCATGATTATTGCCATATTGCGCAACCGTACAACCAATCGAGGCGATCGGTCGTCCTCTCAGACATGAGTCGCAGCCAGACGCGCACGCGCCCGACGACGAGCGGCCGGACGACCGGCCGGACGACCGGCCGCCGGAAGAACCCGCGCCACCGGAAGGCAGGGCCGAGGAGGCACGGCCGCACCCGAGGGCACGACCGCCGGCGCGCCAGGGCGCTGCTGGCCGTCCCGGCCGCCGTGCTCGCCCTGGTCCTCGCCGCCGCCGGCTGGGTGTACCTCAGGCTGGACGGCGACATCGACACCTTCGGCGCGGACGGCATCGCCCACCACCGCCCCGAGCAGGGCCCATCCGAGGCGATGAACGTCCTGGTCATCGGCTCCGACGCACGCGTCTCGGGCAATGCGGCGCTCGGCGGGGGCGCCAAGGACGACGCGGGCCGCTCCGACACCGCGATCCTGCTCCACGTCTACGCCGACCACCGGCACGCCGTGGCCGTGTCGATCCCCCGCGATACTCTGGTCGACATCCCGCCCTGCCGGCTCCCGGACGGCACGTGGACCGGCACCCGCAGAAACGTCATGTTCAACGAGGCCTACTCGGTGGGTCAGACGTCCGAGGGCAACCCCGCCTGCACACAGAACACGGTGGAGAAGCTGACCGGGCTGCGCGTCGACCACACCATCGTCGTCGACTTCAAGGGCTTCGCGACGCTCACCGACGTCGTGGGAGGGGTGCCGGTGTGCCTGCCCCGCGACGTCTACGAGAAGGACCTCGACCCCACCCGCGCCACCCGCGGCGAGATGCTGCTGCACAAGGGGGAGCAGACCGTCTCCGGCCGCAGGGCACTGGACTACGTGCGCGTCCGGCACGGCATGGGCGACGGCTCGGACATCGGCCGCATCAGGCGGCAGCAGGCGTTCGCGGCAAGCCTGGTCCGGCGGGTGAAGAGCGAGGGGCTGACCCCGTCCAGGCTCCTGCCGCTCGCGGAGGCGGCGACGAAGTCGATGACCGTCGACCCGGGGCTCGGATCCCCGGACAAGCTGGTCGCGTTCGCGATGTCGCTGAAGGACGTCGGCCTGTCCGACATCCGCTTCGTGACCGTCCCCTGGCGGTACGAGGGGGAGCGCGTCGCCCTCGTCCAGCCGGACGCCGACGCCCTGTGGCGCGCCATCGGGGACGACCGGGCCATAGACGGCGGTGACGTCCGCAGCGGCAGCCCCTCCCCCTCCGCCGGGAAGGCCCGGCCGGACACGGGCGCCTCGCGGTCCCCGCTCCCGAAGGATGTGGTGGACGGCTCCCGCTCAGCCGACGACGACCTGTGCTCGGGGCTCTCCTACGGGTGAGCCGTGCCGGTCGGGCCGGCACCGCACACGGAGCACCTCACACGGATTCCCCCGCCGGCGTCTCCTGCGCTTCCCCCGCCCGGGCCCTCACGCGGCTCCCCCCGCCCGCGCGGTCGTGCGGCGGCCCCGCCGTGCCGCGGCCCCGCAGGACACTCAGCACGGCCGCGTACCCGGCGAGAACCGCGCCGAGCAGCAGGTAGCAGTGGACCGGCAGCGCCGTCAGGCCGAGCGGCGGCCCGAGCGGGGAGAGCGGCAGCACCACCCCGGTCGCGGCCAGGGCGGCCGCCGCCCAGCCGACCGGGCCGGGCAGACCGACCGGGGCGAGCAGGCGGGCGCGAGCGGGCAGGGGGGCGCGAGCGGGCATACGGGCGCGGGCGGCGCGGTGGCCCGTGCGCAGGAGCACCATCACCAGTGCCTGCGTCAGCAGGTTCTCGGTGAACCAGCCGGAGTGGAGGGCGGCGGTGCCGCCCGGGCCGTGCGGCGCGAGCGCGAGAACGGCGAGGGTGGCGAGGTCGGCCGCCGCGTTGAGGGCGCCGAAGCCCGTGACGAACCGCAGCAGTGCGCGTGTGTCCAGTGCGGCGGGGCGGCGCAGTACCGCAGGGTGCGGACGGTCGCCCGCGAAGGAGATCTGGGCCGCGTCGAAGCAGAGGTTCTGCACCAGCACCAGGGCCGGGAGCATGGGCGGGAAGGAGGTGAGCAGGCCCACCACGAGCACCGCGACCGCGTTGCCGAGGTTCGCGGAGAGGCTGACGCGCAGATACGTGGTGACGTTGCCGCTGGAGCGCCGCCCCGCGTCCACGGCGTGGCCGAGGAGACCCAGGTCCCGGTCGGCGAGCACCACGTCCGCCGTCTCCCGGACGACGGGGACGGCGTCGCGCGGGGAGATCCCGACATCGGCCGCGCGCAGCGCCGGCAGGTCGTTGACGCCGTCGCCGAGGAAGCCGACGGTGTGCCCGCCGTCCCGCAGGGCGGCGGCGATCCGCGCCTTGTGCTCGGGGGCGCATCTGGCGAAGACGGTGGTGCGCGCGGCCGTCTCGGCGAGTTCGCGGTCGCCGAGCCCGTCCACCTGACCGGCGGTGAGCACTCCGTCCGCGTCCACCTGGATTCCCAGCTCCCGGCAGGCGCGCACCGCCGTGCCCGGGTGGTCGCCGGTGAGGACCTTGACGGCGACGCCCCGGTCGGCGAGTGCCGCCAGGGCACCGGCGGCGGTGGGGGCCACGGCGTCCCGCAGGGTGACGAAACCGCGGAAGGTCAGGCCGCGCGCGTCGCGGGAAGCGGACGCCCCGGGCAGGCGGGCGGGTCGCTGCGCGGTAGCCACCGCGAGCACGCGCAGGCCCCGCTCCGCCTGGCGTGCGCCGAGCGCGAGCAGCCGTTCGCGCTCCTGCTCGCTGGTCGCGCAGCGTTCCAGCACCGTCTCCGCGGCGCCCTTGACGACCACCGTGTGCGTGCCGATCCGGCCCGGGGTGCGGACGACGGCGACGGCCAGACGCCGTACCGGGTCGAACGGCTGCGCCGCGACTCCTTCGTACGCCGCGGGGTCGCGGTCGAACACCGCCGGGACGGGGTCGAACACCGTCCCGTCCGCGTACACCGCCGGATCGCGGTCGAACACCGTCCCGTCCGCGTACACCGCCGGATCGCGGTCGAACACCGCCCCGCCCTCGTACACCGCCGGATCGCGGTCGAACACCGCCCCGCCCTCGTACACCGCCGGATCGCGGTCGAACACCGCCCCGCCCGCGTACACCCCCGGATCGCGGTCGAACACCGCCCCGCCCTCGTACACCGCCGGATCGCGGTCGAACACCGCCCCGCCCTCGTACACCGCCGGATCGCGGTCGAACACCGCCCCGCCCTCGTACACCCCACCCGGGCCCGCCGCGTCCAGGACCGCCTCGTCGAGGGCGTCAGGTGCGGGCAGGTCGGCGAGTTGGAGGGTCCACCAGGCGTTCACCGCGGCCCAGTGCAGCACCTCCGGGTCGGGGCGGCCCTCCGCGTCCAGGGCGCGGTCGACGATGGGCCGGTCCTGGGTGAGGGTGCCGGTCTTGTCCATGCACAGCACGTCCACGGCGCCGAGGTCGTGCAGTGCCGGCAGCCGCCGTACGAGCACCCCCCGGGTACGCGCCAGCACCGAGGCACCCCGCGCCAGACAGGTGGTGACGACGACCGGGAGCATCTCCGGGACCACTGCCACGGCCACCGCGACCGCGAACGGCAGTGTCGCCGGACCTCCGGGCCCGCGCAGTGCCGCGTCGGCGAGCAGCACCAGCAGCGGCACGAGCAGCAGGGAGCGGACCAGGGCCCAGGAGACGCCGTTCACACAGGTGTCGAAGGCGCTCGGCCGGCGCCGGGCGGCGGCCAGGGCGCGCGCGGCGGCGAACCGGGTGCGCTCCCCGGTCTCGACGACGACGGCGGTGCCGCTGCCCGACGCGACACCGCTGCCCTTGAAGCACAGCTGCGGCCGGCCGAAGGGGCCGGCGCCCCGGGGGTGCGGCTGCGGCCGGCCGGACGCGCCGCCGCCCCGCGGGCGCGTGAGATCGGCGGCGTCCTTCGGGACCGGGGCGGATTCACCGGTGAGTTCCGCCTGGTGCACATGCAGGCCGTGCGACCTCAGCAGGCGCACATCGGCCGGCACCGGGTCGCCGGGGCCCAGGCGGATCACATCGCCGGGCACCAGTTCGTCCACCGGGACCTCGCGCTCCACCGGCGCGGACTCCTCGTCGGCGCGGCGCAGCACCGTGGCCGTGCTGACGACGAGGGCGCGCAGCGTCGCCAGGGACCGGTCGGTCCGGCACTCCCCGTGCGCGCGCAGCGCACCGCTGACGCCGACCAGGACGAGCACCACGCAGGCGGTCCCCCAGGAGGCGACGACCGCCGAGACCAGGCCCACGCACAGCAGGACGGTGGTGAAGGGGTCGCGCAGGCCGCGGGCGAAGAGCCGCGGCCAGGACGGTCCCCGGTGGGCCGGCACCGTGTTCGGCCCGTAGCGGTTCAGGCGCTCCTCGGCCTCCGCCTCGGTCAGGCCGCGCGTACCGCAGTCGAGCCGCCGCAGCACCTGGAGGACGGTCGGCGTACCCGACTCCCCGCCCCCGCCCCCGGCGCCGGAGGGCGGGGCGTGCGGAGAGGATGCCGGGGCCTTCTCGGGCATGGGCCGCACGCCGCTCAGGCGCCGGTCCGGTGCAGCCGGGCCACCGGTGCGGAAGCCTCTCCGGCGCGTGCGGGAGCCTCTCCGGCGCGTGCGGGAGCCTCTCCGGCGCGTGCGGCGAGTTGCCCCACCATCAGCCGGACGACGGTGACGATGTCGGGGTCGTCGACGACGTACACCTGGCGACGGCCCTCGCGGCGGGCGCGCACCAGTCCGGCCAGCTTGAGCTTGGTGAGGTGCTGGCTGACGGCCGGCAGCGCCCCGCCGACGCGTTCCGCGAGACCGGTCACGTCGCTCTCGCCCTGGGACAGGGCCCACATGATGTGCAGCCGGGCCGACGACGCGAGCAGCCCGAAGGCGGCGGCAGCCTCTGCCAGCACCTCGGCGGACGGGTCGTCGAAGCCCTCGCGGTCTGCTGCCACAGCCATCTCCCGTTCCGCCCGATCGTCACCACCGCGCTCGCGCCAGTCTAGGCGCCTCACCGGGAAGGCCCCGGCGTTCACGGGACGAGCGACTGACGGCCTCCCCCGCGACCTCCGGGCAGGGGGCGACACGGGTCCATGCCCACCCGGGCGCCAGCCCACCCGTGCGCCTGAGCATCGGTGCGCCAGCCCACCCGTGCGCCTGAGCATCGGTGCGCCAGCCCACCCGTGCGCCTGTGCGCCTGTGCGCCCGTGCGCCTGTGCGCCTGTGCGCCCGTGCGCCTGTGCGCCTGTGCGTCGGTGCGCCTGAGCGCCGGGCCCACGGCCATCCGGGCAAGGGCCGGTCCCTGGCCCTGGCCCTGACCCTGACCCTGCCCCTGCCCCTGCTCCTGACCGCAGGACCGGGGGGCCTGCCCGCGCCACCGCCCGCCCGGGGACCCGCACCGGGACCCGCGCCGGGGCACGCGCACCCTCCCGCCCGGGGACCGCCCGCAGGACCGCGCCCCCCGCCCCCAGGACCGCACCGGCCCCGCCGAGGGCCCCGCCGGGGGGCCCGCCACCGTCGGTGTTCCGGCCGACCACTCCCCCGCTTCCGGCCATCCTGCGCCAGGTCCTCCCCGGAGCCGGTTCCACCCCGGGCGCTCCGGGCAGGCATCCCCGCGCATCCGATCCGGCCGCGCGTCATCGCCTTTTCCCACGTCCGGACAGTTCCTGACATGCCGTCAGTTCTGTAATCTGATTATGCGTCAGTAACTTCGCCGACGAGCAGGGAGCGGGCGGAACGATGCTTGGATCAACCCACGGCACCTTGACCACCGACCTCCGCGCCCGGGTGGTGGCCTGCGGGCAGCAGACCGGCGCGGCCGTCCACGGCTCCACCGCCGCCGAGGGCGACCTCGACGTCAGCGGCCGCCCGCTGTACGCGCCCGTACCCGATCTCGACCGCTTCTTCCGCCCCGAGGCGGTCGCCGTCGTGGGCGCATCCGACAGCGACGGCCGGCCCGGTACCGGGATCACCCGGCAGCTGATCGCCTGGGCCGAGCGGGTCGGGGCGAGACTGCACCCGGTCCATCCGACGCGTACCGCCGTCTTCGGACTGCCCTGTGTGCCGTCCGTCACGGCACTGCCCGAGCCCGTGGATCTCGCCGTGCTGCTCGTCGGCGATCCGCTGCCCGTGATCGGGGAACTCGGCCAGGCGAAGGCGAAGTTCGCCGTGGCCTTCGCGTCCGGCTTCGCCGAGACCGGTCCGGCCGGAGCCGACGCCCAGCGGCGGCTCGCCACGGCCGTGGAGCGGTCCGGGCTGCGGCTGCTCGGCCCGAACACCAACCTCAACGCCTTCGAGCGGTTCCGCGACGACCTCGACGGCCCCGCCATCGCGCTGATCACCCAGTCCGGCCACCAGGGACGCCCGGTGTTCGCCATGCAGGAACTCGGTGTACGCCTCTCCCACTGGGCGCCCACGGGCAACGAGGCCGACCTGGAGACCGCGGACTTCATCGCGTACTTCGCGGGACGGCCCGAGGTCGGCGCCATCGCCTGCTACATCGAGGGCATCAAGGACGGCCGCTCGTTCCTGCTCGCCGCGGACCGGGCCGCCCGCAACCGCGTCCCCGTCGTCGCGGTCAAGGTCGGCCGCACCGAGGCCGGAGCCCGGACCGCCGCCTCGCACACTGGCAGGCTCACCGGCGCCGACGAGGTCGTGGACGCGGCGATGCGCCAGTACGGCGTCATCCGCGTCGACGCACTCGACGAACTCCAGGACACCGCCGCCCTGCTGGCCCGGGCACGCAGGCCGACGGCCGACGGGGTCGCCGTCTACTCGATCTCCGGCGGCACGGGCGCGCACTTCGCGGACCTCGCCAGCGCGGCGGGGCTGCGGCTGCCCGAGCTGTCCGCCGCCCGCCGGACCGAACTGCACCAGTGGATACCGGAGTACCTGAACGTGGCCAACCCCGTCGACAGCGGCGGGCACCCCGTCGGCGACTGGCGAGGCAGGAAGATCATCGACGCGATCCTCGCCGACCCCGCGATCGGCGTGCTGGTCTGCCCGATCACCGGTCCCTTCCCGCCCATGAGCGACCGGCTCGCCCAGGACCTGGTCGACGCCGCCGAGACGACCGACAAGCCGGTGTGCGTGGTGTGGGGTTCGCCCGCCGGGACGGAGGAGGCGTACCGGACGACCCTCCTCGGCTCGTCCCGGGTGGCCACCTTCCGCACCTTCGGCAACTGCGTCACGGCGGTCCGGGCGTATCTCGACCACCACCGCTTCACCACCGGCTACCGCTCCCCGTTCGACGAGGCACCCCGCACCCTCTCCCCCTCCTTCCGCAAGGCGCAGACGCTGCTCCGCCCCGGCCACCGCCTCAGCGAGCACGCGGCGAAGCAGCTGCTGCGCGCGTACGGCATCCGGGTGCCGCGCGAGCAGCTGGTGACCAGCGCGGCCGCCGCGGTGCGGGCCGCGGGGCTGGTCGGCTACCCGGTGGTGATGAAGGCGTCCGCGCCGCGGCTCGCGCACAAGACGGAGCTGGGCCTCGTGCGGATCGGACTGACCTCGGCCAGCCAGGTCCGCGACACCTACCGCGAACTGACCGACATCGCCCGGTACGAGGGCGTGGACCTCGACGGCGTCCTCGTCTGCCAGATGGTGGAGCGCGGGGTGGAGATGGTCGTCGGCGTCGCGCAGGACGAGCTGTTCGGGCCGACGGTGACGGTCGGGCTCGGCGGAGTGCTCGTGGAGGTGCTGCGCGACGTGGCGGTGCGGGTACCGCCCTTCGGAGAGGAGGAGGCCCGCTCCATGCTCGCCGAGCTGCGCGGCCGGGCCCTGCTGGACGGTGTCAGGGGCGGGCCGCCGGTGGACGTGGACGCGCTCGTCGAGGTCGTCCTGCGGGTCCAGCGGATGGCGCTCGAACTCGGCGGGGAGCTGGCCGAGTTGGACATCAACCCCCTGATGGTCCTGCCGCGCGGGCAGGGCGCGGTGGCGCTGGACGCGCTGGCGGTGTGCCGGTGAGCGAGGGGCGGCGGGCGGTCGCCGACCCCGGGCCGGACCACCGTCCCGCGCCGGACCATCGTCCCGCGCCGGACGAGGAGCGGCGGGCGGCGCGGGGCGTACTGCACCGCACGGAGAACGGGGTCTCGTGGATCACGCTCGACCGGCCCGAGGTGATGAACGCCGTCAGCCGGGAACAGCGCGAGCGGATCATCGCCCTCCTCACGGACGCCTCGGCGGATCCGGCCGTCAGGGCCGTCGTGATCACCGCGACGGGCGAGGGCTTCTGCGCCGGTGCGGATCTGCGCGGCGGGCGTCCCGAAGCATCCGCGTCCGCGGACCACACCTCCGGGGGCCACACGTCCGCGGACCACACCTCCGCGAGCCACACGTCCGCGGACCACACCTCCGCGAGCCACACCTCCGCGAGCCACACGTCCGCGGACCACACCTCCGCGGACCACACCTCCGCGGACCACACCTCCGCAAGCCACACGTCCGCGGACCACACCTCCGCAAGCCACACGTCCGATGCGTCCGCGGCCGGTGGGCGGGAGCGCGTCCCCGGTGACGTGGCCCGGATGATCCGGCTCGGGGCCCAGCCGTTCATCGCCGCCGTCCTGGACTGCGAGAAGCCGGTGATCGCCGCGGTGAACGGCACGGCGGCGGGCATCGGAGCGCATCTGGCCTTCGCCTGCGACCTGGTCCTGGCCTCCGAATCCGCGCGCTTCATCGAGGTGTTCGTACGGCGCGGGCTCGTCCCCGACGGGGGTGGGGCGTATCTGCTGCCGCGGCTGGTCGGGCCGCAGCGCGCGAAGGAGCTGATGTTCTTCGGGGACGCACTGTCCGCGGCCGACGCCGAGCGGATGGGGCTCGTCAACCGAGTCGTGGCGGCGGACGATCTGGAGAAGACGGCCCGCGCGTGGGCCGAGCGCCTGGCCCAGGGCCCGACCAGGGCCCTCGCACTCACCAAGCACCTGGTGAACGCGTCCCTCGACACCGACCGGGCCTCCGCGTTCGCGGCCGAGGCCTCGGCGGTGGAGATCGCCATGACGACACGCGACGCGAACGAGGGAGTGGCGAGCTTCGTGGAGCGCCGGACGCCGGAGTACCGGGGGCGGTAGATGATGCCGCCACTCGGGGCGGCTCCCGAACGACACGGGCACGCTCCGAACGACACGGTCGTTTCCGGGCGGTACGAGCACGCCCCGGGCGGTGCGAGCATGTTCCTGGCAGTACGAGCATGTTCCTGGCAGTACGGGCACGCTCCGAACGAAACAGTCACCTCCGGGTAGTACGGGCACGCTCCCGGCGCCGCGCCCCGTTCAGTCCTTGCGGCCGGTCGCCGCGACGGCGACTCCGAGACCGATCATCGCCAGCCCGCCGACGCCCCCGACCGCGCCGAGCCGCCGCGGTGACCGGGCGAACCAGCCGCGAGCGGTCGCCGCGGCCAGACCCCATACGCTGTCGCAGACCAGCGCGATGACGTTGAAGACCAGTCCCAGCAGCAGCATCTGCAGCACGACGTGCCCGGCCCCGCGGTCCACGAACTGCGGGAGTACGGCGGCGAAGAACACGATCGTCTTCGGGTTCGCCACCCCGACCGCGAAGCCCTCCCACAACGTACGCGCGCTCCCCTGCCCGCCGGGGCCGCCGTCCGCGACCGCCGACAGCAGGGACTTCCGCTGCCGTACCGCCTTGACGCCGAGGTACACGAGGTAACCGGCACCCGCGAGCTTCAGCACCGTGAACACGAGAACGGACCGCTCCACGACGGTCCCGACCCCGAGGGCGACACCCGCGACGAGCACATAGGCCCCGAGCGTGTTCCCGACGACCGTGGTCAGCGCCGCACGGCGTCCCTGCGCCAGCGCACGCCCGACCACGAACAGCACGCTGGGGCCGGGAATCACTATCAGCAGGAACGACACGGCCGCGAAGGCCGACAGACGGTCGGTGAAACCCATCAGGCCATGGAACCCGGGGGACGGCCTCCCCCGCGACCCGTTTTCCCAGCCGCGGCACGCCCGCGGCACGCCCGCCGCACGCCCGCTGCGCCCCGCCGGCCCCTCCGGCCCCGCCGGCCAAACGGCTACGGCTACCCGGACTCCGTGCGTGCGCCGCGCGCGGCCGCGACGAACGCCGTGATCAGTTCGGGGCCCTTCACCCCGCGGCTGGTCTCGATGCCGCTGGAGACGTCCACGCCCCAGGGGCGGGCCGTACGCACCGCCGCCGCGACGTTGTGCGGGGCGAGTCCGCCGGCGAGCAGCCAGCGCCGCCCGGGGCCCGGGAGTCGCTTGCCGGTGCGGTCCCAGGCCTCGCCCGCGCCGGGCACGGGCGCGTCGAGCAGGAGGATGTCCTCGCCGCGCTCGCCGTACCGCGGTACCTCGCCCTTGACGGCTGCCCCCCGGATCAGGGTGCGGCCGTCCGTACGCAGGGAGTCGTAGTACGCGAGGTCCTCCCCGCCGTGCAGCTGGACGGCGCGCATGCCGGTCTCGTCCAGCAGGGCGCGGACTTCTGATAGCGGCTGGTCGCGGAAGACGCCGACCGTCAGGACACCGTCGGGCACCCGGGCGGCGAGCCGGCGCGCGGTACCGGCGCCGACGCGGCGCGGGCTCTCGGCGAAGACGAAGCCGATGGCGTCGGCACCGGCCTCGGCGGCGGTGTCGACGTCCCGCTCCGTGCGCAGACCGCAGACCTTGACGAACAGGGGTGTGCCCATGACGGTTGCTTCTCCGTAAACCGCGGCGTCGGCTGGTCGGTCGCCACGCTACCGGGTGCGGAGTGCGCCCCGGCCGGTCCACCGGTCGTGACCGCGCCCCGCACCGGTGCTCGGGCGGATTCCCGCGGGCCGAGGGCCGCGGGCCGCAGGTGGCGGACCGCAGGTGGCGGGCCGAGGGCTGCGGGCCGCAGGTGGCGGGCCGAGGGCCGCGGGCCGCAGATGGCGGGCCGAGGGCCGCGGGCCGCAGGCGGCGGGCGGCGCGCAGGCCTCGGAGGGTGGGGCGAGGAGGCTTCTCATCTGACGCATCGTCAGTTTCAATGGGTGCTGTGATGGGACACGCAGGGATGGCCGCGACCGCCGTCCGCTACCTCCGCTCCACCGGTACCGGCGGTACCGCCGCGGCGGCCGGACCGCCGTACGATGCACCGCCTCGTCCCGCGCTGCGGGCCGTCGGGGAGGGCGAGAGACCACCGGTCGCCCCCGCCGAGTTCCGCCGGGTGCTGGGGCACTTCGCGAGCGGGGTCACCGTCGTCACGGCCCAGGACCAGGCGGGCGGTGGACCGGCGGGCTTCGCCTGCCAGTCCTTCGCATCGCTGTCGCTCGATCCGCCCATGGTGGTGTTCACGGTCGCCCGTACATCGGCGACCTGGCCGCGCATCGCCCGCGCCGGGGCGTTCTGCGTCAACGTCCTCGGAACGCATCAGGACGCACTGTGCCGTGCGTTCGCGGTGAGCGGCGCCGACAAGTTCGCGGGCGTCGCCCACACTCCCGCCCCGGTGACCGGCTCCCCCCGGCTCGCCTCCGTCCCCGCCTGGATCGACTGCACGATCAGCGCGGTCCACACCGGCGGCGACCATCTGATCGTGGTGGGGCGGGTGGAGGCGCTGGACGCCGCGGAGGACTGCGACCCGCTGCTGTTCCACCGGGGACGGTTCGGCCGCTTCGAGTGCTTCGAGCGCTTCGAGGCGTAGGCGCGGCGCGGCGCGGCGCGAGCAGCCGAGCACCACCGCACCGGATCGGGAGCGGCCTGCGCGCCGTCCTGCCGACGGCGTTACGCGAGCAGCGTGTGCGGGAGCCGGTGGAGATCCGGCGGACGCTGCGGGCGCTGCGCACATGCATCGCCGCCCTGCGCCGAGGTAAGGAGTGCGGCGTGCGGCGTGCGGAGAGCGGAGAGCGGAGAGCGGAGAGCGGAGGCGACCGCAGGCGGCGGCTCGCACGCACCGCGCCCGGGTCCCGGCCGGCACCAGGCACTCACCGGCCCCAGAGCAGCCGCACCTCGACAGCCAGGGCCGGCAGCCCGCCGCCCGACCGTCTCGCGGCGGCTTCGACCGACGCCCGCTTCAAACCCTCCGCAGGCATCCCTTGGAATTGATCATCCAGAAGCCGGGGCTTCGTCATGCCGGATCAGAAAGGGGGCGGCTCTTGCCCCGCTTCCTGGAGCCGGTCGGTCAAGCCGTCGTAGTCGAAGTCCACCGGCAGGGGAGCCACGTACGCGTCTCCGAACCAGCGTCGACGCTGGTCCTCTTGCTTGGCCTTGCCAAGATCCACGAAGGACAAGGTGGGGGCCGGAGGCCCCCAAGGGAGTCAGTCCCTTCGTGTTCCTGCTGGGGGCCGCTCACGCGGCCCACCTTCGCCGGCCGCTTGTGCTCTTCGTCTTCGCCCTGTCGGCCCCCTACAGGGGGCCGCTCTTCGCCAACCTGCTTGCCCTTCGCCGTCGGCTCCTCACTCCTACCGCCGTCGCTCTTGCAAGGCGTACGCCTACGGCTTCCACGGGGACGGAGAGGGGCGAGAGCGCGACGCTGCACCCAACCCCACGGAGCAGGCGGCACAGGCCCGCACACTCGAACTGAGAGCGGAGGGGATGAGCTACCGGGCCATCGGCACGCAGCTCGGCACAGAGGGCCTGCCCCCGCGCAGAGCCGCGAAGTGGAGCGCCATGACGGTTCGCTCCGTCTGCCAGAAGGCCGGGGTGTCCTGAGACAGGCGCACAGCCGCGCGGTCAGGTCGCCAAGGCACGGACAAGCATCGTGCCCACAGCCTTGCCCTCCGGCGGTTCGATCAGAGACACGCGCACGTCAGAGAAGCCGTGCCCCGTCAGGATGCGCTTCCACTCATCCGGGGTGCGGTCGTGCCGCAGTCCGGCTTCGGCGGCCTTGGGCCCCTGGCTTCCTGGGGGCAAATGCGAGAAGGCCAGGATGCCGCCCGGCGCCATGCGCGAGCGGATCAGCGAGAGCAGGGTGTCCGGACCGACGAACCACACGGCACCGAAGATCGAGAGCACGACATCGAACGTCTCGTCTGTCTCGCTCAGGAATGTCGTCGCCTCCGCCGTCCGGAACTCAAGGCCCGGCAAGTGGCCCCAGCACTCCCGCGCGACCGTCTCGCGGGCGGGGGCGATGTCCACACCTCGACCCGTCGCGCCAAGCGTCACGAGGTGCGCGAGGTTGCTACCGCTCCCCGAGCCGAGTTCCAGCACCCGGCGACCGGCCACGGGACCCAGAACGCTCTCGTTCGGCCCATGATCGGCGTACTGAGTCCAGTTCAGCCAGGTCGTCTCACCGTTGGCGTTCACGGCCCTGCGCGGCTTGCTCCCGACCGCGTACCTGTCCCAGGACTCAGCCAATGACATGCGGTGATCCTTTCCAGCATGAGGGGCCCACCCCCAACGTACGGGGACAGGCCCCAACTCACATGCTGCTTACCACTACCTGGGCGAGTCGTGGCACCCGGCGTGGCACTGGTTGCAGTCGGCCGCGTTCCCCATGCCCCACAGGTCGGGGTCGATCTCGAACCCGGCCGCCTTGATGGCCCTGATCGTCTGCTCCAGGACGAGCGGGCCACCGTTCCTGGGATCATGCCCGTCCCGCGTCACCTCGTCGTCGGTCACGCACAGAACCCCGACCGCCGTCCCCGGAAGCTCCGGTACGTGGTGGATGTACCGGCCGAAGTGCCGGCTGGTGAAGTGGTGGTACGGGATCGAGTCGAGCATGAACGAGTGCCACGCCTCGTCCACCTGCTCGGACGGGCCCATGAGAAGGTCCGGGTTCTCGCCGCACGTGACCAGGTAGGCGATGGCCTGTCCGAACTTGGCCTCGGCCAGTTCGCGCGTGTTCTCCGGGTTGCGGAGCAGGAGGGCCACCTCCCGCTCCCACACGTCCGGGGTGACGTACGCCTTCGGGTCGCGGATCACTACTGCCGTGCTCATGCTGGCTTGCCTCCGGGCAATCGGGGGTCCGTGGTGCTCCGGTCATGTCGCCCACCACTGCACCTGGGGCACAGGCACGGCGGCATCAGGCCGGTAGCGAGGGGTTCCCCGCCCTCACCCTCATACAGGGTTCGCGGCCTGGTCTGAGTGCCGTCGGCTCTCACCGTATAAGCGCTGATGCGGATGGACATGACGTCCATGTTCCGGACAGGCCATGACCATTGCGGCGACGTTCAAGGCGTCCCTCGGGCGTCATGTCGGCGTCACCCCGAAGGCGTCAAACCGGTGTCATTGAAGGCGTGGCGTGACTACTCTCGGATCATGACCACTACGGCAGAGCGTGGGCGAATCCCCAACGACGTGCTGACCTCCGTACGCAAGTCGATGAACCTCAGCCAAGACGAGTTCGCCCGGGGCTTACGTGACGCAGGCGAGGAGTTGGGGGAGCCGAACGACGCCTCCAAGCGACTCGTGCAACGCTGGGAGTCCGGGGAGACCAGGACATGCCGCCCGCTGTACGCGCGGGCACTGAAGCAGCTCACCGGCCGCACCCCCGAGTCACTGGGGTTCGCGATCCCGATGACACGCGTCCACTCGGACGGGGCAGGAGGCCACGACATGGAGGCTGGGGAAGTCGGCACGACCGACGCTGCCACAAGCCCGGAGCCGGAGCCGCAGAGCGAGTACGCGGGCATCTGGCTGTCCCGGTACGAGTTCTACTCGTCCAGCCGTGACGAGACATTCGACTGTAAGCACCACGTCGTGATCGTCCAGCACGGCAACCGGCTGACAGCTCAGAGCCTGCTCGGAGCATCGACCAACCCGGACAGCCCATTGTCTCTGGATCTCACCGTTGAACGGAACGTCGTCACCGGTACGTGGACCGAGCAGACGGCGGCTGACGGCTACTACCAGGGCGCCCGGTACCACGGTGCGATTCAGCTGTTGATCGAGCCGACGGGCCGACGTATGGCGGGCAAATGGGTCGGGTTCGGCAAGGACTTCGACGTGAACACGGGCCCGTGGGAGCTGCGCCTACTCGACCGATCGACAGGCCGTGCGAGCATCGAGCGGTACTCGACCACACCGGAGTGATGGATCGGGGCACCCCCACCTGCGGGGCCGCCCCGTACGGGCGCCTTGCCGCCGAATGACCCCGACCGGTTGGAAACCGGCAGAGAGCGCAAGACCCGCCTTCACGTTCCCTGAAGCATCACCACGCGAACTCCTCGTGCAACGGGTCGATCAGCATTCCCGGCAGGGACCGGAAGGCGGCGGCGCCGGTGATCGTGACGAAGGCGACGGCCACGACGAACCAGGCGCGATGGACGCGACGGCGACGGCGGGCCGCCTCCCCGGCGGGGGAGACGTACGTCCGCCGCCCCGTGCCCGAGCCGCACACCTCGACCACGTCGGCGGCCAGGGCCTGGGCGCTGGCACACCTCCACGAACCGATCCGGCTGCGTGACCTGGCCGACCGGGAGTCCATGTCGGTACGGACCTTCACGCGCCGCTTCCGGGAGGAGACGGGGGTGAGCCCCGGCCGGTGGCTGGCCCGGCAGCGCGTGGAGCGGGCGCGGCAGCTGCTGGAGTCCACCGGGCTGCCCATGGACCGGGTGGCCCGCGACTCGGGGTTCGGCACGGCGCAGTCGATGCGCCAGCACCTGACAGCGGCACTGGGCGTGGCGCCGACGGTCTACCGGCGGACGTTCCGGGCGACGACCGCGCGCTGACCGCGCCCCGGACCTCCTCCCCCGGCGCGCCGACGCGCCGGACGGGCACCGGCACCGGCAGCGGCACCGGCCTCTGTTCAGGACGGTGCGGCGGACGCTCCCGACGACGCGCATTCGGACCGCGTGCACCCGGACCGCGCCGGCCCGGACCGCGCTCGACGCCCCGGGCACCGGCCCGTTCACGCCGAACCGCTCGCGCCGCGCACGGGCCACACCGGACCGTTCACGCCGAACCGCTCGCGCCGCGCATACGGCACCGTCCGTACCCGGCACCGCCCGTACTGGCCCCGCCCGTACCCGGCACCCCGCCTCGTCGCGTCAGAACGTCAGCACCGCCCGCGCCACCCGGCCGTGCTCCGCGTCATCGGCCGCCTTGGCGAAGTCCTCGACCGGGTACGTCCTGGTGACCAGTTCGTCCAGCAGCAGCCGCCCCTCCTCGTACAGCCGGGCGTACAGCGCGATGTCGTGCTGCGGACGGGAGGAGCCGTAACGGCAGCCCAGTACGGCCTTGTCCAGGAACATCGACGCGGGCAGGAAGGTGGCCTCCGCGGCCGGGGCCGGCACGCCGAGCAGGACCGCCTGGCCGTGGCGGTCCAGCAGGTCGATCGCGCGGCGCACCAGTCCCGGGCGCCCCACGCACTCGAAGACGTGCTGCGCCCCCTGCGGCAGCACCTCCCGTACCGCGTCCGCGGAGGTGAGGAAGTGCGTCGCGCCGAAGAGCCGGGCCGTCGTCTCCTTGGCCGGGTTGGTGTCGACGGCGACGATCGCCGAAGCGCCCGCGAGACGGGCTCCCTGGAGCACGTTCAGCCCGACGCCGCCGGCACCGATGACCACGACGGTGTCCCCGAGGGCCACCCGGGCGCGGTTGAGCACGGCCCCGACCCCGGTCAGCACCCCGCAGCCGATCAGCGCCGCGGAGGGGAACGGGACGCGGTCGGGGATGCGTACCGCCTGGACGGCCCGGACCAGAGTGCGCTGCGCGAACGCCGAGGTGGCGGCGAACTGGTGCACCGGCTTCCCGGCGCGGGTGAAGGGCCGCCCCGGCCTGCCGATCGACGCCGGGCACATCGTCGGGCGCCCGCGGCCGCACTCCGCGCAGGCCCCGCAGCCGGCGAGCGTGGACAGCGACACACGGTCGCCCGGCCCGACATGGGCGACACCCGCGCCGACGGCCTCGACGACGCCCGCGCCCTCGTGCCCCAGCACCACGGGCACGGGGAACGGGATGGTGCCGTCGAGCACCGACAGATCGCTGTGGCACAGTCCGGCGGCCATGACGCGGACCAGCACCTCGCCCGGGCCCGGCCCGCGTATCCCGAGGTCGTCGGCGACCTCGGCCCGTTCACCGTCGAAGACGACACCTCTCACCGCGGCTCCCTGGGTAGGCCGAGCACCCGCTCGGCGATGATGGTGCGCTGGATCTCGTCCGAGCCGCCGTAGATCGTGTCGGCGCGGGTGAACAGGAACAGCCTTTGCAGCGCGTCCAGTTCGTACGACGGCGTCCAGGGGCCCGGGCCGGCCGCGGCGGCCGCGCCCCGCACCTGCACGGCCAGCTCGCCGAGCCGCCGGTGCCAGCCGCCCCACAGCAGTTTCGCGACACTCGGCGCGCCCGGGTCGCCGGTGGCTCCGAGGGTGCGCAGCGCGTTCCAGCGCATGATGCGAAGTTCGGCCCACTGCCGGACCAGCCGGTCCCGGAGCACGGGGTCGTGGCCGAGTGCGCCGCCGGCGGCCGCGGCGCGGACGACCCGTCCCAGCTCCTCCTCGAAGCCGATCTGCTGGGCGAGCGTGGACACCCCGCGCTCCAGGGCGAGCAGGCCCATCGCGACCCGCCAGCCGTTCCCCTCGCCGCCGACCGTCCCGACGGCCTCGGCGCCGTCCAGGAAGACCTCGTTGAAGTCACTGGTACCGGACATCTGGCGGATGGGCCGCACATCGATCCGGCCCGGCTGGTCCATCGGCACGAGCAGGAACGACAGTCCCCGGTGGCGGGTGGAGCCGGGTTCGGTACGGGCCAGCACGAAGCACCAGTGGGCCTCCCGGGCCAGCGACGTCCAGATCTTCTGGCCGGTGACCCGGTAGCGGTGGCCGTCCGCGACGGCCGTGGTGCGGATGGACGCCAGGTCGGAGCCGGCGCCGGGTTCGCTGTAGCCCTGGCACCAGAACTCCTCGCCGCGGGCGATGCCCGGCAGATGGCGGGCCTGCTGCTCCTTGTCGCCGTGGGCGATCAGGGTCGGGGCGAGCAGGTTCTCGCCGATGTGGCCGAGCCGTGCGGGGGCGCGGGCGCGGGCGTACTCCTCGGCCCAGACGACCTGCTGGGTGAGGGTGGCGCGGCGGTTGCCGTGGTCCGCGTCCCAGCCGAGACCGATCCAGCCGGCGGAACCGAGTTCCCGCTCCCAGGCGAGCCGATCGGGGGCGGCCGTAAGCCCGTCCCCGGTCGGCTCGCCCTGCTCCTGCCGGTCCTGCCGGTCCTGCCAGCTCTGCCGGTCCTGCCCGCCCCTGTTCTCCCAGCCCTGTCCGCCCTGTCCGCCCTGCCGGCTCTGCCGGCTCTGCCGGCTCTGCCGGTCCTGTCCGCCCTGCCGGCTCTGCCGGCCCTGCTCCTGCGGGTCCTGCTCCTGCGAGTCCTGCTCCTGCGGGTCCTGCCCGGCGGTTCCGGCGAACGCGCCGGTGAGACGGTCCTCCAGCCAGCTGCGGGCCTCGTGCCGGAATGCGGTGTCGTCGGGTCCGAAGGCGAAGTCCACGGCCTGCCCCCCGGTCAGCGGTTGGGGCGGTCGCCCGAGGCGGCCGCCCTCGCCATGGCGTCGAGGCGGGCGAGCATCGGCATCGGGTCGGTGCCGACCGTCCCCGGCAGGAAGTCCGCGATCCGCTCCGGCGTCCAGCTCCCGTCGGCGTAGGCGGCCCGCAGTTCACGGGGCTGGGCCCAGACCGCGATCTTGGGGCCGGCGATCGTGTAGACCTGCCCGGTGATGCCCTCCGCGCGGGCCCGCTCGGACAGCAGGTAGACGACGAGCGCCGCCACGTCCTCCGGCTCCCCGATCTCCTTCAGCTCCATGGGGACGTTGGCCGACATGCGGGTCCTGGCGACGGGTGCGACCGCGTTGGCGGTCACCCCGTACCTGTGCAGTCCGAGCGCCGCGCTGCGCACCAGCGAGATGACGCCGCCCTTGGCCGCCGCGTAGTTGGCCTGCGCGACCGAGCCCTGGTGGTTGCCGCTGGTGAAGCCGATGAGGGTGCCGCTCCGCTGTCCGCGCATGACCGCGGAGGCCGCGCGGAAGACGGTGAACGTGCCCTTGAGATGGGTGGCGACGACGGGGTCCCACTCGTCCTCGGTCATGTTGAAGAGCATGCGCTCGCGCAGGATGCCGGCGACGCAGACGGCTCCGTCGAGGCGCCCGAACCGGGCGAGCGCGGTGTCGACGACCCGCTGTCCGCCCGCCATCGTGGAGATGTCGTCGGCGACGGCGACCGCCTCCCCGCCCGCGGCCTCGATCTCCCCGGCCACCGCCCGGGCGACGTCCGAGGCCGGTTCCGCGCCGTCGACCGAGACACCGTGGTCGTTGACGACGACCCCGGCCCCCTCGGCGGCGCACGCGAGGGCCACGGCGCGGCCGATACCGCGTCCGGCGCCGGTCACGGCGACGGCTTTGCCTGCCAGGAAGTTCCCCACGTCCGACCCCTTCCAGTTTTCTGACGGGTCGTTAGATTCTATGGTCCGTCCGACGCATGAGCACAAGCCCCGGGGAGGCACCGATGCCGCTGCCCGAGCAGTTCCACGAGATGGCCGAACGGGTGAACAACTGGGGCCGCTGGGGCGCCGACGACGAGATCGGGACGCTGAACCTGATCACGCGCGAGGTGGTGCGGGCGGCGGCCGCGACGGTGCGCGCGGGCCGGCGCGTACCGCTCGCCCTGCCGCTGCGGCAGGACGGCGTGCAGACCGGCATGATCCCGGGGAGGGTGAACCCGCTGCACACCATGGTGCAGATCAACCAGGAGCTGTTCGGGCCGGGTACGGTCGCGACCAGCGACGACGCCGTGACGATGGGGTTGCAGGCGGCCACCCACTGGGACGCGCTCACCCATGTCTCCCACTCCGGCAGGATCTGGAACGGCCGCCCCGCCGACGGGATCACCGCCCACGAGGGGGCCCGATTCAGCGGCATCGGGACCGTTCGCTCCCTCGTCTCGCGAGGGGTGCTGCTCGACGTGGCACGCGCCAGGGGCGTGGACCGCCTGCCCGGCGGCCACGCCGTCACCCCGGAAGACCTGGAGGAGGCCGAGGAGTTCGGCCGGGTCCGGGTGCGGCCGGGCGACGTCGTGCTCGTCAGGACCGGTCAGATCCGGACGTACCTCGGCGGCGACCGGCACACCTACGCCCACCCCTCACCCGGGCTCTCCGTCCGCGCCCCCGAGTGGTTCCACGCCCGCGACACCGCCGCGGTCGCGAACGACACCCTCACCTTCGAGGTCTTCCCGCCCGAGATCGAGGACCTCTGGCTGCCGGTGCACGCGCTGGACCTGGTGGAGATGGGCATGTTGCAGGGCCAGAACTGGGACCTGGAGGAACTCTCCGCGGTCTGCGCCGAGGAGCGGCGGTACGCCTTCCTGCTGTCGGCCACCCCCGAGCCGTTCACCGGCGGCACGGGGGCGCCCGTCGCACCGGTGGCGGTGCTCTGAGCCGGCACCGCACCGGAAGGTCGGCACCGTCAGACGGTGTACGCGCCTCCGCCCTCAGGCGGTACAGGCCCCGGCGTCAGACGGTGTACGCCCCCGGCGTCAGCCCGGAGGCGTGGCGGTGCTCTGAGCCGGCACCGCACCGGAAGGTCGCCACCGTCAGACGGTGTACGCGCCTCCGCCCTCAGGCGGTACAGGCCCCGGCGTCAGACGGTGTACGCCCCCGGCGTCAGCCCGGAGGGCGAGGGGATGACCGGGGCGGTGGGGGCCGCCGGGGACGGCAGCGGCGGATGGGGCTCCGCACAGCGGTCCACCTCACACCAGATGCTCTTGCCCGCGCCCTCGTGCTTCCAGCCCCAGCGGTCGGCCAGCCCGTCGACGAGCTCCAGACCGCGGCCGCCGGTGTCGTCACCGGCCGCCAGGCGCGGCCGCGGTGGTCTCGCGCAGTTGTCGGCCACCTCGACCCGCACCGTGCCCGCCTGCGCCGCGCCGGGACCGAACAGCATCCGCAGTACGGCCGGACAGCCGGTGTGGACCACCGCGTTGGTGACCAGTTCGGAGATGAGCAGCACCAGCGTCTCGGCCAGCGGCTCGTCGTCCCCTATGCCCGACCCGGCGAGCCGGGAACGGGCCCATCTCCTGGCCCGCCCCACCTCCGCGGGATCCGGCCCGACCTCCAACTGAACCTGAAGCACCTGCACCGCTCACACCATCCGAACCGGCGGACACATCGCCTCGCGCCTCACAGTCATCACGGAACGTGATTTCCTTGCGACACAGCATGGTTGACGTACAGTCACCGCAACAAGCGCTTCGGGCATATTCCAGCGCGAAGGAGTACCCGTGGTGCATACTGTGCGGCGCACCTTGCGAACAGTCGAACACCCTGTGCGAGCGGCGCGTTCCTCCCGGCCGGACCTGTCCGATTCCGGTCGGAGCGTCGGGGTCACTGCCCCCGGGCAGTACGCGTCTCGCACCCCACGGAGGGTACCCGAGGGCAAGCCCGACTCCGGGCCGTCACGGCCCGCACGAAGGACACAACCCGATATCGACGCAGGGTGACGACCGCTCCCACGCCGCCCGGTTCTCCGCCGGACCACCCCGGTGCCCTCCCCGCCGACTTCCGGCCAACGCCCCGCGGACGCAGCGCCCTCCCGCCGCCCCGCCATCCCGCCGCCATGTCGCCCTGCCGGCACTCCGCCGTACCGCGAGCGCGCCACCGCCGGACCGACGGCATCCCGCCGCCATGCCGAGACTCCGCCGACACTCCACCGCCGGACCACCGTCGGACCACAGCCGGACCGCCGCCGGACCACAGCCGGACGCCGCCGGACCGCCGCCCCCGCCGGCTTCCCCGACTTCCCCGGCATCCCCCCGCCCCCGGCCGCTCAGAGGGCGGCCGCCAGCGCCTCCTCCGCCCGCGCGGCCGGCTGCCCCAGTTCGGCGCGGACCCAGGCCCGTTTCAGGTGCAGATGCACCTCCGCCTCCCAGGTGAAGCCCATGCCTCCGTGCACCTGGAGGCAGTCCCGGGCGCCCTGGACGGCGGCCTCGTCGGCGAGGAGCTTGGCCCCCGCGATCTCCACGGGGTCGGCGGTCACGGCGGCCGCGTACACGGCCGCGCGGGCCAGCTCGGTGCGTACCAGCATCCCCGCGCAGAGGTGCTTGACCGCCTGGAAGGCGCCGATGGGCCGGCCGAACTGCTCGCGCTCCTTCGCGTACCGGACGGCGGTGGCGAGGGTGCGCCCGGCCGAGCCCAGCTGCTCGGCGGCCGTCAGCAGCACCGCCGCCGGCTCGGGCTCGCCCGGGGGCCCGGGCGGCAACCGGTGCAGGGGCGTGAGCGGGTCGACGGACCGTACGGGCACGGCGCCCGAGGCGTCCCCGAGCACCACGTCGGCCTCCTCCAGCCAGGGCACCAGCCCCCCGTCGGCCCGGGTGACGACCGCGGACCCGTCCGCGGCGCCCGGGACGGCCCCCGCGGCGAGGTGCGTGGCCACGAGCGGACCGGGCAGCAGCACCCGCCCGGCCTCCTCGAAGACCAGCGCGGCCTCGGGCAGTCCGAGCCCCGCGCCGCCCTGCGCCTCCGGCAGTCGCAGCGAGAAGAACCCGGCCCGGCCCAGCTCCCGCCACAGCGCCCGGTCGAGCCCCGCCCCCCGTGCTCGGGGCTCGTCCCGCCCGCAGCGGGCCTCCAGCAGTTCCCGGACCCCCCTGCGCAAGGCCCGCTGGTCCTCGGTCGGTTGGAAGCCCACGGCCCTCACCGCTCCTTGGGGAGGCCGAGGATCCGCTCGGCGACGATGTTGCGCTGGATCTGCGAGGTGCCGGCGGCGATGGTGTACGACAGCGACGACAGCCGGTCGCGCGTCCACTCGCGGGACAGGTCCAGCGCGTCCGGGCCGAGCACCGCGGCGGCCGTGTCGTACAGCTCCTGGCGGGCCTCGGAGTAGCGGAGCTTGAAGACCGAGCCGCCGGTGCCGGGGACGCCACCGGTCGCCTCGGCCTCGGCGACGTTCCACTGGGTGAGCCGCCACAGGGCGCGGAACTCCGCGTTCAGCCTGCCCAGCCGGCGTCGCAGGACGGTGTCGTCCCAGCGGCCGTTCTCCCGCGCGGTGCGGGCCAGCTCGGCGAGGGCGCGGCGGCAGGCGACGACCTCGCCGGCGAAGGCGGTGCCGCGCTCGAAGGACAGGGTCACCATGGTGACCCGCCAGCCGTCGTTCTCCTCCCCGACCCGGTTCGCCACCGGCACCCGCACCTCGTCGAGGAACACCTCGGCGAACTCCGCGGAGCCCGCGAGGGTGCGCAGCGGCCGGACGGTGACGCCGGGCGCGTCCATCGGCATCGCCAGCCAGCTGATGCCGCGGTGGCGGGGTGCCTGCGGGTCGGTGCGCACCAGCAGTTCGCACCAGTCGGCGACCTCGGCGTGCGACGTCCATACCTTGGCTCCGGTCACCACATAGGCGTCTCCGTCCCGTACGGCCCTGGTCCGCAGGGAGGCGAGGTCGGAGCCGGCGTCCGGCTCGCTGAAGCCCTGGCACCAGATCTCGTCGCCGCGCAGGATCGGCGGCAGCCAGCGGGCGCGCTGCTCGGGAGTGCCCTCGGCGGCGATGGTGGGGCCGGCGTGGAGCAGCCCCACGAAGTTGGCGCCCACGTAGGGGGCGCCGGCCTTCTCGGTCTCCTCCAGGAAGATCAGCCGCCGGGTCGGGGAGGCGTCCCAGTGGACGTCGGCGTATCCGGCGTCGTACAGCGCCCGCTGCCAGGCGCTGTCGTGGGCGCGGCGCGCAGGCCAGTCCCCGGGCGGGGGCCGGGGCGGGAGTTCGGGCAGGGCGGCCTTCAGCCAGTGGCGCAGCCCGGCCCTGAAGGCCTCCTCCTCCTCGGTGTGGGCGAGGTCCACTACGCGTCCAGGTCCAGGCCGAGCATGCGGATGGCGTTGCCGCGCATCAGCTTGCGAACGGTCTCGTCGTCGAGGTCCCTCACATGGTCGAGGGCGACCTCCCGGGTGTGCGGGAAGGTCGAGTCGACGTGCGGGTAGTCCGTCTCGAAGGTGGCGTTGTCGCGTCCGACCACGTCCAGCGAGGCGACGCCGTGCTTGTCGCGGAAGAAGCAGCAGTAGATCTGCCGGTAGTAGTACGTGGACGGCGGCTCCGGGACCAGGTCGCGCACCCCGCCCCAGGCCCGGTGCTCCCGCCACACGTCGTCGGCGCGCTCCAGCGCGTAGGGGATCCAGCCCATCTGGCCCTCGCTGTAGGCCAGCCTGAGCGCGGGGAACCTCACCAGCACGCCGCTGAAGAGGAAGTCCGTCATCGAGGCCATCGCGTTGTTGAAGGACAGCGACGCCTGGACGGCGGGGGGCGCGTCGGGCGAGGCCGCGGGCATCTGGGAGGACGAGCCTATGTGCATGTTGACGACCGTGCCGGTCTCCTGGCAGACGGCGAAGAACGGGTCCCAGTAGCCGGAGTGGATCGACGGCAGCCCCAGGTGGGTGGGGATCTCCGAGAAGGTCACGGCCCGCACGCCGCGCGCCGCGTTGCGCCGCACCTCGGCGACCGCGAGTCCGATGTCCCACAGGGGGATGAGGCACAGGGGGATGAGCCGGCCGCCGCTGTCCCCGCACCACTCCTCCACCATCCAGTCGTTGTAGGCGCGGACGCAGGCGAGCGCGACCTCCTTGTCGTGGGCCTCGGCGAAGGTCTGGCCGCAGAAGCGGGGGAAGGTGGGGAAGCACAGGGACGCCTCGACGTGGTTGAGGTCCATGTCCGCCAGCCGGGCCCTGGGGTCCCAGCAGCCGTGGCGCATCTCGGCGCGGGTGATCCCCTCCAGGGTCATGTCGTCGCGGTCGAAGCCGGCGGCGGCGATGTTGCGCTTGTACGGGAACCGCAGGTCCTCGTAGATCCACCAGTCCGCGGGCGGCCCGTCGGGGTCCATCGTGATCCGGTACTTCCCACCGACGTACGCCAGCTCGCCGATGCCGGTGGTGAGCGGCCGGGGTCCGCGGTCCCGGTACTTCGCCGGCAGCCAGGTCTCGAAGAGGTGCGCGGGCTCGATCACATGGTCGTCGACGCTGATGATCCGAGGCAGTTCCCGTTCCATCGGGCCCCTCCGTTCCCCACTACCGCTAATCTGACGGTCCGTCAGTTAACAGGCTAGCCATGCCCCACTGGACCGGCAAGGCGGCGGGCCCTACGCTCTTCCGACACAATCTGACGCTCCGTCAGCCACAGGGGCGGGGCCCGCGAGAAGGGAACGGCCGTGACCGGCACCGCACACTCCCTGGCCGGCTCCCGCACGCTCTGGGAGCTCGTCGACCGCCGCGCCCGGCTCACCCCCGGCCGCACCGCCCTGATCCAGGACGAACGCGCCCTCACCTTCGGTGAACTGCGCGAAACCTGCGAACGGGTCGCCGCCGGGCTGTACGCGCGCGGCGTGCGGCCCGGCACGGTCGTCGCCTGGCAGCTCCCCACCAGGATCGAGACGGTCCTGCTGACCGGGGCACTGGCCAGGCTCGGCGCCGTGCAGTCCCCGGTCATCCCCTTCTACCGGGACCGGGAGGTCGGCTTCGCCGTCGGCGCCTGCGCGGCCGAGTTCTTCGCGGTGCCGGGCGTCTGGCGCGGCTTCGACCACACGGCGATGGCCGGACGGATCGGTGCCCGCGGGGTCTTCGGAGCGTACCGGGACCTCCCCGACGGCGACCCCGCCGCGCTGCCCCCGCCACCCGCCGACGGCACCGCGGTGCGCTGGATCTACTGGACCTCCGGTACCACCTCCGACCCCAAGGGCGTTCTGCACACCGACCGATCCCTGATCGCGGGCGGCTCCTGCCTCGCCCACGCGCTGAAGCCGACACCGGACGACGTCGGCTCCATCGCCTTCCCCTTCGCCCACATCGGCGGCGCGGACTATCTGGTCATGCTGCTGCTCTACGGCTTCCCGGCCGTGCTCTTCGAGACGTTCGCCCTCCCGGAGGCGCTCGGCACCTACCGCAGGCACGGGGTCACCACCGCCGGCGGGTCCACGGCCTTCTACTCGATGCTGCTCGCCGAGCAGCGCCGGCGGCCCGGCAGACCGGTCGTCCCCACCCTCCGGCTGCTCGCCGGAGGAGGCGCCCCCAAACCCCCCGAGCTGTACCACGCCGTCGTCCGCGAGATGGGTGTGCAGCTCACCCACGGCTACGGCATGACCGAGGCCCCCATGATCACCATGGGTTCGCCGGACGACCGCCCGGAGGACCTGGCGACGACCGAGGGACGGCCGCCCGCCGGCATGGAGATACGGATCGTCGACGGCGAGGTGCGACTGCGCGGCGAGGCCGTCTGCCGGGGCTATCTGGACCCCGGGCAGACCGCCGACGCCTTCGACGCCGACGGCTTCCTGCGCACCGGGGACCTGGGGCACCTCACCGGCTCCGGCCATCTCGTGCTGACCGGGCGCCGCAAGGACGTCATCATCCGCAAGGGCGAGAACATCTCCGCCAGGGAGATCGAGGACCTGCTGCACGAGCATCCCCGTGTCGGCGAGGCGGCGGTGATCGGACTGCCCGACGCGGAACGCGGCGAACGGGTCTGCGCCGTGGTCGAACAGCCCGGGGGCGCCCGGCCCCTGACCCTGGGCGAGATAGCGGAGCACCTGCGCAGCGCGGGCCTCGCCGTACACAAGATCCCCGAGCAACTGGAACTCGTCGACGCGCTGCCCCGCAACGACACACTGCGCAAGGTGCTCAAGTACAGGCTGCGCGAGCGGTTCACTGGGGCGGACACGGCATGAGGGGCGTGCACGACATCCCCGGGACGTGCACCACATCCCCGGGACGTGGACGACATCCCAGAGACGTGCACCACATCCCCGAGACGTGGACGACATCCCCGAGACGAACGGCGCGACATGAGCCTGAGCATCCGCAACCAGCTGCCCGGCACCGTGATGGCGGTCTCCGCCGGTCCCGCCATGGCGGCGGTGAAGATCCGCCTCGACAGCGGAGAGGAGATCACCTCGGCCGTGACCGCCGACGCCGTCACGGAACTCGGCATCTTCCCCGGTGGGGCGGTCAGCGCCCTGGTGAAGGCGAGCGAAGTGGCGCTGGCGACGGCGCACATGGAGGGGCTGAGCATCCGCAACCAGCTGCCCGGCACGGTCACATCGGTGACCTCGGGCGAGGCGATGGCCACCGTCCGGCTGAGGCTGGCCGGCGGCCAGCACCTGACCGCGGCGATCACCAGGGAGGCGCTGGAGGAACTCGGGCTCGCGGCGGGCAGCTCAGCGGTCGCTCTGGTCAAGGCGACGGAGATCTCACTCTCCACCGGCTGACTCCCCGGGCAGCTCCCCCGGCCGGCTCCCCCGGGCCGACTTCACCGGCCGGCTCCGCACGCCGACTCCACGGGCCGGCCCCAGAGAGAGACCCCGCCGGCCGGCCCCACCCGAGGGGCCCCGCCGAATGAACGGCAACGCGGCCGCCGGGGCCGGGTGAACGGCGACGCGGCCGCCGGGGCCGCCGCCGCACCACCGGCATCGGCATCGGACTGGCCGACAGGCCCCGGGCCGCCCCCGGACGTCACCCGGCCGCCGGACCCGGGTGAACGGCGACGCGGCCGCCGGAACCGGGTCGCCGGAGCCGCCGCTCCCGAGGGCCGTTCGCAACCGGACCGCCGCCGGAACCGGGTCGCCGCTTCGGGACCGCCGGCACCGGCCGCCGCCGGAACCGAACCGTCAGAACCGAACCGTCAGAGCCGGCCCCTCAGAGCCGGCCCACCGGAACCGCACCCTCAGAATCGCACCGTCAGGACCGAACCGTCAGAGCCGACCCCCCAGAGCCGGCCCACCGGAACCGCACCCTCAGAATCGCACCGTCAGAGCCGAACCGTCAGAGCCGCGACAGCGAAGCCGCCGCGAACAGGACGTCCCGGACGGCCTCACGGTCCCCCTCCTGACCGGCCGCGGCGTCCGCCGGTGGCACATGGCCCGCGACCAGCCGGCAGAACTCCACGGCGTCGAGGGCGATCTGGGCGACCGCGTGGTCCGGGTCGCCCACCGCGGCGGGCGAGTCCAGCGAGATGTACCAGTGGCCGCCGCCCGCACCCTCCACCTCCAGATGCAGCGAGCGGCCGGGTGAGCCCGCCGTCACCAGGCCGCGGGCCGGAGACGCGAGCCCGGCCCGGCGCCGGGAGGCGAGCGCCGCGGGCAGCAGCCGGGCCGCCAGGTCGATCATGCGGTGCAGATGCGCGCCGGCCGGGGGCTCGTACGGGTAGTCCACCGCGGCGGCGATGTCGTCCGCGTGCACCCAGCACTCGAAGGCCCGGTCCAGCATCGCGTCATGCAACGGCAGCGCGAAGTCCCCGTACGGTACGGACAGCCGCTCCACCCCGTGCCCGGCGAAGGACACCGTACGCACCAGCGCATGGCTCTGCTCCCGCCACGGCACCCGCACCGACCGTGTCGCCGGGCGCTCGCCCGATGCCCAGAGCGACTCGGTGCGCTCGGCCGGCGAGGCGGGCGCGTCGGGACCGGCCGGGTCGCCCAGCCCCAGGGCCGAGGCGACCAGTCCGTCCGTGGACATCAGATGGCCGATCACCCCGGCGACCGTGGTCCTGCGGCTCACCTTCTCCTCGCCGTCGAACCACCTGAGCCGCACCGGCGCGTGCCACTCCGCGTCGCCGATGTCCCGCAGCAGTGCGTCGAGACGGGCGGTCTCCGCGTCGTAGGCACCGGCCCAGGCCGGTACCGGGATCCGGGCGGGCCGCCGGCCCAGGCAGTTCTCCAGGACGCGGGATCGCAGCAGCGGATCGAGGTCGAGATCGCGGTCGGTGTGCAGCAGCCCGACGGCGTCCCGCAGCCGGAGCGCCTCGTCGGCGCAGGGCGCGCAGCCGGTGAGGTGCTCCTCCACGGCCGCGGTCTCCTCGGCCGAGCAGGCCGCCAGCGCCCACGCGCCGAGGAGCGACTTGAGCACGCGGTGGGGTGGCGGCTCCGGCGGCGGGGAGGGCAGTACGTCCGGTGGCGAGAGGTCGTCCCCCGCCGCACGCGGCCCGGGTATGCGCGGCACCGCTCCCGGCAGGTCCTCGGGGCCGCCGTGGTCGCGACCGCCGTCGAGTGGCCCGCTCACGAGCGGTGTTCCGGTTCAGGAGGCGGAGCACCGTCCAGGCCGGGTGCGCCGGCCGTCGCCAGCAGTTGCAGGCCGAGCCGCAGTCTGCGACGGGCCTCGTCCTCGGTCACCCCGAGGTCGGCGGCGGTCTGCCGGTAGTCCCTGCGCTGGTGGTACGCCAGTTCCAGGGCGGCCCGCAGCGGCGCGGGCATCGACGTCACGATGTAGTCCGCGCGGGCGGCCACCGTGGCACGGCGCACCTTCTGCTCCAGGTCCTCCGCGCAGCCGCCGGTCTCCGCGGCGGCCGCGCGCTCCTGCTCCCGCAGCCGGTGGATGGCCTGACTGTGTGTGAGACGCGCCACCCATGAGCGCATGGAGCCTTGTCTCGGGTCGTACGCGTCCGGGTTCTCCCACACGTAGCCGAACACCTCTCGAGTCACCTGGTCGGCGGCGGTTTCGTCGTCGAGCACCCGGTGGGCCTGGCTGTGGACGAGCGAGGCGAACCGGTCGTACAGCTCGCCCAGAGCGGCTGCCTCGCCCCGCGCCAGCCGCTGCTGCATCCTGCGGTCCCAGCGGGGTGGTACGTCCTTGCCCATCAGGCGGCCCCCAAGCCTCTGTTCGGTCCCCGTCGCCTTCTGCTCGTCCTGTCGTCCACTCGAATGTAATGCGACGCGGCTGAAACCCACGTCCCTTTGCGGCAAGTGCGCCCCCGCGAAGACCATGCGTGGTAGAGAGTTTCGCCGCGGTGGGACAGGGCAGCAGCGCCTGAAGGGAACGACGACTTCCGGATGGGGACCGGTGTGACGAAAGAGACGCGCCTGACACTCGAGGTGGAACGGACCGAGCAGACCCCATGGACCATACTGCACATTCAGGGCGAACTGGACCTCGTCAGCTCCCCCGAGATCCGGCGGCAGGTGCACGACGCCGTGGCCGTCGGACGCCGTGATCTCGTACTCGACCTCTCCGGCGTGGTCTTCTGCGACTCCAGCGGGGTGGGCGTGCTGATCGCCGCACGCCGCCTGCTGCACTCCTGCCGCGGGCGGCTGAGGCTGATCCTGCCCGCCCGCGGAGCGGCCGAGGGCTCGCATGTGAACCGGGTGCTCGCCGCCCTGGGAGTGCGCCGGCTGTTCGAGGTGTACGAGGACGTGACAACCGCCACCGACGGCGAGACGCGGCCGCTGTCCGCGTAACAGGACGCACGGACCGCTCCGACGCCGTACGCTCCCCGCATGGACAGCGCAGAATACGAGCGCAAGATCGCCCACCGCTTCGCCGAGTTCGACCAGGACGGCAACGGCTACATCGATCGCGCGGACTTCAGCAAGGCGGCCGCGGCGCTCCTCGCCGAGTTCGGCACGACCGCACGCTCCGACAAGGGGCAGGCCCTGTACTCGGGCGCGGAGGCGTTCTGGCAGGGCATGGCGGGCATCGCCGACGTCGACGGCGACCAGCGGGTCTCGCGCCAGGAATTCGTCACGGGCGCGGTGAAGCGCCTGCGTGACAACCCCCGCCGCTTCGCCGAGATCGCCCGGCCCTTCCTGCACGCGGTCGTCGCCATCGCGGACGAGGACGGCACCGGGTCCGGAGTCACCCGGGCCGGTGCCGAGCGGGTGCTCCGAGTCCTCGGCGTCGAACCCGACAACTGCACCGCGGTGGCCGCCGCGCTGGACTCGGACGGGGACGACCGGATCGGCGAGGACCGGATCCTCGAGGCGTTCGCCGCCTACTACGTGACCTCGGAGCCGGACGGCCCCTGATCCCCGGCCGCCGGCCAGCAGGCCACTCGGCCACTCGGCCGACCGGCCGTCGGACGCCAAGCCCTCGGGCGACCGGACGGACAGCCAGGCGCCGGGCGCCGGAGGGGCGGCGAGGCCGAGCGCCCGAGGCACCGAGGCACCGAGGCACCGAGGCACCGAGGCACCGAGGCACCGAGGCACCGAGGCACCGAGGCACCGAACGAGCGGTAGCCGGGCCCTTCGCCGAGCCGGCCACGCCGGCCCCGGAGAGCGCGGAAGGCGCCCCCTTCCGCGCCCCGCGGCTCCAGGGGCCCGCCACGCGCCGCGCCCTCGCCGCCCCTCCGGCGCCTGAGCGGTCCGACGGGGGCGGCCGGCCGGCCGCCCCCGGTCAGACCCGTCAGACCCGTCAGACCCGTCAGGCCATGGGCGCCTCCGCCATCATCCGGGCCACATCGACGAACCCGGGCCGCGCGGCGACCAGACGGCCGTCCCGGACGACCTGGAAGGTCACATGCGGGTTCACGATCCGGGGAAAGCCGGGGACACCGAGCATGTCCTCGAAGCGCCAGCGCAGCTCGGGCGTCAGCCCGCCGGTGTCCACGCTGACCCCGCTGTCGAGGGCGTGGGCGACCGCTCCCGGGGTGATGGTGCCGCGGTCGAGCACCTCGATCACCCTCTCCAGCACCGTGTACGCGATCCAGGTCGTCTGAACCCCCGCGTCCGCCGGGTCGATCCGGTCGTCGCCGAACGCATGGTTCTTGATCACCTGCCGCATCACGCCCCAGCGCGCGTCCCCCGCGTCCGGGTACCAGCCGGTCATGTACGCGCCCTCGAAGGGCCCGCCCGCGCCGCCCGTGCGGTCGATCAGCGGCTGACCGACGGAACTGAGGACGGAGGAGATGCGCACGCCCTCGCCGTCCTCCCCGGGAAGCCGGCGGAAGGAGTCGAAGAAGTTCGCGGTGCGCTCGCCCAGCACGGCCGTGACGCAGCCCTTCTCGTCACCGGCCTCCTCCCGGGCCCGCGCGGCCTCCTCGAGGTACTCGGTGGCGTCCTCCGCGGCCTTCACATCGGTGGAGGGCTGCCCGTCCCCCTCGGACAGCCCGGTGTTCAGCAGCACCGGCAGGTTGTCGCCGGCGATCGTGTCGGGCCGCACCAGTGACACCCTCCGGCAGCTGTCCGCCAGCTGCCGGCCGTTGCCGGCCAGGAGCGCCGCCTGACCTCCGTTGACGGGATAGGAGAGGTAGCTGGTGAACTCCTCCTCGGACACCCCGTAGCCGCCGATGTACGGAATGCCCGCGGCCTCGAGCGGCGCCATGAAGGCCCTGCCGTTCTGGCTGTAGGAGCCGACGACCGCGACCGCGCCCTCGGCGACCGCGCGCCGGGCGCACGCCGCCGCACCCGACGTCGTGTTCTGCTCGTTGCACGTCAGCACGCGCAGCTCGTGGCCGTCGACACCGCCCTTCGCGTTGACGTGCTTCGCGTACGCCTGGGCCATGGCGGGCATCCCGGGCATGTTCGTGGCCCGGGTCCCCTCGGGCGCGAAGGTCATCACGGTCATCGGCTCCCGGATGCCCGTCGAGCCGCCGGGCAGCACCCCGCACCCGGCGAGGGACGCGCCGACGGCCCCGGTGCACAGGGCGAGGGCGGTCGCGGTCCTGAAGGGGCGGGGGAGGGAGAAGCGTCGCCTACCGGTCATGTCCCTGCACAATTCCGCCCCATGGGTAACGCCGGAGTGGTGGGGGTTCAACACAGGGTGACGTCAAGGTGAATTGCGGGGGGCCGGGACCGCCGGACTGCGGAGAACGTACGATCGGGACCGCGCGGGCTTCGATGCCGACCGTGTCACGGAACTCGCCGGAACCCAGCTCAGGAGGTGAACCGTCGATGGACTCTTCCCGCCGCGGCCGTCGCTCCACCACCATGGGTGACATGCCGCTCAACGACCTGCCCTGGTGGCGCTGGCGTGCCAATGTGCGCTCGGCGCTGCACATGTTCTCCGACCCCGTCTTCCACCAGGAGGCCTGGCTGGCCGGCCGCGAGGGGTACGGCGACGTCACCGACGCCGTCTACCGGCTCGTCGAGGACACCTGGCTGGACAACTGGTCCGCCGAGAAGTACGTGGGGACGATCTTCCGGGACTCCGGAGAGGCCGCGCTGGTCGACGTGGCCGTGCTGCGGGTGCTGCGGATCATGCACCAGGTCGGCGCGGACGCTCCGGTCTCGGCGTACATGGAGCACCACGGCTGGACCGAGGCGGTACGGGCCGCCCGGGACGCCCACGTACGGCTCGCGACGAACGACGGGGAGGACCCCGACGCCCCGCCGCGCACCCTGGAAGTGCTGCGGATCCTGACCCGTAGCGCCTGACGGACGCGGATCACCGCGGTCCCTCCGGCGGTCCCTCCCGCGGTCCCTCCCGCGGTCCCTCCCGCCGTCCACGGCGCCCCGTCCACCGGGCGGCACCGGGCACGCCGGTCCGCCCCGGGCGGCGCGGGCGGCGCGGGCGGGCGGCGCTGGCGGGCGCAGGCCACGGCGGTCCCCGGCGGACGCGGATCACCGGCCCCCGGGCTGAAGCGCGGCGGTCCGCCTGACGGACGCGTCTCCGCCGCCCGCCCCGGGGTGTGGCACCCTACGGGGATGACCGCCCAGTACGTCCTCACGCTCTCCTGCCCGGACAGGCAGGGCATCGTGCACGCCGTGTCCAGCTACCTCTTCATCACCGGCTGCAACATCGAGGACAGCCAGCAGTTCGGAGACCGGGACACCGGCCTTTTCTTCATGCGGGTGCACTTCTCGGCCGAGGAGCCGGTGACCGTGGACAAGCTGCGGGCCAGCTTCACCGCGGTGGGCGACTCGTTCTGCATGGACTGGCAGATCCACCGCGCCGACGAGCGCATGCGCATCGTGCTGATGGTCAGCAAGTTCGGCCACTGCCTGAACGACCTGCTGTTCCGGTCGCGGATCGGGGCACTGCCGGTCGACATCGCGGCCGTGGTCTCCAACCACACCGACTTCGCGGAACTCGCCGCCTCCTACGACATCCCGTTCCGGCACATCCCCGTCACCAAGGACAGCAGACCGCAGGCAGAGGCGGAACTGCTGGAGCTGGTGCACGAGGAGAACGTCGAACTCGTCGTGCTCGCACGCTATATGCAGGTCCTCTCCGACGACCTCTGCAAGCGGCTGAGCGGCCGGATCATCAACATCCACCACTCCTTCCTGCCGAGCTTCAAGGGCGCGAAGCCGTACCACCAGGCGCACGCGCGCGGTGTGAAGCTCATCGGTGCCACGGCCCACTACGTGACGGCGGAACTGGACGAGGGCCCGATCATCGAACAGGAAGTGGAGCGGGTCGGCCATGAGGTGACGCCGGAGCAACTGGTCGCCGTCGGACGCGACGTGGAGTGCCAGGCGCTGGCCCGCGCCGTGAAGTGGCACGCGGAGCACCGGATCCTCCTCAACGGCCACCGCACCGTCGTGTTCGGGTAGGCCCCCTCCTGCCACCGCGGACTCCGCACCGTACGTGCGCCCTCGTGGTGGGCGAGGCGGTTGGTCGGCCCGGCGGTCCAGGTACGCCCCGCGCCGCACGCGCCCCGCGCCGCACACACCGCGCCCGCACACCCCTTGAACCCCAGCCCGCGCCCCGAAGACGGGGGGCCGCCCGCGTGCCCGGAGCGCCGTGGGCACGCGCAACCGGAACATCGCGGGCCGGACGCGGCACGGGGGTCGCGGCACCGGATGCGGGCGGCACCAGCGTCAAAGCCCAGGCGCCACGGCACCGGCATCACAGCCCAGGCGTCACGGCACCGGCTCACAGCAGCGGCATCACATCACCGGCGTGGCGCGCCCCGGGAGAGCGTCTGCCCCCGGTAGCGGCGGCACGGCTCAGAGCTGCTCCGCGCTGCGCTCCGTCAGGTCGTGCTTCGCCGCGATCCGGTTCCACAGCGCCGCCGCCTCGCGCTTCGCCTTCGTCGCCAAGCCGCTCTGGGCGTTGCCCTGGGCCGTCTGGCCCGTGCTGCGCGCCTTGCCGTCCTTGCAGCCCTTCTTCTCCTTGGCCTGGCCCGCCCAGGCCGCGTAGTGGTCGTCCGCCGAGGCGGACGCCTCCCACGCCTTCGTCAGGGACGCGGTGAGGGCCTGGTTGTCCGGGAGTTCGTCGACGGAGAGGCCCTGGAGACGCGTCACGAGCCCGCGGCGCTGCTCCGCCGCGCCCCGGAGGTCGGCCGCCGCCTGGTCCAGGTTCTCGCAGGTCTTGATCGACTCAACGGATCGGATCACCGCGGCACGGCTGTCGTTGCTGTCCGCGAGCAGCTTGTCGAGTTCCACGGCCTGCGTCCGCACCGGGTCCTCCGCGACCTCCCCGGCGGCCCCGGTCGCGGGCGAAGTCGCGGCGGCGACGGTGGTGTTGGTGCCCTGGCCGGCGTCGCTGTCACCGCCGCCGAACATCAGCGCGCCGGCACCGAGCCCGAGCACGGCGCAGCCCACCACGACCGCGGCGATCAGCGGCAGCCGTGAGGAGTTCCGCGAGAACTTCTGCGAGAGGTTCCGAGAGGAGGTGCGCGAACCGGGGCGTGGCTCGGCGGAGCGGCGGGCCGCGCGGCGGCCATGGGAGGGGTGGGGGGCATGGGAGGGGTGGGGCGGCTGGGCCCCGGCCCCGTACGCCGGCTCCCGCACGGGCGGCAGGTGCTGCGTCGCCTCCACCCCGCCGACCGTGCCCGCGTCGCTGCGGAAGAGGTTGTCGAACTCCGCGGGAGGCTGCCGGTCTCCCGGTGCTCCCGGCCGGATCCCGTACGGTGCGCCGGGTGGCGGCGCCGGAATCCGCTGCCGCGAGGCGTTCGGGTCCGCCACGGGAGGCAGGTACTGCGTCGCTTCCCCGTCCGCCGCCGGGGCACCCGGCGCAGCACCCGCCCGCCCCGCCCCGGGGAACGGCACCGCCCCTGCCGGATTCTCCGGCGGGAGCGCCCCGGGTCCGGGGCCGGCGGGTGGGCCGTACCGCGTCGCGGCGGTCGCGTCACCGGATACGGGCGGCACCGGCGCGATGAACTGCGTCGCGTCACCGGCGCCCGGGGGCACCGGCGCGATGAACTGGGTGGCCTCGGCGTCGGACCCCGGCAGCGCAACCGGCGCGATGAACTGCGTCGCGTCACCGGCGCCCGGGGGCACCGGCGCGATGAACTGGGTGGCCTCGGCGTCGGGCCCCGCGGTGGCCTGCCCGCCCGTCTGGCCGTAGCCGTAGCCGTAAGGAGTCCGGGGCTGTCGCGGCGCCTGCGGGGGCTGCATCCGGGCGGACACCGGCTGCGCGTACGGAGTGCCGGCACCCGGCGGCTCCTCCTGCGGCAGCGGCTGCGCTCCCTGACCGGGGCCCCAGGACACCTCCCAGGGGGTGCCGCCGGCCGAGGCGAGCTGCTGTGCGCCGGCTCCGGGGATGAAGGGCTCGCTGCCGTCCGCGGGCAGCACGACGCCTTCGTGCGCGGGCCGCGAGGCGGGATGCCACGACTCGTCACCCTGTCCGCTGTGCGTCACCGGGACTCCTACGTCTAAACCTACGGAATCGTCGGTTCACGCTACCGGGTGACTCAGGGCGTCCGCACACACCTGTGGCAGCCGTAACAAGAACGCCGTTGGAGACGCTGTTATCGGCTCAAGAGCCTTCCGTGGATGCCCGGATGGCCCCTCCGGTGCCGTTTCCGGAACACCGGCCCGGGGCCACCGGACCGGCGTCACCGGAAGTGCGTCACCGGGACGGAACGGGATCACCGGAACGGCGCCACCGGGACGGGATCACCGGAACGGGGCCACCGGGACGGAACGGCGTCACCGGGATTGCGGCACCGAGACGGTCCGTGGACGGTCCCGGGACGGTCCCGGGAGGCGGGACCGCCCGGACGGTCTCACGCCGCCTGCAACTGGAGTCTCGCCCCGAACTCCCGGACCGACGGCTCCGACCCGTACGGCTCCAGCCGCTGATGCAGGTCGTCCAGATAGCCCGTGCCCCGGCTGGAACGCAGGGTGCCGAGGAGTTCGATCGCCCGCGTGCCCGTACGGCAGGCCTCCTCGACCTCGCGCTGCTGGAGCCGGGCCGTGGCGAGCAGGACCAGGCCGATCCCGCGGCGCCGCGCGCGGGACTCGGGATGGCCGTCCAGGGATTCCGACGCCTGGCGGGCAGCCTGGTCGGCCTGACCGAGGTCGCGGTGGCAGTGGGCCAGTTCGTCGGCGAGGTAGGCCTGGTCGAAGTGGGCGATCCAGTGCGGGTCGTCCCCCGAGTCCGGGTTCGCCCGGTCCAGGGCGGCGACGGCCCGGCCGGCCGACTCCTGGCAGGTGCGGACGTCTCCGAGCAGGGCGTGCCCCCGGGCCTCCGCCGCGTGGAACATCGCCTCCGCACGGGGTGTGACCCGGCCTCGGGCGCCCTCCTGCGCCGCCCGCGCGAGCTGCGCGATCTCCCTCGGGTTCCCGAGTTCCGCGGCGAGATGGCTCATCGACGCGGCCAGCACATAGCCGCCGTAAGCCCGGTCGCCCGCGGCCTGGGCCAACCGCAGGGCCTGGATGTAGTAGCGCTGGGCGAGGCCCGGCTGGCCCGTGTCGACGGCCATGTACCCCGCCAGCTCGGTGAGCCGCGCCGCCGCGGCGAACAGCTGCCGCCCCACCGGCTCCCGGTACGAGCCGGAGAGCAGCCCGGACACCACGCTGTTGAGGTAGTGGACGACGACCGGCCGCACGTGCCCGGCGCCGAAGCGGTGGTCGAGCCCGGTGAGCGCCCGGGTCATCGCCCGCACCGCCTCGACGTCCGGAAGCCCCACCCGGGCCCCGGCCTGCCGGGCCACCTGGGCGTCCGCTCCGGTGATCAGCCAGTCCCTGCTGGGTTCGACGAGTGCCGAGGCGGCCACCGTCGAGCCGGTCAGGAGGTCCCGCCGGCCGACGTCGCTGCGCCACAGCTCGCAGACCTGCTCGATCGCCCCGAGCACGGTGGGGGCGAACTGCAGCCCCACGCCGGACGCCAGGTTCTTGCCGTTGGCCATCCCGATCTCGTCGATCGTGACCGTGCGGCCCAGCTTGCGGCCCAGCGCCTCGGCGATGACGCCGGGCGCCCGGCCGCGCGGCTGCTGCCCGCGCAGCCAGCGCGCCACCGACGTCTTGTCGTAGCGCAGGTCGAGGCCGCGTTCCGCCCCGACCATGTTGACCCTGCGTGCCAGACCGGCATTGGAGCATCCGGCTTCCTGGATCAGCGCCTGCAGCCGTTCGTTCGGCTGGCGGGCGACGAGTGGCCTCGCTGCCATCACTAACCCCCTGTGCCGGACCGCGCCGGTCGTGATCTCCGCGGTGGTCTGCCACCGATCACTTCCCGGCATCGTCCGGAGAATGCCAATGAGCTCGGATGATTTCGAATGAGTCTGGATGAGTTCGGATGAGTCTGGACGAGTTGAGCTGATTCCACGATGAGTTCGGATGGGTCTGGACGAGTTCGGATGGGTTCAGCCGAGTTCCGACGATTGCGGGTGAATGCCGCTCACCCGCAACTGGCTACCCGCCCGCCGGGCCCGGCCCGCATGCGCGCCCCCGCCCGTGCACCCGTGCGCCCCACATGGGGGTTCGATGCTCCGCCGCCCGGTGCCGCGCGCCCGTAACCCGGCCTGGTGGGGGGAGTTGTGTTTATCGTGGAAGACACCATCGAAGGGTCGATCGGCCTCACCGAAGCGGCACAGATCCCCGCACAGCGCGGCACACAACTACTGGACAGCGCGGTCCGGTACGTGGAGGAGCGCCACTGGGAGGTGTTCCCCGGTACCTGGCTGGAGGCCGTCGAGGGCGGCGAACGGTGTTCCTGCGGCGCCTCCGAGTGCGATGCGCCGGGGGCGCACGCCGTCCGGCCGGACTGGTCGAGCCAGGCGACCGGCAGCTCCACGGCCGCACGCCGGCTGTGGGGCAGCCGGCCGAAGGCGTCGGTCCTGCTGCCCACCGGAAGGACCTTCGACGCCCTCGAGGTCCCGGAGTCGGCCGGTTTCCTCGCGCTCGCGCGGATCGAGCGGATGGGCACGGCCCTCGGGCCGGTGATGTGCGGCCCGGATCGGCGCATGTTGTTCCTCGTCCTGCCGGGCGCGGCCGCGAAGCTCCCGGAACTGGTGCGCGGACTCGGCCGGACGCCCGGCTCGCTGGACCTGGTGGCACGGGGGGACGGGCAGTACGTGGCGGCGCCGCCGACCCGCGTCGGTGGCCGGGGCGCGGTGCAGTGGGTGCGCAAGCCGACGTCCGTGAACCGGTGGCTGCCGGACGCCGAGGAGCTGCTCAGCGCGCTGGCCTACGCGTGCGGAAGGGAAGCCGCCGTCGGGCGGAGCCGCCGATCGTAGGGTTGTTCCCCTACCACGGGGACAACGGAAGGCGGCACGACATGCCGGACCAGACATCGGACATGGCATCGGAGCAGGTACCAGGGCAAGTACCGGACCGGACGGTGGACGCGGCCTCGGACCGGACGGTCCGGACGGCAGGCGCGGCCTCGGCCCGGACGGCGGAAGCGGTCGACGGGGCGCCGGAGACGGCGCCTCCCGCCGTCCGCGTCGAAGGGCTCTGGAAGCGGTTCGGCGAGCAGGTCGCGGTTGCCGGCGTCGATCTCACCCTGCCCACCGGCAGGTTCATCGGCCTGGTAGGGCCCAACGGGGCGGGCAAGACCACGACCCTGTCGATGATCACCGGACTGCTCCGCCCCGACCAGGGCCGCATCGAGGTCGCCGGCCACGACGTCTGGAGGGACCCGGTCGAGGTGAAGGCCAGGATCGGCGTTCTGCCCGAGGGCCTGCGGCTCTTCGAGCGGCTTTCGGGCGGTGAACTCCTCTCCTACACCGGCCGGCTGCGCGGGCTCCCGGGCGAGGAGGTCGACAAGCGGGCCGCCCAGTTGCTGGAGGTGCTCGATCTCGCGGGCGCACGGCACAAACTGGTCGTCGACTACTCCACCGGGATGCGCAAGAAGATCGGTCTGGCGGCGGCGCTGCTGCACAATCCGCAGGTGCTCTTCCTGGACGAGCCGTTCGAGGGTGTCGACCCGGTGTCCGCGCAGACCATCCGCGGGGTCCTGGAGCGGTACACCAGGTCCGGAGCGACGGTCGTGTTCTCCAGCCATGTGATGGAGCTGGTGGAGTCGCTGTGCGACTGGGTCGCCGTGCTGGCCGCGGGCCGGATCAGGGCGCACGGGCCGCTCTCCGAGGTACGCGGCGCGGCGGGATCGCTGCAGGACGCCTTCCTTGAACTCGTCGGCGCGCACGGACGCGACACCGGCGAGGCGCTGGACTGGCTCGGCGGCGGTGCGCGGTGACGGCCGCGGCCCCCTTCCCGGCGCCTTCCCCCGCCCCTTCCCCGGCCCCTTCCCCGGCCCCCTCTCCGGCGCCCTCCCCGGCGCCCTCGCTCACGTACGTCTTCGTACGTCTCAAGCTGTCGCTGCTGGCGAACGGGCTGCGTCAATCCTCGGGCCGCACGGCCGCGTTCGTCACCTCCGCGGTGCTGGCGCTGCTGGTCGCCGCCGGCCAGCTCGTCGGCCTCGTCCTGCTGCGCGGCACGGCGTCCGCGGACTCCCTGGCGGTACTGCTGATCGCGGTGGTCGCGCTGGGCTGGGCGTTCCTCCCCCTGTTCTTCCCGAGCGGTGACGAGACGCTGGACCCGACCCGGCTGGTGATGCTGCCGCTCCGGCCGGGCCCGATGGTGTCGGCGCTGCTGGTGGCGTCGCTGCTGGGCATCGGCCCGCTGTTCACTCTCTGCCTGGTGACCGGCGCCGCGCTGGCACTGGCGCACGGGGCCGCCGGTGCGGCGGCAGCGGTGGCGGCGGTGCCGTTGGCGCTGCTGGTGTGCGTCGCTCTGGCGCGGGCCGTCGCCGCCGCCAACATCCGCTTGCTGACCAGCCGCAAGGGTCGCGATCTGGCCGTGCTGAGCGGTCTGGTGATCGCGGTCGGGGTGCAGTTCGTGAGCTTCGGGGTGCAGCGCCTCGGTCAGACCGGCGGTCTGGCGGCGCTGGACCCGGCCGCGGCCGTGGTGCGCTGGATCCCGCCGGCGTCGGCGCTCGGCGCCGTCGACTCGGCGAGCACCGGGGCGTACGGGGCGGCCGCCGTCCAGCTCGCCCTGTCCGCCGCCGCCCTGGCCGGGCTGCTCTACGGATGGCAGCGCAGCCTGACCCGGCTGATGACCGCGCCGGACGGATCGACACTCGCGGCGGCCGCGGAGCCGACCCGCCGCGACAGGTCGACGGGCCTGCACCGGCTGCTGCCGGGCGGGCGCACCGGCACGGTCATGCAGCGCAGCCTCCGCTACGTCTGGCGTGATCCGAAGACCAAGATGGCATGGGTGTCGGCGCTCGTGGTCGGGATGATCGTGCCGCTGTTCAACGCCCTGCAGGGCATCGGCTCGATCTACCTCGCCTGCTTCGCGTCGGGGATGCTCGGCATCCAGATGTACAACCAGTTCGGCCAGGACACGTCCGCGTTCTGGATGGTCGCGCAGACGATCGCCTCACCCCGCGACGCGTACGCCGAACTGCGCGCCCGGGCGATGGCGTTGCTGCTGATCACGCTGCCGTACACGGTACTGGTGACGGTCGCCACGGCCGCGGTGCTGGGCGACTGGCGGGCGCTGCCGGAGGCGCTGGGGATCGCGTTGGGGCTGCTCGGCGCGATGATGGCGACCGGTGCGGTGGCGTCGGCGCGCTTCCCGTACTCGATTCCGCAGGACAGCGCGTACAAGAACGTGGCTCCGGGCCAGGGCGGTCTCGCGTGGATCTCCATCTTCGGCGGGATGATCGCCTCGGCGCTGCTGTGCTCCCCGCTGATCGCGCTGACGATCTGGCTGAACGCGGCCAACGCCGAGTCCGCGATATGGGTGCTGCTGCCGCTGGGTGCCGGATACGGTGCGCTGCTGGTCTGGGGCGGGCTGCGGCTGGCGGCCCCGCAGACGGCGGCACGGCTGCCGGAGATCCTGGCGGCCGTCAGCAAGGGTTGACCGCGTCGCCCGTCAGCAAGGGTTGACCGCGGCCTGATCCGTACCGTACGCCGGGCCTCGCGGCGCTTCGCCTGCGATACGGAACCGGTCCGGCGCGGACGCCCGGCCCCGTCGCCGAGTTGGCCCGGAAGCCGCACCACGGAACCGCGACTCGGGGCTCGGGGCTCGGGGCTGGGGGCTGGGGGCTCGGAACGGTTGGACCTCCGTCTCGCGGCCGCCGGCCCGCGGAAGCTGTGCGGAAAGGACAGACAGCCCGACGGGCAACCTCCACTTGTGGAGGTCATGTGCAGGAAGCGCGACCTCGCGGCAACGGGCCGGTGACGGAGCCGAACCGCTCCGAACGCCGGCCCTTCGCTGTATACGAAGGCGTACGGAGGAACGGCGCGGGCGCCGCGAGAGAGGCTCCCCCAGGGCGCCGGATTCCGGCCGAAGGGCGCTTCGAGGCGGCACTTCAGCGCAGAACCGTTTTTGCGAAATCCCAGGCCAGGCGCTCGTTCCGAGTTGGACCACCCATCGATGTCCATATAGCGGACAGCCGGTCGCGCATCCCGCACACCCCCCGCCGAGCTGCCCGAACGGCCATTCGGTAGGCATACCTTGAACGTATGCGGCCGGAAACGGGTGATGAATGTGCGATCACTGTGCGCATCCGCAAGACTCCCGAACGCAACCGCACACACCGTCAAAGGGGTTCACTCATGCGTTACATCGTCCACACACTCGGCGCGACGGCCTCCGCCGCGGCGCTCGTGCTCAGCGGCCTGGCCGCCGGCACCGCGCACGCCGATGCCGCCGGTGACACGGGGCTCTACGCACCGTCCGCCCTGGTGCTGACGGTCGGCAGGGGCGAGGCCGCCGCCACGGCGACCGTCGAGCGTGCGGTGACCCTGAACTGCGCCCCGGCACCCGGCGGCACCCACCCGTCCTCCCAAGCCGCCTGCCGGGAACTCGGCACCGTGAACGGCGAGTTCGCCCTGCTGTCCGGCACCTCCGACCGCCCCTGCACCCGGCAGTGGGACCCGGTCACCATCACCGCAGCCGGGGTCTGGGAGGGCAAGCGCGTCGACTGGTCGGCCACGTACGGCAACTCCTGCGAGATGAGGGAGAGCATGAACGGGTCCGCGGTCTTCGCCTTCTGAGCACCCGGCAGCGGCGGACCGGGGCGACACGACGGCGGCCCCGGTCCGCCGCACTCTCTTCACACCGCACCACACCGCACCACGCCACGTCGCACCGCATCGCCCCGGAAGCCCTCGGGCCGGACGGCCCCCTCCCCGGCCGTCCGGCCCGGCACAACCGCGGGGACCGAAACGCGGCACCGAAACGCGGCACCGAGTCGCGAGGCCGGGGACAGGGGCCGAGTGACGGGGCCGGGGACAGGGGCCCGACCAGACGGCGACGGGGAGTGCCGGCCAGGCGCCACGGTCCAGGAGGGGCCTCCACGACACGTCCCGGGGGCACCGGGGCACTTCAATCCGTCAGTACGCCCTCCAGGAACGGCTCGACGGCCGCACGCCAGGCGTCGGGCTGGTCGTGGTGGACGAGATGCCCGGCGTCGGCCACTTCCGCGTACCGCCCGCGGGGCAGGACGCGGACCATCTCCTGCGCCTCCGCCCGGCCCAGTTCGCCGTCGAGTCCGCGGACCACGAGCGCCGGGCACCCGACCTGGGCCAGCGAGTCCCAGTGCGCGTCGTGCACCCAGGTCGCCCGGGACCTCAGCATCTGGCGGCGGGAGAAGACGGGCCGCCAGCCGTCCGCCCGTTCGGCCATCACCTCGGCGAAGAACTCTCCCCGCGCGGGGCTGGGGCGCTCCAGCCGGGGGTCGTCCTCGCCGAACCACCTGCGCACGTCGGCGAGGGTCGCGAAGGGCACCGGCCACGAGCGGAACCAGTCCTCCCACTCGCGCTGGGAGGCCGCACCGAGCGCAGAGGCGCGCATGTCACTGATGACCACGGCCCGGACGAGTTCGGGGCGCTCGGCGGCGAGCTGCCAGGCGGTCAGCGCCCCCATGGAATGGCCGATGAGGACAGCCGGGGCAAGCCCGAGCTGCTCCACCGCCGCCGCCGCGTCGGCGACATACGACTCACGGGTGAACGCGCCGTCGGCGGGACGCTCGCTTCGACCGTGCCCACGCTGGTCGAGGGCGACCGCCCGGTGCCGCTCGGCCAGCCAACGGGCGGTGACGGCCCAGTGCGAGGCCCGCCCCATCAGGCCATGGAGGAGTAGGACGCCCGGAGCACGGTCCGTCTCACCGTGCCCCTTGGGCGGATCGGCGAACTCCCAGGCAGCGAGCCGTACCCTGGCCGTTCCGGTCACGTCGATGCGCCGCACCATGATCCTGGCGCCCCCTTCTGGCCCTCATGGTTCTCCGGGCTCTCCGAAGCGATCGAACTCCGCACAGACTATCGAACTTTTATTCGAAAACCGGCTCTCGGTGGGCAACACCCCTCGTTCGAGTGACCACCCTCAAGGATTGACCGCCTTCGCCGAGGGGAGATCTTCAGCGGGAGGCGGGCCGCTCGGGGAAAACGGTCCGAGGGGAACGACCCTGGGAGCTCGGGGCTCCGGGTCGACAAGGGGGAGGACAGGCCCCGGCGCCCAATGGCGCCGGGGCCCTTCGCGTTCGGCAGGCGCATGGTCCGCTCCCTCCCCTGCGGCAGCCCGGCCCCACCCCGGGCCGGCCCGGTCATATGCCTCAGCCACAGCGTGGCACGCCGAACCGTCCGGGCGCTGCCGTTCCGGCCGGAAGGCGCGTTCCGGAAGGGGCGTCACGGCGGACGGAGGAGTCGCACGGAGCACGGTGGAGCGCGCCCGTGCCGCGGACGGTGCGAAACGGCGACGCGGGCCGGTCCGTCGCACACGCACGCCGGGCCGACGCCGCCCCGCCCATCACCGAACGTCAGGCCCGGTACCGGACCGACGCCACCGGTGCCTTCGGTCGACGGGGCGGCCCCGCCCACTGCCATCGGGCACTTCCGGCCACCGGGCGCTTCCGGCCATCGGGTGAGCGGCGCCGCAGGAGGTCAGCCGCGGCTCGGTCCGGACCACGACCGCGACCGATGCGCCCATGACCGCGCCCTCCATGGCGCAAGGAACCCGCCCACCGGATCGGGACCCCCACACCGTGCCCCCACACCGTGCACTCACACGGGGCGTGCCGCGGTCGGCGCACACCGCCCGCCACGAGAAGACCCAGGGGCGCGGGGATACCCGCGATACCCGCCCTGCCTCCCCGCACCAGCTGCCGCCTTCGGCCCGTGAGCCCGGCCCGCCGCCCCCGGACAGCCGGCCCCGCCACCGCCACCGGCGCCGGCGCCGGACACAAGCGCTCCCGTACGCCGCGGACGACCTGAGCGACCACTCAGCGCTTCGCGACGAACACATGGGAGGCGACGTCCGCCTCCAGCTCCGCGGCCTCGCCCCCGCTGCCGACCAGCACACCGCCGGCCGACCCGGTCACGCTCACCACCGAGCCGGGCTGCACACCGGCACGCCGCAGGGTGTACATCAGCTGGGCGTCCGTCTGGATCGGCTCCCCGATCCGGCGGACGACCACCGTCTTGCCCTCCGCGCCGGCGTCGAGATCGGCCAGGCTGACCATGCCGTCGTCGAGGAACGCCTCGGCCTCCGCCTTCTCGCCCAGCTCCTCCAGGCCGGGGATCGGGTTGCCGTACGGCGACTCGGTGGGGTGCCGCAGCAGTTCGAGCACGCGCCGCTCCACCGCCTCGCTCATCACGTGCTCCCATCGGCACGCCTCGGCGTGCACCTGCTCCCACTCCAGGCCGATCACGTCGACCAGCAGGCACTCGGCCAGCCGGTGCTTGCGCATCACCCGGGTGGCGAGACGGCGGCCCTCCTCGGTCAGCTCCAGATGACGGTCGCCCGCGACCGTCACGAGACCGTCGCGCTCCATCCGCGCGACGGTCTGGCTGACCGTGGGCCCGCTCTGGTCGAGCCGCTCCGCGATGCGGGCACGCATCGGGACCACGCCCTCTTCCTCCAGCTCGAGGATGGTGCGGAGATACATCTCCGTGGTGTCGATCAGTCCGGACATATGCGCCCCTCGAAGAAGTCGTGCGGTGGCCCTGACTCAATTCTGACGTATGCCGCCGACAACCGGGCCGAGTCTGCGTGGAACCCCTATTGACAGGGCAATGGTCCAGACCGCAACGTGATCCGCGACACGACGGGAAGGGGCGACGGCGATGGGCGGGAACGAGTCGGCGGGCCGGTTCCTCGACGCGGCGATCGGCCTGCTGGAGCGAGTGCGCGACGAGGAGGCGGCGAACATCGCCGCGGCCGGCGCGGCCATCGCGGACACCGTCGCCGAGGGCGGCCGGCTGTTCGCCTTCGGCGCGGGCCACTCCTCGCTCGCCGCGCAGGACGTGGTCTACCGGGCGGGCGGCCTGGCCGTGATGAACCTGCTCGCCGTCCCCGGCGCCGTCGGCGTCGACGTGATGCCCGCGACCCTCGGCTCCGCGTTGGAGCGCGTCGACGGCCTCGCCGGTGCGGTGCTCGACGCCGGCCCCGCCCGCTCCGGCGACCTGCTGATCGTCGTCTCCCTGTCCGGACGCAACGCCCTGCCGGTCGAAATGGCCCTGAACGCGCGGGCACTCGGCCTGAAGGTGATCGGGGTGACGTCCGCGGCGTACACGACCGGAACGCGGTCCCGGCACACCTCGGGCACGTACCTCAGGGACCACTGCGACATCGTCCTCGACTCCAAGATCGCGGTCGGCGACGCCGAGCTGACCGCGGAGGGCGTCGACGCGCCGTTCGCCCCCGCGTCCACGGTCGTCACCAGCGCCCTGATGCAGGCAGCCGTCGCCGCGGCGGTGGGCGAACTGGCCGCTCGGGGCGTCGAGCCGCCGCTGCTGCGGTCGGGGAACGTGGACGGCGGCCACGAGTGGAACGACCGGATCATGACCGAGTACGCGGACCGGATCTTCTACCGCCGCTGAGACCCGGCCGCACCCCGCCGGCCGCCGGACGGGGGCCCCGCCCGCGAAGGCGCCGGCCCGCGGCCCCGCCGGGCCGGCGCCGCTATCCGCCCCGCACCCGCGCCAGGTCCAGTGCCGTGGCCAGATGCGCGGCGACGCTCTCCGCGTACTCCACGTCCGGGCGCTCGAAGCGGGGGCGGTTCGCGGACCGCAGGAAGGTGACGACCCCGAGCGTGCGGCCGCGGCTGCGGAGCACCGTGCACAGGGCGTGCACCGCGTCGCGCGGCCACCGGCGCTCCGCGGCCCAGCCCTCCATGCGGTCCGGCCCCCCGCCCGTGCTGGTGCGGACGGAGCCGGCCCGGTCCACCGCCTGGAGCGCCGGGTGCCCATGGGGGTACCGCAGGGGGATTCCCCCGCCCGTGACCCGGGCGACCGGCCCCGGGGCGCCCGACGGCGTCGCCGCCGTCCGCACCAGCCGTTCGCCGCCCTCCGGCAGCACGTCCAGGAGGGCATGGTCCGCGAAGCCGGCGAGGGCGAAGTCCAGCCGGGTGGTCACCGCCTCCATCGGGTCCTCGCACTCGGCCGCCGCCCGGGCGGCACGGTGCAGCTGGCTGAACCGGAACCGCAGCCGGTCCGCGGCCTGTTCCGCGAGCCTGGCCTCCGTGACGTCCTGGAACAACCAGCCGACGCCCAGCGGAACCGGCTCCTCGGCCAGCGGCGAGGCGAGCCTGAGGAATCCGCTGCGCCAGCACCTGCGCCGTTCGCCCTCCTCGGTGCGCACGGTCAGCCAGAACTCCACGGGCGCGCGCGGCGCACCGTCGGCGAGGACGTGCTGCAGCGCGCCCTCCACCTCCTCCACACCCTGCACGACCAGCTCCCCGAGCGGGCGACCGAGCACCGTCGTACGCCCGGCGGAGCCCAGCATCCGGGCCGCGTGCCGGTTCACGACCGCGGGGCGCAGGTCCACGTCCACCAGCACGACGCCCCATGCGGCGTCCTCGAGCAGCGCCTCGCTCAGGGCGATCGAACGCTCCAGGTCGATCTGGGCGTGCACCTCGCTGAAGGCGCAGTACACCCCGGCGGGCACGCCGTCGGGACCGCGTACCCCGGCGGACTGCGTCCGTACCAGCACCCGCCCGCCGTCCTTGCGCAGCAGCGCGAACTCGTGCACCCGCCGGCCCGGCGCGGTCATGGCGGCCATCAGCCGGCCCTGCACCTCGCCCGCGTCCGCGGCCCGCGCCGCCCACCCGGCGAAACCGCGCCGCCCGACGGCCTCCTCCGGCGACCAGCCGAGGATCCGCTCGGCCTCACGGTTCCAGTGCGTGACCACACCGTCGGCGTCGAACGCGCAGAGCGCGGCGTCCATGCCGTCCAGCAGCGCCGCGAGCAGATCGGAACCCGAACCGGGGCCCTCCCGCTCCGGCTCGTCCGGTCCCAGCGCGCTGGCGGCCCCGCTTCTGGAAGCACTCATCCCGGCACCCCCTGCAGGACGTGTCCTCGGCCGGTGCCGTCCTCCGCAGAGCGGCACCCCCGATCATTCAACTGGAACGTGACCCAGGGCACATGGCTTTCCCGGAAATCGTCTCCCGGCCGAAAAGGCCGCCCGGCCGAAAAGGGGTTGATCCGTCCTCACGGCGTTCCTAGTGTGGGAGCCCTCGAGAAGGGAGGTGATTCGGAACATGAAGGCATTCCGGACGCGAGAGGTGGCTGCGGGCTAGGGCCCGTCGTCGCACCTTCGTGCACCTCGGCAGGGCCCCTGCCGAAATCCAAGCAGTCACCGACCCGCGGGCTCCCCGGTACGTCCGGCCGGCTCCCTCCTCGGAGGGACCCGAGCCCGCGGGTTTCCGCGTTCTCAGAGGGTCTCCGCGTTCCCAGAGGGTCTCCGCGTTCCCCGCGGCACCGCCCCGGCGTCCGGGCCCCGGCTCACGGGGCCAGCCGCTCCACCCGCCAGCCGCCGGGCTCCCCTTGGACCCGCACATACCGGAGCCGGTCGTGCAGCCGGTTCTCGTGGCCCTGCCAGAACTCCACCGTCTCGGGCGTCACCCGGTAACCGCCCCACTCCGGCGGCACCGGCACCGGCACCTGCCCACCCGCCGGGTAGCGGCCGGCGAGTTCCTCGTAACGCCGCAGCAGCTCCTCGCGGGACGCCAGGACCGACGACTGGGGGCTCGCCCAGGCGCCGAGCTGGGAGCCGTGCGGCCGGCTGCGGAAGTACGCGGCCGTCTCGTCCCGGCCGACCCGGGCCGCCGTGCCGGTGACGACGACCTGGCGGGTCAGCGGGTGCCAGGGGAAGAGCAGCGAGAGACGGGGGTTGGCGTCGAGTTCCCGGCCCTTGCGGGAGGTGTAGTTGGTGTAGAAGACGAAGCCGCGGTCGTCGAAGTGCTTCAGCAGCACGGTCCGGGAGGACGGCCGGCCGTCGGGCGTGGCCGTGGAGACGATCATGGCGTTCGGCTCGTGGAGCCGACCGGCCGCGGCGTCCTTGAACCAGTGGACGAACTGCTCCATGGGCTCGGCGGGCAGTCCCGCCTCGTCGAGCGGAGTCGAGCGGTAGTGCTCGCGCATGGCGGCGGGATCGAGGGCGTCGGTCACAGGATCATCCTGCCGCACGGGCCCCCGGGGCCTCCCCGCCCTCCGGGGGCCGCGCCGCGAACGGAAGCCGGGCGGCGGCCGGGGGGCGCTCCGCGGAGGCCGAGGGAGGTGCGCGGCGGCAGGCAGCGGTCCGCGGCGGCGCGGTCGGGCCGCCCGCCGCCCGCTTCCGGGCGGTGCGCAGTCTTCCCGGCACGGAGTGCCGCCAATCCTCGTGGGGGGATCCGCGCGGTGTGCCGGATGTCACGCTTCCCCGCATCGGTGGGACCGGCCAAAATCATGCGCTGGGCCGCTGCGGCCTCCCCACGGCGCGAAGCGGGTGACCACGCTCCGCGCGGGGCATCACCGTGGTGGTCGCCCCACCCGGGCCGAAGCCTGTCCCGCCACACACCCTGAGGAGCCGCCTGATGTCCGACTTCGTACCCGGACTCGAGGGAGTCGTCGCGTTCGAGACGGAGATCGCCGAACCCGACAAGGAAGGCGGGGCGCTCCGCTACCGCGGTGTCGACATCGAGGACCTCGTCGGCCACGTCTCCTTCGGGAACGTGTGGGGTCTGCTGGTGGACGGGGCGTTCAACCCCGGCCTGCCGCCCGCCGAGCCGTTCCCGATCCCCGTCCACTCCGGCGACATCCGGGTGGACGTCCAGTCGGCGCTCGCCATGCTCGCCCCCGTATGGGGCCTGAAGCCGCTCCTCGACATCGACGAGACGCGGGCACGGGACGACCTGGCCCGGGCCGCCGTGATGGCGCTCTCCTACGTGGCACAGAGTGCCCGAGGGCAGGGCCTGCCCATGGTCCCGCAGCGGGAGATCGACAAGGCCGAGTCAGTCGTCGAGCGCTTTATGATCCGCTGGCGCGGTGAGCCGGACCCCAGGCATGTGAAGGCCGTCGACGCCTACTGGACGTCGGCCGCGGAGCACGGCATGAACGCCTCCACGTTCACCGCCCGGGTCATCGCCTCGACGGGCGCCGACGTGGCGGCCGCGCTCTCCGGTGCCGTCGGCGCCATGTCCGGCCCGCTGCACGGCGGTGCCCCGTCCCGGGTGCTCGGCATGATCGAGGAGATCGAGCGCACCGGCGACGCGGTGTCGTACGTCAGGAGGGCCCTGGACAACGGCGAGCGGCTGATGGGGTTCGGTCACCGCGTGTACCGGGCGGAGGACCCGCGTGCGCGGGTGCTGCGGCGGACGGCCAAGGAGCTGGGCGCGCCCCGCTACGAGATCGCGGAGGCGCTGGAGAAGGCCGCGCTGGAGGAGCTGCACAACCGCCGTCCTGACCGGGTCCTGGCGACGAACGTGGAGTTCTGGGCGGCGATCATGCTGGACTTCGCCGAGGTCCCGGCGCACATGTTCACGTCGATGTTCACCTGCGCCCGTACGGCGGGCTGGTCGGCTCACATCCTGGAGCAGAAGCGCACCGGGCGGCTGGTGCGCCCGTCGGCCCGCTACATCGGGCCGGGTCCGCGGGACCCGCGCTCGATCGATGGCTACGAAGACATCGCCGCCACCGCGGACACCGCGGGGCGGTAGCGCGGGCGGCCCGCCGGGCCCGGCGCGCACAGCCGCTCCGGGCCCGGCGGTGGGCCGGTCGCCCGCGCTCAGGCCGCCGCCCGCTCCAGCGGGTCCGGGTGCTGCGCTCGGCGACCAGCGGGTGCGCCCGCGGCTTGCTCTTCGCCCCGTCGCGCCCGTACCCCGCGGGCGATGGCGGAACGCGCCTCGGCGAGTTCCCCTCCGGTGAAGGCGCCGGGCTCCGCCGGTAGCGCTCGGACTCCTCCCGGCGCGGCTGATGCCCGATCCGGCGCGCCACCGCCTCGGCCACGCACACGTACGCGGACACGCACACGCACACGCACACGTGACCGTGCACGGTCACCTACACGCGCACGGTCACGTACCGTGCACGGTCACCCACACGCACACAGACACGTTGTCCGTCAGCTTCCCCGGCGCCTCCCTGCCGCCGGCGGGGAGGGTCGGCGGCAGCCGGGTGGTCTCGGCCACGGGCCCCCCGCACCCCTCGTCCGCACACCACGAGTACGCGGACGCGTTTCACCCCAGCGCCTCCTCCAGCAGCCGCGCCCACTGCCCCACGACCCGCCTCCGCCGGGCCGCGTCGTCGGTCAGCAGGTTCGCCAGCCCCAGTCCGCGGGCCATGTCGAGCAGTCCCTGGACGGTCTCGCGCACGCCCGGCACCGTCTCGTCCGCGCCGAGCAGTTCCACCGCGATGCGGTGGGTCTCCCGGCCGACCCGGGCCTCCAGTTCGGTGACCGGGCCGCGCAGCTGCTCCTCGTTGGAGGCCGCGACCCACAGATGGAGTGCGGCCCGGAACAGCGGGCCGGTGTAGAGGTCGACCAGGGCCGCCACGACGGCCGGGCGGCTCTGGCCGGGAAGGGACCGCAGGGCCGAGGAGCGCTCCTCCGCCACGTACTCCACGGCCGCCGTGAACAGGTCCTCCCTGGTGGGGAAGTGGTGCTGTGCCGCGCCCCGCGAGACCCCGGCCCGCTCGGCGACCACCGAGACGGTGGAGCCCGCCCAGCCGCGTTCGGCGAGGCAGGCCACCGCGGCCTCCAGCAGCCGCTGCCGGGTCGCCCGGCTGCGGTCCTGCTTGGGCTCCTTGGCGGAGCCGGCGGGGGAGGTCACAACACCCATGCGGGGTCCCGTCGTTCGAGGAAGGCCGTCATCCCCTCGCGCGCCTCCGCGGAGGCGAAGAGCGACGCCGAGCGCTGGACGAGGTCCTCGGCGTCACGGTCGAAGGTCTCCCGCACCCTAGCCGTGAGCAGCTGCTTCGTCGCGTCCAGGGCCTGCGGTGAGGCCCTGCGGAAGCCGTCGAGGACCGGCGCGAGGGCCTCGTCGACGTCCTCGGCGACCGCCGTGAGCAGTCCCATCATGGCCGCCTGCGCGGCGCCGAAACGCTCGCCGCTCAGGTAGTAGCGGGCGGCCGCCCGGGGCTCCAGGCGGGGCAGCAGCGGCAGGGAGATCACGGCGGGCGCCACCCCGATCCGCACCTCGGTGAACGCGAAGTCCGACCCGGCGGACGCCGCGGCGACGTCGCAGGCGCCGACGAGGCCGAGGCCGCCCGCCCGCACCCGGCCGGTCACCCGCGCCACCACGGGTTTGGGCAGTTCGACGATCCGCCGCAGCAGCGCGACGAAGGTGTAGGGGTTCGGGGGCTCCTTCAGGTCGGCTCCGGCGCTGAAGGTGCCGCCGGTGTGGGTCAGGACGACGGCCCGTACGGCGGGGTCCTTCCCGCACTCGGCCACGGCGTCGGCCAACTCGCCCACGAGCCGCGCCGACAGGGCGTTGCGGTTCGCCGGCGAGTCCAGCGTCAGCGTCGCGATGCCGCGTGCGGTGGCCGCCTTGACGACGGGCTCGGTGCCGGTGGATGTCACGTGGTCTCCTTCGCAGGGTCCGTCCGGTTCTCCGGCTTCTCCCCGTTCTGCCGGGTGTGCCGGGGCTCCCGGTCGCGCAGTTCACGGCGGAGGATCTTCCCCGAGGCGGCCCGGGGCACTCCGTCGACGAACTCGACCCGCCGGATCTTCTTGTACGGGGCCACCCGGCCGGCGACATGGGCGAGGACGGCGTCCGCGGTCAGTCCGGGCGCGGCGGCCTGCCGCACGACGTACGCCTTGGGTATCTCGTTCCCGTCGTCGTCGTACACGCCGATCACGGCCGCGTCCGCGATGCCCTCGTGGGTGAGCAGCAGGGCCTCCAGTTCGGCGGGGGCGACCTGGTAGCCCTTGTACTTGATGAGTTCCTTCACCCGGTCGACGACGAACAGCCAGCCGTCGTCGTCGACTCGGCCGATGTCCCCGGTGTGCAGCCACCCCTCGTCGTCGATCATGGCCGCGGTGGCGTCGGGCCGGTTCAGATAGCCCTTCATCACCTGGGGGCCGCGGATGGCGATCTCGCCCTCCTCGCCGGGCGCGGCGTCCCGGCCGGGGTCGTCGAGCGCCAGGATCCGCATCTCGGTGCACGGCAGCAGCTTGCCCACGGCGCCGGGCGGCGGGTTGTCGGCGTCCAGCGGCACGACATGGGTGCCGGGCGACAGCTCGGTCATGCCGTACGCCTGGAGCACCGGCGGCAGCCCCAGCCGCTCGGAGCAGGCCCGGGCGAGCCCGGCGTCGAGCGGGGCGGCGGCGCTGACGACGTACTCCAGCGACGACAGGTCGTAGCGGGCGACCGCCGGGTGCTTGGCGAGCGCCAGCACGATCGGCGGGGCCACGTACAGGGCGTTGATCCGGTGCTTCTCGATCGCCGCGAGGAACTGGTCGAGGTCGAAGCGCGGCAGCACGACGACGGTGGCGCCCCTGCGCAGCGGTGCGTTCATCAGCGCGGTGAGGCCGTAGATGTGGAAGAACGGCAGCACGGCGAGGATGCGGTCGCCGGGCTTCATGGGGAGGACGGGGTCCAGCTGCGCCAGGTTGGTGGCGATGGACCGGTGGGTGAGCATGACCCCCTTGGGCACGCCGGTCGTGCCGGAGGAGTACGGCAGGGCCGCGACGTCCTCGGCCGGGTCGACGGCGACATCGGGTTCGGGCGCGGTGGAGCCGAGCATGCCGAGGATCGACCGGTGGCCGTCGGCCGCGTCGCAGACGAAGACCTCCTCGATCCCGCCGGCCAGTTCGGCGGCCCGCCGGGCCGCTTCGAGCAGCGGGGAGACGGTGACGATCCAGCGGGCGGAGGAGTCGCGCAGCTGCTTGGCGAACTCCTCCGCCGTGGCGAGCGGATGGACGGTGGTGACCATCGCCCCGGCGCGGGTGGCGGCGTAGAAGACCACCGGGTAGGCGACCGTGTTGGGGCTGTGCAGGGCGAGCACGTCTCCCTTGCGGACGCCCGCTTCGGCGAACGCCGCGGCGAGCCTGCGGTGGTAGCCGTCGAGCTGGGTGTACGTGAGCGTCGTGCCGCCGGTCCCGTCGACCAGGGCGACGGTGTCGCCGTAGCCGGCCGCCCCGCCCAGGACGGCCTCGTGGATGGGGACGGAGAGGGACGGGACGTCCGCGTACTCGCTGTGCATCACCATGGCAGCCCCTTCGCGGTCGGGTGGCGGCCGGGTGGTGGCCCGGCCGTGGCCGGGTGGTGGCCCGGCCGTGGTCGCCAGAATCCCCCCGTCAGTACGACTTGGGGAGACCCAGGGACTGATGGGACACGAAATTCAGCACCATCTCGCGGCTGACCGGGGCGATCCTGGCGACCCGGGCGGCGGTGACCAGGGACGCGAGGCCGTACTCGCGGGTGAGGCCGTTGCCGCCGAGCGTGTGGACGGCCTGGTCGACGGCCCTGACGCACGCCTCGCCGGCCGCGTACTTGGCCATGTTGGCGGCCTCGCCCGCGGCCAGGTCGTCGCCGGCGTCGTACAGCGCCGCGGCCTTCTGCATCATCAGCCGGGCGAGTTCCAGCTCGATGTGCGCCTGGGCGAGCGGGTGGGCGATGGCCTGGTGGGCGCCGATGGGCGCGTTCCAGACCTGCCGCTCCTTGGCGTACGCCACGGCCCGGGCCACCGCGTAGCGGCCCATGCCGATGCCGAACGCGGCCGTCATGACGCGCTCCGGGTTGAGGCCGGCGAACAACTGGAGGAGACCGGCGTCCTCCTCGCCCACCAGCGCGTCCCGCGGCAGTTCCACGTCGTCGAGGACCAGCTCGAACTGCTTCTCCTGGGCGAACAGCTCCATGTCGATCCGGGAGCGGCCGAAGCCGGGCGCGTCCCGCGGGACGATGAACAGGCACGGCTTCAGCTTCCCGGTCCGGGCGTCCTCGGTGCGGCCCACGATCAGCGTCGCGTCGGCGATGTCGACGCCGGAGATGAACACCTTGCGGCCGGAGAGGACCCAGCCGTCGTCCGTGCGCCGGGCGGTGGTGGTGATCCGGTGGGAGTTGGAGCCGGCGTCCGGCTCGGTGATGCCGAAGGCCATGGTGCGGGTGCCGTCGGCGAGGGCGGGGAGCCACGCGCGGCGCTGCTCCTCGGTGCCGAAGCGGGCGATGACGGTGCCGCAGATCGCCGGCGAGACCACCATCATCAGCAGGGGGCAGCCGGCGGCGCCGAGTTCCTCCAGCACGATGGACAGCTCGGTCAGGCCGCCGCCCCCGCCGCCGTACTCCTCCGGGAGGTTGACCCCGAGGTAGCCGAGCTTGGCGGCCTCGGCCCACAGCGCCTCGCGGTCGTGGTCGCGGCCGTGGCGCTTCCCGAGGGCGGCGACCGCGGCCCTCAGCGCGGCGTGCTCTTCGCTTTCGATGATCGTGCCCTTGATCGTGCTCATGACGCGTTCTCCTCCTGTGCTGCGGTGTGTACGACGGCGAGAAGGGCACCGACCTCGACCTGGCGGCCGGGGGCGGCGTGGAGCGCGGTGAGGGTGCCGGAGGCGGGAGCGGTGATGCGGTGCTCCATCTTCATCGCCTCCAGCCAGACGAGCGGCTGGCCGGCGGTGACGGCGGCGCCGGGGGCGATGCCCTCGGCGACCCGGACGACCGTGCCGGGCATGGGGGCGAGCAGGGAGCCGGGCTCGTGCTGTTCGGCGGGCTCGGGAAAGCGGGGCAGCCGGGTGAGGGTGTGGGACGAGGTGGGCGTGTCGACGTGGACCCGGTCGCCGCCGTACGCGGAGATCCGGAACTCCCGCTCCACGCCGTCGGATTCGAGCCGCACGCTGTCCGGGTCGGCACGGCGGACCCGGACTCCGGGGAAGCCCTCGGCCCGTACGCCGTCGCGGGTGACGCGGTAGCGGACCTCGTGCTCGGTGTCCCGGCCCCGGTAGCGCTTGACCTGCGGCTGCGAGGGCAGGTTGCGCCAGCCGCCGAGACGGGCGGTGGTGCCGGCCGTGCGGCCGGCGGCCCCCCGGGCGGCGGCGTCCGCCAGGGCCGCGGCGAGCGCGGCGAGTTCCTCGCCGTCCGCCGCGGCGGTCAGCGCGGGCAGATGCCGGTCGTAGAAGCCGGTGTCCATCCGCGCCTCGGTGAACTCGGGGTGCCGCAGGGACCGTACGAGCAGCTCCCGGTTGGTCACCGGACCGTGGATCACCGCCCGCGCCAGGTCGCCGGCGAGCCGCCGTACGGCCTCCCGCCGGGTCGGCGCCCAGACGACGACCTTGGCGATCATCGCGTCGTAGTGCACCCCGATCCGGTCGCCGTCGCCGTAGCCGGCGTCGATCCGCGCCCACGCCCGGTTTGCGGTGGTAGCGGGGGATCCGTCGCCCGGTGTCCGGTCCCGGCCGGAGGGAGTACCGGGGGACCCGTCGCCCGGCGTCCGGTCCCGGCCGGAGGGAGTACCGGGGGACCCGTCGCCCGGCGTCCGGTCCCGGCCGCCGCCCGCCGGGAAGGACAGCGCGTGGAGCGTGCCCGTCTGCGGGGACCAGGAGCGGGACGGGTCCTCGGCGTACAGCCGGGCCTCGACGGCGTGGCCGCGCCGGGCGGGCGGAGCGGGCGGCAGCGCGGCGCCCTCGGCGACCCTGATCTGCAGCGCCACCAGGTCGACGCCGAACACCGCCTCGGTGACGGGGTGCTCCACCTGGAGCCGGGTGTTCATCTCCAGGAAGTGGGCCCGGTCGCCGACCACGAGGAACTCCACCGTGCCCGCGCCCCGGTAGCCGGTCGCCCGGGCGGCGCGGACGGCCATCTCCTCAAGCCGGTCCGTCAGTTCCCGGCCCAGACCCGGCGCCGGCGCCTCCTCGACGACCTTCTGGTGGCGGCGCTGCAACGAGCAGTCCCGGGTGCCGAGCGCCCACACCGTGCCGTGGGCGTCCGCGAGGATCTGCACCTCCACATGGCGTCCGCCCTCGACATACGGTTCGACGAAGACCTCGCCGTCCCCGAAGGCGCTCAGCGCCTCGGCCCGCGCGGCCGCCAACTCGCCTTTCAGGGCATTCAGTTCGCGGACGACCCGCATCCCGCGGCCGCCGCCGCCCGCCGCCGCCTTCACCAGCAGGGGAAGGTCGGCGCCGGTGACCGCGTCCGCGTCGAGCGGGGCGATCCCCATCAGCTCCTTGGCCCGGGTCTTGGACGCCATCGCCTCGATGGCGTCCGGGGGCGGCCCGATCCAGGTCAGGCCCGCGGCGGCGACCTCCCGGGCGAAGTCGGCGTTCTCGGAGAGGAATCCGTAGCCGGGGTGGACGGCGTCCGCGCCGGACGCGAGCGCGGCCTTCACGATCAGGTCGCCGCGCAGATAGGTGTCGGCCGGCGCGGCCCCCGGCAGGCGTACGGCGGCGTCGGCCGCCCGGGTGTGCAGGGCGCCCTCGTCCGGGTCGGCGTGGACGGCGACCGTCGCGATGTCGAGTTCCCGGCAGGTGCGGAACACCCGGCAGGCGATCTCACCGCGGTTGGCGACAAGCAGGGTCTCGATCATCGGGGCCTCACATCCTGAAGACGCCGAAGCCGCCGCGCGCGCCTTCGACGGGGGCCGTGTGGATGGCGGACAGGCACAGGCCGAGGACCGTGCGGGTGTCGCGCGGGTCGATGACGCCGTCGTCGTACAGCCGCCCGGACAGGAACATCGGCAGCGACTCGGTCTCGATCTGCTGCTCGACCATCGCGCGCAGTCCCGCGTCGGCCTCCTCGTCGTAGTCCCGCCCCTTCGCGGCGGCCGAGGCGCGGGCGACGATCGACAGCACCCCGGCGAGCTGCTGGGGGCCCATCACCGCCGACTTGGCACTGGGCCAGGCGAACAGGAAGCGCGGGTCGTACGCCCGGCCGCACATGCCGTAGTGCCCGGCGCCGTAGGAGGCGCCCATCAGCACCGACAGATGCGGGACCTTCGAGTTGGAGACCGCGTTGATCATCATCGCGCCGTGCTTGATGATGCCGCCCTGCTCGTACTCCCGGCCGACCATGTAGCCGGTGGTGTTGTGCAGGAAGAGCAGCGGAATGTCGCGCTGGTTGGCGAGCTGGATGAACTGGGCGGCCTTCTGCGACTCGGCGCTGAACAGCACGCCCTGCGCGTTGGCGAGGATCCCGACGGGGTGGCCGTGCAGCCGCGCCCAGCCGGTGACCAGGCTCGGGCCGTAGAGCGGCTTGAACTCGTCGAAGTCGGAGCCGTCGACGATCCGGGCGATCACCTCGCGGGGGTCGAACGGGGTCTTCAGGTCCTCCGGGACGATGCCGAGCAGTTCCTCCTCGTCGTACAGGGGAGGTTCGGCCGGGGCCGCCGGAGAGGCCGGGGCGGGATGCGCCTTGCGGTGGTTGAGGCGCGCCACGATGCGGCGGGCGTGGCGGAGTGCGTCGTACTCGTCCAGGGCGTAGTGGTCGGCGAGTCCGGACGTACGGGCGTGCATCTCGGCGCCGCCGAGGGACTCGTCGTCGCTCTCCTCGCCGGTGGCCATCTTCACCAGCGGCGGCCCGCCGAGGAAGACCTTCGACCGCTCCTTGATCATGACGGTGTGGTCGGACATGCCGGGGACGTACGCCCCGCCGGCGGTGGAGTTGCCGAAGACGACCGCGATCGTGGGGATCCCGGCGGCGGACAGCCGGGTGAGGTCGCGGAAGAGCGCCCCGCCCGGGATGAAGATCTCCTTCTGGGAGGGGAGGTCCGCGCCGCCGGACTCGACGAGACTGATCAGCGGCAGCCGGTTGGCGAGCGCGATCTCGTTCGCGCGCAGGACCTTCTTCAGCGTCCAGGGGTTGCTCGCTCCGCCGCGCACGGTGGGGTCGTTGGCGGTGACCAGGCACTCGACGCCCTCGACCGTGCCGATGCCGGTGACGACGGAGCCGCCGACGGGGTGGTCGCTGCCCCACGCAGCGAGCGGCGACAGCTCCAGGAACGGGGTGTCGGGATCGAGCAGCAGCTCGATCCGCTCCCGGGCCAGGAGCTTGCCCCGCTCGCGGTGACGTGCGGTGTACTTCTCACCGCCGCCGGCGAGGGCCTTGGCGTGCTCGGCGTCGAGCGCGTCGAGCCGGGCGGCCATGGCCTCCCGGTGGGCGGTGTGGTCGGGGGACGCGCTGTCGAGCGTGCTGGCGAGGACGGTCACGGGGTCACCTCCGGTGCGGGGGGCGATGCGGGGCGGGGCGATGCGGGGCGCGGGGCGGGACGGGACGGGACGGGGCACGATGCGCGGCGGGGCTGGCCACGATGCGGGACGGGACGGGACGGGACGGGGCACGATGCGCGGCGGGACGGGACACGATGCGGGACCGGGACCGGGACCGGGACCGGGAGCGCGGCGGTCGGCGTCCGAACGGCACGGCCCCGCGGCACGGCCCCGCGGCCCGGCCCGGCTGCCCGGTGGTCCGCCCGTACCGGGCAGCCAGAGCGGGGCGGGGCCGGCGGCCCGGACGGCGGGGCGAGGGCCCGGACGCGTCACAGCAGGCGCTCCGGGATGTCCATGTGCCGGGCCCGCAGCCACTCCCCCAGGCCCTTCGCCTGCGGGTCGAAGCGGGTCCGGGCCGCGACGCCCTCGCCCAGCAGGCCCACGACGGTGAAGTTCAGCGCCCGCAGGTTCGGCAGCACATGGCGTACGACGGGCAGCTCCGCCGTCTCCGGCAGGAGTTCGCGCAACCGCCGCACGGTCAGCTCGTGAGCCAGCCAGCGCCACTCCTCGTCGCCGCGTACCCACACCCCGATGTTCGCGTCGCCGCCCTTGTCGCCGCTGCGGGCCCCGGCGACCAGGCCGAGGGGCGCGCGGCGGGTGCTCACGCCGGCCGGCAGCGGCTCGGGCAGCGGCGGTTCCGGCACGGGCTCCAGGGCCCGGGCGTGGGGGGCCGGGGACACCGGCAGCCGGCGGCCGTCGTCCAGTACGGCGGTGTGCCCGACGGACCCCGCGTCCACGTAGGCGGCCTCGAAGACCCCGTACGGCACGCCCTTTCCCGGCGGTTCGGTCACATGGAAGCCCGGATAGCCGCCGAGTGCCGTCTCCACCGCCGCGCCGCTGACGACCCGGCCGACGGCCTCCGCCTCGCGATCGCGCACCACCAGCCGCAGCAGCGCGCTCGCGGTCTCCTCGGTGGCGGCGTCCGGCCGGTCGGTGCGGGCCAGTTCCCAGCGGACCTCGGCGGGGCGGGACCCGGCTCGGGCGAACGCGTCCTCGATCTGCTCGCGCGCGAGCCGCGCCTTGGCCTCGATGTCGAGGCCGGTCAGCACGAAGACGACCTCGTTGCGCCAGCCGCCGAGGCGGTTGAGTCCGGTCTTCAGCTCCGGGGGCGGGGCCTCGCCCCGCACACCCGTGATCCGTACCCGGTCCGGGCCGTCCCGGGTGAGCCGTACGGTGTCGAGGCGGGCGGTCACGTCGGGGCCCGCGTAGCGTGCTCCGCCCGTCTCGTAGAGCAGCTGGGCGGTGACCGTACCGGTGTCCACGAAGCCGCCGGTGCCGGGGTGCTTGGTGATGACGCTGCTGCCGTCGGCGTGGAGTTCGGCGAGGGGGAACCCGGGACGGCGCAGGTCCCGGCCCGCGTGGCGCTCGTCGGCGAAGAAGGCGTAGTTGCCGCCCGTCGCCTGGGTGCCGCACTCCAGCACATGCCCGGCGACGACGGCGCCCGCGAGGGCGTCGAGGTCGCCGGGCCCCCAGCCGAAGTGCCACTGGGCCGGCCCGGTGACGAGCGCGGCGTCGGTGACCCGGCCGGTGACGACGACGTCGGCGCCCTCCGCCAGGCAGGCGGCGATCCCGCCGCCGCCCAGGTAGGCGTTGGCGGCCAGCGCTCCGGGGAAGCGGTCGGCGAGGTCGTCGCCCTCGACATGGGCGACGCGCACGGGGACCCCGACCCGGGCGGCGAGTTCCCGCACGGCGCCTGCGAGGCCGGACGGGTTGAGCCCGCCGGCGTTGGCGACGATCCGCACACCGCGCTCGTGCGCCAGCCCGAGGCCCTCCTCCAGCTGGCGCAGAAAGGTCCTGGCGTAGCCGAGCCGCGGGTCCTTCATCCGGTCCCGGCCGAGGATGAGCATGGTCAGTTCGGCGAGGTAGTCCCCGGTGAGGACGTCCAGTTCACCGCCGGTGAGCATCTCGCGCACGGCGTCGAAGCGGTCGCCGTAGAAGCCGGAGGCGTTGCCGATCCGCAGCGGGGCGGGCTCCGCGGGCGGCATCGGTCAAACCCCCCTGGGGGCGCGGCCGGTGCCCGCCGGGCCGGCGAAGGCCTGGGCGATGTCCAGCCAGCGGTCGGCGTCGGCGCCCTCCGCGCGGACCGCGAGATCGTCCCGGTGCGCGCGCTGGGTCACCAGTAGGCAGAAGTCCAGCGCGGGGCCGGTCACCCTCCCCCCGCCCCCCGCACCGGGCCCACCGGCGGCGCTCTCCGGCCCCCAGGTCCACAGTTCGCCGCCGGGCCCGGTCAGCTCGACCCGGAACTCCTCCTTCGGCGCCTCGAGTCCGCGCACCAGGTAGGCGTAGTCACGGGCCCGTACGCCGATGTGGGCGACGTGCCGCAGCCGGGCGGTCGGCTCCCGGACGACGCCGAGGGCGTCGGCCACGTCCTGGCCGTGCGCCCAGGTCTCCATCAGCCGGGCGGTGGCCATCGACCTGGCGCTCATGGGCGGCCCGTACCAGGGGAAGCGGGCGCCCGGGGGCGCTTCGTGCAGCGCCTGCCGGAGCCGTTCGCGGCCGGTGCGCCAGTGGGCGAGCAGTTCGGCGGGCGGCCGGCGGGCCCCGGCCTCGGCGGCCCGGTCGACGAAGGCGTCCGGCTCGGCGAGCGCCTTCTCGACCTCCCGGGCGAAGGCGCCGGGGCTGGTGGCGGCGAGCAGCGCGACCTCGTCGGTCCAGGCGAGGTGGGCGATCTGGTGGGCGACGGTCCAGCCGGCGGCGGGGGTCGCCGTCCCCCATTCCTCGTCGCTCGACCCGGCCACCAGCCGGTCGAGTTCGTCGCTCTCTGCGCGCAGGTCGTCGATGACGGCCGCGGGGTCGGACACGGGGCGCTCCCTCCGGGACACGGCGTGGTGCCCGGAGCATGCCAGCGGACAGCGAAACAAGCAAGCGTGCTTGCTTTACTTTCTCGCCGTACGGCCCGCGCCCACCTGGGTGCGCACCGCGCCCATACTCGCCGCGACGACCAGGGCGATCGCCAGCGCGTCGCCGGCGGACAGCGCCTGGTGCAGCACGAGGAACCCGGCCGTCGCGGCGATCGCCGGCTCCAGGCTCATCAGCACGGCGAAGGTGGGCGCGGGCAGCCGCCGCAGGGCGAGCAGCTCCAGCGTGTACGGCAGCACGGACGACATCAGCGCGACCAGGAGGCCCAGCCCGATCGTGGACGGGACGAGCAGCTTGCCGCCCGCCTCGGCGAGGCCGAACGGCAGACTGAGGACGGCGCCGACCGCCATCGCCAGGGCCAGCCCGTCGGCCTGCGGGAAGCGGCGTCCGGTGCGGGCGCTGAACACGATGTACGCCGCCCACATCACACCCGCGCCGAGCGCGAACGCGGCACCGACCGGATCGAGCCGGTCGAAGCCCCCGCCGCTCAGCAGGACGACGCCGCCGAGCGCGAGGCCCGCCCAGACGAGGTTCACCAGCCGCCGGGAGACGATCACGGAGAGCGCCAGCGGGCCGAGCACCTCGAGGGTCACCGCAGCGCCCAGCGGAATCCGGTCGACGGCCTGGTAGAACAGCATGTTCATGCCCGCCATCGCCGCGCCGAAGGCGACGACCGTCCCCCAGCCGTCGCGGGAGTGGCCGCGGAGCCGGGGCCGGCAGACCAGCAGCAGCACGACGGCGGCGAGGACCAGCCGGAGCGTGACGACTCCGAGCGCCCCCGCGCGGGGCATCAGCAGCACGGCCACGGCCGCGCCGAACTGCACGGACAGACCTCCGGCGACGACCAGGGCCACCGGCCCGAGCGAACCCCGGGCGCGCCGTGCACCCGGCCCCAGTTCGCCCGACCCCAGTTCACCCGGCCCCAGTTCACCCGACCTCAGCCCACCGGCGGCCTCCGGGAGGGCGACCGTGGCGGCCGCCACCCGCTCCGCGCCCTCGCGGCCGCCACCACCCGGGGACGCATCCGCGCCACGGAGCCTGCCCATCGATCCCCCTTCGTCCACTTGAATAAACCCGCAATTCAAAATACTGCACCGGAAGCCACTGCACAGGACGCACCCGCCCCACCTCGCCCCCTTCACGCTACGGAAGCCCGCGCCACCCGTGAAATGCCGATTGGTCTGCGGTTATGCTCCGCACACATGAGCATCGAGCTGCGTCATCTCCGCTGCTTCCTCGCCGTCGCGGAGGAACGGAGCCTGACCCGGGCCGCCACCGCACTGCACCTCACCCAGCCGGCCGTCTCCCGCACGCTCGCCGCGCTGGAACGGCACCTCGGCGTGCGCCTCGTCGACCGTTCCACCCACCACCTGCACCTCACCGCCGAGGGCCGGGCGTTCCACGAGCAGGCCGCCGCCGCGGTGGCCGCCTTCGACGACGCCCTCGACCCCGCGCGGCTGCGCCGCCGGCCCCTGCGCCTCGGGCACGCCTGGTCCGCCTTCGGCGCGTTCACCACCCCCCTGCTACGCCGCTGGCAGCGGGAACACCCGGAAACGCCGCTGGAACTCCTCCGTATCGACGACCGCACGGCGGGGCTGGCGCGCGGCGAGGTGGACGCCGCCGTGCTGCGCGGCACGGTCGACACCCCCGGACTGGTGACGGCACCGCTGTTCACCGAGCCCCGGGTCGCCGCCGTCACCTCCGACGGGCCGCTCGCCGGCCGCACCTCACTGACGCTCGCCGATCTGGCCGCCGTCCCGGTCATCCTCAACACCGTCTCCGGGCTGACGACCCCCGACCTCTGGCCCGCCCATTCCAGGCCGGCGGCCACACTGACCGTCGGCAACACCGACGACTGGCTGACGGCGATCGCCGCGGGCCGCGGCGCCGGGGCGTCCGCGGCGTCGACGGCGGAGATGCACCCCCACCCGGGCGTCACCTACCGTCCGCTCACCGACGCACCCCCGGTCCCGGTGCTCCTCGCCTGGCGCGCCACCGCACCGCACCCGGCGCTCGGAGCACTGGCGGCGCTGGCGCGCGAACTCGGCGCCGAGGGCTGAAGGGAGGCGGCACGGCGACCGGTCGCGACTCGGGCCGACCCGGCCGCCCGTTGCGCCCCGGAGCGGTCGGTTGCACGCCTACGCGGTCTGTTGAGCCCCGACGCGACCCGACCGGCCCCGTGCCGCGTCGGGCAGGGCTTGCCCGTTTCTCACACTCTTACGCCCCCGTACTGACAAGCGCCGTCACCTCGACCAGGCCGAGCCAGGCGGACGCAATCGGCACCGGCAGAGGCCCGGTGTCCGGCGCGGCCACCGACCGCATCGCCGGGGCCAGTTCGCTCTGTGGCGCTTCCTCCTCACCCGTACCGTGAACCTACGCCCGCAGAGTCTCGGCCTCGGCAGCCCGTCGCCGCCGGAAGGCGGCCTGCCGGCACTTCGCCGAACACGTCTGCCGCGTCCCGCTACGGCCCTGCACCAACTCCGTGCCACAGATCTCGCACCGTGCCGTCGCAACCCTCTCGGGTTCGACAGGTAACAATCCGGAACGATGCAGAGGTGCCCCCGTCTACATCCCCCACCGGAATGGAACGCGGCCTCGGGGTTCGTCGGCGCACCCCTCCTTCGGCTCGGCGACGGGTACCACGCCCGCTCGGACGGGGCCAGGCTCCGAAGTCAGGACGGCGGGCCGGGTGTGCACCTCTCGTACACGAGCACCCTCCTGCCGCGGACCTGCTCGTCGTCCACCGGCCGGAAGTGCTCCCGGAGCGTGGACATCTTGGCCCTGTCCCGCGCCGAACTCGCCGGCCTGGAGACGTCTTCCGCGTCGGTGACGAGGATGACGCGCTGCCGAGCGAGTATCTCGGCCCGTATGCGGGCGGCATCCCGTTCCACTCCCTTCAGCGTCGCGGAGCGTTCCGGCGTGTCCTCCAGAGCGATGTCCTGTAGGCCCGTGAACGCGTGCGGGGAGACCAGCTTGGTGTCCCGCCGCGCCGCCGGGACGAACAGCACGGCGTCGCCGGGCCTCTCCCACCGCTCCACCCGCTGCGCAGCCGCCAGGACGTCGTCCACCCGGCTGTGCGGGGAGCGTTTCGCGATCGCCTGCGGCAACAGGGCCACCGAGGCGACGGCGACCGCGACGGGAACGACCCAGTGCGCGGCGTTCCGCGACCGGCGTTGCACCGCCCCGACCAGCGCGCCGAGTACGACACCGATCATCAGGGCCAAGCCCAGCAGGCTGAAGAGCACATACCGGTCCACGAAGAGAGGCTTGAACAGCGAGAGCCCGATGAGGCCGAGCTGCGGGACCGCGAGCAGGGGAAGACCGACGGCCGCTGCCGACAGCCGTCGCGCCCGGGGCCGGTCCAGCAGGGTTCCGACGCCTGCGATGGCCAGCAGTACCGCCGGCCCGATCAGCATGTGCCAGGTCAGCGGAGGTATCCAGGAGACCTGCCCGGACTGGGTACGGCTGAAGAAGATCAGTGGCGTCACACCTGCCGTTGCCGCCGTGGATGCGGCGGCCCAGCGAACCCACGTCCCGCGCTCCGCCCGTGCCCATACCAGGGTCGCCAGGTGCGCGGGCAGTATCAGCAACGAGAGCCAGTTCAGCAGGCCGCACACCAGGACCGTGCAGCCGTAGGCGGCCCAGCGACCCCAACGGTTCGTTCCCCCCTGCAGTATCGACACGAGCAGCAGTGTCGAGAGCCCTGCGCCCGCCGCCACCAGCGCGTACGGACGGCCTTCCTGAAGGTGGAACTGCACGGAGGGAATCAACCCGACCGCCATGCCTCCGCCCAGCCCCACCGGATTCCCGGAAAGCCGCCGCCCGATTTCCGCCACGCATGCCGCTCCCGCGGCGACCGCGAGCACGGAAGGCAGCCGTAACACGGTGGTCGAAGGGCCGAACCCCTCGAACAGCGCGTGCATGAACAGGTAATAGAGGGCGTGGACGACGTCGACGTGTTCCAGCATGCGCGCTATGTCCCTCGTCGACCGGAGTGCGACCTGCCAGGTCGCGGCTTCGTCACGCCAGACACTGCCTTCCCTGGACAGGCCCCACAAACCGAGCACGACGGTCCACAGGAAAGGGACAAGCCAGACTAAGACACTCCGCCGAGAGCGGAGGCGGATCAACATCTTCAAAGTCGGTCGCCCCCCGGCCGGCCAAATCAACGCAGTCGTTCGCAAATCGTGGCGCACGGCGCGAATCCGGTGACGGGCAGGCCGCCGACAGCGCCTGGGTGATCCTATCCGAAAGGATCGCCACAGGGCGGGGAGGTGGCGACATACAGGCGTCGGGGCTCCATGCGAGGCGACGTTTTCACGCCATGAAGGCCTCGAATTGACGCAAAATCGAGAGACGTGAGGCAAAACGGATCAGAGAATTCCGGAGTCAACTTCGCCGAGTCGGGCGGGAATGGCCGATTCCGCCATCAGGATGCGGCGGAATAGTGACGGTGATCCAGGTCACCCCAATACTCGGTTGACGGTTCATCGAGGCATTGACAAAGATCTCGACTCGGAAAATCGAGCAACACACAAGGGGAAGCGTTCATGAAGAAGAGAACTGCTCTGAAGGCCACGCTCGCCTCTGCGGCGCTGATTCTCGGTGCGGCCGCTCCGGCGATGGCCATCACGGTGGACGTCGGCGGCGGCCGTTGGACCTACGACCAGGGCGCGAACAGTGCTTGGTCGAACTACTACCACTCGGCCAACAAGCACGCGTCCTCGGTGAAGATTGGCGCCAACATCTTCCGGAGCGGTTGCACTTCGGCCGGTAGCTGGTCGCTGGCGTCCGGAGGTAAGAACGGTGGCGCCATCAACTGGTACTACGACCCCAGCTGCTGATTCACCGCGCTCAGATCGTGAGAGTGTGCAGCCGGTAGATTCCACCGAGTAAGCCGAAGCTCCGGTCCGACGCGGCTACGGGTGTACAGTCCTACTACCCGTAGCCGTGTCTTGCCTCTCTTTGTTTCACCTGACATGCACACCCCCCGGAACTTCGAAATAAGATGGGCAATGCTACAGCGAGGTATCAGGTTCGTTCACGTCGTCACACTGCTTTTCTCCGCATTGCTTGCCTTCCTCTTCGTGCGAAGCCTCGACGAGAGCCGAGTTCTGGGAAGCGTCGCCCTTGTCGACGTGATCGACTCCGATGCCTCGGCGAGTTCCGCGCGCGTCGTGGACGTCGTGGAATCGGTCGTGTCCGGGAGTCGAATCGGCGTGGCCCGCGAGATCCCGGATCTGAAGAATCCCGAGGGGCTCCGGCACCTTTACCTCGCGACGGGAGACCGCGGGTCGGCAACTGCGGCCTGGATGGACGAGGGGTACCCGTCGTTCAGCCGGAACGTCGAGACCCGTGTCCATCCCCTGTCCGACATCAAGCACCTCGATCCTCGCGGCGCGTACCACGTCTTCGGGCCTCCGGAAGCCGTCGACGCCCTGGTCGCCGAGTTCGGCAAGCTCGGGCTCCGTGTCAACGTTGCGTACCCGCTGTCCTATACGACCCTGGCGACCGACTACGCCGGCGATCCCCTGCCCTGGTCCCTGGGCGTCATGGCCCTCGCCGTCGTGACCCTGACCGGGGCCAGTGTCCTGCTCCGAGCCAAGACGTACGCCGTCCTTCGCCTGCAGGGCATGTCCTACACCGACATCCTGGTTCGCGATCTGAGGCAGACAGCGGGCTTCCGGCTCGTCTCCTCGGGTGGCGTGGTGGCGGTGGCGCTCGGTGTCCTGCGCCTCTACAACGACTGGGCCAGACTCGGCCTGTTCGCCTCGATCGCCCTGGGAATCGCCGCCCTCCTGACCGTCCTTGTGCTCGCCTCCCACGCCGCGGTACTCGCGCTCGTCTTCCGGGTCGGAATCCTCTCGTCGCTGAAGGGCGAACTGCCCACACGAGCAGCGACCATCAGCCTCTACGTGGTCCGCGTGCCGGCACTCCTCCTCGCTCTGAGCATCGCGTTGAGCGTTGCCATGGCCGGTCAGAACGTCCTGAAGCGGCAGGAGAACCGCGACGCCTACCGAAGCGTAGGGGAGGCCGTGTCGATTCGTCTCAGCAGTGCGTTCGCCACCCGACCCGACGAACTGGACCGAAAGGTCGGGCCGTGGCTCCGGGCGGCCGATACGCGAGGCGAGATCGTCGTAGCCGGCCGGGGAGACCTCCAGATGGCGGCACCGAATGCGAACCTGCCGGCAGGCGAGATCCTCATCGCGAACGAGACCTACGTCCGTGAGCAGCAGGTTCTCGACCAGGAGGGCCGACGTTACGTCCCCGAAGCCGGCGGCACGAAGACCTCGCAGCCCCGCCCCGTGCGCGTGCTCATCCCCGCCTCCTACGCACCTCACACGAAGGCGATCACCAAGGCGGTCTCCGACAAGCTCGACCCAGGGCGTGGCCGGAACATCCCCGTCGAGACTCTCGGAGCGAAGAACGGGCAGCGACTGTTCGGGTACAACACCGGTGCCTTGGTCTACAGCTCGACACACCCCGCGAACGAGGACAGATCACTGATGCGCGATCCGATCGTGGTCGTGGTCCCCAACGGGTCGGACTTCCTCACCGACGACGCCTACGTCACCTTCGCGACCCAGGAAGGCGTCGTCTTTCCCGACCCCGGCGACGTCCTGAGCGCCATCGAATCGGTCGGGCTGGAGGACTACGTTTCGTCCGTCTCCCCGGTCGGACAGCGGATCGCGGCGGAGTTGAGCGACGCGGTCGGCGACTTCCGGATGCAGATGTTCAACCTGGCCCTCGCGGTGACGGTCCTGCTGGTCGCCGGGGTCGGGATCTGCATCATCTACACGCGGAAGAACGCGCAGGCCATCTTCGTGCGTCACTTCAGCGGATGGACGTTCGCCGCATCCCACCGCTTCGTTCTTGCGGTGGAGACAGCCATCGCGATCGTCTTCGCGATACGGATTCCCATCGAGGTGTGGCAGCAGAACCGTGAGATCGCCGAGTTCACCGAGGCAGGTCTGCCGGCCCCCTTCCCCCCGCTGCACGTCGAGTTCGCAGACCTGAGCGTCATCGCCGGCCTGGCCGTGGTCGAACTCGCCGTGATCCTCCTCGCTCTGTCGGCGCTGCACCGCCGCATCGTGAAGGAAGGCTCGTCCGAGGCGTGACCCCTCGAGAACCGAAGCAACCCCCGCCCCCCATCCAGCCGGAGTGAGATTGTGATTGACATCGAGGGACTGTCGAAGAAATTCGGCGAACGGACACTGTGGCACGACGTCAGCCTGACGGTCGGTCAAGGCGAGATGCTCGCCCTCATCGGTCCGAGCGGCTCTGGCAAGTCGACCCTCCTGAACTGCCTGGGGCTGCTCGACAGGCCGAACGCCGGAGCCATCCGCCACGAGGGCAGGGACATCACACGATTCAGCAGGCGTGAGGCACGCCTCTTCCGCAGGGATGTTCTCGGCTATCTCTTCCAGGGGTACGCCCTCATCGAGAACGCGACCGTGGAGGAGAACCTCGAAGTGGCCGTAAAGCCACGCCGTGCGCTACGGGGCAAGACCGGACAGTCCCTCGGGCAAGCACTCCAGCGCGTCGGGCTGGCCGGGCGGCACAAGGAGACAGTCCACCGTCTCAGCGGTGGCGAGCAGCAGCGAGTGGCCCTCGCCCGCCTCATCGTCCAGCAGCCGACGCTCGTCCTCGCGGACGAGCCGACCGCCGCCCTCGACCGTGACAACACCGCCATGGTCCTGGACTCGCTCCGGGAGATGAGCAGATCCGGGTGCGCGGTGGTGATCGCCACCCATGACGACACCGTCCGCGAGGCCTGTGACAACGTGTTCGCCGTGGGAGCGCCGCTTGCGTCCCAGTCTTCCTGAATCCGGCCGCGACCGCGGCACAGGGCGCAACGCAGCCCGGCGCGCTGGGCGCGGGATCCGGGCCGCGGCGGGCACTCCACGGCATGGGAACGGCCGGAACCAGACCGGCCCTTGGCTCTGCAGGGGACAAGGCCGCCTCGCGCCTCCGAGATCGTCTCCTCCGCTGCTTCGATGCGGCGATGCGTGCAGCTTCAGCCGGGCACCCTGCGTACCTCCACGATGGTGTGTCCGTGCCCTGGAAACCTCGCCGCTCCGGCAAGCATGGGACCGAGGCGGAACTGTCCGGCGCCGCGGACGGGAAGTTCGTCGGGACGACCAGCGTGTGCGAGAGGCCGAACGTGATCGGGTTCTTGTACATGAGGATCGCCTCGATCGGGTCGTCACCCACCAGGCGTTTCACCGTGGCCTCGGCGAAGTGGCGGGCTGACCCGGTCGATGCGGCAACGCAGCGAGTCGCCGGGCCGGCCGCGCCGGACATCACGACGGGGCGCATGTCGCCTGACGCGGCCCTAGCATGGGCCGATGCGGCACCCTCGCTCCCGCCCCCGGCTGATCGCCACCGATCTGGACGGCACGCTGCTGCGCCGCGACGGCACCGTGTCGGAACGCACCCTGCGCGCCCTGCGGACGGCGGTCGAGGGCGGGGCCGACATCGTCTTCGTCACCGCCCGGCCGCCGCGCTATGTGGACGCCCTGGCCACGGCCACGGGACTCGCGGGCACGGCGGTGTGCAGCAACGGCGCCCAGGTGTACGACGTGCGGGCGCGTACCGTCATCCGGTCCCGGACTCTGGTACCGGACACCGCCCGCAGGGTGGCGACCGTCCTCGCCGAAGCGGCCCCCGAGCTGGGGTTCGCCGTGGAGACGGGCCTGAGGGTGCTGTACGAACCCTCGTATCTGCTGCGTTTCAGCGGCGGGCTCGCCGCGCAGTCGCCGGTGGCGTCGCTGGGCGACCTGTGGCTGCTGGACGTCCCCATCGTCAAGCTGCTCGCCCACTCCCACCGGTGCGACGCGGACGTGCTCGTGGCGCTGGCGGAGGAGGCGGCGGGCGGGGAGGCGCAGTTCACCCACTCGGGCGGGCGCGGGCTGCTGGAGGTCAGCGCGCGGGGCGTCACCAAGGCCGCCGCGCTGTCCGCGCTCTGCGCGGAACGGGGCGTCACCGCAGGGGAGGTGGTGGCGTTCGGCGACATGCCGAACGACCTGGCGATCCTGCGCTGGGCGGGCAGCGGCTACGCGATGGGCAACGCGCACCCCTCCGTACTCGCCGCGGTCCCCCGGCGGACCGCGTCCAACGAGGACGACGGCGTGGCCCTGGTCCTGGAGCGCCTCTTCGGCGAAGCCCGACCCCGGTGAGCCTCGGCTGACGTCCCCGACCCGACCAACCCCGTTGGAGAACGGGGCATACACGTCGGCCCGGGGCCGTGCCCGGCAGCGTGAAATTCTGTACGGCGGCCCCGGAGCCGCGTGGGCTCCCGTCTCAGTCGCGGGGGAACTGCCCGGTCGCGAGGGTGAGATCGACGGGCGTGCCGGTGAGGTCGACGTCCGCGCCGAAGGCGACGGTGGTCTCCACGAGGTAGTCGCCGCCCTTGGGCTGGGTGTACACGTGGCAACGGCCGACGTAGGGGTCGGCGATCAGGTAGACCGGCACCTCGGCGGTCGCGTAGGCCCGCTTCTTGGGGCCGTAGTCGTTGGCGCCGGTGCTCCTGGAGACGACTTCGACGACGAAGACCACGTCCTCATGACACCACTGCCCTTTGGCGTTCTTCTCGGCGTCTCCCCTGAGAAGGGTCAGGTCGGTGGCGAACCCGTTCAGGTGGCCGGGGTAGTCGATGCGAACGTCCGACTTGATCCTTTTCCGGGGGTACTGCCCTCGCAACTGGTCGTAGACGTCCGCGATGATGTCCCAGTGCGCGTCCCGCTGCGGCGACATGAATAGGGTCCCCTCGACGATCTCGACCTTGTACCCCTCGGGGACGGGCATCCGCTCGAGCGCCTCGAACATCTCGTCCAGCGTGCGCTCGTTGTCGCTCTCAGCCATCTCGATCCTGTCGGTCTCCACGACGGTCATCATGGCGCTCCTCCCCGGCCGCCGCGGGTGGCGGGCAGCCGCGCGGTACAACGATACGTACGCCGGCCAGGACACGCCCGGCGTCCACGCGGACGCCTCCGCGATTCCGCCGGCAGGCCGCGCACCACCTGGCCCCCCTCCCGGCCCTCCCCTCCCGGCCCTCGCAGAGCCCCCTCCCCGCGCCTCCCGCCCCCGCAGATCGACGCTGCCCCGCCTGTCCCTCTTCGCCGCCTCCGTCCCCCCGGCTGCCGCGAGCAGCGTGGGCAGCTCCCGCATGTCGTCGAACAGCACCGTGCCGGGCCCTTCAAGCCGCGCCGCAGGCGTCAGATCCCCGCAGCAGCCGAAGGCCTGCATGCCCGCTGCACGGCCGGCTCGGACTCCGTACGCGCTGTCCTCGACGACCGCGCAGCGGGCGGGATCCACGCCCATGGCACGGTCCGCGTGCAGAAAGAGGTCGGGGCGGGTTTACCGAGGGCGACTTCGAACGGACTCCTCTTCGCCGCCGGCACCCTGTGCGTCCTCGTCAACACCGGCTGTCGTGTCGATCGCGCTGCCGACGACGGTGTTTCCGAAAGAGGCGGTCGGGGCCGCGGTGGATCAGGCCAGGGCGCGGAAGAAGCCGACGCGGGGGGCATGAGTTGGACTGAGGTCCCTGTACGGCGGCCCCGGAGCCGCGCGGGCTCCCGTCTCAGTCGCGGGGGAACTGCCCGGTCGCGAGGGTGAGATCGACGGGCGTGCCGGTGAGGTCGACGTCCGCGCCGAAGGCGACGGTGGTCTCCACGAGGTAGTCGCCGCCCTTGGGCTGGGTGTACACGTGGCAACGGCCGACGTAGGGGTCGGCGATCAGGTAGACCGGCACCTCGGCGGTCGCGTAGGCCCGCTTCTTGGGGCCGTAGTCGTTGCGGGCCGTGTCCCTGGAGATCACCTCGGCGACGAACTCGACGTCCTCGCAGCTCCAGAGGCGCCGGGAGTCCTGCTGGGCGCCCTCGCGCAGTTTGGCGACATCGGGTGCCAGGCCGTTCAGATGACCGGGGAAATCGATGCGCTCGTCAGACGCCACCAGGGCGTCGAGACCGAAGGTGTCCTCGAGTGCTCGTACGATCCGCCGGATGATCTGCCAGTGAACGTGCCGCTGCGGCGACATGAATAGGGTCCCCTCGACGATCTCGACCTTGTACCCCTCGGGGACGGGCATCCGCTCGAGCGCCTCGAACATCTCGTCCAGCGTGCGCTCGTTGTCGCTCTCAGCCATCTCGATCCTGTCGGTCTCCACGACGGTCATCATGGCGCTCCTCCCCGGCCGCCGCGGGTGGCGGGCAGCCGCGCGGTACAACGATACGTACGCCGGCCAGGACACGCCCGGCGTCCACGCGGACGCCTCCGCGATTCCGCCGGCAGGCCGCGCACCACCTGGCCCCCCTCCCGGCCCTCCCCTCCCGGCCCTCGCAGAGCCCCCTCCCCGCGCCTCCCGCCCCCGCAGATCGACGCTGCCCCGCCTGTCCCTCTTCGCCGGCTCCTCTCCCCGAGGCCCTCACCGGCCCTCCGCCGGCCCGTCCTCCCGCCCGTCCGCCGGCCCCACGGCCAGCGTCTCCGGGAGTGCCTCCGCCAGCACCTCCGCCAGGTGCCGCCCCCGCCGGCCCGCGAGCTGGTCCAGCTGGGTGCGGCAGGAGAAGCCGTCGGCGAGGAGGACGGTGCCGGGCGCAGCCGCGCGTACCGAGGGCAGCAGCCGGTCCTCGGCGCAGGCCACCGACACCTCGTAGTGGCCGCGCTCGAAGCCGAAGTTGCCCGCGAGGCCGCAGCAGCCGCCGCTCAGCTCGCCGGTGAGACCGGCCCGTTCGCGCAGCCGGCGCTCCGCGGCGTCGCCGAGTACCGCGTGCTGGTGGCAGTGGGTCTGGCCGGCGGCCGGGCGGTCCAGCCGGGGCGGGCGCCAGTCGGGGGCGTGCTCCTCCAGGGCGGCGGCGAAGGTGGTCACGGAACCGGCCAGCCGGTGTGCCCGCGGGTCGTCGGGCAGCAGTTCCGGGAGGTCGGTGCGCAGCGCGGCCGCGCAGCTCGGTTCGAGTACGACCACCGGGGAACCGCGTTCCAGGACGGGCCCCATCACGTCCAGGGTGCGGCGCATGACGGCGCGGGCGCGGTCCAGCTGGCCGGTGGAGACGTAGGTCAGGCCGCAGCAGACCCGGCCCGGTGGCAGCGAGACTCCGAGGCCGGCCGACTCCAGGACGCGGACGGCGGCGCGGCCGACCGACGGGGAGAGGTACTCGGTGAAGGTGTCGGGCCACAGCACCAGCGGTGAGCCGGGATCCGCGTCGCGCCGCCGCCACCAGGAGGTGAAGGTGGGGGTGGCCAGCCACGGGATCCGCCGTTCGGGCGCGATGCCGCCGAGCCGTTTCGCGAGCGACGCGAGGGGCACCACCCGGGCGGCCGCGTTCAGCGGTCCGGCGAACGGCGCGGCGGCGCGCAGCCAGCGCGGCAGCCACCCCATGGCGTAGTGCGCCGCGGGTCGCCGCCGCCCCGCGTAGTGGTGGTGGAGGAACTCCGCCTTGTAGGTGGCCATGTCGACGCCGACCGGGCAGTCGCTGCGGCAGCCCTTGCAGGACAGGCACAGGTCGAGGGCCTCGTGGACCTCCGGGGCGTGCCAGCCGCCGGTGACCACCTCGCCGGCGAGCATCTCGTGCAGCAGCCGGGCGCGGCCGCGGGTGGAGTGCCGCTCCTCGCCGGTCGCGCGGTACGACGGGCACATCACCTCCGGCCCGGGCGAGGGCCCGTCCACCCGGCACTTGGCGACGCCGACGCACCTCCGGACGGCGGCCGTGAAGTCGCCTCCGTCCTGCGGGTAGCCGAAGGCCACGTCCACCGGCTGCCTGGGCAGGACCGTGAAGCGCAGGTTCTCGTCGAGGCGCGCGGGACGGGCCAGTACGCCGGGGTTCAGTCCGCCCGCCGGGTCCCACAGGTCCTTGAACCGGGCGAACAGCGCCACCAGTTCGTCCCCGTACATCCTCGGCAGCAGTTCCGCCCGCGCCAGCCCGTCGCCGTGCTCGCCCGACAGCGAACCGCCGTGCGCCACGACCAGCGCGGCCACGTCCTCGGAGAACGCGCGGAAGCGCCGCACGCCCTGCCCGCTCAGCAGGTCGAAGTCGATGCGGACGTGGATGCAGCCGTCGCCGAAGTGGCCGTACGGAGTCCCGCGCAGCCCGTGCTGGGCGAGCAGCGCGCGGAAGTCCCGCAGATAGGCGCCGAGCCGGGCCGGGGGCACCGCGCAGTCCTCCCAGCCGGGCCAGGCCTCTCCCCCGGAGCCCTCGGTCCGGGTGGGGGTGCCCCCGGCGCGGCCGCTGGGAGTGCCCCCGCCGTCCGGCATGCGGGTCGCGGTGCCCGCGGCGTCCTCCCGGACCCGCCACAGCGCGCGCCGGCGCGCGGGGTCGGTGACGACGGCCCCGTCGAGGGCGTCCGCTCCCCGGACGATCTCCTCCGCGCGGGCCCACGCCTCTGCGGCAGTCCGCCCACCCGTCTCGACGAACAGCCACGCACCGCCCCTCGGCAGCCCCCGGCCCGCCGCGTCCGGGACGAGATCGTCCGCCATGCCCTCGACCGTGAGCGGCCGGTACGGCAGCAGTCCGGCGGCGGCCTCGGCGGCCTCGCTCTCGTCCGCGTACCCGAGCAGGGCCAGCGCCCGCGCGGGCGGCGACTCCACCAGCCGCACGGTCGCCTCGGTCAGCACCGCCAGGGTCCCCTCACTGCCGCAGAAGGCGCGGGCGACGTCGGTGCCGTTCTCTGGAAGCAGCGCGTCCAGCGCGTAGCCGGAGATGCGGCGGGGCATGCCGCCGGGGAACCCGGTCCGCAGCAGTGCCAGATGGTCTGCCACGAGCTCGCGCAGGCCGGGTGGAGCGGCGGCGGGCCCGGGTGCGCCTTCGGATGGCCAGGGGAGCGCGGCGCCGGGGCGGGCGCCGTCCCGCCCGGTACCGGCGCCGGGCGGGATGCTGCCGGGCGGAACACTGCCGTACGAGACGCTGCCGGGCGGAACACTGCCGTACGGGACGGCGCCGGGCGGCCCCCAGCCCTTCCCCAGCCGAAGCGCCTCGCCCCCGTAGGTCACCACGGACAGCTCGTGGACGTTGTCCGCGGTCGTTCCCCAGGCCACCGAGTGCGAGCCGCAGGCGTTGTTGCCGATCATCCCGCCGAGCGTGCAGCGGCTGTGCGTGGAGGGGTCCGGCCCGAAGGTCAGCCCGTAGCGGCCCGCCTCGTCGCGCAGCCGGTCCAGCACCGCACCGGGCTGGACCACCGCCGTACGGGCCTCCGGGTCGACGGAGACCACGGACCGCATATGGCGGGTGAAGTCCAGCACGACGCCGGTCCCCGTCGCCTGCCCGGCGATCGACGTCCCGGCTCCCCGGGGCACCACCGGGACCCCGTGGGCGCGGCAGACGGCGAGCGCCGCGGCGACGTCCGCGGCGTCGTACGGTGCGACCACGCCGTCCGGCACCCGGCGGTAGTTGGACGCGTCCATCGTCGTCAGCGCCCGCGCCCCGGTCGAGAAGTCCACCCCGCCGCGGATCTCCGCCCGCAGCGCGCGCTCCAGTTCCCTGCGATCCGCCACCGTGCGATCAGCCATGGACCCAGCGTGCCCCACGCTCGATCGGGTGACGCCGAGGTGGCGCCGAAAACCGTCCCGATCAGTGACCGCTTGTCTCATCCGCCGGACATCGGGCCCGGTGGCCTGGTGGAAGCGACTAGGCTCCGGCTCGTGGCCGATATCCAGATTCCCGCTGACATCAAGCCCGGCGACGGTCGTTTCGGCGCCGGACCCTCCAAGGTGCGCACGGAGGCGCTCGACGCCCTGGCCGCCACCGGCGCGTCCCTGCTCGGTACCTCCCACCGCCAGGCACCGGTCAAGAACCTGGTCGGCTCGGTGCGCGGGGGCATCCGCGAGTTGTTCTCCCTCCCCGAGGGCTACGAGGTGGTCCTGGGCAACGGCGGCTCGACCGCGTTCTGGGACATCGCGACCCACGGGATCATCGACGGCAAGTCGCAGCACCTGTCCTTCGGCGAGTTCTCGTCCAAGTTCGCCAAGGCGGCGAAGCTGGCGCCGTGGCTGGCCGAGCCGACCGTGATCTCCTCCGACCCCGGTACGCACCCGCAGCCGCGGGCCGAGGCCGGCGTCGACGTGTACGCCTTCACCCACAACGAGACCTCCACCGGTGTCGCCGCCCCGATCAGGCGCGTCGAAGGGGCCGACGAGGGCGCGCTCGTCCTCGTCGACGCCACCTCCGGTGCCGGGGGCCTGCCGGTCGACATCACCGAGACCGACGTCTACTACTTCGCGCCGCAGAAGTCGTTCGCCTCGGACGGCGGCCTGTGGATCGGGGTGTTCTCGCCCGCCGCGCTGGAGCGCGCGGCCCGGGTCCACGGCTCCGGCCGGCATGTGCCGGAGTTCTTCAGCCTGCCGACGGCGATCGACAACTCGCTGAAGAACCAGACGTACAACACCCCGGCGCTGGCGACCCTGTTCCTGCTCGACCAGCAGCTGAAGTGGTTCAACGGCCAGGGCGGGCTGGACTGGGCGGTCGGGCGGACCGCGGCCTCCGCGCGCAACCTGTACGGCTGGGCGGAGGAGTCGAAGTACGCCACTCCGTTCGTCGCGGACCCCGCGCAGCGCTCGCAGGTCATCGGCACGATCGACTTCTCGGACGACATCGACGCGGCGGCGGTCGCCAAGGTGCTGCGGGCCAACGGGATCGTGGACACCGAGCCGTACCGCAAGCTGGGCCGCAACCAGCTGCGGATCGCGATGTTCCCGGCGATCGACCCGGCTGACGTACAGGCGCTGACGGCCTGTGTGGACTACGTGATCGAGAAGCTCTGACCCGCGCGTCGTGCGCGCCGGTCCCCACGGGTCGCCAGCCGGCCTCCGCGACCCGTGCGCGCCGGCCCGACGGGTCGCTGGTCGGCCCGGCACGGGTCGCGAGTCGGCCCGGCACGGGTCGCGAGTCGGCCCGGCACGGGTCGCGAATCAGCCCGGCACGGGTCGCGAGTCGGCCCGGCACGGGTCGCGAATCAGCCCGGACGGGTCGCGAATCGGGCCCCGCGTGGCCACACAGCGGCCGAGGGGCGGCAGCGGCGGCGGCAGCGATGACCAAGGTCGCGGCGGTACACGTGCACCACGCCCCGACCGCGGAGGTACGGCGCACCCCGACCCCGCGGGTACGGCGCACCCCGACGCGCCTTCACCGCGCGTCGGGGTGACGGAGAAGCGGCACCAGGGGCCCGGCGGCCGTCCTCCGTCCCCTGGTTCGAAGCGCCCTCGACCGCGCTCGGATGCGGTCTCCGCCGTCCACCGTGTGCACACAAGGTGCTCGGCATGTGGGGGATGCGTGCAGCAGCCATGGAGGTACGGCCGATAACCGCCCTACTCGGCGGGTGGGTTGGCCCCTAGGATCCAAGCGTCGATGCGATTGACATGTCCACATCTCAACAGTCCAGCACTGTCGGGTGTGGACACGGGATCGGCTGGACCCCCCACGGTTCACGCCCCCGCAAGGCCACCGACCGACTCTCCTCCGACCACAGGAGTGCGCATCATGACCCGTGCCTTACGTGCCAGCGCCGCCCTCACCGCGGTCCTCGCCTCCACGCTCGTCGCCGGGAACGCCGGCAGCGCGAACGCGGCCATCGTCGCACCACCTGACAAGATAGTCATCGAGATCGCCACGGTGAACGGCTCGGGCTGCAAGCCCGGGACCGCGGCGGTAGCGGTCTCCCAGGACAACACCGCCTTCACCGTCACCTACAGCGACTACCTCGCCCAGGTCGGCGGAGGCGCCTCGCCCATCGACTTCCGCAAGAACTGCCAGCTGAACCTTATCGTCCACGTCCCGCAGGGATTCACCTACGCCGTCGCCAGCGCGGACTACCGCGGCTTCGCCAGCCTTCAGAACGGTGCCACGGCCGTGCAGAAGGCGTCCTACTACTTCCAGGGCTCCCCCGACACGGCAGCCAGGGAGCATCCCTACAGCGGCCCGTACAACGACAACTGGCAGGCCACCGACACGACCGAGTGGGGCCAGCTGGTCTGGGCGCCCTGCGGAGTGAAGCGGAACTTCAACATCAACACCGAACTCCGGGTGAGCGCGGGGACGTCCGACCCGTCCACGACGAGCTTCATGACGATGGACTCCACCGACGGCGAGATCAACACCATCTACCGGCTCGCCTGGAAGGAGTGCCCGGCGTAAACCGGAGCCCCGGCGCGACCAGGGCGGCCGGCACGACCGGCCCGCCCGGCGCCGGGGCACCACCCCGGCCGGTGCGGGCCGCGCCCGCGCCGGGCGACCGGTGTGACGAAGACCGCCCGGCGCCGGGCACGTTGGTCGCAGCCTGCGGGCCCGGCGCTCCTAGCCGTAGTGCCACAGGGCTCGCCGGGCCGATGGCGCGTGGCGCCGGTCGACTCCCTCGGACCGGCGCCACGCCGACCGGGTGGGCCCGCGCCCCCTCGCGGGCCCACCTCCGGGGCACACTCCACAGCAGACCGTGGGAGACCCGGCGCACCGGCGTCCCGCCCGAGCGGCCGGAAGCCGGTCGGTCGGCCGTCCGTCCGTCCGGCCCAACCGCCCGACGGCCACCGACGGCCACCGACCGCCACCAACGGCCCCAACAGGCTCGACGCCCCAACGCCCCAACAGGCTCGACCTCGACGACTCAGGGCCCGAACTTCCAGCGGACCAACCGCTCAACGGCTCAATCGCTCAACCGCTCAACCGCTCAACGGCTCAACGACTCAGCCGCTGGAACCTCCGCACCGCCAGCGGCAGGAACACGGCCGTGATGACCAGCGGCCACGCCACCGCCATCAGCACCGCGTGCTGTTCGACCCAGGTTCCTCCTCCGGCACCCGGGTTGCCGAACAGTTCCCGCGTCGCCTGGACCGTCGAGGAGACCGGGTTCCAGGCGGCGACCGGCGCCAGCCAGGCCGGCATGAGCGAGGGGGCGACGAACACACTGGAGATCATGGTGAGGGGGAAGACCACGGCGTAGAGGCCGCCGGCGGCCTCCTCGTTCGGCACCACGAGTCCGCACCAGACGCCCACCCAGATCAGACTGAACCGCAGCAGCAGGAGGAGCCCGAAGGCGGCCACCGTGTCCACGAGACCGCCGTCGGAACGCCAGCCGATCGCCAGGGCGGTCAGCGCGAGGATCGTCAACTCCGCCACGGCGACCGACAGATCGGCGAGGCCGCGGCCCGAGCAGACGGCGGACGGGGACATCGGCATCGAGCGGAAGCGGTCCGTGACGCCCCTCGCCGTGTCCGTGACGACGGCTGTGGCCGTGTTCATGAAGCCGAACGCCATAGTCGAGGCGAACATCCCCGGCATGAGGAACTCCCGGTAGTCCCCACCGCCCGGCACCCGCATGGCGCTGCCGAAGACGAACCCGTAGAGCAGTACGGACACCATCGGGAATCCCAGCCGCCACAGGATGAGCACGGGCAGGCGGCGGTAGTGGAGGAGGTCCCGGCGAACGACGTTCCAGCAGTCGGCCAGTACCCAGTACAGCCGCTCGTGCGGACGGTCCACCTGCGGCACGCCCAGGTCGACGGAGGATCTCACGGCCGCCCCGGCGATCGTTCCGGTCGCCATCACGCCACCTCCGCGCGGTGTCCGGTCAGGCGCAGGAACACGTCGTCGAGGCTCGGTCTGCGCAGCCCGATGTCCTCGACCCGGATGCGCTCGTCCCGCAGTGTGCGGGCGACTTCCGTGAGGGCGGTGACGCGGTCGCTGACGGGCGCGTGAACGCGCCGCCCGTCCTCGTCGGTCTCCGGCCCGGCTCCGGGGCCGGTGACCCGGGCGACGATCCCGGCGACCCGCCCCAGGTCCTCCGTCTCGGCGACGACGACCTCGATCCGGTCGCCGCCCACGCGGTTCTTCAGTCCTTCGGGGGTGTCGTCGGCGATGGCCCTGCCGCGGTCGATCACGGTGACCCGCGTGGCCAGCCGGTCGGCCTCGTCCAGGTACTGGGTCGTGAGCAGCACGGTCGTCCCCTCCGAGACCAGGGCGCGGACGGTGTCCCACACTTCGCCGCGCGCCCTGGGGTCGAGTCCGGTCGTCGGCTCGTCCAGGAACAGCACATCGGGGGCGAGGATCATCGAGGCCGCGAGGTCGAGCCTGCGCCGCATACCACCGCTGTACTCGGCGACGCCCTTGCCCCCGGCGTCCGACAGGCCGAAGTGCTCGAGCAGTTCGGCGGCGCGCAGCCGGGCCCGCCGTCCGCCGAGCCGGAAGAGCCGGCCGAAGAGTTCGAGGTTCTGCCGGCCGGTGAGCCCCTCGTCGAGGGCCGCGTACTGCCCGGCCAGGCCTATGCGCCGGCGCACGCCGTGAGGGTCGCGTGCCACGTCGAGGCCGGCGACGAGGGCACGGCCGCCTTCGAAGCGCAGCAGGGTCGCCAGGGCCCGCACCGCGGTGGTCTTGCCCGCGCCGTTCGGCCCGAGGAGCCCGTGGACCGTGCCGCGCGGGATGTGGAGGTCGAGCCCGTCGAGCGCGTTCGTGCCGCCATAGCGCTTGCGCAGGCCCTCGGCGCACACCGCCGGTCCGCCGCGATCGTTCATGCCGTCCGCCTTTCGGGGTCCGTGGATCCGGCGCCGCCTCGGGGCAGCCGGGAGGAGTCCGGTTCCGGGAGGGGCACCCAGAAACCGAGTACACCGTACCCTAATTCGAGTACGCCGTACCCAGTTTTTGTGGGCGGTGTCGCGCAACGGCTTAGGGTGAGCCCATGACGCGCAGTAGCCTCGACCTCCTCTGGGGGACCGGAGAGCGCCCCAGCCGCGGCCCCAAACCCGGTCTCTCCCTCGACCGGATCACCGGGGCGGCGGTCACGGTGGCCGACGCGGAGGGCCTGGAGGCCGTGTCCATGCGCCGGGTGGCCGCGGAACTCGGCGTCGGCACGATGTCGTTGTACCGGTATGTCCCCGGCAAGGCGGAACTGCTCGACCTGATGCTCGACAGGGTTCAGGCGGACTCACTCGACGCGGCACCGCCCCCCGCCGCCGACTGGCGCGACGCCGTCAGGGCCCTGGCCCACGGCCACCGGAACCAGCTCCACAGACACCCCTGGCTGCTCCGGGTCAACGAGGCCCGTTCAGCACTCGGCCCCAACACGCTCCGCGGTCTCGAGGTCTGCCTCTCCGGGCTGCGGGACATGGGCCTGACCGACCCCGAGAAGATCGCCGTGATCGTCACCGTCCAGAGCTTCGTCACCGGCACCGTGCGCACGGAGATCCAGGTCGGCGAGGCGGCCGTGGAGACCGGAGCGAGCCACGACGAGTTCTGGGAGCGACAGCGCCCCTACCTCGAGCGGGCCATGACCAGCGGGGAGTTCCCGCGTATGGCCGCCCTGTCCGAGGACGCGTTCGCGCCCGGTCTCGACTCCTTCGGCTTCGGGCTGGACCGGCTGCTCGAGGGCTTCGAGTCCCTGGTGGCGCGGCGTGCCCCGGAGAGAGCGCGTACCGCGGAAGCGGACGGCCGCGGTTCCTCCCCGGATGAGGCGAACACCCCCTCGCCTTCTGCGGGGTCCTCCTCCCCCGGACGAAGCAAGGGCTCCCGGCCGGCCGGGAGGAAGGGCCCCGGCGCATAGCGCCGCGCCCGCTCGGCACCCGGCCGGAACTCGGCCGGAACCAGCTGTTATCGGCTGGTATTAGCCAGCATCAGCCGGTAGCAGCTGGTGTCAGCCGGTAGCAGCCGGCGCCGACTGGTGCCGGCCGGGTACGGCGCGTTCAGCCGCGCCGCCGCCGGGACCTGAGCAGGAGGAAGGCCAGCACGGCGGCGAGGACGGCGCCCGCCGGCACCGCGAACCCCTGGTCGCCGTCGGCGCCCGCACCCCCGGCGGACGGGTCCGCATCCCCGGAGCGGGAGGGCGACGCCGCGTCCGGGCCCTCGCCGTCGCCGCGTCCCGCGTCCCGGCGTACGACCTCGCTCCGCTCGCCCTCCGTCCCGAACATCAGCGACGCGCCGTCCGGGGTGAAGGCCACCGACTCGGCCTGGCCCTGCAACGGCGCGCTGACGTGGCGGCCGGCACCCAGCCGCCCGTCGCGCCAGGCGTAGGCGCGGGCGCTGAAGTACGAGCGCAGCACCAGTTCCCCGCCGTCGGGCGAGAAGGCGCCGTCCGTCACCCACGGCACCTCGCCGATCCGCCGGAAGACGTTCGTGCCGCCCGTCACGAGCCGGGCCGGGCCCTCGTAGAGCCCCCCGCCTTCCTCGTTCTTGCTGGCGATGTAGACGCGGCCGGTCTTCGGATGCACCATCATCGCCTCGGCGTTGCGGGGACCGTCCGCGTACCTGACCGTGTACTGGGTGGCGTGGACGGTGACGTCCCGCAGCGTCCGCGGCTCGGGGAAGCGGTAGATCCAGACGTGGTCCCAGCTCCCGTTCAGGTTGTCGCCGATGTCACCGACGTAGACGTCGCCGTCGGGTCCGACCGAGATCGCCTCCATGTCCCGCGGCCGACCCACGCCCCTGAGCGTGACGGTGGCCACGGTCTCACCGGTCCGGGAGTCGACCGCGAAGACCCGGGGCTCGTCCTGGTCGTTGTGCGTCCAGTACACGCCGGGGTGGGCACGGCTGGCCGCGAGCCCGCTCGACTCCGTGATCCGCGGATCCTTGATGGTGAAACCGCCGGTGTCGTCGGCGACGGCGGGCGCGGCGGCCCCCAGGACCACCGCGGCGACGGCGACGGCGACGGCCGCCCGAGTCGTACGCAAGGAACGCATGCCCCCAAGTGTCCATCGTCACGTGACCGGCCGGGGTCACGCCCGGCGGAGGTCCGCCATCATTACCCCATGCGTTTCATGTTCGTCGGCGACTCCATGACCATCGGACGCGCCGGCGACTACACCTGGCGCTACCGGATGTGGCAGCACCTGAACCGTTCCTTCGGCGGCCCGTACGCGATAGTCGGCCCCCGCACCGAGCTGTACGACACCACCGCCGACGCGCCCGTCTCCACCGACTACGCCCGCCCGGACTTCCCGCCGAACGCCCGCCGCCACCTGGCGGGCTGGGGCGAGGGCTGGCTGCACATGGCGCCGCTGATCGGCCCGGCGGTGACCGCGGCCAGGGCCGACGTGCTCCTCGTGTCGCTGGGGCTGATCGACCTCGGCTTCTACGCGAACAGCACCCAGACCGACGCGAACGCCCGGCGGTTCATCGCCGCGGCCCGCGACGCCAATCCGCACGTGCGGGCCGTGCTGCTGCCGGTCGTCCCCAACATCCGCGCCCTGGCGGACGCCCCCTTCGCCGCCGAGTGCGACCGCTTCAACGAACTCCTCGCCAAGACGGTCGCGGACCTGGACACCGCCGCGTCGCCGCTGCTGCTGGCCTCGGCGCCGTACGCGTACGACATCCACACCGACACCTACGACGGCACCCACCCGGGCCCCACCGGGGAGCACAAGCTCGCGGCCGCCTTCGCCGAGGCGATGCACCAGGCCTGGGGGCTCGGCGGCCCGTACGAACGGGCGGCGGACTGAGGACACCGGCGCGGTCGAGGACCGGCGGTCGAGGGCCGAACGCCGACCACCGAGGCTGACGCCGACCACCGCCACCGACCACCGCCACCGACGGCCGGGGCGTGTTGAACCGGCGCGACACGCGGGCCGGGCCCGAGGGCCGCGCGGCGGCTCGTACCAGCCGGTGCCGGTGCCGGTGCCGGCCGGTGCAGGTACCGGCACCGCCGATGGGTGCAGGTACCGGTGCCCGTACCAGCCGGTGCCGGTACCGGCACCGCCGATCGCCCTGCGCCGGACCCGCCGACCACCCCGGGCAGCCGCTCCGTCACCGGGAGTCGCGCGACGGGTCCCCACCGCGCGGGCGACCGTCGGGCGGGAAGCCCCTGCCCGGTGTCCCGACCCGGCCGCCTGTGCCGCGGGCGCCGCCGCGCAGATGCGGTCCGCGCGGGAGAAGGCGACCCTGGAGGAGCGGGGGCGTACGGCAAGGAGGACTGCCCATGTCCATGATGGACAAGCTCAAGCAGATGCTGAAGGGCCACGAGCACCACGCCTCGAAGGGCGTCGACAAGGCCGGGGACGCGATCGACGACAGGACCCGGGGCAGGTACAGCGGACACGTCGACACCGCCCAGGACAGGCTCAAGGAGCAGTTGGGCGGCGACCACGGCGACCAGCCCGGTGGCCAGCCCGGTGGCCAGGAGCAGGACAAGCCGCCGCAGCCCTGACCAGGGCCGGCGGACCCGCCTGAAGGGGGAAAGGGGGGAACGGAAGGCAATCATGACCGGGGACAACAGGCTCACCGCCCGCGACATCATGACCGGCGGAGTGCAGTGCATCGGCGCGCACCGGTCACTGCGGGAGGCGGCGCGCATGATGCGCGACCTGGACGTCGGCGCCCTCCCCATCTGCGGCGACAACAACAGGCTCACGGGCCTGGTCACCGACCGCGACATCGTCGTCCGCTGCTGTGCTGAAGGGATAGACCCGGCGACCGTACAGGCCGGGTCCATGTCCGGTGAACTCCGCTGGACCGACGCGAGCGCCCCCGCCGAGGATGCGCTGCACCTGATGGAGAAGCACCGGATCAAACGGCTGCCGGTGATCGACGTAGCCCACGGGCACCGTCTCGTCGGCATGATCGCGGAGGCCGATCTCGCCGGGAACCTCTCGGACGACCAGATCGCGGAGTTCGTCTCCAAGGTGTACGCGAACGCCTGAGGAGTGGCCGGCCCCGTACGGTCAGGTCCCGCCGTTACCCCTGACCGCGGACCCTCCCGACCCCACGCCGCACCCGGCACGAGGCCGTACTGCCGCGGCGGTCGAACACCTGGCGCACCGGGGTGCCGCGCATGCCGTGGACCCCGGACCGGCCGGACCGCCCGGCGGAGGCGGTGTGGCCGACGAGCCTCGCGGAGTTGCTTGCGGAGCGGAGGCGGGCGGCGGCCCGGGCCGCCGCCCGGACCGAACCGTGTGCTGGTTCGCGCCCTGCGCCCGCCCCGCCTTGCGTGGAGTGGACTCGAAGGGGTTCGCTTGGGTTCCATGGAGTACACGCAGCTGGGACGTACCGGACTCAAGGTCAGCCGTATCGTGCTCGGCACGATGAACTTCGGTCCGCAGACGGACGAGGACACCAGCCACGGCCTCATGGACGCGGCACTCGACGCGGGTCTGAACTTCTTCGACACGGCCAACGTCTACGGGTGGGGCGAGAACAAGGGCCGCACCGAGGAGATCATCGGGAGCTGGTTCGCCAAGGGGGGCGAGCGCCGCGACAAGACGGTCCTCGCCACCAAGGTCTACGGCGGGATGGCCGGCGACGGCAAGCCCTGGCCCAACCACGACCGGCTCTCCGCGCTCAACATCAAGCGTGCCGTCGAGGCCTCGCTGAGGCGGCTGGGGACGGACTACATCGACCTCTACCAGTTCCACCACGTCGACCGCCGTACCCCGTTCGAGGAGATCTGGCAGGCGATCGACGTACTGATCAAGGAAGGGAAGGTCCTCTACGCGGGATCCTCCAACTTCCCCGGCTACAAGATCGCGCAGGCGAACGAGACCGCCGCACGCAGGGGCATGGTCGGGCTGGTCAGCGAGCAGTGCCTGTACAACCTGGCCGAGCGCCGCGCCGAGATGGAGGTCGTTCCGGCCGCACAGGAGTACGGCCTCGGCGTCATCCCGTGGTCCCCGCTGCACGGCGGGCTGCTCGGCGGCGTGATCAGGAAGGAGGCCGAGGGCAGGCGCCGCAGGGACGGCCGCAGCGCGAGCGCCCTGGAGAACACGAAGGTGCGCGAGCAGGTCCAGGCGTACGAGGACCTGCTCGACAAGCACGGCCTGGAGCCCGGCGAGGTGGCCCTGGCGTGGCTGCTGACCCGGCCCGGCGTCACCGGCCCGATCGTCGGCCCGCGCACGGCCGAGCAGCTGGACTCGGCGCTCCGCGCGGTGGAACTGGACCTCTCGGAGGAGCTGCTCGCGTCGCTGGACGAGACCTTCCCCGGCCCGGGCCCGTCACCGGAGGCCTTCGCCTGGTGATCGGGTAGCGATTCGGGCGATCGGCCGGCGATTCGGCGGGGCGCAGCCGCCGCCCTTTCCCAGGGGCGGCGGTCCGCGGGGTTCAGCGCCCGAGCGCGGCCGCCACGGCGACGACGGCGAACATCAGCACAAGCACACCGGCCATGATCCGGTTACGGGTCTTCGGGTCCACCCTTCGAGCGTAACGGGCAGGACCGGGCCCTCGGTGCCGGGGGCGCCCGTGAGGCGCCGTGCGGTCGCGTGCGAGGCCGCTCCGCGAGGGCGGCCCCGCGAGGGCGGCCGGGCATCCGGGGGGGCGGCCGGTTGGTGAGGCTTCCGCGAGGCACCGGGAAGCGGCCCCTCCCGTAGGCGCCCCGCCGCCCCGGCCCCCGCCGCACCGCCCGAGCCCACCGCATCGCCCGGCCCCCGCCGTTCCGCCCGAGCCTGCCGCGCCGAACCGAACCGCACCGCACCGCGCCGCCCGAACCCACCGCACCGCGCCGCGCCGCACCGCCCGAGCCCGCCGCACCGCACCCCGCCGTTCCGCCCGAGCCCGCCGCACCGCACCCCGCCGTTCCGCCCGAACCCACCGCACCGCGCCGTACCGCCCGAACCCACCGCACCGCGCCGTACCGCGCCGTACCGCCCGAACCCACCGCACCGCACCCCGCCGTTCCGCCCGAGCCCGCCGCACCGCACCGCGCCGGGCTCAGTCCGCCGCGCCCAGGGGCCAGGTGCCGGCCTCCTCGTAGCGCGGCCGCTCGCCCGGCCGTCCGCCGCCGGGCAGATTGCTGCGGATCAGCAGCAGCCGGTTCACGGTCCACGGCCGGCCCTCGAACGGAGCGAGGGCGTCGGCATAGGGGCGCAGGTCCGTGTCGGCTCGGCTGCGTGCGAGGGTCAGATGAGCGTGGTAGCGGCGGTGTTCCTCCATGGCGACGCCGGCCCGGCGTGCCGCCGCGTCCGCCCGCTCGGCGAGCATGCGCATCGCGTCGAGTCCGCCTGCCGCGCCCACCCAGAGCGTCCGCCGGCCGAAGTGCCCGCCGCCGTGCAGCCGCAACCGGAACCCCTCGCCGCGCCGTGCGGCCCGTCCGAGCCGTTCGTGCAGCTCGGGCAGCAGCGCCTCGTCGACCTCCCCCATGAACGCGAGGGTGAAGTGCCACCCCGGCCTCCCGGTCCAGCGCAGGCCCTCGGCCCCCGGCAGCCCGTGCAGGCGGTCCACGGCCCGGCCGAGTTCCCGCAGGACCTCTTCGGGCGGCACCACTGCGGCGAAGAGTCTCATGTGCCGAGTCTCGCAGCGCCGGGCCCCGGTGCTCACTGTGACCGCAAAGGTTCGCCGGGTCGGTGATCGTGGCGGTCGGAAGTGTGGCGGCGTCCCGTCCGACCGCTGGAGGCGTGGTGGCCGAGCCTGTCTGTGTGCGCAGACCGACCGACCGGGAAGGGCGGAAGCCACAGCGAGGAGGCATCCGCCGGGGCGGACGCCTCCTCGCTGCCGCGGCCTGAACGACCCGGCGAACCTACGCGGTCACAGCACTAGCCGCATGAACTGCCGACGCAGCAGGAGCAGCTCTTGACCTTGACGTCGTCGATGACGGGGCCGTAGGCCGTGGGCCCGGACGTGCTGGCGAACGTGAGCTTCGTGGAGGTGTTGTTGGCCACGAACGTGAACTGCCGTGTCACATAGCCCATGTTCGCGAACGTCTTGCCGGCGGTGTTGAAGGTGAAGCCCTGGAAGTTCTGTCCGTCGATGCGGACTTCGCCTGACTTCACGGTCGGCGGCCCCGCTGGGTTGCCGGCCAGCGAGTACGTCACGGTGTACTTCGTCCCGGGCTCCGTCGTGAACGTCTGGGACAACCTGCCCGCGGTGCCACCGTTGAGGTCTACCGACTGGTCGCCCTCCGCGGCCTGCCAGAAGCCGTCGTCGACGAGGTCGACGCTCCCGCTCTCCACCTGCCACAGACCCATCGTCTGACCTGCGACGAAGGTCGAGAAGGAGTTCGGCGGGACGGTGGGGGTTTCGAAGCTGCCGTTGGTGAAGGCGGTGGTGGCGGCCAGGGCTGCCACCGTGCGGGCCGAGTGGGCGCTGTGAGCGGGGGATGCCGCAGCGGTACCGACGCCTGCGAGCAGAGCGGCCGCGGCGAGTGCGGCGCAGAGACGCTTGGACAGCATGGGAGCCTTCCGATAAGGGGGCGAAATGGCTGGACGGACAGAAACTCCCACGGTCATCCGCATATGACACGGGCAGACACACAGGCATCCGGGTGAGTAGTCACCGGCCAACGAGCCGTGCAGGGGGTACGCGGCAGTCGCGGGAGCGTGCACGGTGATCCCGGTCTCCGCGGCGAGCACCGAGCCGGTGAACCCTCCCGGTCACGGCACTGGTGCCGCGTCAGGCAGGGTTTGCCCGTCAGCAGCGGCGCGGAGCGGCGTCCGGTGCGGCGTCCGGTGCGGTGCATCGCAGGGCGCCGGATCGGCCTCGCAGGGGGTCTGCCCGGTTGGTTCGGCGACGCGGCGAGTCGCCGTGCCGGGCGTCGCGACGGGGCGAACGTCGCCCGACGCGGCACCAGCCATCCGCCCCACCGACGCACCCCACACACAGACGACCGGTCGGCCGGTGTCTCCGCACAGGCGGGTGCAGGCGGGTGCAGGCAGGCGCAGGCAGGCACAGGCGCAGGCAGGCACAGGCGCAGGCGCAGGCGGGCGCAGGCGGGGCAGGAGCCGGGGCGCTGCCGGCCCGGCACCCGCGAGGGCCGCTACACCACCGCCGTCAGCCGCTCACGCGGAACCATTCGCACATGCCGATGACCGCGGCGGAGGTCCAGCTTCAGGCGCATACCTCCGGCCCGGAGCAGGATCAGGCCGATCACGACCGCCGCGATCACCGCCACCGCGCCGCCCGTCGCCATGCCGACCCGTACGCCGTAGTGGTCGGTGAGCCAGCCGACGACCGGCGCGCCCAGCGGCGTACCGCCGACGAAGACCATCATGTAGAGGCTCATGACCCGGCCCCGCATCGCCGGGTCCGTCGCCATCTGGACCGACGAGTTCGCCGTCACGTTCACCGTCAGGCCGACCATGCCGATGGCGACGAGCAGTGCCGCGAAGAGCCAGAAGGACGGTGCGAGGGCGGCGGCGATCTCCAGCACCCCGAGCAGCGCGGCCGCGCCGAGGAGCATCCGCAGCCGCGAGGAGCCGCGGCGGGCCGCGAGCAGGGCCCCGGCCAGGGATCCCGCCGCTATCAGCGTGTTGAGCAGCCCGTACGTACCCGCGCCTGCGTGGAAGACCTTGTCGGCGAAGGCCGTCAGCCAGATGGGGAAGTTGAAGGCGAAGGTGCCGACGAAGCCGACGAGCACGATCGGCCAGATCAGCTCGGGCCGGCCGGCGACGTACTTCAGGCCCTCCTTCAACTGCCCCTTGCCGCGCGGTACCGGCTCGGTCCGGTGCAGTTCTGCGGGGCGCATCAGCAGCAGCCCGATGATCGGCGCGAGGAACGACAGGCCGTTGAGCAGGAAGGCCCAGCCACTGCCCACGGCGGTGATCAGCACACCCGCGACCGCGGGCCCGACCAGCCGCGCGGACTGGAAGTTGGCGGAGTTCAGGCTGACGGCGTTGCGCAACTGCTCCGGCCCGACCATCTCGGAGACGAAGGACTGCCGGGTCGGGTTGTCGACGACCGTGACCATGCCGAGCAGGAAGGCGACCAGGTAGACATGCCACACCCGGACCTCGCCGGAGAGCGTGAGGACGGCGAGCGTGAGTCCGCAGAGGCCGAGCGCGCCCTGGCTGAAGAGCAGCAGCAGGCGCTTGGGGCAGCGGTCGGCGATGACCCCGCCGTACAGGCCGAAGAGCAGCATCGGCAGGAACTGCAGGGCCGTGGTGATGCCGACGGCGGCGGCCGAGCCGGTGAGGGTGAGGACGAGCCAGTCCTGGGTGATGCGGGCCATCCAGGTGCCCGTGTTGGAGACGATCGCTCCGGTGAAGAACAGCCGGTAGTTGCGGATCCCGAGCGAGGAGAACGTCCCCCGGCCCGCCGGCCCGTCTCCCGGGGCCGTGCCGCTCGTGTGGTCGTCGTCGTGGGGCTTCGGTGCGGGTGCGGAGTCTGCTCCGGGTCCCGGACTCAAGAGAGGTCGCCTCCTCGGGCTGGTCGTTACAGGTGCGCGAGCTTCTCCAGTACGGGGGCGGCCGCGCGCAGCTTGGCCCACTCCTCCTCGTCCAGGCCCTCGGCGAGCGTGGACAGCCAGGCGTTCCGCTTGCGGCGGGACTCCTCGAGCATGGCCTCGGCCCGCTCGGTCTGGCTGACCACCTTCTGCCGGCGGTCCTCGGGATGCGGCTCGAGCCGGACCAGTCCCTTGGACTCCAGCAGTGCCACGATGCGGGTCATCGACGGCGGCTGGACGTGCTCCTTGCGGGCCAGCTCACCCGGGGTGGCCGAGCCGCAGCGGGCCAGGGTGCCGAGCACCGACATCTCGGTGGGGCTCAGCGATTCGTCGACGCGCTGGTGCTTCAGGCGCCGGCCCAGCCTCATGACGGCCGAGCGCAGTGAGTTCACGGCGGCGACGTCGTCGCCGTGGGACAGGTCAGGCATAGTCCTTAGCTTAACTCATTACCCATCCTAATAACCACCGCGTTACAGCCCTGCCGAATGTCTCACCCAAACGAGTGAGAAGGCCTCGGAAAGTGACGCACCGATCGGTTCCGGCCAACGATGCTGGCCGACATGGCAACAACCGCAACGACCGTATCGAGCACATCGAGCGCATCGGCAGTGCTGAGCCTGCGGATGGACGGCGAACTGCTCGACCGGCTCCGGGAGCATGCCGCCAGACGCGGAACGAGCGTCCAGGACTATGTGGTCCGGACCCTTGTACGGAATGACTTCGACGAACGCTTCAAGGCGGCCGTCGACGAAACGGACGAGTTCTACGGCCAGGCATCGGACCGGCCGGGGCCGAGCGGGGACCCCGCCCGACCGGGGCGCGGTGCTGCCCCCGGGCGGGCAGCGGCAGCGAGCACAGGCACGCGCGGACGCCCGCGATAAGGTCGGCCACGTTTCGTCAGCTCCTTGCAGCGGCGGCGCAGGAGCGCGGGGCGTGCTGGCCGCCGAGACTCTTGTGAGGGGTGACTACGCAGGCAGGCGCCAGCTCGGGCCGTCGGGGGCGCCGAGCCAGACGTGTTGCGCGTCCGGGGTGACGGTGAGACCGAACTCGGTGGGGTCGGGGGAGCCGGCGGCGTGCCACGGGGCGAGTGCCTGCTCGACGGCGTCCCACAGCAGCACCGGGCCGCCCTGCCGTACGGTCCACCCCTCGCCGTCCGGGGTGAGGACGGCGAATGCGCCGTTGCCGGCGTCGAGCACGTACGTGTTCACCGTGCCGTCGTCGGTGGGCATGGAGAAGTAGCGGGCGTGCGGCAACGCGAGCTGAGCGACGAACCCGCTGTCGGGCGCGGTCAGAACCTCGGGGCCGTAACGGGTGTCGCGGTTGGTGCCTTCGTCCGGTGCCGGGAGCATTCCGAGGCTTTCCGGTGCGTCCTGCTGTCGAGCGATCATGAAACTCGGGTCCCTGGAAAGGAACCGGCCGTGCGCGGTGTGCCCGTCCTCGACGGTCAGTCGTACGAGGCCGAGAGACCGCATCCAGCCGCGGAGCGTTGCGACGATCAGCCCGCCGGGGCGGGTCTGCCGCACCCATGCCGCGGGGATGCTGCGCACGCCCATGGTGGCGATGGTGCGGTCGGCCGGCGGGCAGCCGGGGGCGCCGTTGAGTCCGTCGCCGATCAGCAGCCGGGGGCGGTAGCCGCAGCGGGCGAGGTTCGTGCGGGCGCGTGCACCGACGTGCGGGTCGGTCTCGACGGAGGTGACGCGGACGTCGCCGAGGTGGTGACAAGTGAGTGCGGTTGAGTAGCCGGTGCCCGTCCCGTACTCCGTCACCGTGTGGTCGTCCTCGACTCGCAGGTCTTCCAGCATTCGTACGACCAGTGAGGGAAGGGTCGAGGATGAGGTCGGGTGCGCGTTGCTGACGGGCTGCGGGTCGGCCCAGTCGATTTCGCGGCCGCCGAACTGCGTGATCAGCGTCTCGTCGGCGTAGGCCAGCCGTAGCCACTCGTCGAGGCCGACGAGTTCGGGCGTGATGGGCACCCACGTGGTGAGCCCCGGCGCGTCGGTCTCGGCGTAGAACCGGGGGACCAGCTCATGCCGGGGGACGGCCTCGACGGCGGCACGCCAGCCGGGCGAGTGGAGCCGGCCTGCGGCGGCGAGCTGGTCGGCGAGTTGCTGCCGCAGCCTGGCCGCGACACGGTCGACATCAGGTTCGGTCATGGGTACCTCGTTCCAGTAGGTCAGCGAGGGCCGCGGTCAGGGGCAGGCCGGTCGGCGGTTCCAACCATGCCCACTGTCCCGACGGGTTGCACTCGATGAACGTCCACTCGCCGGATGCGGACAGGGTGAAGTCGAACGCGCCGAAGACGAGACCGAAATGCACCAGGTACGAGCGGATCGCGCGCGCAACGGCCGGTGGCGTCGTGATCGGCGTGTAGGTGTGAGTGCTGTAGTCGGTGCGCCAGTCGAGCAGGTCGCAGTCGATGCGTACCGCGAATATCTGCTCGCCGATCACGGTCACGCGAACGTCGGCTGCCTTGTCCGTGCGCGCCTGGAACAGGTGCATGGTGCCGGAAACGCCTTCGTCGATCTCATCGGCGGTGACCTCGGCGACGGGCAGGGTCTGCGCCTTGCCGTCGACGAGGTAGAGCGGCACGGTCAGCGGTTTGAAGATGACCGGGCCCTGATCCTTGATGAAGGCGCGCGCGTCGTCGGGTCGGTTCGTGATGAGCGTGGGCGGCAGGGTGAAGCCGCACGCTGCCGCGGCGGCGAGGCCGGCGGGCTTGTACTCGGCGTCGCCGATGCGGTTGGGGTGGTTGACGTAGCGGCAGTCAGGCAGGGAGGCGAGTACGCCGCCGAGTCCGTAGCGGGCTTGCGCGACGGCGAAGCGGGCGTCCTGCGGGTCGAGGTGCGGGAAGGCGAACCCGGACGGGCGCCGGTAGTACAGCGCCCGTACGCCGCCAAGTTCGGCGACGCGGGTCGGGGTCGCCACGCTTCCGCCCCACCGTGCCGTGTCTCCGCCGATGTAGGCGGAGCACGACAGGGTTGCGGGGAAGTCTCCGGAGTCGAGCCGCACGACCGGGACACCCCGGCCGTGCAACTCGGCGATCACGAGATCCGCGGTCGGGTCGTCAAGGTTGGTGACGACCAGTACCGGACGGGGTTCGGTGGTCACTGGTCGGTGTCGTTCCCCGTGTCGCTGTCGGGCGAGTCGCTGTTGCGGTCACCTTGCCCAGTCGTGCCGGTGGGCGGGTTGGTGCCCGACGAGGTGCCGTGCCCCGGCGCCATCACGACCGTGCCCGCGGCGTCGAGGTAACGGGCGGTCTGTGTGCGGGCGTCCAGTTCGACGCGGGCGTACTGCGGGGCCTCGACCGCCGGGTACGGGGCCAGCCTGCGCAGTGCCCACGGCACGGGGGTCATGTGCCCTTGAGGCAAGGGGCTGCCGGTAGGGAATCGGTCTGCGTGGTTGAACATCGTGTGGCCCTTCTTCTGAGTGATCGGTCGGGTTGTGCGGTGCGAGACCCGCCCCGGTCGGTGCTCGACCTGTCCAAGGGCTGCGGGCGGATGGTCCGACCGGGGCGGGGTGGTGCCCGCGGCCTGCCGGGGGTGGTGCGGGAGAACCGTGAGCAGGTCGTCCCCGGCAGGGGGCGGAGTCTTCACAGGTAGATCTGCCGCTTGCAGTCCCGGCAGTACGTCTTGCCGCCGCGCGTCTCGGTCTGCCGGTGCTCACACGTCCGGGTCGCGGTCATCGCGCCACCCCGCCGGCAGTGCTGCGGCGTACGGGGCAGGTCCCCGGCGCGGTGCCCGGTGACGGCCGCCGGAACCGCCCCCGCGGGCAGGGCGCGCGGCGGGGGCACGTGGGCGGGAACGGCGAGGGTGGCGGACTGCACGGCGTGATCGCCGTACCCGTCCCGGCCGTGCGCCTGGAGGCGCACCATGTGGTCAAGCTCCGCGAGGCACGGACCACAGGCGTACACGTCCCCCGTCGCGCCGGGCGCGGCCACGGAACCGACCCACAGCACGGCAACGCCCTCACGGCGGCAGTACAGCCAACACGCCCCCGTCAGCCACGCGTTGCCGTCGCCGACCTGCGCGACCGGGGGCCACGCATCGCGCCACGGGCGCTCGACGGACGGGGCGAACATCACGTCGTACCCCCGCCCGCCGGCGTGAGTCCGGCCGGTTCCGCCGGGGGCCGCATCACCGCGTAGTCGCCGAAGTTCCGGCGGTAGCGACGGTGCCCCGTCTCCTGCGTGTGCTTGCGCTGCCACTCCTCGACCGGCCCCGGCCCGCTGTGCGTCCCGGACTCCGCGCCGCACTCGGCATCATCGCCGGACACACATCGCACCGCGTACTCGGGCTCTGCCGTCTGGTCCTGCTCGATCGTGAACGGGACGTACCGGAACACGCGCCGGATCACCGCGCCGCCCCCCTCTCGATGACGGCCGCCAGCTCAAGGGCCACGGGGGCGGAGCAGTCGCCGAGGGTCACCAGGGCGTATCCGGCGCCGTCGGCACGCAACGGGGGACGAACGTCCATCGCGGGAAGCTGGATACCCGCCCGTCGCAGGGCTGCGCCGAGGGCGTCGCGCGCATCCTCCGCTTCCCTGATCTTCCCTGCCGTCCGCCGCTCCGTCGCCATGCCGTCCACTCCGTACGTGTCGCTTGTCCGCGTGCTCTGCGTGATTGCCTGCTCACACCTTGGCCGCGAAGTGCGTACGCTCAACAGGTCTGGAGCCATTCCGACGGAAGCGGAATACCAGGGAGTTGAACAGGTGAGCGAGGAAGCCGACCAGGCACGAGAGCCCGCGAACGGTGCCGCGTACTTCGGGGAGGAGGTGAAGGCGTTACGGGAAGCGTTGGGACTGTCTCAAGAGAAGTTCGCCGACAGGCTCCACTACCAGCAAGCACAGGTCAGCAAGGTCGAGAACGGCACCGTGCTTGCCTCAGAAGCGTTCGCGGAAGCCATGGACCGAGTAGCCGGCACGCCAGGCACGTACGCCCGTCTACGCGCCAAGCTCAGCAAGCAGGGGCACCCGGAATGGTTCGTGCCGTACATCGCCCTTGAGGAGTCCTCAAGCGGGATCACGGACTACTCGTGCACCTTCCTCATGGGCCTGTTGCAGACTCCGGAGTACGCCGCCGCCGTCATCCGCGCCGCTTTCCCACGAGAAACAGAGGATCAGATCAAAGACCGTGTGGAGCTACGCATAAGGCGGCAGGCCGTCATAGAGCGTGACGAACCACCGCTCTTGTGGGTCGTGATCCACGAGGCCGTCTTGCGTACGTGCGTCGGTGGCCTATCCGTCATGATCGCGCAACTTGAACACTTGGCGGTGCAGATGGAATCACCGCACGTCACGGTTCAAGTGCTCCCGTACAAAGCGGGTGCCTCGCCCAGCCACTTGCCGTTTACCCTGCTCGCGTTGAACAGCGCACCCCACGCGGTCTACACCGAGACCCCCACCCATGGTGGTCAAGTGGACGACACGCCTAGCGTGGTAGCGAAAGCCGTCGGCATGTTCGACCGGCTTCGTATGGCGGCACTGTCCGAGGAAGAGTCGCTAGCCCTGGTTCGCAAGATCATGGAGGATCACGCCAAATGAGCGCCACCCCCGACCCTCAGCTCATACGCTGGGTCAAGAGCACCCGCAGCGGCGGCGAGGGACAGTGCATCCAATGGGCCCCCGACCACGCGCGCGCCACGGGAGAGTTCCTGGTCCGTGACAGCAAGGACCCGAACGGCCCGCACCTGACCCTGACCCGTGAGGGGTTCGCCGGTCTCGTGGAATTCGCCAAGCACCACGGGTGACCCGCGCCCCCATCGGTCCCGAGTAACCGGCCCTCGCCACATCGCGGGGGCCGGTGCCGTATCGACGCCGGGCGCGTGATCCGCGCGCTTGCCTGCCTCGGTCACCCGCCAGTGCCGAAGGGGTGACCAAGGAGGGGTAGCACAGACACAGCATGGTTGACCTGCGCGTTTCCGCCTGTCAGTACCGGCGGGTTGCAAGAGGGTTAGAGACCGTGAGACATCCGGCACCCGCTAGCCGGCGTGCGGCACCGAGCGCCGGAGGCGCTCCATGGGCCACGGACACCGGGCCAGGCGGCCGGGCGGCGCCGGATGCGTCCGGATGGGGTCCGGCCGCCGGCCTCGCCGCTCGCTCCGGGACCGCGCCACCGGGACCGCTGCCGGGGGCGGACCCTCAGGTGAGGCCCAGCGCCGGCATCGCGTAGGCGAAGACGAAGACCGCGGAGACCACGTACATCGGGACCGGCACCTCGCGGCCGCGGCCCGCCGCCAGCCGCAACACGCTGAAGGCGATGAAGCCGATGCCGATGCCGTTGGTGATCGAGTAGGTGAACGGCATCATCACCATCGCCAGGAACGCCGGAACGGCGATGGTGAAGTCGCTCCAGTCGATGTCCTTGATCGACCCCGCGAGGATCAGGAAGCCGACCGCGAGCAGCGCGGGCGTCGCCGCCTGGGACGGGACCATCGTCGCCAGCGGCGTCAGGAACAGCGCCGCCGCGAAGAGCCCGCCCGTGACGACCGACGCGAGGCCGGTGCGCGCGCCCTCGCCGACGCCCGCCGTGGACTCGACGAAACAGGTGTTGGCGGAGGAGGAGGTGGCGCCGCCGGCGGCGACGGCGACGCCGTCGACGATGAGCACCCGGTTGATGCCGGGGAACTCGCCCTTCTCGTCGAGAAGCTTCGCCTCGTCGCCGACGCCGAGGATGGTGCCCATCGCGTCGAAGAAGCACGACAGCAGCACGGTGAAGACGAACAGCGCACCGGTGAGCAGGCCGACCTTCCCGAACCCGCCGAACAGGCTGACCTGCCCGACGAGCCCGAAGTCCGGCGTGGCGACGGGGTTGCCCGGCCACTCCGGCACGGTCAGGCCCCACGCCCGGCCGGGGAGCTGGGCGATCAGCTGGATGACGACGGCCACCACCGTCATCGCGACGATGGAGAGCAGGATGGCACCGGGCACCTTGCGGATGATCAGCGCCAGCGTGAGCAGCGTACCGAGGACGAACACCAGGACGGGCCAGCCGGAGAGGTGGCCGGTGAGCCCGAGCTGGAGCGGGACGACGGTGTTGGCGGCGTCCGGGATGCGGGAGACGAAGCCGGAGTCGACGAGGCCGATCAGCATGATGAACAGGCCGATACCGATCGCGATGCCCTTGCGGAGGCCGAGGGGCACCGCGTTCATGACCCGTTCGCGCAGGCCCGTCGCCACCAGCAGCATGACGACGAAACCGGCGAGGACCACCATGCCCATGGCGTCGGGCCAGCTCATGCGCGGGGCGAGCTGGAGCGCGACGACGGTGTTCACGCCGAGCCCGGCCGCCAGGGCGATCGGGACGTTGCCGATGACGCCCATGAGGAGCGTCGAGAAGGCGGCGGTGAGCACGGTGGCGGTGACCAGCTGGCCGCCGTCGAGCTGGTTCCCGTACATGTCCTCGGCGCTGCCGAGGATGATCGGGTTCAGCACGACGATGTACGCCATGGCGAAGAAGGTGGCGAAGCCGCCGCGGACCTCACGGGCGATCGTGGAGCCGCGCTCGGAGATCCTGAAGTAGCGGTCGAGCCGGCCGGGGGCACGGGAGTCCGAGTCGGGCCGCTGCGGCTGCCGGACGTCATCGGGCGCGGTGGCCGTGGGGGGCATACGAGTCCTCGTCGAGATGGTGCGTGGCTCACTCCGACCGACCGGCCATCCGAAGCTTGGAGATTGCTACGAAGAAAACCGATCAGACACAAACCGCTTCAGTATGAACAGATAAGGCCAAGATCGGTATCTCCGCGCGTAGAACCGCGTAGAACCCCCTGGTAGAAGGGCCACCCCGACCCTTGGCGGCATCCCTGGGAACACCTCGGGAACTCCCCGCACCCTCCGTGAGGAGACAGCCCCACCGCCCCTCGGAACACCCCGGGGCACCCGGGAACACCCCGCCCCCCGGGGAACACCCCGGGAACACCCCGGGAACGACCGGGGAACGACTCGGGAACAGCCCAGGAAGATCCGATGACGCCCGGGAACGCGACCCGCGGGCCCCGGAACACCCCGGGGGGTCTCGGCGGCGCCCCGGGGACGCCGCCGAGACCCCCGGGGGTGCCGCCTAGACTGACCGCATGGCGAAGTGGACCCCCAAGCACGAGGCACCCGAGCCCCTGGAGGGGCCGGTCGTCGCCACGATCACCGGCGGCACGATCCTCTGGTTCGCCCTCTTCGTGGTCCAGGTCCCCTTCTACGGCTGGTTCGCCGATCGCGGGCTGGACTGGTGGGTGTGGACCTGCCTGGCCGGCGGCGGGCTGGGCCTCCTCGGCATCTGGTACGTACGCAAGCGCGACGCGGCCATCAGACGCGCCGAGGCCGCGTCCCACGGCTCCGGCTGACGCGGACCGCGGCTCCCGCGCGGCGACCGGGCCCGCACGGCCGGGCCCGCACGGCCGGGGCCGACGCGGCCGGGGCGGGCGTGGACCGCGGCTCCCGCGCCGGGGCAGGAGCCGGGAGGTACCCGCGCCCTGCGGAACCGGGGGGCCGGGGGGTGGAGCGGCCCGCCTCGCCGTAACGTCGAGGCATGACTCAGCGGTCGGAGACCAGCAGCGACGGAGCCGAGCCGCGCGGCGGCCCCGTGATCGACGCGGGGGCGGAGCTCGACCCCGTACACCCCGTACCGCCGCCCGTGCGGCACCGGCCGGGCGGGCTGAGCGCCGACGAGGTCGCCGAACGCATCGCACGCGGCGAGGTCAACGACGTCCCCGTACGCAGCAGCCGCTCCGCCGTCGACATCGTCCGGGGCAACGTGTTCACCCGCTTCAACGCGATCATCGGCGTGCTCTGGGTGATCATGTTCCTGGTCGCGCCGTTCCAGGACACCCTGTTCGGCTTCGTCATCCTCGCCAACACCGGCATCGGCATCATCCAGGAGCTGCGCGCCAAGAAGACCCTCGACGGGCTCGCCGTGATCGGCGAGGCGAAGCCGACCGTGCGCCGCGACGGTGTCGCCGCCGAGGTGTCCACCTCCGAGATCGTGCTCGGCGACCTCATCGAACTCGGCCCCGGCGACAAGGTCGTGGTCGACGGCGAGGTCGCCGAGGCCGACGGTCTCGAGGTGGACGAGTCCCTGCTGACCGGTGAGGCCGACCCGGTCCTCAAGAAGCGCGGTGACCGGATGATGTCCGGCAGCTTCGTCGTCGCCGGCGGCGGCGCCTTCACCGCCACCAAGGTCGGCCGGGAGGCCTACGCCGCCCAGCTCGCCGAGGAGGCCTCCCGCTTCACCCTCGTCCACTCCGAGCTGCGCTCCGGCATCTCCACGATCCTCAAGTACGTCACCTGGATGATGGTCCCGACCGCCCTCGGGCTCATCGTCAGCCAGCTCGTCACCAAGGGCGACAACGTCAAGGACTCGGTCGCCCGCACGGTCGGCGGCATCGTGCCGATGATCCCCGAGGGCCTCGTCCTGCTCACCTCCGTCGCCTTCGCGATCGGCGTCATCCGGCTCGGCCGCAAGCAGTGCCTCGTTCAGGAGCTTCCCGCGATCGAGGGACTCGCCCGGGTCGACGTGGTGTGCCTGGACAAGACCGGCACGCTCACCGAGGGCGGCATGGACGTCGCCGAGCTGCGCATGCTGGACGGCTGCGACGAGGACCGCGTACGCACCGTCCTCCGTGCGCTCGGCGAGTCCGACCCGCGGCCCAACGCCTCCCTCCAGGCGATCATCGAGGCCTGTCCGGACCGGGAGGAGTGGCGCTGCACCGAGTCCCTGCCGTTCTCGTCCGCCAGGAAGTACAGCGGCGCCGCGTTCAGCGAGGGCGACGGGCGGAGTTCGACCTGGCTGCTCGGGGCCCCCGACGTACTGCTGCCGCCGGGCGCGCCCGTGCTGCGCGAGGTCGACGGCCTCAACGAGCAGGGCCTGCGGGTGCTGCTGCTGGCCCGAGCCGCGGGCGGACTCGACGCCCCGGACGTCACGGCGGGCGCCCGGCCCACCGCGCTGGTCGTCCTTCAGCAGCGGCTGCGGCCCGACGCGGCCGACACCCTGCGCTACTTCGAGGAGCAGGACGTCGCGGCGAAGGTCATCTCGGGCGACAACGCCGTCTCGGTCAGCGCCGTCGCCGGCAAGCTCGGCCTGCCGGGGGCGGCCACCGCCGTGGACGCGCGCAGGCTTCCGGCCGAACGGGAGGCGATGGCAGCCGAGCTGGCCGCCAACGCCGTCTTCGGCCGGGTCACCCCGCAGCAGAAGCGGGACATGGTCGGCGCGCTCCAGTCACGCGGCCACACGGTCGCGATGACCGGCGACGGCGTCAACGACGTCCTCGCGCTCAAGGACGCCGACATCGGCGTCTCGATGGGGTCGGGTTCCGAGGCGACGAAGGCCGTCGCGCAGATCGTGCTCCTCAACAACAGCTTCGCCACGCTGCCGTCGGTGGTCGCCGAGGGCCGCCGTGTCATCGGCAACATCACCCGGGTCGCCACGCTCTTCCTCACCAAGACGGTGTACTCGGTGCTGCTGGCGGTCCTGGTGGTCTGCTCCCAGGTCGAGTACCCCTTCCTGCCCCGGCACCTGACCCTGCTGTCCACGCTGACGATCGGCGTCCCGGCGTTCTTCCTGGCCCTCGCGCCCAACAAGGAGCGCGCCAGGCCCCACTTCGTGCGCCGGGTCATGAGGCACGCGATCCCGGCCGGGATCGTCGCGGCGGGCGCGACCTTCACGACGTACCTCCTCGCCCGGCACCACTACAGCGGGCCCGGTGCCCTGGCCGCCGAGACCAGCGCGGCGACACTGACCCTGTTCCTGGTCGCCCTGTGGGTCCTGGCGATCGTCGCCCGCCCCTACACCTGGTGGCGCGTGTGCCTGGTCGCCGCCATGGGACTGGGCTTCCTGATCGTCCTCGCGGTGCCCTGGCTTCAGGACTTCTTCGCCCTGCGGCTGGTGGGTACGACGATGCCCTGGGCGGCGGTCGCCGTCGCCGCGGCGGCCGCGGCGGTGCTGGAGTCCGCCTGGCGTTGGGTGGACCGCCGCTTCCCGGCGTAGCGCCGCCGCGGGGACTCCCCGGCGCCCGCGCCGGGACAAGCCCGGCGTAGCGGACGGCGGTCCCGGGCGGCAGCGGCCGGCGCTCCCGGGCGGCACCCCCAGCTGCGCTCCCAGGCGGCAGCGGCCGGCGCCTCCCGGGCGGCACCCCCAGGACGGCGCTCCCCGGCTGCGCTCCCGGGACGGCGCTCCGGGGTTGCGCTCCCGGGACGGCCCAGATCTCCGGGCCGGGCCCGGGGAAGGCCCGGCCAGGAAGGAGCCGGTCGCGAGAACAGCCCGGATACGGGAGAGCCCGGCCCGGCACAAGCCCGGCTGCGAGAACAGTCCGGTCCGGAAAGGCCCGGTCCGGAAAGGCCTGGCTCGGAAAGGCCCGGCCCGGAAAGGCTTCCCCAGTCGAACCGGAGGCGCCCCGTCAGCCGAACCAGCGGGGCTCCACGGCCGAACCAGCCGGGCCCTCAGCCGAACCAGCCGGGCTCCACGGCCGGCCCAGCGGGGCCCTCAGTCGAACCAGCGGTCCCGTGCCAGCTCCTCCGTACGCGACGGGTCCTCCAGCAGCGCCGCCACCTCGAAGCGGCGGGGCCACTGGCCCGCCGCCCAGGCGAGACCGGCGGCGACGCCCTCCAGCGTGGCGGCGTGGACGACCCCGTCGGAACCGCGGCGCCAGTCGAGTTCGGCACCGCCGGCGAGCAGTTCCTCGTGCTCCACGTAGAACGCGGGCGTCGCCGGCCCCAGCAGCGCATGCACCGACTCCGGTACCGCGTGCTCCTCGCCGTCCGTCGTCACGTCCGCCTCGACCGTCTCGCTGAGCCGCCCCACCTGGAACAGCTCGGCCAGATCGGCCGCCCGGTCCGGCGACACCGGCAGCAGCGGGCGCCCCGCGCTCAGCGGCAGCAGGTCGGGGGCGTCCGCGACGAGCGCCTCCGAGGCGTCCACCACCCGCACCTCGCCGTCCACGACAGCGCGCAGCTCGTCCGGGAGGGTCACCTGCTCCGGGTCCAGATCAGCCAGAGCCGTGTAGAGGCCGTGCAGCTGGGACGCGGTGACCGGGCGGTCCGGGTCGGCGAGCCGCCCCAGCAGCTCGGCCGCGCCGCCCGGCTCGTCCAGCAGCGCGGCGACCGACGTCCGCACGCCGAGGGCGTGCAGCACCTGCTCGTCCCCAAAACCGGTCGCGTCGGCCGAGTCGTACAGGCCCACCAGCAGCGGATCGCCGCCCGAGGACCGCAGACCCGCGGGGCGGCGGCCGCCCAGCACCGGATGGCCGCGCAGCCACCAGGCCGTGTACGGCCGTACCGTCTCCGTCGTGCCGTCCGGCAGCAGCACCCGGACGGGCTGGGTCAGCGCGTCCCGCAGCGGCGGCCTGGCCAGCAGCGCGAGGGCGCGCGGCCACTGGTCGTCGTCCACGAGATCCAGGTCGCGCACGGCGGCGATCTCCGACGCGACCGGAGGCACGGGGGTGTCGGGCAGCCGGTCCAGCACGTCCTCGCACCACACGTCGACCGCGTCCAGCAGTCCGGCGTCGTCCGGCTCGGCGAAGTCGCCGTCACGGGGTTCCAGTTCGTCCGGGTCCAGCACCACGCCGGTGGCGCGGACGAGCGCGAAGTCCGCCAGCACACCGCACGCGGCGAGCGGCTGCTCGCCCCAGCGTGCGGCCAGCTCGGCGTCGACGAGGGCGAGCTCGCCCTCGCGCATCACGGACGCGAAGGGACTTCCGGGCAGCACCAGCTCACCGGCCGGGGCGAGTTCACCGTCCTCGTCCGGCAGCGCCAGCGCGCCCAGCCACGGCTCGTCGCCCGGCTCCAGCCCCGCGTCCCGGACGAGAGCGAGGACGATCTCCGCCAGCTCGTCACTGTCCGGGGCGTCCTCGTCCCACAGGCCGTCGCCGTCCTCCAGCGACGCGGCGACGGCCGCCCGCACCTGCGGTGTGGTGAGCACCGCGCGCGGTGTCGCGGGCAGCGCGCCCAGCTTCTCCAGCAGCGGATGGGCGGCGTCCTGATGGGCCACCTTCAACCCGAACCGGGCCAGTCCTTCCGGAGTCTCGGCCGTCGGCAGCAGCACCTGGCGCGGGCCGACGGCGGTGCGTGGCGCACGGCGCGGACGCGGTTCCCCGGCCCCGTCCCCGGCCCAGCCCCCGTCCCCGGCCCAGCCCCTGTTCCTGTCTCCGGCCCCTGCTCCTGCCCCGTCTCTGTCTCCGGCACCGGCACCGTTTCCGCCCTCGTCCCTGCCCCCGGCCCCGGCCCCGTACGGACCGCCCGCCTCCGGCGTTTCACCGCCGGCGGCCGCGCCCGTACCGGCCAGCGGCACGGGCAGACCCGACAACCGCTCCGGGTCCACACCTGCGAGGCTGTCGTACAGCCGCCACCACCACGACGGGTCCCGCTCGATCCCCGCCAGCCGGTCGACCGCCTCCGTCAGCGGGACCCGCGCCACCCCCAGGGTCCGCAGCTCCGCCCGGCGCTCCAGACCGGCCGGCAGCAGGGTCGGAAGCACGTCCGCCAGGACCTCCACGGTCTCGGCACCGGCCCCCTCCACGACCTCCGCCTCCAGCGGCCGCAGCGCCACCAGGTCCTCCGAGGGGACGGCGGGAGCGAGGAACGCGGTGCGCGGCAGCAGCTCCAGGATCGCCGCGCGCAGCGAACCGTCAAGCTCTCCCTTGCCCAGCGGCCCGGGGACGAGGTCGATCAGCCCGGGGCCGACCGGCTGCCAGTCGGCGAGCAGTTCGGCGTACGCCTCGGCCGCGCGCCGCACCAGGAAGTCGGTGAGCGGGCCGGGAGCGGGATGGCGGCGAGCGGTGTCCAGCGGCAGTGAGGCGATCAGCAGCGCGGGTACCCCGAGGGGCTCGTCCGTCGGGGTCGGCGCGTGGACGACCGGCGCAGTCGCCGGGTACACGGGCATACCCGCGGTGTCCACCGGAACCGCCCAGGTCACAGCCCAGTGCGGCCGCATCCGCTCCTCGACCGGCCGGTCCGCGAGCAGCGCGGGCTCGATGGCGCCGTGGTGGCTGACGACCCGCCAGCGGTTCAGCCCGCGGGCGCTGTCCTCGACGTGGACGTGGTCGCCGTGCTGCGAGCGCCGCAGCGTCCGGACGCCCTCCGGGGTCTCCACCACGACCTCGTCGAGCCCCGGCAGGGTCAGCAGCAGCGCGTCGTCGATCCCGGCGAGCAGCCGTCCGACCAGGTCCTCGGCGGTCCCGTCGCGCAGCGGCAGGATCACGACCGTGTCATACCCGTCGGGCGCGGTGCCCTCGGCGGGCAGCGGCAGCCTCAGCAGCGGGACATGGCCGTCACGGCGGCGCAGCTCGTCCCCGAGCCCCGGGCTGGCCTGTGCCGCCCGTGCCGCGAGTTCCCGGGCCTCGGCCAGCGACCAGCGGACACCGCCGTGCCGGCCGACGACGGCGGGCTCGTCGCTCACGGCCAGTACGGCGGCGAAGCCGACACCGAAGCGGCCCACCGCGGCCCGGTCGCCCTCGCGCTTGGCCGACGCCCGCAGCGTCGACAGCGACTCCACACCGGCGGCGTCCAGCGGGGCACCGGTGTTGGCGGCGACGAGCGTCCCGCGGTCGAGGGTGAGCCGGAAGCGCCCGGGTACACCGGCGCGGGCGGCGGCGTCGGCGGCGTTCTGGGCCAGCTCGACGATCACACGATCGCGGTAGCCGCCGAGCGCGAGGTCCTCCTCGGCGTTGGCGTCCTCGCGGAAGCGCGCGGGGCTCGCGCCCCAGGCGTCGAGCACCCCGCGCCGCAGCCGCACCGTCCCGAACGGGTCGGCCCCCTCGGTCGTCCTGACGCTCACGCCTGTCTCCGCTCTCTGACTGTGCTCTTCGGCCGTCCCGGCATTCCGCCGGTACCGGTGCGGTACGACGGCGGTACCGATGCGGCACCGCACCGGTACCGGTCGTTGTCGCCGTCCCGGCCACGCGGACGCGGCCCCGCCCCGGAGCCCGAAGGTACCGCGTCGCACACGCCCCCGCGCGACCGCTCCACCGGGCTCGCACCGCACACCCGGGTGGCGTTGCGGTGCGACGGGGATTCCGGTGCCGAGGTCACTCCCGATGCGGTCGGTCCCGAGAGCGGTCCCCCGGCCCCGGCACGGCGGACCCGCCCCGGAGCCGGGCAGGGGCCGGGAACGCCCGGGGGAACGGCCGGGCAGGGGCCGGGAACGCCCGGGGGAACGGCCGGACAGGGGCCGGGGACGGCCCGAGGAACGGGCGGACAGGGGCCGGGGACGGCCGGACCCTGAGCGAGGCCGGGCCGGGCTCGGCAGGGCCGGTCGGGGCCCGGCGAGCCGGACGTGCATGGCGCCGGCGCCGTGCCCCGGGGTCTGCTCGCCTCCGCCCTCGGCGTCAGCTCCGCCCTCGGCTGACCATCGCGTAACCGGCGCGCCCGCCTCGTCACCTGCGCGCTCGGCACCACGGGCACCGGCACCACCGGCACCACCGGCACCACCGGCACCACCGGCACCGAGCGCAACGACCGGCCGGGGCTCACCGCAGAGGTGATCGCGCACGCGCCGTACACCCGGGACGCACCGCAGACCGGGGTGCCCTGCCGGCGCCCGCCGTCCCGCGCATCGGCCGCCGGGTCCCTCGGGCTGATCGCGGGGTCCCCACCCGACCGCTACCGAGGGCCGGAGCCGAGCGGTGCCGGCTGTAGCGAGCCGGACGGGGACCGCGCGGATGTTCCGGACGGGGGTTCCGGCGCGAGAGTTCCCGAACGGGGCTTCCCGCGCGAGAGTTCCCGGACTCGGGCCCTACGAGTGCCCCAGGTCCTCGTCCTGCGCGGTCGTCTCCACATGGTCCGGGACCGAGCCGCTGTCGGGCGCCGGCCGGAGCGGGAACTCGTCCGCGCGCAGCGAGTCGTGCACCGGCGGCGCCGGCCGCGGCGGCTTCGGCATGACCGCCGCCTCGGAGTGCCCGCCGCACCCGTACGACAGCGACACGACCCGCCCGTCCGCCGGGGAGAACTCGTTGGCGCACACCCCGAACGCCTGCTTGAGCGATCCCGACAGCGGCATCAGGAAGCCGCAGGACTGGCAGGACGCCGGCGCGGCCTGCGCCATCGGCGTCTTCGCCCCGAAGGAGTCCTCCCACCGGTCCGCGGCGACGTGCAGCCCGTAGCGGGAGAGGACCCGCGCGCGGCGCATGCCCAGTTCCTCCGCCACGGAGGCGATCCCGCCGCGCGACGGGGCGCGGGTCACGATCTCCGCGTCCTCCGCGTCGACCCGGTCGGCCATCTCCTCGGAGACCGCCGAGTTCGGCGGCGGCGCGTCCTCACCCGAGTAGCCGGGCTCGAGCCGCAGGTCCTCGGCGTCCGTGGGGAGCAGATCGCCGGGGCCGAGGTCACCCGGTCGCAGCCGGTCGCTCCACGGGACCCACTCGGGCGCGAGCAGCGCGTCCGGGCCGGGCAGGAGCACGGCCTCGTCGACCGTGACGTTCTTCGCGCGGGAGGCGCGGGCGACGGTGACGGCCCAGCGCCAGCCCCGGTAGCCGGTCTCCCGGCACTCGAAGAAGTGGGTCACGACCCGGTCGCCCTCGGACACGAGTGAGACGTGCTCACCCACCAGCCCCGGCGCGGCCGCCTCGCTCGCGGCCGCCCTGGCCAGGTCTACCGCCTCGGCGCACAGGCGGTCGGGGGTACGGCTTCGCGTCGTCGCAGCACTCACAGGTCTCGCTTCTCTCCTACGCCGTCTCACGGGTGCGCCTGGCCGATTCGCGATGTACGAGCGGCGGGCGGAGCGGACCAGGGGGCCGCATCGACGTCCGCGCCCGGGCACACTGTCTCGGGCACACCTACCGTCACCCATTCTGCGGGATGGCGAAAAGGCGTGCGGCCGGGAACTACCGCCGGTGGCGCGCTACGCACGCTACCCCCTCCGTGGCGCGCCGCCCACCTGCCCGTCCGAATCCCGGTTCGGGTCGGGGTCCGGTAGGGCACTATGACGACGTGACAGCCGCGAGGTCGTCCGGCGCTCCCGGGCCGCTGAGCAGGGCGTGCCGAGCCGTCGGCCGCGCCCTGCACCTGCCGTTCACCCGAACGGCGAGGGGCATCCGCCGGGCCACCCACGCGCACGGCGCGGGCGAGTCCGGGCTGGGCAGGCTGATCGAACTGCACGCGGTCAACGGCGCCGGCGATGTCATGATCACCGTTGCGCTGGCCTCGACGGTCTTCTTCTCCGTGCCCACCGACGAGGCCCGCGGGCGGGTCGCGCTCTACCTGGCCGTCACCATGGCGCCGTTCACCCTGCTCGCCCCGGTGATCGGCCCGCTGCTGGACCACATCCCGCACGGCCGCCGCGCGGCGATGGCGGGCACGATGACGGCCCGTGCGGTGCTGGCGCTGACCATGTCGGGAGCCGTCGCCACCGGCGGCATCGAGCTGTATCCGGCGGCGCTCGGCGTACTGGTGTGCTCGAAGGCGTACGGGGTGATCCGGAGCGCCGTCGTGCCGCGTCTGCTGCCGCCGGGATTCGCCCTGGTCAAGGCGAACTCACGGGTGACGCTCGCCGGGTTGCTGGCCACGGGCATCGCGGCGCCGATCGGCGTCGGGCTCCAGCAGATCGGCCCCGCCTGGCCGCTGTACGGCGCGTGCGCGATCTTCGCCCTGGGCACGTTCCTCTCGCTGGGCATGCCGCACAAGGTCGACTCGGCGAAGGGCGAGCGCAAGGCGCACATGCTGACGTACGGCGAGCGGAAGCCCAGTCTGCGGACGGTCGGCCCGTCGGTGCTGCACGGACTGCAGGCGAACGTGGCGCACCGGATGCTGTCGGGCTTCCTGATCTTCTTCCTGGCGTTCCTGCTGCGCGTTCATCCGCTGGCCGGGCAGAGCGCCGCCGCTTCGCTGATCATGGTCGGCGTCGCCGCCGGGATCGGCAACGCCTGCGGCACGGCGATCGGGGCGTGGGTGCGCAACCGCCCACCGGAGCTGATCGTCGCCACCGGGCTGATGCTGGTGCTGACCACGGCGTTGCTCACGGCGGTGTTCCTGAGCCCGCTGACGGTGGCGGTGCTGGGCGCGGTGGCCGGGCTGTCCCAGGCGCTGTCGAAGCTGTCGCTGGACGCGATGATCCAGCGGGACGTACCGGAACCGGTGCGGACATCGGCCTTCGCCCGCTCCGAGACGCTGCTGCAGATGTCGTGGGTGGTCGGCGGGGCGATCGGGATCTCGCTGCCGCTGAACGGCGTGGTGGGCCTGACCGTGGCGGCCGGCATCCTGGCCGTGGGCGCCGTGCTGGCGCTGCGGGGGCTGCTGGCGGCGTCCCGGCGCGGCACGGTCGCACCGAAGAAGGTCACGCTGGCCTCCCGGGCGCGGTGAGGCCGGGCCCCTGCCGCGGCGTGTCCGGCCCCGCGCCCACGGCCTGCCGGGGCGGCCCGGACGACCGCGCACGGGCACGACCCGCGCGGCGCCGGCGGGGCCGTCCAAGGCGCCACGCCGCACCCCCGCGCTGCGGGACACCGGGCGCCCGATAGCCTTCGGACCATGACCGTTGCGTTCCTCTCCGGCAAGCGCCGCCGGGCCGCCGCCGCCCTCGGTGCCGTGTCCGCCGGCCTCCTCGTACTCTCCGCCTGCGACAAGCCGACGCCGCTTGCGACCGTGACGGTCGGGACGACCTCGGTCAACACCGAGGCCGCCTGCTACAACGACGGCCAGGCCATCAAGGAGTCGCAGATCCAGGACTGCCTCAACGAGAAGGCCGACAAGTCCATCACGGTCGCGCCGGACGACAAGATCCGCTTCGGTGTCGACCCCGAGATCGCCGAGAACGGCTGGACGATCTTCATCGGCGGCGAGCGCGCCGAGCAGGAGCCGTACCACAAGACGTACCGGACCATCCCGGCCAGCGCCTTCTTCACCAGCCCGACGACCGGCGAGCCCTCCCGCTCGGCCCAGGTGTCCATCGTGGAGACGACGGGGAAGAAGCTGACGGGAATCTGGCATTTCAAGCTGGCCCAGGACTGATCCCGGACTGATCCCGGACTGAGCCGGTTCCGGGACGGGTCCCGGGCCTGGGCCGACACCGGGACGGGAGGAACCCGGACGAAACCCGACGGGACCGGCCCCAACCCGGACGGTATCGGCCCCAGCCCGGATCGGGCCGGTGCCGGGGCCGAGTCCCGAAGGAACCCCGCAGCCGAACCCCCGGCGACCGGGAACGCCGGACCCGCCGGACCCGGCGGTCCGGGAACGAACCCCCGGCGGTCCGGGACCGCAGCGACCTACACCACAGCGACCTACACCGAAGCGACCTACACCGAAGGGACCCGGCCGGACGGGCACCCGCCCGGAGGTCATGCCATGCGCGTACTCGTCGTCACCGCGGTGCGGGCGGAGGCCGACTCCGTCATCGCCGGACTCTCTCCCGGCGGCCCCGTGACCACCCACCGCGTTCCGGGCGGTGACACCCTGCTCCGCTGCGCGGGTGCGGGTGCGGGGACTGGTGCGGGTACGGGGACGGGCCGTAGCGCGGAAACGGGGGCGACGGTGGACGTCCTGGCCGGGGGCGCCGGTCCCGCAGCCGCGGCAGCCGCGGCGGCCACCGTGCTGACGGCCGCCGCCACCGGCCCCGGCGCTCCCGGTTACGACCTGGTCGTCTCCGCCGGGATCGGCGGTGGTTTCGCGGGGGCCGCCCCGCTCGGCTCGATCGTCGTCGCCGACGCGATCGTCGCCGCCGACCTGGGGGCACAGACGCCCGACGGCCATCTGACCTTGGAGGAACTCGGTTTCGGCCGCTCCGCGCACCGGCCCGCCGCGCTGTCGAAGCGGATCGCCGAGTCCCTGGACGCCGTGCACGCGCCCGTCCTCACCGTCTCGACCGTCACCGGCACCGCCGGCCGGGCCGCCGAGCTGACCGCACGCCACCCCCGGGCCGCCGCCGAGGCGATGGAGGGCTTCGGGGTCGCCGAGGCCGCCGTGCGGCACGGTGTTCCCGTGGCCGAGATCCGCGCCGTGTCCAACGCGGTCGGCCCCCGCGACCGGGCCTCCTGGCGCATCGGGGAGGCCCTGGAGGCACTGCGGGAAGCGTTCCGGCTGCTGAGTCCCGTCCTTGAGGAGGAGGCCCGATGAGCAAGATCAAGATCGCCTATTCGCCCTGCCCGAACGACACCTTCGTCTTCGACGCCTGGGCGCACGGGCGGATCCCGGGCGCCCCGCGCCTCGACGTGACGTTCGCGGACATCGACATCACCAACGGCATGGCGGAGCGGGGCGAGTTCGACGTACTGAAGGTCTCGTACGCGGTCCTCCCGTACGTACTCGACGAGTACGCGCTGCTGCCCTGCGGCGGCGCGCTGGGCCGGGGCTGCGGCCCGCTCGTGCTCACCCGGGAGCCGGGCACCGACCTGAGCCGCGCGACGGTCGCCGTGCCGGGCGAGAGGTCGACGGCGTATCTGCTGTTCCGGCTGTGGGCGGCGGACGTGCTGCCGGACGGGGTCGGCAGGGTCGTCGTGCTGCCGTTCCACGAGATCATGCCGGCCGTGCGGGACGGCAGGGTGGACGCCGGACTCGTGATCCACGAGGCACGGTTCACCTATCCGGAGTACGGCCTGCACTGCCTCGCCGACATGGGCGAGCACTGGGAGACCACGACCGGGCTGCCGATCCCGCTCGGTGCGATCATCGCCAGGAGGGCACTGGGCCCGGAGCTGCTGAGTCTGCTGGCCGAGTCCGCCCGCACATCCGTCCGTATGGCCTGGGACGATCCGGAGGCATCACGTCCGTATGTGCTGGAGCACGCCCAGGAGATGGACCCGGCGGTCGCCGACCAGCACATCGGGCTCTACGTCAACGAGTTCACGGCCGACCTCGGCGAGGCGGGCTACTCGGCCGTCCGCGGCCTGCTCACACGTGCCGCGGCCGAGGGGCTCGTACCTCCCCTCGGCCGCGAGGCGCTGTCCTTCGTCTGAGAGCCGCGCCCACCGCTCGCCTCCGCCCGGGGCGCGCCCGGGCCTCGATCAACCGGTGGAGCGGCGCCGCGGGCCGGTGGGACGGTCCTACCCCGCCGACACGGCGGCACCTCCGGCCGGCGGCACCCCCCACCGACGGCACCTCCCACCGACGGGCACCTCCCGCCGACGGCGCCTCAGGCCGGTGCGGCGGCGACTCGGCCGGGCGTCCGCGCCGCAGGCCCGCGGGGCGGCGCGGCGCAGACCCCCTGGAGGTCAGACGTCGAGCTGGTCGGCGACCGCGCGCAGCAGACCCGCGATCTTCTTGCCGTGGGCCTTGTCCGGGTACCGGCCGCGCTCCAGCTGCGGGGTGATGTTCTCCAGCAGCGTCGTCAGGTCCTGCACGATCGACGCCAGTTCGTCCGGCTTGCGGCGCTGCGCCGCAGCCACTGACGGGGTCGGGTCGAGGACCGTGACCGAGAGTGCCTGGTCACCGCGCTGCCCCGCGACGACGCCGAACTCGACCCGCTGACCGGGCTTCAGGGAGTCGACTCCGTCAGGAAGCACCGACGAGTGGACGAAGACGTCACCGCCGTCGTCGCGGGAGAGAAAGCCGAAGCCCTTCTCGCTGTTGAACCACTTGACCTTGCCGGTAGGCACGTCTGTCCTCGTCCTCGTACTCGTCGGGAATTGCGAAAAACCGTCTGGATAGCAGTGCAGCGGGCCGCTCGACCCGCCACCACACAAGGCTAATGGTCCGGGGGCCGCTGACAAGACGTCCCCGGTGGTTCCCACGCGCTGGGAACTACCCTGGTCGAGTGACTCATGAAACCCAAGCGAATTCGGCCGGTCTCGGCGACGGGCTCGTCCGGGTCGGCGCGATCGTCTTCGTCATCGGCACGGTGGCCACTCTCGTCACCGTGGCCCCGCTGTTCCTCGGGACCGAACCGTTCCCGACCGCCGCGTACCTGGTGAGCATGCTGATGGGCGTCGGTTTCCTGATCGCCGGTACCGGTGTGCTCCGGTCGATCGCGGCGCAGCGCCGTCAGGCACGCCCCTCCGCCCTCTCTGCCCCCTCTGCCCCCTCTGCGCCGTCTGCGCCGTCTGCGCCGTCCGCGCCGTCCGCGCCGTCCGCATAGGGAACTCCGTCCGGTCCCTTCCGGCTACCGCTCATTCCGGCTACCGCTCATTCCGGCGCCGCGGCCCGTCGCCGTCAGCCTGCCGCCTCGGCCGCGTACCCGGCGAGCCAGACGGGGAAGGCGTCGAGGTCCGGCAGGACGACGTGTGCACCCGCCGCGCGCAGCTCGTGCTCGTCACACGGCCCGGTCGGCACGGCGACCGACAGCACCCCGGCGGTGCGCGCCCCGCGGACATCCCCGACGTGGTCGCCGACGTACACCCGGGCGTCGTGCTCGCGCAACGCCTCCGCCTTGGCCTCGGCCCACAGCCATCCGATGACTTCGTCGGGCTCGATGCCGAGATGGGCGAGGTGCATCACGGCGTTCGGCTCGTGCTTGGCGGTGACGACGATCGCCCGGCCGCCCAGCGCCTGGACGGCGGCCACGGCCTCCCGGGCACCGGGCATCGCGGGGGTCGGGGATATCGCGTACTCGGGGTAGAGCCGGCGGTAGCGATCACCCATCTCCAGGATCCGGTCGTCCGGGAACCAGTACGCGAGTTCCTGCTCCAGCGGCGGCCCCAGCCGGGTCACCGCCAGGTCGGCGTCTATCCACACCCCGGTCTCCGTGGAGAGCGCCCGGTAGGCGGCCCTGATGCCGGGACGCGAGTCGATCAGGGTCATGTCGAGGTCGAATCCGACCGTGAGCGGTCGCGTCAGCGGTTCCGAGGCCATGCGTGCCATTGTGCCCGGGGACGGCCGGGCAGCCGGGCAGCCGGGCAGCCGGGCGGCCGGGCAGCCGGACGACTGAGGCGCTGGGGCAGTGGCGACGATGCGAGACCCCGCGGCGGCGGCGCGTAGCCAGCGGCGGCCCGGCGCACCGGAGCCGTGGCCCGGGCGCGGAGCCGTGGGCTGGAACGGCGCGGGGAGCCGACGGCTGCGAGAGGGCGGAGAACCAGCGACCGTGCGGACGAGCAGCCGACTGGGCCGGGCGAGCGGGGAGCCGGCCGCACCGGGGCGGGCAGGGGAGTCAGTTACTCCGGCGCGGGCACGAGAGTGAGTGGCGCCGGCGCGGGCAGGGGAGTCAGCGCGGCTCCCGCCCCCGCGCGTCGAGCAGCTGCGTGGCGCAGGCGCGGGCAGGAGGGTCAGTGGCGCCGGGCGCGCCAGAGGAGGAAGAGGGCGGACGCCACCGCCGCGCCGCGTACGACCCATGGCCACGCACCGGTCAGAGCCTCTCTCATCGCCTCGCCGCCCGGGGCCATCGGATCGCCCCACCGGCCCTCGACGCGGCCCCAGACCCACACCGCCGCGCTCGTGGCCACGAGGCCCGGGATACCGAGGACCGCCCATTTCGCCTCGGCGCGGGACAGGGTGCGGGTTGCGTACGCGAGGAACCAGCCGCCGGCCAGTGCCACCAGCGACCCCAGAACCGCGCCCACGGCGAGCAGTGTCGCGGCGAAGAGCAGCATGGGGTTGCCGAGCGCGAAGCGGACGGCCCCTCGCGCCGGTACGGCCGGTGGCGCGGCAGCGGCTCCGTCCGCCCCTACCGCCCCTACCGCCCCTACCGCCCCTCCCGCGGCACCCGCCCCGCCAGCGGCGCCCGCAGCGTCCGCCGCCCCTCCACGCCGCACCCACCGGCGCATCCCGCGCCGGGGGCCGCCCTCCTTCCCGGACCCTTCGGCGGCGCTCTCCCGCCCTCGCTCCCCTCGCTCCCCTCGCTCCTCCGGCCGGGGAAGGCGCAGCAGCTCCGGAATCTCCACCCCGCCGACGAACGCGCCGATGTTCGCGTCCGGCGACCACCCGCGTTCGATCCGCCACCAGTCGGGTTGCCGGACGCCCGGACCCGCTCCGGGGACCGCCGGGCCGGAGGGCGTTTCCGGGACGCCGGCCTCCGGCACCCCCGACCGCTGCTCCGGCACGGACGCGGGAGCCGTCTCGGGGGCGGGGAACGTCTCGGGGGCGGGGGCCGGTGCGTCCGTCCCGGCTTCCGGGAAGCGGCGCCGACTGCGCGGATCCGCTCCGGAGTCCGCGCCGCCCACCACCTCGTCCGGCGTGCCCAGCCGTCCGAGGATGCGCTGGACGGCCGCCGGGCTGTCGGTGCCGTACTTGGCCCGCTGCCGGTCGATCTCGTTACGCAGCGACGACACGAGCTGCATCCTGGTGCCGGAGGGCAACTGGCGCTGCTGCGCCAGATCGCCGACCCGGCTCAGGTAGTCGAAGACAATCTGATCGCTCTCGATCCCCACGGTGCCCCTCCACAGCGCGCCCGTCCCGGCGCCCGATCCTGACGTTAGCGCCTGGGCAGGGGCTAACGTGGGGCGGATGGGGACCGGTGAGTTCGATCGGGAGGCGCACGTGCCCGCAGGAACGTCCGCAGGGACACCGGCAGGACAGCCCGCGCGTGAGGCTGAGGGCGCCGCGGCCGCTGCGCCCGGGCATCCGCGCGGCGGCACGGCCGCGCACGCGCCGGAGGCCGCCCACGACAGCACGGACGGCACCGACGGCACCGACGACATGGGCACCCACCCGCCCGCGCGCGGCCGGGACGGCATGGACACCCTCGCCGCCGGCACACACACTCCCGCGGACATGCCTGCGGACCTGCCTGGGGGGACGCCGGCGGGGATGCCCGGGGGCGAGTCCACCGGCACCCGCACCGCCACGGACGCAGCGCCTCGCACCCCCGGCCATCCCCCCGGCCGCACCTCGGCAGTACCACCCCGTACCCTCGCCGAGTCGCTGCGCGGCCGCGGCGACCGGGCTCTGGCCGCGCTGCTCCGCGCCCGCCCGGATCTGCTGAACCCCGTACCGAACGATCTGACGCAGCTCGCCACCCGCGCCGGCACCAGGGCGTCCGTCGTCAGGGCGCTGGAACGGCTCGACCGGTTCGCCCAGCAGACCGCCCAGGCCCTGGCCGTTGCCGTGGAGCCCACCTCCTACCGGTCGCTGCTCGCGCTGCTGAGCGGAGACGGACACGGACTCGGAGCCGGGCACGGACACGGACACGGCAGCGGCGAAGACGGCAGCGACGGACACGGCGGCGACAGACACGGCAGCGACGGACACGGCGGCGACGGACGCGGCGGCGACGCCCCCGCCGTCGAGGCCGCACTCCCGCGCGCGCTCGGCCTGCTGCGCGAGCAGGCCCTGGTCTGGGGCGGCGACGAGCGGCTGCGGCTGGTGCGGACCGCGCGCGAACTGCTCGCCCCGTCCCCCCAGCACCCGTCCCCCACCGGCCTCGGCCCGACGGTCGCGGAAGCCACCTCGGGGATGTCACCGGGCAGACTGCAGGAGATCCTCGCCGCGGCGGGGCTGCCGACGACCCATGACCCGGTGTCGGCCGTGGAGTCGCTGACCGCGCTGTTCACGGACCGGAAGCGGATGGCGGCGCTGCTGGACTCGGCTCCGGCGGAGGCCCTCGCGGTGCTGGACCGGCTGGTGTGGGGGCCGCCGTACGGGACGGTGGCCCCCTCCGGCGGCTCCCCGGGCGCGGCGGACCGGACGCCGGTGCAGTGGCTGCGGGACCGGGGCCTGCTGCTGCCCTCCTCGCCGCGTACGGTCGTGCTGCCGCGCGAGGTGGCGCTGCATCTGCGCGGTGGGCGGGTGCACCGCGAACCGGAGCCGGTGGCCCCGGAAATCGGTATCGCGGCCGAACACCGTCCGCAGACGGTGGACAGCACTGCCGCGGGGCAGGCACATACCGCGCTCGCCACCGTCGAGGAACTGCTGAAGGGCTGGCAGACGGGCGGGCCGGCGGTGCTGAGGGCCGGCGGGCTGAGCGTCCGGGACCTCAGGAGGACCGCCGCCGCGCTCGACGTCTCCGAGCAGATCGCCGCCTTCTGGCTGGAACTGGCCTACGCGGCCGGGCTGCTGGCCTCCGACGGGGAGGCCGATGAGCGGTTCGCGCCGACGCCCGCGTACGACGAGTGGCTTGAGCTGCCCGCCGCCTCACGGTGGACGGCCCTCGCGACCGCCTGGCTCACCGCCACCCGGACGCCGGGACTGGTCGGCGACCAGGACGCCAAGGGCCGGACCGTCCCGGTGCTCGGCCCCGACCTGGACCGGGGCGCCACCCCCGAGGTGCGTCATCGAGTGCTGGCCCTGCTGGCGGAGCTGCCCGGGGGCGCGGCCCCGGACCCCGGCACGGTCCTCGCCCGGCTCCGCTGGGAGCGCCCGGTCCGCACCCCGGCGTCCGCTCCCGGCGCTGCCGAACCCCCCGATCTGCGCTCCCGCATCGCCACCTGGACCCTGACCGAGGCGGAGCTGCTGGGACTGACCGGGCGCGGGGCACTCTCCACCGCGGCCCGCACCCTCCTGTCCGGCCCGCCCCTTCGCGAGACACCCGGGCGGGCCCTTCGCGAGGCACCCGGGCGGGCCCCGCGGGAGACACCCGACCCGGGCCCTCGCGGGGCGGCCCTTCGCGAGGCGGCCCTTCGCGGGGCGGCCGCCCCCACCGTTCCCCGGACGCCCGGCCCGCCGCCGCGCGAGGCGGCCGCGCTCGCCACCCGGGCCGCGCTCGCCGCCCGGGTGATCGCGCCGCTGCTGCCCGAACCGCTCGACCACGTCCTCCTCCAGGCCGATCTCACCGCCGTCGCCCCGGGCCCGCTGGAGCGCCCGCTCGCGGAGGTGCTCGGCGTCCTCGCGGACGTGGAATCGAAGGGTGGCGCGACGGTCTACCGGTTTACCCCGGCGTCCGTACGGCGCGCCCTGGACGCCGGGCGGACCGCGACGGACCTGCACGCCTTCCTCGCCAAGCACAGCCGCACCCCGGTGCCCCAGCCGCTCAGCTACCTGATCGACGACGTGGCCCGCAAGCACGGCCGGCTGCGCATCGGCGCCGCCTCCGCCTACGTCCGCTGCGACGACGACGCGCTCCTCGACGAGATCCTGGCCGACCGGCGCTCGCAGGGCCTGAGGATGCGCCGGCTCGCCCCCACCGTGCTCGCCGCCCGGGCGGACCCCGCCGCGCTGCTCGAAGGGCTGCGGTCCATGGGGTACGCACCGGCCGCGGAGTCCGCCGAGGGGGATGTGCTGATCACCCGCGCCGACTCCCACCGCACCCCGCGCCGCACCCCGCCGGCTCCCGTTCCGGACGGGCCGCCGGTACCGGACGACACCCTGCTCGCCGCAGCGGTGCGGGCGATCCGGGCGGGCGACCAGGCCGCGACGGCCGTACGCAAGCCCGCGGCGCACACCACCGGCACCGGTGAACTGCCGCGGACCAGCACGGCCGACACCCTCGCGACCGTGCAGGCGGCCGCGCTCACCGGCTCCGCCATCTGGATCGGGTACGTCAACGCCGCGGGGACCGCGAGCCAGCGGGTCATCGCACCGGTCCGCGTCGAGGGCGGGTTCGTCACCGCGTACGACCACACCGCCGACGAGGTGCGCACCTACCCCCTGCACCGGATCACCGGCGCCGCCGAGCTGGCGGACGACCCGGCCTGAACGCCCTTGCCGGGCACGGCTCACGGGGGCGTGTGGCCAGGCCCCGCGGCGACCGCGCGCATCATGCGGGAAGCCGGCGCGATTCCCGCCCCACGGTCATGCCTGACCCACCGGGGGGGGCGACCTTCGGCGGTCCGGCGCGCGGCCTTCGCAGCGCCCGATCTCGAGGGGCAGCGGTCCGAGAGGGCTACGCGCGTGCCACGTGGTCGGGCGGGACCAGCCACTCGCGTCCATCCCATGCGGGCCACGGGAACGCCGTGGGGCGCTTCCGGCGATCGCCCGGCGGGTCGGCGGGTCGACGGGTCGGCGGGTCGACGGGTCGACGGGGTCCTCATAGCCCGGACCATGTCACGCAGGATGCCGACCCGTCCCGCACCGTCCGCCACGCGTCGCCCGATGTCCTCTGCGGTGACCATCAGTGCCCCTCGGGGTGCCGCCGCATGAACACGTTGCAGTCGGACACCGTGGTCATGTCGCCCCCGGCACGGGCGCGGGAGCGCACGGCGGCCAACTCGGCGCAACCGGCGCACCCTTCCACGGGGGCGGGGTCCGGCTCCCACTGCCGTAGGGGGAGTTCGATCGGGGTGGTGTGAAAGTTCGTCGGCTCGCTCATACAGGGATCGTCCTGTTGGCCACGCGAGATCCACAGGGACGGAACGTCCTACTCTCACGCCCTTAGACGGTGACCCCCAGGAACTCAGCCAGCTTGCGCAGTCCCGGCGGGCGCGACGGCCCGTTCCACAGGTCGGTGACGATCGCCACGGCCAAGGTGTGATGACGCACCCACCCCGGGGCCACCTGCCGCAGCCTCTCCAAAGCCCGCACAGCCCCGGCAGCATCCCCTACGTCGGTATGAGCACGAGCTACGTCCAGGAGCAGCCACGTCCGCCACGAGGGCGGGGTGTCCTTGCTCAGCCTTATACCCTTGGCCAGCGTCAACGCTTCCTCGGGCCGCTCATGCTGGACCGCGAGGCGCACTCGTTCGATACGCACCGACGACCGGCTGAACACCGAAACCAGCTTTCCGTCAGCGGGGGGCGGGAGCGTCGCCAGACGACCGGCTGCCTTTTCGGCCGTCACCATCATGTCGTTGGCGGTCTCGTAGTCGTCGCTGCGGGCATACGACGTGGCCGCAGACATCAGCAAGCCCCCCCACACGCGTACTCCCTCGGACGTATCCGCGTGTTCCCGCTCCACCCCGTCCGCAGCGTGCACGGCGAGATTCCGGGCGTCGTCCAGGCGGGCTTGCCTCTGGTAGGCCCAGGCGACGGAGTTCGAGACCATCGGGGCGAGCAACGGGTCCGAAGAATCTCCGGCGGCGGCGAAAGCACGCTCCAGCGCGGACAGAGCGAGATCGGTCTTGCCGAGCCGGATCGCAAGGTGCCCGCCGAGTTGCAGCGCCTTGCCGAGCGCCGCTTGACCGGCTGCCCGTTGCTCGGGGCTGCCCACCCCGGCGAGTAGGCGCGCGTCAGCGACAATGCCCGGCAGTACGTCCATGAGACGGCCGAACTCCGCTGCGTGGTACAGGGTCCATCCTTCGGAGAGTTCGGCCCGGAGAACGGGCAGCGACAGCCGTTCCACGCCCGCCGGCTCAACGGGCGGAGCGAACAACGGCGGCATGATCGCCCGCCGGACTGCCACGAGTTGCGGCGGATCGGCCTCACCGCTTGAGGGGACGCCCGGAGGATCGCCCAGAAGGGCCGTCAGCTCCACGCCGAGCCCCTTGGCCAGTGAGTGGAGTGTGGGGAGGCGGGCGCTGTGCTTCCGGTGCTGTTCCAGCTTCCGGATCACGTCCACGGAGACGCCGGAGCGCTCGGACAGTCCCTCCTGTGTGAGATCCGCCAGCCCGCGCAGTCCGGCCATGCGGTCGCCCAGGTGCTCGGTAGCCATGCATCAGAAGCTACGCCGGAGCGGCGGCTTCGTGGGGCCGGCGCCAAGACCCGCACAGGGAGCGGGCCTGCCATGACGTGCGTGTCTCTGATCAGGCGTTCCAGGGCCCTTCCTCAGGCGTTCCAGGGCCCTTCCCCACCCCTTCGCCGGGTCGTTCTCCGGTGCCGTCCAGCACGTCCCCGCTGATCAAGTCGCCCCCGCCACCCGCCGGCCACGGACCGTGTACAGCTCCTCACGGGCCGCACGCAGACGCTCCGGCGAGGTAGAGTTCTCTGTTTGCCGCGAAAGGCGGACTCGAACGGCCGCGCGCCCTCCCGGCGCGCCCGCCGAGGCGCCCTTCGGGCGACGGACGGGGCAAGGCCCAGAACGTGGCAGCTGTGGTGCCTGTCACACCGACGATCCCATCCACGGAGGTATGTGTGTCCTGCCTGATCGTCCAGAGCGACAAGACCCTCCTGCTCGAGGTCGACCACGAGCAGGCCGACGCGTGCCGCCGTGCCATCGCCCCCTTCGCCGAGCTGGAGCGCGCCCCCGAGCACATCCACACCTACCGGGTCACCCCGCTCGGCCTGTGGAACGCGCGGGCGGCCGGACACGACGCCGAGCAGGTCGTGGACGCGCTGGTCGAGTTCTCCCGCTACCCCGTCCCGCACGCGCTGCTCGTCGACGTGGCCGAGACGATGGCCCGGTACGGCCGCCTCACGCTCGTGAAGCACCCCACCCACGGCCTGGTGCTGTCCACGACCGACCGCCCCGTGCTGGAGGAGGTTCTGCGCTCCAAGCGGATCCAGCCGCTGGTCGGCGCCCGGCTCGACCCGGACACGGTCGCCGTGCACCCCTCCGAGCGCGGCCAGATCAAGCAGACGCTGCTGAAGCTCGGCTGGCCCGCCGAGGACCTCGCCGGCTACGTGGACGGCGAGGCCCACCGCATCGACCTGGACGAGTCCGGCTGGGCCCTGCGCCCGTACCAGAAGCAGGCCGTCGAGGGCTTCTGGCACGGCGGCTCGGGTGTCGTCGTGCTCCCCTGCGGCGCGGGAAAGACCCTCGTCGGCGCCGGGGCGATGGCCCAGGCGAAGGCGACCACACTCATCCTGGTCACCAACACCGTCTCCGCCCGCCAGTGGAAGCACGAGCTGGTCAGGCGCACCTCCCTGACCGAGGAGGAGATCGGCGAGTACAGCGGTGCGAAGAAGGAGATCCGGCCGGTCACCATCGCCACGTACCAGGTGCTCACGACCAGGCGGAAGGGCGTCTACCCGCACCTGGAGCTGTTCGACTCCCGCGACTGGGGACTGATCGTCTACGACGAGGTGCACCTGCTGCCCGCACCGGTCTTCAAGTTCACCGCGGACCTTCAGGCCCGCAGGCGGCTCGGCCTGACGGCGACGCTGGTGCGCGAGGACGGCCGCGAGTCGGACGTCTTCTCGCTCATCGGCCCGAAGCGGTTCGACGCGCCCTGGAAGGAGATCGAGGCTCAGGGGTACATCGCGCCCGCCGACTGCGTCGAGGTGCGGGTCAGTCTGACGGACTCCGAGCGGCTCGCGTACGCGACCGCGGAGACCGAGGAGAAGTACCGCTTCTGCGCCACGACGGACACCAAGCGGAGAGTCGCCGAAGCGCTCGTCCGCAGGCACGCCGGCCAGCAGATCCTGGTCATCGGCCAGTACATCGACCAGCTCGACGAACTCGGCGAGCACCTGGACGCGCCCGTCATCAAGGGAGAGACGCCCAACTCCCAGCGGGAGAAGCTCTTCGACGCGTTCCGGAACGGCGAGATCTCCGTGCTGGTCGTCTCCAAGGTCGCGAACTTCTCGGTCGACCTGCCGGAGGCCACGATCGCCATCCAGGTGTCGGGCACCTTCGGCTCCCGCCAGGAGGAGGCCCAGCGTCTCGGCCGCGTGCTGCGCCCGAAGGCGGACGGCCACAAGGCGCACTTCTACTCGGTGGTGGCCCGCGACACGATCGACCAGGACTTCGCGGCGCACCGCCAGCGCTTCCTCGCGGAACAGGGATACGCGTACCGGATCGTGGACGCGGACGACCTGGCGGCCGAGGGCTGAGACAGGCCCGGCGGCGGGACTCACGCACGCCCCGGACCGGGCGGGGCGGGGCGGGGCGCGACCTGACGGGACGGGGCGGGACCGGACGGGACCGGCTCGGCGAGGGCGAGTGACGAGGACGAGAGCGAGGAGCAGGGCAAGAAACAGGGCGTTCCCCGCGGCGAGGGCGGTTGTGAGCGCGGTTGTGAGCGCGGTTGTGAGGGTGGTTGTGAGGGTGGTTGTGAGCGCGGCGACCGGCAGCCGGGTCGTCACCACGAGCGGGATCGCGGCGAAGGACCGACGGGTTGCGGGCAGCCGCCGGTCGGTGACGGTGAAGCCGTAGAGGCCGGAAGTGATCGGGCGATCACTTTCCGGTGAGGGGCGTCAGCACCGCGACCGAGGTGGATCAGCGGGCGTGTGTGCGTGCGGTGGGCGCTCCGCCCACGGAGCAGAGGCCGCGGCGGGTGGCGCTCAGCGGTGCCCGCGGACTCCGGCCTCCTCGCTGTACTCGCCGAGGACCGCGACTTTGAACGCCGTGACGACGAAGACCCTGACCGCGCGCAGCGCGTTGCCGAGACGGTGGGGGCGGTGGTCCGGGGCGCCGGTGGCGGTGGCTCCGCGACCGGGCCGAGACGCCGGGGTGAGGGTGGCTGCACTCATGTGACCAGGATGGTTTCCGGATGTGCGCACCACATCGGCCTGCGGGCTGAACGCCGGTGGAGAGCGCGTACGACTTCGGGCAGAGGGCCTCCCCTACGGGGCGGACAGCCCCTGGAAATCCATTCGCCCCGGCACAACGGGCTGAGTAGAATCGCCCGCCTTGCCCGCCTCCCTCACAGGAGTGCTGCCTCCCGGACGGAAACCGGGTGCGCTGTCATGTCCTACTTCTCCACCACCAACGTACCCTCGGAGGCAGCACCGTGCCCGCGCCCGAAGCGCCCCAGGTGCCCGAAGCACCGGCAGCACCGGCAGCACCGGCGGACGATCCCCTGCGCCGTGAACGAGGCCATCTGGCCGCCTCGCGCGCCGCCCTGCGCGACATGCGCGAGGACGTCGAGGCCCTGGACATCCGCGACGTCACGGCGAACTGGGTGAACGCCGCCGTCCTGCAGTCGCAGATCGACGCGCGGATCAAGGCGCTCGCGGATCTCGCCCACACCCCGCTCTTCTTCGGACGGCTCGACTACCAGCGCACCACCCAGGAGGGGCAGCGCTACTACATCGGCCGGCGCCATGTGCACGACGGCGGCGGCGACCCCATGGTGATCGACTGGCGGGCGCCGGTCTCCCAGCCGTTCTACCGGGCCTCCCGCAGGGATCCGATGGACGTACGGCTGCGCCGCCGCTTCGGCTACACGGGCGGCGAACTGACGGCGTACGAGGACGAGCACCTCAGCGACCCGGCCGAGGCGGATCGGGCCGGCAGGCTGCTCCAGGCCGAGATCGAGCGCCCGCGCGTGGGCCCGATGCGGGACATCGTGGCCACGATCCAGCCCGAGCAGGACGAGATCGTACGGTCGGGCATGACGGGCACGGTGTGCGTGCAGGGCGGTCCCGGCACCGGGAAGACCGCCGTGGGGCTGCACCGGGTGGCCTACCTGCTGTACGCGCACCGGGAGCGGCTGGCCCGTACCGGCACGCTGGTCATCGGGCCGAACCGGTCCTTCCTCCACTACATCGAACAAGTGCTGCCCGCCCTCGGCGAGTTGGAGGTCAAGCAGGCGACCGTCGCGGATCTCGTCGCCCATGTCGAGGTGCGCGGCGCGGACGAGCCCCCGGCGGCGCTGGTCAAGGGCGACGCCCGGATGGCGGAGGTGCTGCGGCGCGCGATCCGTTCGCGGGTGACGACGCCCGCCGAGCCGGTGGTGGTGGTCCGCGGCTCCCGGCGGTGGCGGGTCCCCGAGTACGAACTGCGGGACATCGTGGCGGAGTTGCTGGACCGCGACATCCGCTACGGCGCGGCCCGCGCCGCGCTGCCACAGCGCATCGCGCACGCGGTGCTCGTCCGCATGGAACAGGCCGGTGAGGCTCCCGACGACCGGGTGCAGGACGCGGTGGCGCGCAGCGCGGCGGTGAAGGCGGCGGTGAAGGCGATCTGGCCGCAGGTGGACCCGGCGAAGCTGGTGCTGCGCCTGCTGTCGGAACCGGAGTTCCTGGCGGAGCACGCCGAAGGGGTGCTGAGCGCGGACGAGCAGCGGGCGGTGCTGTGGACCCGCCCGCCGCGCTCGGTCCGCTCGGCTCGCTGGTCCGCGGCGGACGCGGTGCTGATCGACGAGGCGAACGACCTGGTCGAGCGCACACCGTCGCTCGGCCATGTGGTCCTCGACGAGGCGCAGGACCTGTCGCCGATGCAGTACCGGGCGGTGGGGCGCAGATGCACGACGGGTTCGGCTACGGTCCTCGGCGACCTGGCTCAGGGCACCACCCCGTGGGCGACGACGAGTTGGCCCGAGGCGCTGGCCCATCTGGGCAAGCCCGACGCGGTGGTGGAGGAGCTGACGGCGGGCTTCCGGGTGCCCCGCGAGGTGATCGCGTACGCGTCCCGGCTGCTGCCCCACATGTCCCCCGGGCTGGCGGAGGTCCGCTCCGTCCGCGAGTCCCCCGGCTCGCTGGAGATCCGCCCGTCGCGGGGCGACGCCGACGTGGTCGCCGCGTGCCTGTCGGCGCTGCGGCACGAGGGCTCGACCGGCCTGATCGCCGCCGACGACCGGGTGCCGGCCCTGGCCGCCGCGCTGACGGACGCCGGCGTCCCCTTCCTCGCCCCCGGAGAGGAGACCACCCGGGACGCCCGCCTCACCCTGGTACCGGTCTCCCTCGCCAAGGGCCTCGAATACGACCACGTGGTCCTCGACGACCCGGCGGCCGTGGTCGCCGCCGAACCGGACGAGCGCACCGGCCTGCGCCGGCTGTACGTGGCCCTGACCCGCGCGGTCTCCGGCCTGACGGTGCTGCACTCGTCGCCCCTGCCCTGGCAGCTGGGGTGAACCGGGCGGAGCCCCGCGGGAGTCGACGCGCCTTGGACACGCCAAGCCCCTCGTCGAAGGACTCCTTCGACGAGGACAGTAGTGTTGATCAGTTCAAGTGAGGACCGGATCCAGGCGACTCAGCGATACTCGCTCACCGTGCCGACCATCGCTTCGGCGTCACCCGGGCGTCCAGCCAGGCTGCCTGCCCTCGCCCGCCAGCACATGGTACGCGCGCTACGCGATACCCCTCTACCTGCTTCTTCGCAGATCAGCACCTGATTCGCGTTCCGGCGGCGTCCGTTGTTGTACGGGGAAATCCGTGGCTGTTGCCGTCGCTACTGCCGTCAGGAGTCGGGCGGCGGTGCTGGTGCCGTTTCTCGCCCCGCCGGTCATCGCCGGATGTACCGCGCCACTGTGTACGCGGTGGGGCCGATAAGCCCTGTCCCTGTGCCGTCGAGCATGTCCAGGACCTCGAAGCCGGCGCCCTCCGCGTAGCGTTCGAGCTCCCGGGGGAACAGGACACGCCTGCGGATCTCGTCTCGGGCCTCGTCGCCCGAGGGGAGCATCCAGTGCCGGAGCATGGTGTTGATCTGGGTCCGCAGGTTCCACGTGTGGCGGATGGTGACCGTCGCGGGTCCCGTCGGGGTGTCGACCGTGGCGGTGGTCGGCTCGGTCCGGGTGATCGGGGTGACGGGGGAACACAGCACGAGCAGCGCTCCCGGCCGGGCGTGGGCGGCGAAGGTGGCGAAGACCTGACTGATCGCCTCGTTGTCGTGCACGTAGGCGAGGCTGTTGCCCATGCAGGTCACCACGTCCATGCGGCTGCCGAGTCGTGCGGAGCGCATGTCGCCGGTGCGGATGTCCAGCTCGGGCCGGGCTTGGTGGGCGTAGTCGACCATGCCGGGCTGGAGGTCCACGCCGATGCACTCGAAACGCTTGGCGAGGATCTCCAGGTCGCGGCCGGTACCGCATCCGAAGTCGACCAGGGTCCGGGAGTCCGGCCTGTGCCAGCCGGTACGCGCCGAAGTCGACGGCACCGGCCATTCCGTCAAACATCACGACCGTGAGACCAGATGGTATTCAGCAGAGAATTCCCACTGCAACCCTGTGGCTAGCCAGCCAAAGAGTTCTGATATCGCATCCACAGCCTCGAAATCCATGTATTCGCATCATCGGTCGGCCGGGAGGTCACCACTGGCGACGGAGCTGATTCCACATGGTGCAGCAGCGTTCAAGCCAATCCGAAGCAGTCGTCATCCCCGAAGCACGTCACTAGGAGCAGGGCCTCTTCATCGGTGACGGGCTTCTCGATGGCATGCAGGGCACGCTCCATCTCGTCAAAGGCCTCGTCACCCTCCTCGGAGTTATCTTGCTCCGAGGGTAGCGGGCAACCCAGCCGAACGAACTCCCGAACCTGATCTCTGATCACTGAAATCCTCCTCACAAGAGATGCGGATAGTTAGCCCTGTAGTACTGCATGATCCCCGAGATTGCACCATTGAAATAGCTCGGATCCCCATGGTTCGCCTGGCCGATCATTCGGAGATTCGTGAAATCTGCCGCCAGAACCTGTCGAAACGTGAGCCCGGCATCAACGCGCGCGGTTCTCCTCCCCCGAGAGGCGTTGCTTACAGGTGCGCCGGCGTTCGGAGAGTCAGGCATCCTCGGCTGCCTCTTCCTGATCTGGGATGCGCTGTCCGCGTGACTCTGCGACTCTGAGCGCGTCCGCCAGGGCTTCTGTCAACCGGCGAGCCAGCCAGCGATATTCGGTCGCCGACAGGGCTTTCGCGCCGGGTGCCGTGGCGTCGCGGGCGTACTCCAGCAGTTCCTGGCCCATGCTGAGCTGTACCGTCTCGATGCTGTCGGCGAGGGTGGAGAGGTAGCCCCGGCCGTCGCTGCTCAGGTAGCAGGGCTTCCCCTCCGGGCTGGTCCACGGCAGTAATCGGGGGCCTCCCCGACCCGACGCGGCGTCGTACAGCTCTCTTCGACGCATGCGGTCGGCATCGCTCCTGGGCTGGCTCACTGGGCACCCCCGGCCTGGGTCACTGACGATGGACACACTGACCGTAGGCACTGACTGGCCGTCACCCCACATGGGAGTCATGGCAGTTCGCGACTCTAGGTTCACGAACTGCCACGCTGCGTGGCAGTTACCCGACAACGCCCAGGTAGTCGGCCATTTCGCGCATCTCGGTCGTGAGGGTGCGCTTGCGCTTGCCCAGGATCTCCTGCATGGTCTCGGCGGCCCCGTTCTGGTGCCGCAGCCACTGCGGGGCGGCTTCCCTGGCGCGGGTCAACTCGTCCATGGCGGCGGACAGGTCGCCGGTCCGGGTGTGGGCGCGTGCCACGTCGAGGGTGAAGCGGTTCCCGTCGTTGGTGCTGGGCCTGCCCAGGCGCTTCCACGCCTTGGGTGACAACTCCTCCTGCTCGCATGCCTTGCGCACCACCGCACGGGCGTCACCGACGACCATGGAGTCTTCGAGGGCCTTGACCGCGACGGTGACCGGTCCGAAGACGGACCAGTGCCGGGAGATGTTGCGATGCGCCGCCCCGACAGCCGTTGCCGCGACTCGGGCGGCCTGACGGTACTCCTTCGCCTCGTCGGGACGGTTATTCCTCGCTGCTGCGGCGGCGGCCTCCATCGCCAGGCCGCCCCACACCGCGTAGTGGTCCGGCTCAGCCCCGGTGATCTTCGGCTCCACCGCGTCCATGCTCCGGGCGGCGGCCTGTTCCGCCTCGTCCAGCCTTCCCTGCCTCACGAGTAGCCAGCACATGCCGCCGACACCGGAGCCCGCCGCAAGCATGTCTCCGGCTTGGCGGGCGTCCATGATGGCGTCGCGCAGAGCGGTGTACGCGATGTCGTACTGCCGTACCTGAGTGAGGTAGGTGCCGGCCAGACGCAGCGCCTCGGCACGGGCCAGCAGGGCCTGCCGGTGCTCGTCCCCGCTGTCGTAATAGGCGACGGCTTGGGCGGCATCACGCAGCAGGCCCGGCAGTTGAGCCGCGACGCTCTTGTAGCTGTCGGAGAAGTACAGCACCCGCGCGTCTTGCAACGTCCGCCGGAAGCTGCGCAGGTTCGGCTCCTCGGTCACGGCTTCGGCGTCCTGGTCCACGAGCCCGACGGCCGGGGTGAGCGCGGCGCGGAGCTGGATCAGGTTGACCCGGTTCGGCTCCTCGGCCCGCCCCACTGGCTCCGGTGCATCCGAGGCCATCAGCGCGGCCGTGGTCACCCCCAGCGCGCGGGCAAGCGTGTGCAAGGTCTCCATGCGGATCGTGCCGCCCTGCTCGACCTTGCGCACAGTGCCCGTCGATACGCCTGCGACGTGGGCCAGTTCCTCCTGGCTCATCCCCGCGCGACGCCGGTACCTGCGGACGTTGTCAGCCAGCTCCGTGGTCATCAACTCACCACCTCCCACTCCACGGTACGCCCGGCCGGCACATCAACCGGGGGCACTCCGGCAGACACCCGCCCACAAGGGTGCCCCACCGTGCGGCGGGCCGGGCTCCGGCAGAACCGGGGCCCCACCCGCGACCCCGAACCCCAAACCACGACGAAGCCACACACGAGAATCGGCCCCCTGCCCCTCAGAGGGAGGGCTGGGGTCTGGGGCAGCGCCCCAGGTGACTCGCCGTGCTGGCTGGTGCGCGCCCGGACCGGCGGGGCCGTCGCCAGCGCGCGCTATCGATGCCCGGCGCGATGAGCCCCGCTGCTGTGCCGCTGGCCGGTGCTGCCGCAAGGTGCTCTCCCCGCTGACGCTCACCTACATCCACTCCGTGCTCAAGTCTGCCCTGGAGCACGCCGTCCGCGAGGAGGAGATCCCGCGCAACGTCGCCCGCAACGTCCGCACCGGCACCCCACGCCCCCGACGCTTCGAACCCCTCACCGCCGACGAAGCCCGGCAGTTCCTCGCCGCCACCCAGGACCACCGGCTGCACGCGCTGTTCGAACTCGCCCTCCACACCGGACTCCGCAAGGGCGAACTCCTCGGCCTGCGCTGGGAAGACCTCGACCTCGACGCGGGCACCGCCACCATCCGCCGCACACTCCAGCGCACCGGTACAGGCGGGCTCACCACGCTGCCCACCAAGACCCGGGCCTCCGAACGCCGCATCGCCCTCCCCACCCGCTGCCTCCAGTCACTGAAACGCCACCACGAACAGCAGCAGCGCGAGAGCGAGGCAGCAGGCACCGCGTGGCAGTACAACGGACACGTGTTCACCACTGCGCAGGGAGGAGCGATCGACCCGACCAACCTCACCCGCACTTTCCTCACGTTCCTCCGCAAGGCCGGCCTCCGCCGCATCCGATTTCACGACCTCCGCAATTCGACCGCCACTCTGCTCCTGGAGCAGGGCGTCGAACTCGTCGTGATCAAGGAACTCCTCGGCCATGCCCACATCGGCGTCACAGCCACCGTCTATGCCCACGTCCGACTCCGCCTCCAGCGCGACGCCATCGACGCCCTCGGCACCGCGCTCGTCGGCCGGGAGACCACCAAGACAGTCAGCTCAGACGGCGACGAACCGCCACCCTGCGCCACTCGCGTCCAGTGACGTTGCCGTCAACTACTGCCGTCACCCCATGCAGAAGCCCGTCAGGACACACCTGACGGGGCTTCAAATTTGCTACGGCGGTTTACAGGCCCATTGAGATCTGTGGGCGTGCGCTGGCGTCCGCCTTGTTGCCGCAGGCGTCAGGATGCATTCTCAATCATTTGTTCAGGAATGCCACGATCGGAAATTTCCATCTCTATCTTGAATGAGAATCTCCCAACATCTCGCTAAGCCCCTTTCGGGCCTCCTGATCCGCCAATCTTACCGGTTCAGGAATTCTGTAGCGACTAGCTTCCAATACCAGCTCAATCGCGGAATTCAAAGAAATTCCACCACCAGTAGAAACATAGACGGGGCGAACGGCATTCGCGGTCCTCAGCTCGACCCCAACAATACCTGCAGAATCTGAAATTATTTGCACCGACCCTCGCTCCGTCGAAGTCTGCGACCTCTCTCGGTGAATTGGGTTCTTGGCAACGGCAACCACCGGACGCGCCAGACGTGCGGCCAAATGAACACCGAGTCCCATCCGCTCAGGGTGCATAAGCCCATGTCCGTCACACATCACGACGTCTCCGTCCCTCACAAGCCCACGCGCCACCCCTGCCGCCATCCCGGCCTCACGGGCTCCCAACTGTCCAAACTGATAGGACACTGGGGGCTTCCCATTCAGTCGACTACTCAGCACAGCCCCCCGCTCTTTACGATCCCAAGCAACTCCAGCGGCGACTGCAATCCCCTGACTATCGCAATAAGCAACATCGACGCCAATCACGCGCAAAACGGACTTCAGGTCAATCTCGGGAATACGCAAGGCGGCGGCGCGCACCTCCCGATCAGGCCACACAGCCCACCCATCAACCGAGTTTTCGGTCACTGCCGCCTCCAGAGATTCTCCGCCCATTGTCAAACGAGCTCATTTCGACCATTTCGCCGTTCGGTGAATATCGAATCATGACGCCATGGAGAACGCCACTTCGATAAAACGCTGACACCGAGAGTGCGCCATTAGGATGCCAATCGCGAGATTCGCCTTCTTGTATCCCGTCCACATAAGACACCTCAGATCGAGGGGCAGGTCCGCCCTCCTCTACCGAAATTCCAGTAAAAGGCTTCCCTCGCCAGCGCATCACCAGATCATCTCCCAGATCCAGTGCATCATCTGAGACACGCACCGCTGTGACCCACCATTCTTCCATCAATCGCCCAGCGCTCCTCTCGTGAGTGTCGCGCAACTCGCGCACCTGGGTATCTGGGATCCCTTTGCCGACCCCGAAGGCGAACACTATAGAACTCGAAGGTGTCGTCAATTACGGTACTCAAGCCCGCCGCATTTCTACGCCACAGCAGGACATTGAAGTCTTCTCGGCAACGTGACGGTTGCGGTGTGTGATCAAGCCGGGCGGCGGAATGGTGACTCGGTGTCAGACATGAGTGAAGCCCCTGGTAGGAACAGGTCTGCGAAGATCACGTTCCGTACAACCAGAGGCTCCACGTGCCCTCCAGTATCACCTACACCGCCGTGCTCGATGTCCGCAGGGAGACCGTCGAGCACCTCGCCAAGCTGCTGCGTGGACACCGCGAGCGCCTCGGGACCCGCAAGGGCACCCGCGCGCTGGGCGTCTTCCGGCAGGCAGTGCTCTTGCTGCGCTGGTTCGTCGACGGTGCCCGGCTGGTCCAGCTCGCCCGGGACAACGGCATCTCGGTACCGACCGCCTACCGCTACCTGCACGAAGGACTGACGGTGCTCGCCGACCACGCGCCCGATCTGTCCACCGCGCTGGAGAGGACGGCGGCGGCCGGGTACACCCACCTCAACCTGGACGGCACGGTCATCCGCACCGACCGCGTGGCCGCCGCCGGCCCCAACGGCGCGGACCTGTGGTGGTCCGGCAAACACAAGCACCACGGCGGAAACGTACAGGTCATCGCCGCCCCGGACGGCTGGCCCCTGTGGGTTTCCCCGGTCCGCCCGGGCCGCGAGCACGACACCACCTGCGCACGGGCCCACGGCCTGGTCGATGCCCTGAACCGGCTCGCCGCCACCCTGGGCATCCCCACCCTGACCGACCTCGGCTACGAGAACGCCGGACCCGGCTTCCGTCACCCGGTCAAGAAGCCCAAGGGCCGTGAACTCCCCGAGCCCGACCAGGCGTTCAACGCCGTGATCCGGGGCGTCCACGCCGTCGCCGAACGCGCCAACGCCCTGCTGAAGGTCACTTTCAAAGCCCTGCGCAGGGTCAGCCTCGACCCCGCGGCCATCACCCGGATCGCCCGAGCCGCCCTCGTCCTGCTCCAGCTCGAGCGCGGCCGCACAGCCTGAACGACGATCACAAAACGTCACGAGGCGTTACCGAGAAGAGTTCAGTGGACTCGTTTTCACCACGCCGACTGGCCGACCTCTCGACCCTGCCAACCTCACCCGCCGCTTCCGCAGCTTCCTCAACCGGGCCGGACTCCGACGCATCCGCTTCCACGACCTACGGCATTCGACCGCGACCCTACTCCTGGAACAGGGCGTCGACCTCGTCGTCATCAAGGAACTGTTGGGCCACGCCCACATCGGCGTCACCGCCGGCGTCTACGCCCACGTGAGGCTCCGTCTCCAACGCCAAGCCATCGACACCCTCGGCAACGCCCTCAGCGGCCAGGACGACGACCCCGGCGACCCACCCGTCGCAGTTGTCGTGCGCTGACGTTGCCGTCAGCGTTGCCGTCAAACCGCTGAGGAGCCCCACCGAATCCCGCTTCGGTGGGGCTCCTCGCATGCAGCCGACCCTCAGGTTGATATCGGCCAGCGGACTACGTAGATTCGCCTTCGCTGACCGGGCGCAGTACAGATCTCAAACTGCCGATTGCAGCCTGAGCCTCTTCCCTCTCGCCAGCGTCAACCCAGCTCCTCCAGAACCAGCCGTCTGCAGGTAATGTCACTTCCAGCGCCTGAATCGCAGACGAGGCGAGGGCAGGCGTAATCGGCTTCGCCAGCCATTCCGTAATGCTCGGGTATTCCTCGTTCCAGGCCAATGCGCGCCCGGCCGGAATATTGGCCGCAACCACAGCGGCAGCAGCCATTACTTCCTCAGGCAGCACAGAGGAATTGGACCCACCCCCCGCCCCGATGGCAGAACGGAAGGTTTTCTCGACGACTGTCAGCCGCTGCGATACAGACTGTTCTTCCAGCTCATCGAGGTAGTCCTCAGCCGTGTCGCTGTCGAGCGGGCCTGATCCCCAGGTTCCCATCACAAACTCCCGTCGAGACTTACGGCAGGTACCCGCCGAATGGGACTTGAATCTCTGGATCTCTCCGGTTCAAGAGAGTCCAGCCTCTCTCCTTTACCCCTTCCATCATTGTCTGTTCCATGCGGCGAATCGCTACCCCATCTGTACCGCGCGGCAAAGTGAAGTACGTGACGTTGACCACGTCGTCTGCTGCATATCCGGCCTTGCGTACCGCATGCTTGGACCGCATCGATTTATTAACGCGCTCCCTGATGCTTGTGGTGGAGCTTCCTACGTACTTCGTCCCGTCATTCAGGTGAATGGTGTAGATACCCGGCTCGGTCGGCACGTCGAATTTTGTTCCGGGCAGCGTCCCGGGCGCGCAATTCGCATTGTGAACCAGGACCGGCGTCTCGCCTGCCAGCACAAAGTACGTGTGCTACGCGATACCCCTCTACCTGCTTCTTCGCAGGTCAGCACCTGATTTGCGTTCCGCTGGCGTCCGTGGTTGTGCGGGGAGATCCGTGGCTGTTGCCGTCGCTACTGCCCTCAGCCTCGATTCGTCTGCGGTCTGATCGGTCCCGCCGATCCGGCGCCTTGCCCTGGTTTGTTCGTCCGGTCGGTTCAGGGGCCTTCGCATGCGCTGCGGGAGCGTCGGGTTCCACGGGCGGACGGCCTCTCGACCCGGCCAACCTCACCCGCCGATGCCGCAGCTTCCTCAACCGGGCCGGCCTCCGACCCATCCGCTTCCACGACCTCCGCCACTCGACCGCGACTCTGCTCCTGGAACAAGGCGTCGACCTCGTCATCATCAAGGAACTCCTCAGCCACGCCCACATCGGCGTCACCGCCGGCGTCTATGCCACGTCCGACTCCGCCTCCGACGCAGGGCTGTTGCAAGGTCGGATTTCAGGCGCGAATGTGCAGTTCACAGGGGATACCGAAGAGGTCAAGTGGAGCGGTGTGTGGCGCGAGGGCGAGCTGTCGACGCGCGTCTGCGATCGAACTGCCCATCCTGCGCAGGAACTTCACTGGTCCGGTCCACCGTCCGCGCGGACACACCGGCCAGTTCGGCGATGTCCCTGCGGCGGCGGCCCTCGCCGGCCCACAGCACGATGCGGGCCCGCAGAGCCACATCCGCCGTCACGTGACGGTCTGCCGCCAACGTCCGCAATTCCGCAGCCTGTTCCGAAGTGAGGTTCACACATTACCCAACGAGTCAAAGAGCTTCAGGTGACACGAACCGGATCACGAGACACTAGAGATCAGATTCGTATCGAGTTCTCCATTGACCCATCGGAGCAAGAACTCAGTGCTCGACAAATCGAAGAATTCCCAGTCTCCGTCATAATCTTGGACCGCAATTCGCCGACCGGCCGGAAAGGAGCCCTCCTTAGGCACCACCCAGTAGATGTACTCACCGTCACCGGTGCTTGCCCAGGCAATCAGCCTGTCACTCTCTCGATTAATCTCCGGAGGGACCTCTTCCCCAGCGCCCCAGAGAAGCTCCAGTGCCGTTTCCCGCTCAACCGCCCAGGACGCAAGATCGTAAGGCTCTCCTTGCTTTCGGGGTGAGTGAATCCAGATATGCCGGTCGAAACTCCCACCTCCGAACGTATCGATCATTTCTCGATAATCATCCGGAAGGAGAGTCCGAAGCTCTACAGGGACGCCGCTCCAGTCCACCTCACCCGGAGCCTGCGGGTACGAGACGTTCGCCCATCGCGCCAACTCTGCTACAGACACTTCGGGGTCACCTTTCCCTGTTGACGATCGTGACATCCAGAGAGAATCCTGCGTTTCCACGCCCAGAAAGCGTAACCCCCAAGGGAAGCGGATTACTTCCAGAGTAGATCGGCGTCGCCCTGTACAAAATATTCTCACCGGCTTTGACGGCATCACGAACCCGTAGCTCGAACCCTCGCATCACGGGAGAATTCGCATACGCGTGCATCGTGACGAAGTTTCTCTTGTCATTGTTCGCCCCTCCCAGCACTGCCGCCAACAGGTGCGCGCGATTGTACCCCTGTCCGCTCTGCCAACCGGCCGGGTCAACCGAAGGAGGGTGCGGATCCTTTCCGGGGGCAGCTGAGCTGGTGTTTCGCTGATTCGGGTGTGGGCGGGAGGATGCCGTCTCTACCGTGCGGGTAGAGGAGGCGGTGCCGGATGGGCTCGTTGATAGGGGAACTCGAGGAACGACGGGCTGCGGTGCAGGCCCGGGTGGACGAACTCGAAAGACGGATTGTCGTGTTGACAGGCCGTCTGGAGGCTGAGCGGTCCCGGCTGGAGCGGTTGACGGTGACACGCGAGACGCTGGACGAGCTCGCGGCCGAGGGGGTGGACGTCGACTCGGTCGCGGGGGCCCCGGCCGCGCGGGAGCCGGTGAACGTGGGCCAGGTCGTGGGGGTTCAGACGGTGATGCCCTGGCGGGAGGGCATGACCAGTACCGATCTCCCACCCGTGTGCCGGGACATCGTGGACGTGGTCGACGACGCGCCCGGTCCGGTGCAGGCCAAGCAGGTCGTACCGAGGATCGGTCTGCCCCCGCGGACCTCGAAGATCGAGACGACGCGGTCGAAGATGAAACGGCTGGTCGAACGGGGGTGGCTGGACGAGGACGCTCCCGGTCTGTTCGCTCCGTCCGCCCGCGGAGCACCGGCCGGCCCGGCGCGGTGAGTCAACTGCCGGTTTTCAAGGGGTTCTTCTCCCTACCGTCGTAGGTACCAGCCAGAACGACGCACGAGAAGAAGAGCCCGGATGGAACGCTACGACACTCTCGATGTCCCTGACCCGTTCGCCTGCGCGATGGAGGCGGCGTTGTCGCTGGCAGTACGGCTGTCGGCGCCCGGAACAGCCGCCATGGACCACGCCGCGGTGGAATCACTGATCGAAACGGACGGGCGGGAGATCCTGCGCCGCTTCTTCCAGGGCCACCTCGACCTACGGGCCCGCCGTGAGGAGAACAGTACGCCGCCCAGTGAGGTGACCGGCCCGGACGGCCAGCCGCGCACGCACCGCGAGACCGGCCGCCCGAGGCAGCTGAGATGCGTGTTCGGGACGGTGAGCGTGAGGCGGTGTGCCTGTCGGAGCCGGGGCCGAGCCGACGTGCACCCGGCGGACGCGGAGCTGTCACTGCCGCGCTGCCTGCACAGCCAGGGCATCAAGCGCCTGGCGGTCCGCGAGGCGATCCGTTCCTCCTACGACCAGGCCGTCGAAGCGATCGGGGACCGCTGCGGGCGGGTGCTGGGCAAACGCCGGGCACAGTCCCTGGTCATCGAGGCCGCCGCCGACATCGACGCCTTCTACCACGACAAGATCGCCTCTGCGTGCACCAGCGACATGCCGCTGGTCATCCAGGTCGACAGCAAAGGAGTGGTGATGCGACCCGAAGCGCTGCGCGTGCTCCCGTCAGGAGCTGTCGCGGTGATATCGCATATGTGGCCGCTGCCGCCGGTGTTATGGACGAGGACCGGCGTCTCGCCTGCCAGCACAAAGTACGTGTGCTACGCGATACCCCTCTACCTGCTTCTTCGCAGGTCAGCACCTGATTTGCGTTCCGCTGGCGTCCGTGGTTGTGCGGGGAGATCCGTGGCTGTTGCCGTCGCTACTGCCCTCAGCCTCGATTCGTCTGCGGTCTGATCGGTCCCGCTGATCCGGTATCTTGCCCTGGTTTGTCCGTCCGGTCGGTTCAGGGGCCTTCGCATGCGCTGCGGGATCGTCGGGTTGCACGGGCGGACGGCCTCTCGACCCCGCCAACATCACCCGCCGCTTCCGCAGCTTCCTCAACCGGGCCGGACTCTGACGCATCCGCTTCCACGACCTCCGCCACTCGACCGCCACCCTGCTCCTGGAACAAGGCGTCGACCTCGTCATCATCAAGGAACTTCTGGGCCACGCACACATCGGCGTCACCGCCGGCGTCTACGCCCACGTCCGACTCCGCCTCCAACGCCAAGCCATCAACACGTTGGGACACGCCCTCGGCGACCAGGACGACGAGCCCGACGGCCCGCCCGCCGCTGCCGTCGTCCGCTGACGTTGCAGGGCTTGAGCGAGTTCCGGGGGTGGGCGGTTGGTCGAGCCGTGACCGGTTGGGGTGCATAGCAGAGCAGGCACGGGCTTCGTGATCATTGGGGTGTCGAAGCTCAACGATCACGAGGTGGCCCGTGCCTGCCGCTGTATCCTCTCTCATCCCGCCGGTGTTGGTGAGGCTGGGTCCGCTGGACCTCGGCCAAGTCGCTGACCTGCGGCCTTTCCTGGAGTTGGTGCCCGACCCGCGTGCGAGGCGGGGCCGCTGGTACTCGCTGACCGCGATCCTCCTCGTCTGTGCCTGCGCGGCCGTGTCGGGAGCGAGGAGCGTCGACGAGATCGCCGAGTGGGCGGCGCGTGCCTCGGACACCGTGCTGACGGCCGTCGGCGTCCGACGGCATCCGCTGCGGTGGCGCCGTTCTCCCTCGCGGACCACGATCGGCCGTGTGCTGGCGGCCGTCGACGGTGACGCCCTGGACCGGGCCGTCGGCGCCTACCTCGCCGACCGGAACCCTGCGGGAACGGCTTCCGGGCTACGGCAGGTGATCGCCGTCGACGGCAAGTCGCTGAGAGGATCGGCCCGCCCGTCCACCGGCCGCAGGCACCTGCTCTCCGCCGTCACCCACCACCGGGCCCTGACCCTCGCCCAGGCGGAAGTCGGAGCCAAGACGAACGAGACCGCGCACTTCCGTCCCCTGCTCGAACCGCTGGGCCTGGACGGAACTCTCGTCACCTTCGACGCCCTGCACTCGGTCCAGGCGAACGCCACCTGGCTGGTCGAGACCAAGAACGCCCACTACATCGCCGTGATCAAGCGCAACCAGCCGACCGCCTACAGGCAGCTCGCCGCCCTGCCCTGGCCCAACGTCGCCGTCCAGCACACCGCCTCCTCCACCGGCCACGGCCGCCACGAATCCCGCTCCATCAAGACCTGCGGCATCGCCGACGAACTCGGCGGAATCGCCTTCCCTCACGCCCGCCTCGCCCTCCGCGTCCACCGACGCCGCCGGCAAACCGGCCGACGCGAAACCCGCGAGACGGTCTACGCCGTCACCAGCCTCGACGCCCACCAGGCCACCCCGGCCGAACTCGCCGCCGCCATCCGCGGCCACTGGAGCATCGAAGCCCTGCACCACGTCAGAGACGTGACCTACGCCGAGGACGCCTCCACCCTCCACACCGGCACCGCACCACGCGCCATGGCCACCTTCCGCAACCTCGCCATCGGCCTGCTCAAAACCCTCGGAGCCACCAACATCGCCAAGACCACCCGCGCAATCCGCGACCAGCCCGAACGAGCCCTCCCACTCCTGGGCACCACCAACAACCCCGACACTCGCGGAACTTAATCAAGCCCTGCCCGGGGCCCGCACGTGCCGCAGCAGGGTGTTGAACATGCGGGTGTCGACGTGAAGTACCCGTTCTGATGTGCCCTTTGGGCGGCGGCCGGGATGAGGGTGCCGATCCCCGCTCCGTTGTAGCCCTTGTCCGCAAGGGTCGGCAGGCCGTCGGTCGCCGCCTTGTGCAGGGCGGGCAGGGTGTGGATGCGGGCGGCCGTGATGTCGGGCGTGGAGCCGGGTTCGACGTCGGAGACCCGCAGTGGGGTGCCGTCTGGGGCGGCCAGAAACCGGATGTTGCCGCCGAACGCCTCGTGCTTCTGGCTGAACCACCAGTCGTTGCCGTTGTCCCGGACGCCGGCGAGGCGGTCCGATTCGATCAGCGTGCCGTCGAGGGTCACGTGCGTCACGCCTTCGCGCTGACAACGGCTCAGGACTTCGTGCAGGTCGGGTGCCTTCTCGGCGAGGACGTCGATGCCCTCGTGGAGGTAGGGGTAGCCGGTGGCCTGTGAGGCGCCCGCGTCGCGGGCCGGGCAGTGCACGCAGCCACGCTCGCGGAACCGGCGCAGCACCAGCACCGCCTGCCGGAACGGGCCCAGCGCGCGCGAGCCCTTCGGGGTACCGATCCGCCTGCGGTGAGCGGCGAGCAGCCGGGCGAGGAACTCGACGACATGGCGCGGGACGTCGAGCGTGGCAACATAGGTGACCAACGTGAAGCCTCTGGTTCCACGGACGTTCTTGTGAGAGAGACCTGTCCCACCAGGGGCTTCACGCCTGTCCGCCGCCAGGACCCGCATGCCCGATCGGACCCGATCGGACCCGATCGGCACGGTTCAGCCCTCTTCGCGAAGATCATTTCGCTGAGAAAACCTCACTGGCTGCGGGCGACGACTCCGAGGAGCCGCCGCCCGCAGCGGTAGGTATCCGTTGACGTTGCCGTTGCCGTCAAGCGCCCCGTGAGGGGCCGTCGGAGCTGGAGGAGTAACGCCTCACATCGATCTCATTGCGAAGCTCCTCCAGCTCCTCTTCGTTTGGCTCGAACGGCGCAGAGCAGGTCTTCAAGACCTCAATCTTCTGACTGACTCCCCACTCATCCCATACTTCCAACGATGAGGCGTACCGAGCGATCACGCCCCTCTCGTACTCTCTCGTAGACCACTTTCGCCAGGACTCCCAGCGCGCCACCCGACGCGAATCCCCGATTCGCGCACTTTCCAAGATGATCGAATCGACAATTCGGCGATGTGTTGCCGCAAGTCTGGGGCTACCGAAATACGGTTCGGGAGGTTCCTCATCTTCGAACTTCAAGCGCACCAACGCTGAAGCCAGCGTCTCCAGCTCCTCAAGAGCCAGCTCTACCTGCATAAACCTCTCCTAGCCAAACGGGTTCGGGCCGGCGTACAACACGTCGGATCGGTCAAACCGCAACGACCCTTGATGTATCAGCTCGTTAGGCTGCTCTCCCACTCGGAGAGACACACCCTCCCGCCTTCGAATCGCGATCATGAAGCCACCCTTGCCTGCATAGGCAGGGTTACCGGCGAAGAGAACGTTGTGTATATCACTAGGCGACACCATCTCCTGGGTGACGTACGCACGCCCCTTTGAGTCCGCTCGAATCGTCCCAGATCCGAAGATCCCCTCGTACCCCTTCTGGTCCGAGTAATGGAAGATCACGTCATCATCGAGATTCTTCATGAGGTTATCGACGGACCCAGCGGTCGGACACCCGCCGGAATTGTGAACGAGGACCGGCGTCTCGCCCGCCAGCACATGGTACGTGTGCAGGCCCTCGATGCTCAGGTCGTACGTCACGCGCTGGGCCGTGTACGACTTGACCTCGACGATCGCGGTCAGGGCCCCGTCGCCGTTCTGAAGCCGCTGTCCGGGCTTGAGGTCGCCGGCCTGCGTCCAGGAGTTCCGGGTCGCCTCGTAGAACTGGTGGTGCTTGGTGGTCTGGATCGTCTTCGGACCGGCCTTCGTGGCGACGACGACGTCGACGTAGTCACGGTCGGTCTTGGTGACGATCACCGCCTTGACGCGGTGCTTCTCCTTCTTCTTCTTGCCGGGCTCTGCCGTCAGGACGTAATCCCCGACCTTGACCTCGGAGATCGGCTTGGTCATGCCGTTCGCCATCAGCACACCGGTCAGACCGGTGAAGCTGTGCGGCGTGCACCCCTTGCGGCCGAGCTTGCTCGCCGCCGCGCCGAACACGCCGCCCGCGGCCGCGCCGATGGCCGTGGCCTTGGCCGCGCCGCTGACGCTGCAGCCCTCCTCGCTGGCCGCGCAGGAGGTGCCGTAGCCGACCGCGCCTTCCGCCGCGCCGCCCGCGGCGCCCGCGGCCGCGCCCTGCGCGACCTTGCCGCCGACACCGGCCATCAGACGGCCCACCGCGCTCGCGGCCAGGCCACCGGCCGCACCGCCGAGGGCGCCCGTGGCGCCGCCGATGGCGACCGCGCCGAGGAAGCCGCCGACCGACTTGGAGCCGTCGCTCATCATGTAGCCCACGCCGTTGGCCGCCGCGCCCGCGAGGACCGCGCAGCCGAGGGCGCCCACACCGGCGGTGATCGCCGTACAGCCGGCGAAGACGGCTATGCCGACCGCGACCGACGCGAGGGTCGAGGCGTGTTGCTTGACGAAGTTGGCTGTGGCTTTGGCCGCCTTCTTGACGGCTCTGCCGACCTTCTTGGCTGCCTTGACCACCTTCTTGGCTACGTGTTTGACCGCCTTGGCGACCTTGCGCACCTGCTTCTTGACGTGCTTGACGACCTTGTGGACGTGGCGCTTGACCCGCTTGTACGTGCGTTTGACGTATCTCTTGGCCTTCTTGACGCTGTCCTGCACGTACCGCACGGTCTTGCGCACCGTCCGGTAGGCTTTCCGGACCGCCTTCTTGACCGTGCGCTTGATCTTCTTCGCGGCCTTGCGGACGACCTTGGCGGCCTTCTTCACCACCTTCTTGGTCTTGTGGTAGGCCGACTTGACGGTCTTCTTGACCTTCTTGGTGACCTTCTTGACGGCCTTCTTGACGAAGTCGAACCAGTGACCGGTCGGGTCCACACCGGTCATCGGGTTCTGGTTGGCGTACGCGTAGCGGTTCGCGTTGACCGACTCCGGCAACGGGCTGTTGGCCACCGTGTCGCGGCTGTCGAACTGGCCGGTCTGCGGTGAGTACCAACGCGCGGCCATATTGACCTCGGCCGTCTCAGGGTCCGTCCAGCCGGACTGGTAGCCCAGCTGCCCGATCATCCCCTGCGACGCGGTGACCTTGCCGAACGGCGAGTACGTGGTCGAGCCGGTCAGCGCCTCACCGGAGGCGGTGAACTGCCCGATCACGTCCGTGTGCAGGTCCGTCAGAGCCAGCACGGCCGAGGTGCCCGTCTTCACCCCCAGCAGCGAGCCGTCGGCGTCCCGGCTGTAGGTGGAGACACCGTCCGAGGCCACGTCGTTCCCGGCGCCGCTGTACCTGAACGTGAACAGCTCCGCACCGGTCTCGTCCTCGGCGTTCAGCACCCGGTCCAGACCGTCGTACGTGTACGTCCGCTCGCCCTCGCCGATCACCCGGTTGAAGGCGTCGGCCTTGACCGCCGTCGAGACACCGCCCTCGTCGGTGATCTGGCTCATCGTGCCGCGAGCCGTGTACAGGTACGTGTTGTGCCCGTCCGACGTGAGGCGGTTGCGGGCGTCGTAGGTGTACGTGTCGCCGCCCACGCGCGTCCGGTTGCCGGACGCGTCGTAGCCGTAGACCTCGGTCGCGGTCCCGTTGTCCCACGACGCCAGGCGGTTGGCCCGGTCGTATGTGTACGCGTTCGCCGACGCGCCCGCGACACCGGTCGTCGTCTTCGACGTCTCGTTGCCGTTGGCGTCCCAGGTGTAGTTGATCCTGGCGAGCACCGCGCCGGACGGCGAGGTGAGCTTGTCCTCGGTCAACTGCTCCAGGGCGTCGTACTGGAACGTCCGCTTGGACTTGCCGACGCCGCCGTAGTCGATCGACGTGACCTTGCTGTTGACGTCGTAGGCGTAGGTCAGGGTCGACCCGGTGACCCCGTCGTCGACCGTCTTCAGCCGGCCGGCGGTGTCGTACCCGTAGGCCGTCGTGCCGGAGGCGTCCGTCCGCGACGTCATCGACCCGTCGCCGTTCCAGGCGAAGGAGGAGGCACCGGACGGGCCCGACGTGGACAGCAGCAGTCCGCGGTCGTCGTAGGCGAAGGTGTTCTTCTCCTCACCCACCCCGGCCACGGCCGTGATCCGGTCGTCGGAGTCGTAGTCGTAGGTGTGGTCGGCCGTGGCGACCTCCGCACCCGCGCCCACCTGACGGGTCAGCCGGCCCTTGACGTCGTACTCGTTGGTGATGACCGCGCCGCCCGGGGAGCGGGCCTCCTTGGGCCGTCCGCCCGCGTCGTACACCGTGGTGAACGTGCGGTCCGCCGGGTCCGGGTGGGCCGGCGTGGACGGTTCGACCAGCGATTCCGGAAGACCCCAGCTGTTGTAGGTCGTCACGAAGGGGTTGCCGCGGCCGTCGGTGAAGCGCGTGCGGTTGCCCGCCGCGTCGTAGCCGAAGGTCGTGGTGATCGACTCGGTCGCCGAGACCGGCTGCACCGCCCTGGTCACCAGGCCCGTCGGGTCCACCTCGAACGTGGTGGTGTGGCCGCGGAAGTCGGTCACCGACACCGGGTTGCCCGCACGGTCGTACCCGGCGCTCATGGTGCGCACCGTCGTGCCGGTCGCGTCCAGGTCACTGGTGGAGACCAGCTGGCCGTAGCCGTCGTAGGTGTTCCTGGTGCCGGTGCCGTTCGGGTCCGTCGCCGTGAGGACCCGGCCGTCCATGTCGTAGGTGAACGTGGACTTCTGGCCGGCGCCGTCGGTGACCTCGACGGCCTCGCCGATCGCGTTGTACGCGTACGACTCCGTGACGCCGGTCGGGCTCACGGTCCGGGACAGCTCGCCGCCCGGCGCGTCGTACTCGTTGATCGCCGTGAACGCCCGCTGCGTCGGCTGACGCACGACGTCCGTGCTGGTGACCGGACGGCCGAGGTAGTCGTAGGTGCTCTCCTGACGCGCACCGTTCGGCCGGGTCGCCGACAGCTGGTCGCCGTTGGTGTCGTACGTGTACGTCGTCGTGCCGCCGCCCGGCTCCGTGACCGAGGCCAGATCGCCGAGCTGCGTGTACGTGTACGTGGTGCGGTTGCCCAGCGGGTCGACCTCCGCCGTGACCTGGCCGAGCCTGTTGTACTCGTTCCAGGCCGTGGCCGTGATCGGCGTCGAGGAGCCGGGCGGTGTGTAGTTCGGCATCCTCGTCGAGGACTCCTGGCCCTCGGCGTCGTACGCCACGACCGTGACGTTGCCGAGCGGGTCGGAGACCTCCGTCGCCTCGCCGAAGGTGTTGTAGCCGGTCATCGAGACGGGACGGACGGCGACCGGGGTCCCGCCGTTCTGCTCCGCGTTGACGACGGGCTCGGTGACGGTGGTCTGCTGGGCGGCCTCGTCGTAACCGTAGTCCGTCGTGTTGCCGCCCGCGTCGGTCATCGACACCGGCAGGCCGCGCTGGTCCAGCTTCCAGGTGGTGGACCGGACCGAGCTGCCCGCGGCCGGCAGCGTGCCGCCGTGGACGGCCGAGACCTGCGAACCGGTGAGCGCCTCGCCGTAGACCTGGACGTCGTCGATGCCGCCCGGCCAGAACCCGGTGTACGAGCCCTGGTATCTGACGCGGCCGATCTGCAGGTCCCCGTTGGCCGACCAGGGCGCCGAGACGTCGTCGGTGCCCTGGAGGGCGCCGTTGACGTACAGCGAGACCTTGGCCGTCGAGGCGTCGTAGACGGACGTCAGGTGGGTCCACTGGCCCACGACCGGGGCGGAGGTGGAGTACACCAGCTGCGTACCGAGCTGCCCCGAGGCGTCGTCGCTGGTCGGAATCCGGATGGCCCACTTGTTCGCCGACTGGACGTAGCCCAGCAGGAATCCGGAGTGGTAGTCGCCGTCCTGTCCGACCGCCGTGTAGTTCGACGCGGTGGAGGTGAGCTTGACCCAGGTGGAGACCGTGAAGCTGCCGGACGTGTTGACGACCGGGCCGTCGGTGTGCGCCCACGAGTTGGCGTTGCCGTCGAGCCGCGCGCTGCCGCCCCGATCGGTGTCCCAGTGCATTCCGGTGCCGCGCGTACCGGTGTGGTTGGCGCCGGACGAGTCCGCGACCGAGGAGCCGGTCGTCTCGTCGAGCCTGTAGCGGGCCACCGGTGCCGTGGTGCCGTCGTGGACGGTGGTGCCCGTGACGTTGCCCAGGTTGTCGTACGTGCTGTCCGACGTGCTGATGTCACCGGTCGCCGGGTCGGTCTCCGTCTCCGTGACGACGTTGTCGTCCGGGTCGTAGGAGACCCTGGTGGTGCGGTTGGCCCCGGTCGGGTCGAGGACCGACCCGGTGGTGCGGTCGGCGGCGTCCACCTCGAAGGTGGTCACGGTCCGGCCGTCGTTGGAGACCTGCTTGACCAGGTTGCCGGCCAGGTCGTACTCGTTGGACTGCTCGACGAACTGCTTGCCGTTCGCCGGGTCCTTGCGGATCACGCTCGCCGACAGGCCGTCGTCGGTGTAGGTGTACTGCGTGACCCAGCCCATCGCGTCGGTGATCGACGCGAGGCGGCCCGCCGGGTCGTACGCCCGCGACTCCTGGACCAGGGTGGTCGGCGCCGACGGGTTGTTCGGGTCGCCGGTGTAGTCGAGGAGGCTGGTCGTCAGCGGCCGGCCCTCGGCGTCGAAGGTGTAGGTGTTGACGTTCCCCGCGGGATCGGTCTCCCTCACCTTGTTGCCGTAGACGTCGTACGCGAACGCGGTGGTGTCGCCGCCCGGGTCCGTCCGCGTCTCGACGCGGTTGTGGGCGTCGTACGTCAGCGTCGTCACCCGCGAGGCGTCGCCGCCGGTGAGGTCGTCGACGGTCTGCGAGGTGACGTTGCCGTCGGCGTCGAAGACCGTGGTGGTCCTCGCCCGGTGCACCGCTCCCGTGACGCGGTTGGTGACCGGGGGGCTGGTCTCGGTGGTGACCTGGTCGTTCTTGTCGTAGGCGAAGGAGGTGGACAGCCCGCCCGGGTGGGCGTCGGACGTCTCGGTCTGGCCGGTCTTCCGGCCGAGGTTGTCGTAGGCGAACGCCACCGCGGCGCCGTTGGCGTCGATCACCTCGGCGAGATCGCCGTTGGCGAAGTAGACGTTCCTCGTCTTCCTGCCGCCCGGTGTCGTGACCGTGTCCACGAGTCCGGCCGGCGCCACGGCCGCGCCGCCCTCCGCCGCCGGGGTCGACGCGGTGGTGTACGTGGTGGTGGCCTTGCGGCCGTTGGGGTGGCCGGCCACCGGCGGGGTGGTCACCGACAGCAGGTTGCCGCCGGTGTCGTAGCCGTAGCCGGTCAGGTACGTGTTGTCGGTCGGCCCGGAGGAGCGCGCGTCGCGCTCGGTGAGCAGCAGGTCGTTGCGCGGGTCCATCGGCGGGAACGCCGTGGTCGCGTCCGGGTAGTACGTGTAGTACTCGGTGGCGCACCTGTCGGCCGCGGTGTCCTGGCAGTCGGTCTGCGAGACCGTGTTGCCGCGCACGTCGTGACCGGTGATGCTGCGGTTGCCGTTGGCGTCCGTCACGGTGTGCAGGAAGCCCGCCGTGTCGTAGCCGTACGTCGTCCGCTTGCCGTTGGTGTCGGTGGCGGCCAGCAGGCGGTTGCCCATCTCCGCGTCGTACACGTACTTCAGCGTCTTGTCGGTCGGGTCGGTCAGCGTGACCGTGCGCACGGGAGCCACACCGGAGGACGCCTTGTAGGCCGACCAGTGCTGCTCGACCTGGTCCTCGCTCAGCGGGTGGGCGTACGCCGCGACCTCGGCGATGGAGCCGTTGAAGAAGCTCACGTCACCGGGGGACTGGTACCAGTACTTGCCGAAGCCGGCGCCGATGAAGGTGCGCTTGTTGGACTGGTCCTTCGCGGCACCGGCGTAGTCGGCCTGCTTGACACCGTCCAGGTAGAGGGTCTGGGTGGTGCCGGAGGCCGAAAGGACCGCGTGGTGCCACTTGTTGTCGTTGACCGTGCCCGTGGACCCGAAGGCGGTGCTGCCGGATCCGGAGACGCTCCACCAGTGACCGTGCAGCTTTCCGTCGGCGCCCACGTAGAGCAGCGGGTTCCACGAGCCGCTCGGGGTCGCGCCGGTCGGCGGCTGCGACTGGTCGGAGAGGATCACCCCCGGGGAGGACGTCTTGAACCACAGCTCGACGGCGCGCTCTCCCGAGCCGTGCCACGGGTCGAACGGGATCTCCGCGTACGAGGACGTCCCGTTGAACTGGGCCGCCGTGGCGTCACCGGTGCCGAAGGGACCCGCCACACCCTGCGTGACGGTGTTGTAGGTGCCGAAGCCGGTGTGCAGTTCGTTGGCGGCCTGCGGTGCGCCGAGCGTGTCGTCGAGTCGCCAGTAGCCGGTCGGGGCGGAGCCCATCACGGCGGAGCGGTAGACCTGCGAGGAGCCGGTGACGACTGGCGGGTTGAGCTTCCAGGTGCCGCCGTCGCCGTCCGTGACCTGCTGGACGAGGTCGTCGGTGGTGCCGTAGACGACCGACGACCGGGTCTTGCCACCCGGCGTGGTGATCTCGTTCAGCAGGCCCGCGGCCCGCTTGGCGGCCTGGTACTGCGCGGTGATCACCGACGGGGCGAGCGGCTCGGAGTAGATCGCCACCTCGGCCATCTGGCCCTTGTAGTGCCCGAGTTCGTCGTTCGGGTTCATGGAGGGCCAGCCGTCGGTGTTCACACCGGCGCCGAGCGAGACGTAGGGCTGCTCCCAGTCGTTGATGGTTCCGCTGAGGGAGCCCTGGGAGACACCGTCGAGGTACAGGGTCTGGGTGTTGGCCGCACCGGTGAGGACGGCGTTGTGCCACTGGCCGTCGGTGACGGTGGCGGTCGACGTGATCGTGGTCATACAGCCGGGCGACATCGCGAGGCAGCCGCGCAGCTTGCCGTCCGTGCCGACGTAGACCGCGGGGGTGTTCTTCGTCGTGTTGGCGACCGGGTCGGAGTCGCTCAGCGGCTTGTCGCCGTAGTAGAAGAGGACACCACCCGCGGTGGTCGTCCTGAACCACAGCGACACCGACATGTACGAGGGCGTGGCACCGGGGGCGCTCGGCATCTCGACGTAGGAGGTGGTGCCGTTGAAGGTGGCCGTCTTCTGGGTGGAGCCGGCGAGCACGGACGAGCCGCCGAGGGTCACGTTGCGGTAGAGACCGTTGTACCGGCCCTGGTTGGTGTCGACCGCGTCCTTGGCGGCCGTGCCGGAGGTCTCACCGAGCCGCCAGTACGCGTACGGGTCGGCGTCCAGCACCGTGGTGCGGTAGTGGTTGCCGGTGGTGTAGCCGTACGTGGTGCACCTGGTCCAGTCGGCGGGCGGGCAGACCTTGGTGAGCTGGTCGCCCGAGTAGCCGTAGCTCCAGGTCTGCGCGGTGCCCGCGTCGCCGGCCGTCGACGGGTCGGTGGCGACCGTCGCGACGTGCCAGGCGGTGGCGCCGGCCGGCTGGGACCAGGCGAGGGTCAGCGAACGCCTGGACGTGTCGTTGGTGATCTTCGTCAGTCGCTTGTTCGCGTCGTAGGCGAACGTCTCGGTGCGGCCGGCGAAGTCCTTGACGGTCGACAGCGCGTACGTCCCCGCCTTGGCGGTGGCCTGGACGAACCTGTACTCCGTGAAGTCCTTGTCCGTCAGCGCGTAGCCGCCGGTCACGGTCTGGAGGCGGGCGTAGCGGCCCAGCGGGGGCACGAAGGTGCCGTCGCCGTTGCGGCCGAAGGCGACCTGCTCACCACCCGGATAGGTGATGATCACGCTGGTGACCGTGCCCGCGGGGTCCTTGACCTCGGTGGCCTTCATGTCGACGACCGTGGACCAGCCGGCGCCGAAGGCTCCGTCGATGCGCGGGTCGAGGCTGTTGTACGAGCGGTCGATCTCCAGCGAGGGGCCGACGACCTCCACCTCGGCGTCGGTGTCCTCGGTGGTGTAGTTGCCGTCGGACGGGTCGAACTCGTGGCCGTCGGTGTTCTGGGCCAGGCCGGAGGTGACCGGCGGCTGCGGCACGGCGGTGGTGAAGCGGCTGGAGTACGTCACTTCCTCGTAGCCGTCGCTCACCCCGACGTACCAGGCGTAGTTCCTGCTCCACTTCAGCTTGCCCGAGGGGATCTTCCAGCTGCCCTTGGACAGGTTGCCGGAGGTGGCGACGGGAGTGGTGGAGCCGGAGTCGGCGTCGTAGACCTCGAAGGTGTACGTCAGCGTCGCGTTGGGCCACTTGTCGGCGTCGCTCGCGTAGACGAGCAGCTCCGGCTGGAGGGTGTTGGCCTGGAAGTTCTCCGGCGGGTACTGGGCGTTGACCTGCGGCTTGGTGTTGGGCGCGTAGGTCAGCTCCAGGGACGGACGCCAGCCGGCGGTCGCGGAGTTGTCGGAGTGGAACTTCTTCCAGTGCAGCCCGTCGCCGGTCGGCGCGGTGAGGGCGAGGCCGTGGTTGGAGCCGCCGGTCGCCACCCAGTCGAACCAGCCCGTGGACAGCGTCACCGGCATCTTCACACCGACACCCGTACTGCCACCGGTGTTGGTGCAGGAGGATCCGGGCGCGACCGTCGCGGAGCCGATGGACGTGCTGTAGGCCGGGCCCGGGTAGCCGGTCACACCGGACGGGGTCCAGGACTGGGTCACCGGGTGGACGGAGAACGGGGTGGCGGTGCAGGTCGAGGACCACAGGGCCCAGACGTTCAGCTTGGCCGCGGAGACCTTCTGCCCGGCGAGCGTGGTGCTCAGCGAGGAGAACTGGAGGAACGAGTTCGCCTTGTTGGTGCCCGAGTCGTACGAGCCGACCTTGATCTGGTTCTCGGTTGAGTGGTCACCGGGGATCGTGCTCTGGGTGTACGTCGAGTTGCTGGCGGTGATGGTGGGGTCGACGATGACCGGGTAGACCCGGCTCGGGTCGTCCAGCCACTCCCGGTCGGCGGTCAGCCTCAGCGCGGGCCGACCGTCCACGGTGGTCAGCGCATAGGCGACGGCCCCGGAGCGGGCCGGGTCGCCGGAGCGCCGGTCGACGTCGGAGTCCTCCATGAACGCGTGCGGGATGGTGGCGGTCACCTCGCCGTCCGCGTCGGTGAACTCGACGTCGCCGTTGTCCGCGATGCGCGGCGTGAGGCCCGTGACGTCCAGCGGGAAGGTCCAGGAGTCGGCGGCGTCCCGGGAGTGCAGGACGATGTTCTCCTTGAAGCCCTCGGCGAGCGGCACGAGTTGCACGTCCGTGTCGGGCAGCACCCCGGCGTAGGTCACGGTGCCGTTGTCCGCCACGGAGGGCCGGACCTTCGCGGCGCCGCGCAGCGCGTACGCGAGGCTGCGGCCCTTGCCGAAGTCGATCGAGGCGAGCTGCTGGTCCGCGGCGTCGGCGGCGAACTCGATGCCGAGCGAGTTGGCGCGCTCCTGGAGCCTGCCTTCCTCGTTCTCGACCAGATCGGTGTCGATCGGCTCCCAACCGCCGTCAGCGCTGCGGAAGTTGGTGCGTCCGGCGTAGTGGCGGACCGTGGTGGAACCGTCCGCGTTGACGTAGTAGTCCGAGGTCGCCGTGGACTTCCCGGCGTCGCGCTCGGAGGTGCCGGCGTCGAAGCTCTCCGCCGTGCCAGGGACCTTGCCGGTCGTGGCCGGCTCCACCTCGTCGACGGGCCGCTCGTACGGGTCGAGTTGGCCCTCGCCCTTCCCGGGCTCGCGACCGGCGTCGCCCTCCTCGCTGGTGGCCGCGGACGAGGCCGAGTGGCTCTTGCCCCGTGCGGTGCCGCCCTCCTGGTCGGGCGTGTCCAGCGGGGACCTGTTGGCCCACTCCCACAGGCCGGACGTGGAGAACTCGGGCATGCTCAGCGCCGGCAGCGTGGCGCCGGTGGCCGCCGCCGTCTCGGTGGTGAGCATGAAAGAGAAGGAAACAAGAACGGATATGGCCGTTGCCCTCGTTCTGCGCCGGCCGGCAGGACCCGGCGGGAAGAGACGAGGGCTGCGGACCCAGCGAACGCGCATGGGCAGCCTTTTCTTAGACGAAGCCTACAAAAGCTCCGTGAGCCTGCCCCATCAGCGGACACCAGTTCTACTCAGGACCGGTGGCTTTGTTCGATCTTTACCATCCGCGGCGAACGCGACGTTCGGCCCTTATCCCTCAGCCGCCTTGACGGCCCGTCGGATCTCCTCGGCCACCGAATCGGCCACTCCCGTACCGGACTTCACGAGAACGATGCCTCCGTCCCCGCCGACGTTCTCCGCGTCCGCGCCGGACGGGCCGGACGGGCCGGACGAACTGGACTGGCTGGACGGGCCGGACGGGCCGGACGGGCCGGACGGACTGGACTGGCTGGACGGACTGGAATGGTCGGACGGGCCGGACGCGCCGTCGACCGCGACGAACCGGATCCCCGGGTGCTGCGCGGCGCCGGACCGGACGGCGTCCACCTGCGCCTCGCCGACCGCGAGGACGACATCACACCGGCGCTGGACCAGGCTGTTGAGGAACGGGCGGGCGTTGTCCGCCGACTGCGGCCCCACGACCGGCACATAGCTCACCCGCACCCGGGTCTCCAGGGATGCCTCCTGCATCCCCTCCCACACCGGCGCGGCCGGGGTGCCCGCCGCTATGCCCTTCTCGCCCGTCAGCAGACAGGCGTCGAAGTCCTTGTACTGGCGGGCCCGGGGGTCGGGCGGGCCGTCCTGCCCACCGCCGACGAACAGCCAGACGGCCACCAGCCCGAACACGATGACCCCGGCGCTCGCCGCGATCCAGCCCGCACGGCCGCGCAGGGCTCCGGCCGCCGCCGAGAGCACCCGGCCCAGGCGCACCCGGCGCCGCGTGGCGCCCTGGCCTCCCTGGCGGCGCCATGTCCGACGGGTCTTCACGCGCGATCACCCGCCGGAGCCGAGAAGGAACTTGAAGCGGAGGCGGGACCGGGGCCGGGAGCGGGACCGGGGCCGGGAGCCGAGACGGAACATGAAGCGCAGGCAGAAGCGGAGGCAGAAGAAGAGGCAGAAGAAGAGGTCGGCGCCGGAGCCCAAGCGGGGGCCGAAGCCTCGGACACGGTGTCGAGCGGCGCCGCGGACGGCCGCCGACGGACCAGGAGGACATGCAGTGCCGCCCCGACCGTGACGAGGGTGACCAGTGCGACGTCGAGCCCGAACTGCGCTCCGTGCGTCTCCACCGGAGTGAGCAGCGCCTGGAACCACCAACCGACCGTCGCGGCCGTGAAGAGCAGCGCGGTCAGCCAGTCGGACCGCGCGCCACGGCGCCAGGCGACCACGAGCGACGGCAGCGCGCCCAGCATGCCGAGGCTCGCCAGCGGCACGGTCGCCAGCCCCATTCGGGGCAGCAGCCCGGGCGCGGCTCCTCTCTTCGGACGAGCCGCACTCGCGGCGGCGACATCGTGCTTCACGGTCAGTACCTCTCGGGGCGTACACACCAGGATCATCTGTGCGGGCATGGGTCAGGCCGCCGTACGGTACCTCCCGGACCGGACGTCGTCAGCGCCGGGGCCCGAGTCGTGATCCGCCCGAAGCGGGGCCTGCCGCTCCAACGCCCGCCGCGCGGCGGGCCGAAGGGCTTCTCCCGGGGCCGAGGGATCGGCCGGGCGGGCAGCGGTCGTCACACCGGACTTCGTCGGCGGTGCCGGCCGGGCGTCGGGGCGGAACGGGTGCTCCGGCCCGCCGCGAAGACGAACCGGCGTGGAGACGAACCGGCGTGGAGACGAACCGGCGTGGGGACGGAACGGCGTCGGGGCGGAACGGGTGCTCCGGCCCGCCGCGAAGACGAAGGCCGTCGCCACGACGTGGTCGCGGACGTCGCCCCGGAGCGCGTCCTCGCCCCGTTCACCGTGTCCGGCAGGCGCCGTGCGCGGTCCGGGACTATCCATCCACCGCCTCGCGCCACTCGCGCACCGCCGCCGTGTCCACCGGCGCCCCCCATCCGCCGGGCCGCGCCGCGCCGCCGATGTGGAACGCGTCCAGACCGGCCGCGCGGAGGGCCGGCAGGTGGCCGAGGCGAAGGCCGCCGCCGACCATCAGCCGCGGCTCGTATCCGGGTTCGTCACCTCGTGCCGCCTCTGCCAGCAGCACCGCCAGGCCGTCGTCGACGCCCGAGGCGCTGCCCGCGGTGAGGTAGGCGTCCAGACCGGGCAGGTCGGCGAGCCGCTTGCGCAGGGACTCGCGGTCGGCGGCGCGGTCGATGGCCCGGTGGAACGTCCACCGGCAGCCCTCGATCTCGGCGACCAGCCGTTCGACCGCCACGAGGTCGGGGTCCCCGTGCGTGTCGAGGAAGCCGAGCACGAACTCGTCCGCGCCCTCCGCCCGCAGCCCGCCCGCCACCCCGGCGAGCATGTCGACGTCACCCGCCCCGAAACCGTCCGCGAGCCGGAGCATCACCCGCACAGGGATGTCCACCGCCGCGCGGACGCGGCCGAAGGTCTCCCGGGACGGGCTGAGCCCGTCCCGCGCCATGTCGCTGACCAGCTCCAGTCGGTCCGCTCCCCCGGCCCGTGCGGCGGCCGCGTCCCGCGCGCCGAGGGCGATCACCTCCAGGAGTGCACGCTTGCTCACGGCTCATCCTCCGCCAGTAGACGCCACGACAGGTCTAGTCCAATATCGGAGTCAGCCTAGTCCGCGCCCACCCGCCCCGCACCACCCGGACACCCGTCCCGCCCCACCCGGCACCCGCCCGCATCCGCCCGCATCCGCCCCGGCCGCATACCGGCCCCTCGCACCCGTAGCGGCTCCCGCGCGCACCGCCGACCGGTGCGCGCCCGCTCGGCGGACGCGCACCGGCGCCGTTCGTACGGCCGCCCGGGGCTCAACCACCCAGACTGCCGCTCCCGAAGGCCCCTCCGCTGCGGCTGCCGTGCTTCGGCCGGGCCTCGGGCCCCTTGCCGGTGGTGTGCGACGTGTGGGTCTTCAGGTTGTAGGGCAGCAGCCGGCTGCCGTCGTCGGGGAAGGCGTCGTCGTCCGCCTCCCTGACCTCCTCGATGTGCTCCCGGTGGTCGGCCGGCTTCGGCTGCTCATCGGGGCTCGGGACACGCAGCCGGGCCCTCCGCCGCCCGTCCCACCACATCGCGCCGCCCAGCAGGACGATGAGAACGACCCCGAAGGTGAGCGGACCGATCGCGGCCAGGATCTGGGCCGCAAGCTCCGTCGTCGGCACGTTCGAGGCTGTGACCGCTGCGTTCATGGTGTCCGCCTCCGCGCATGAGGGTGAGACGCAGGCGCTATCCATTATCGCCCCGTACGGCCGTTATGCCAGCACGCCCGGCGACCGCCGTGCCGGCAAGGCCCGGCGACCGTGCCCGACCGGCACGGGACGATGCGGAGCGGCCCCGGAGACCAAGGGCGGGGGAAGGCCGACCGTCGGCGGCTCCGCGCGGCCGCGGGAAGGCCGTCGCCGCCGAGACGGTCATCCCCTCCGATCCGAACGGCTCCCGCCACCGGGACCACCGCCCCGGGAGACGCCCGGTCTCCGACCGGCTGGACAATGTGCCCATGCCCGCGCTTCCGCAGCACCCCGCCCACGACGACCTCCGCCGGCGCTGGGCCGCCACCGTGACCGCGGCCACCGGCCGCGCTCCGGACGCCCCGACCCCCGGTCCGGACCGGTACGCCGACGAACTGCTCCGCCGCTGGGCCGAGCCGCGACGGCGCTACCACACCACGGACCACCTGGTCGCGGTCCTGGACCGCGTGGACACGCTCGCCGGGTACGCGGACGACGTCCACCTCGTACGCCTGGCGGCCTGGTTCCACGACGCGGTGTACCTGCCCGAGCGCTCCACCAACGAGGAGCGCAGTGCCCGTCTCGCCGAGCGCGCCCTGACCGAGCTGGGCCTCGACCGGGCGCGCACCGACGAGGTGTCCCGGCTGGTGCTCCTCACCCGGACCCACACGGCCGGGGACGACGACGCCAACGGCATGGTCCTCTGCGACGCCGACCTGGCGATCCTCGCTTCGCCGCCGGACGCGTACGAGAGCTACGCCGCGGCCGTGCGCGAGGAGTACGGCTTCGTCCCGGACGACGTCTACCGCACGGGCAGGGCCGAGGTCCTGCGCCGTCTCCTCGCCCAGCCGAGACTGTTCCGCACTCCGTACGGGCAGCGCCGGTGGGAGGACGTGGCGCGGCGCAACATGGCGGGGGAACTGGAGCGGCTCCGGGCGTCCTGAGCCCACCGCACGGCGGGCCGCGAACGACCGCCACGGCGGAGGCGAACCACCGGCCCGCTGCGCACCACGCCCGCACCCGCGCCCGCGCCGGATCCGCGGTCTCGCGCGCTCCTCGCGCTCCGGGCTCCGGGCTCCGGGCTCCGGGCTCCGGTTACCGCGCACCACGGTCCCGCCCGCGAGGTGCCCGCGAGGTGCCCGCGAGGTGCCTGCTACCGCGCACCGTCCCGCCCGCAAGGCGCCGGCAGCCATGGGACCCCGGCGGGCAGCGGGCGACGAGCAGCGTGCGATGCACGACGGGCGACGGGACCGGCGTCGCCCGCACCGTGCGCGCCGCCATGCGGGTGATGACGGCGCCGGGAATGACAGGCACCGTCCGGTCGTTGGGCATGGTCATGCCCGCAGTCGGCGCCGCCCCGCGCTCCCGTATGCCATCGGCCGTCTACATCCTCGGCCTCTCGGTCTTCGCTCTCGGCACCAGCGAGTTCATGCTGTCCGGGCTGCTGCCGCCCATCGCCGGGGACATGGGCGTCTCGATCCCCCGGGCGGGTCTGCTGATCTCCGCGTTCGCCATCGGGATGGTCGTGGGTGCGCCGCTGCTCGCCGTGGCGACACTGCGGCTGCCGCGCCGCGCCACGCTCGTCACCCTGATCACCGTCTTCGGGCTGGGCCAGGTCGCCGGGGCGCTGGCGCCCACGTACCAGGTCCTCTTCGTGTCCCGGGTGGTCAGCGCCCTCGCATGTGCCGGGTTCTGGGCGGTCGGCGCGGCGGTGGCCATGGCGATGGTGCCCTTCGGCTCGCGCGCCCGCGCGATGGCCGTGATGATCGGCGGGCTGTCGATCGCCAACGTCGTGGGTGTCCCGGCCGGTGCGTTCCTGGGCGAGCACCTCGGCTGGCGCTCGGCGTTCTGGGCCGTCGGCGCGGCGTCGGCGGTGGCCCTGGTCGGCGTGGTGACCAGGATCCCGCACCTTCCGATTCCCGAGGTGAAGCCGCGGCTCCGGTGCGAACTCACCATCTACCGCGATCGTCAGGTCTGGCTCGCCGTCGCGGTCACCGCGCTGTCGGCGGGCGGTGTCTTCTGCGTGTTCTCCTATCTGGCGCCGCTGCTCACCGATGTCGCCGGGCTCGGCAGCGGCTGGGTGCCCGCCGTCCTCGGCCTCTTCGGCATCGGCGCACTGCTCGGGACGACGATCGGCGGCCGCATCGCCGACGCGCACCTCTTCGGGGTGATGCTGGGAGGCATCACCGCCTCCACGGTGCTGCTGGCCGTTCTCGCCCTGACCGCCGAGTCGCCGGTACCGGCGGTGGTGCTGTCGTTCCTCGTCGGGGTGGCGTCGTTCTGCACGGCCCCCGCCCTGAACGCCCGGATGTTCAACGTCGCGGGAGCGGCCCCCACGCTGGCCGCCGCGACGACCACCGCGGCGTTCAACCTCGGCAACACCAGCGGGCCCTGGCTCGGCGGCACGGTCATCGACGCGGGCCTCGGCTTCGCCGCCACGGCATGGGCGGGCGCGGCGATGACCGCCGGTGCCCTCGCGCTCGCCGCCCTGGCTCTGCGGTTCGAGCGCCTCGGGACGGACGCGGCACCCGGAAGCAGCCGCGTGGTCGTCTCGTCCGCGGAGGGCCGCGACGCGGGCGCGACGCGCTGTGGGACGGTCTGACGCGAGGGGCACCGGGGCGTCCCGAACCACCCGCACCACCCGCCCCGCGCGTACCGCGCGTACCGCGCGTACCGACCGCTGGTCAGCCCACCCCGGGAACGGCCCAGTTCAGCCGCACGGAGCCGGGCTCCGCGCCGCCGCCGTAGACGCCGCCGCTCCTCACGCGCCACGTCGCCGCCGCCTTCGTCCGGCGGAACTACCGGTGCGCTTTGTCCCTTTCCTGAACCCCCCTTTCCTCGGCGACGGCCTTCTCCAGCTCGTCCAGCGGTCCGGGGTCGACGGCCATCCCTGCCGCGCGATGACGAGCGCGCCCGACCGTGGAATCCACGCTGACCAGATCGAGATCGACCTGCCCACGGACCGCCGCCTCGGCGATCATTGCCTCCATCAGCCCTTGGGAAGGTCCCGGCCACCGCCCACCGCTGGAACACGCCGTAGACGGTCGACCATGAGCCGTACTCTTCAGGAACATCCCGCCAGGGGGCCCCGGTCCTGAACCGCCACATCACGGCGTTGAACAGCCGCCGCAGGTCAGGGACCGGGCCGCGCCCGCCCACCGGCAGGAACGGCTCGACCAACCCCCACTCGCCATCCGAGAGACCACCACGCGCCACCCTCGACGACTACCGGGCCCGGGCCGCCCGGCACCGGCGAATCCCCAGGCCAACGGTCCGAACCCGGAACAGGCCCTAACCGGCCCGGCGGCCGCCCCGCCCGCCGCCGTGCTTCCGCCGCCGCAGTCCCGCCTCGGTGAGCCGCCGGACCAGTTCCTTCGACCCGATCTCCACCGCCCCCGAGCGCACGGCGTCCCCGTAGCGGTGCGCGGGCACGTCGTAGTGATCGCGTTCGAAGGCGCGGAGGGGGCAGCCGATCGACCTGGCGAAGGTGTGCAGCTCCTCGAACGACACGTCGCTGACCAGGTGGGACCAGAGCAGCCCGTGGCCCGGCCAGGTCGGCGGGTCGATGTAGAGGGTCACCGCAGCCTGCCGACGGGCGCGACCGCGATCCCCGCCCTGCCGCACACCCAGTGCGGGTCGGGGCCCAACTCGGGTTCCACATCGAGCGCGTGCGGCTCCCCCGAGGTGCAGACCGGGCACAGCGGCCACCGCCCGTACCGTTCCAGCAGGGCGTCCTGTACGTCCTGGGCGACCAGCCCGGCCACGTACTCCGCACCCGCCGGCCACTGTTCGACCCACCAGCGACGTTCCCGGACCGCCTCCTCCACGAGGGAGACGACCTCGGCGTCCGCCACGTCACGGGCGGTGAGGTCCGCGAGGACGAGTGCGCGGGCGGCGTGCAGCGCCTGCTCGAGTGGTTCGACGTCCATGCGGTCATTGTCACCCCTCCGGGTGCGGGCCCTCCGCGCGGTCCGGCCGTCCGCGGGGCGACGAGCCCTTCGGCGTCCACCTCCGCACGGGCCCCTCGGCGCCCCCGCCCGCACGGGCCCCTCGGAGCCCTCGTCCGCGGACGACAGGGGTTGACCGCCCACCCGAGCTGAAAATATCTTTCAGGTGTGACCAGGGATCTGAAGAATTCTTTCAAGACCGGGGAGGCCGGCGGCCACTCCGGCCCGACCGCTCCGGGCACGACCGGCGCTTCCCGCGCATCCGGCTCGGGTGCTTCCCGCGCTTCCCGCGCATCCGGCTCGGGTGCCTCCGGTGCTTCCGATGCTTCCGGTACTTCCCGTCTGTCCGGCGCCGCGGGAGAGGCGGCCGCGCCCGCCGCGGACGGCACCGCCGGCGGAATCCCCCGCCCCGGCGGGGGTGGAGCCTCCCCCGCGCCCGCCGCTCTCGCCTCGAGGGTCCGCACGCTCGCCCCGTCCATGACCCGCTCCATGCAGCGGGTCGCCGAAGCCGTCGCCGGCGACCCGGCGGGCTGCGCGGCCCTCACCGTCACCGGTCTCGCCGAGCTGACCGGCACCAGCGAGGCCACGGTCGTACGGACCGCGCGGCTCCTCGGCTACCCCGGCTACCGCGATCTGCGCCTGGCCCTCGCCGGTCTCGCCGCGCAGCAGCAGTCGGGCCGCGCCCCCGCGGTCACCGCGGACATCACGGTGGACGACCCGATAGCCGACGTCGTGGCGAAGCTCGCGTACGACGAGCAGCAGACCCTCGCGGACACCGCCGCGGGTCTGGACACCGCCCAGCTCGGCGCCGCCGTCACCGCCCTCGCCGCCGCACGCCGCATCGACGTCTACGGCGTGGGGGCGTCCGGCCTGGTAGCCCGGGACCTGGCCCAGAAGCTCCTGCGCATCGGGCTGGTCGCCCACGCGCACAGCGACCCCCATCTGGCCGTGACCAACGCCGTCCAGCTCCGCTCCGGTGACGCGGCCGTGGCGATCAGCCACTCCGGCTCCACCGGCGACGTCGTCGAACCGCTGCGCGTCGCGTTCGACCACGGCGCGACGACCGTCGCGATCACCGGCCGGCCGGACGGGCCGGTGTGCCGGTACGCCGACCATGTGCTGACGACCTCGACGGCACGCGAGACCGACCTGCGCCCGGCCGCCATGTCCTCGCGGACGGGCCAGCTCCTGGTCGTCGACTGCCTGTTCATCGGCGTGATGCAGCGCACGTACGAGACTGCCGCGCTGGCCCTCGCCGCTTCGTACGAGGCCCTCGCCCACCGCCACAGCCCCCGCACCCGCTGAACCACCCGGGAGATCCGCCCCATGACCTCCGCCCCTGGACCGACCGAACTGCGCGCACAGCTGGAGAACCTCACGACCGAGGCGTTCCGCCCCGAGCTGGCCGGCATCGACCTGCTCCCGACCGCCGAGATCGCCCGCATCATGAACGGCGAGGACCGAACCGTCCCCGACGCCGTGGCCGCACGGCTCACGGAGATCGCCGCCGCGATCGACGCGATCGCCGAGCGCACGGCCCGCGGGGGTCGGCTGGTCTACGCGGGCGCGGGTACGGCGGGCCGGCTCGGCGTCCTGGACGCGAGCGAGTGCCCGCCGACGTTCAACACCGGCCCGGACGAGGTCATCGGCCTGATCGCGGGCGGTCCGCCGGCGATGGTCGAGGCCGTCGAGGGGGCGGAGGACTCCGGGGAACTGGCCGCCGCCGACCTGGAAGGTCTCGGCCTGACCGCGCTCGACAGCGTCGTCGGCGTCTCCGCCTCGGGCCGAACCCCCTATGCGATCGGCGCCGTCGAGCACGCCCGCGCGGCCGGCGCCCTCACCGTCGGCCTCTCCTGCAACGCGGGCAGCGCACTGGCCGCGGCCGCCGAGCACGGTATCGAGGTGGTCGTCGGCCCCGAACTCCTGACCGGATCGACCCGGTTGAAGGCGGGCACGGCCCAGAAGCTGGTACTCAACATGATCTCGACCATCACGATGATCCGCCTGGGCAAGACCTACGGGAACCTGATGGTCGACGTACGCGCCTCGAACGAGAAGCTCCGCGCCCGGTCCCGCCGGATCGTGTCACTGGCGACCGGCGCCCCGGACGCGGCCGTCGACAGTTCCCTGAAGGCGGCGGACGGCGAGGTGAAGACCGCGATCCTGATGCTCCTCGCCGACGTCGACGCCGCCACGGCCGCGGGCCTCCTCAAGCGCGCCGGCGGTCACCTCCGCGAGGCACTCCGCCTCTGACCCGGCGACAGGCGGCCGCCTGCCCTCCGCCGTGACGGGCGGGTCGGCTCCCTCCGTGACGGGCGGGTCCACTCCCTCCGTCACGGACCGGCCGGCACCCCGGTCCGTCGACCTGCCCCCGGCCCCGTCGACCTGCCCTCGGCGCGGGGGCTGCGGCACCGGCCGGGGCACGGCCCGTACGCGGGCACGTGCGTACGCCCGCACGCCCGCACGTACACACTTACGCCCCGCCCGCACCAGGCGGGCCCTACGCACATACACATGTACGGATGTACGCACATATCGACATGCGCACGCAACGGGCCCTTCCCACCCCGCCGTACACGCGCCCACCGGGACGGGACTCCCCGGGGCGGGACTCCCCGGGGCGGGACTACCCCGCGTCGGCCACCTGCTCCCGGATCGTCACCCGCCCCTTGCTGATCGTCGCCACCCTCGGGGCCCGCCGCGCCAGCACCGAGTCATGAGTGACCATCACGAACGTCAGCCCGTTCTCCGCCCACAACCCCTCCAGCAGCTCCATGATCTCGTCGCGCATGGACTCGTCCAGATTGCCGGTCGGCTCGTCCGCCAGCAGCACCGCGGGCCGCTTCACCAGCGCCCGCGCGATGGCGACGCGCTGCTGCTGACCGCCCGACAGCTCGCCCGGCAGATGGCCCCGCCGCTCGCCCAGCCCGACGGCCACCAGCGCCTCCCCCGCCCGCTCGCGGCGTTCGGCCGCCTTCAGGCCGAGGGGTACGAGCGCGGTCTCCACGTTCTCCTGCGCCGTGAGCGTCGGCACCAGGTTGAAGCCCTGGAAGACGAAGCCGATCTTCTCGGCCCGCACCCGGGTGAGCCTCGCCTCGGGCAGCGTCGCGAGATCGACCCCGTCCAGTACCACCGCTCCCTCGCTCGGCCGGTCCAGCCCGCCGAGCATCTGGAGCAGCGTCGACTTCCCGCCGCCCGTGGGGCCCTGGATGACCAGCCGCCCGCCGTCGGGAATGGCCAGATCGACCCCGTCGAGGGCCCGGACGGTGTCCTTGCCGCGCCGATAGCGCTTGATGACGCCTGTGAGCTCGTACATCGTGTTCAACTCCTGCTGTGCGTCGTTACGTTCACCGGTGGTTCCGAGGGCCGCTACTCGACGCGCCGCAGCGCGTCCGCGGGCCGCAGCCGCGAGGCCCGCCAGCCGCCGAACCCGCCGGCGATCAGGCCGCCCGCGACCGCCAGTGCGACCGCGAGAGCGATCGTGGTGAGGGACACCGGCGCGGTGAGCGCGATGTCGAGGGTCCTGGACGCCCCGCCCCTCCCGGGACCACCCGCACCGCCGGGGCCCGCACCGGGCATCCGGCCGCCGCCGCCTCCACCACCCAGCTGGGCGGTGAGCGTGGGGCTGAAGGCGGTGATCGCCCATGCGCCCGCGAGCCCGATCCCGATGCCCAGCGCGCCGCCGATCAGGCCGTTGACGAGTGCCTCGCCCGCCACCTGCCCGGTGACCCGGCGGCTCTTCCAGCCCAGCGCCTTCAGGGTGCCGAACTCGCGCACCCGCCGGCTCACCGCGGACGACGTCAGCAGCCCCGCGACCAGGAACGCCGCCACCAGCACGACGACCGACAGCCACCTGCCGACGCCCGCGGCCAGGTCGGCGGCCGTGGACAGCGAGCCGGAGACCGTCTGGGCGAGATCGGCGGACGTGGTCACCGTCGTCCCGGAGATGTTCTTCTGGATCGTCTCCTTGACGCTCGCGATCCGCTGCGAGTCGGCCGCCTTCACATAGACGGTTGTGATCTTGTCCTTGGCGTCGGCCAGGGTCTGCGCCCGGGCGAGCGGCAGATAGACGTCGGCCGCCGCGTCCCCGCTGTCGGCCGTGGCGATGCCGATGACGGTGAACTCCGTACCGGATACGGTCAGCGTCCCGCCGGCCTTCAGCTCCTTCTCCTGGGCGTACGCGCTGTCGACGACGGCGACGTCCGCGGCGGTCTCGTCCGCCGTGAACGTACGCCCCGACGTGATCTTCGAGGAGGTCAGCGGTCCGAGCTCCTGACGGGCCACGTCGGTGCCGTAGACGGAGTACGAGTCGACGTTGAAGTCCGCCCCGCCGCCGCGGACCGCGCCGGCGGCCGGACCGCCGCGCCTGGTGCCGCCCGGCTCCTGCTCGAACTCGCCCCGCTTGAACTGGCCGTCGACCTTCATCACCCGTACGTTCAGGCCGCCGACCGCGTCGGCCACCCCGTCCTGCTCGCCGACCCGCGCGGCCGTCGTCGCGGCCAGCGTCTCGAAGCCCTGGACCATGACGATGTCCTGGCTCTGCTCGGCGTCGTCATCGTCCCCGGCATCGAACCGGAACCGTGGCCGCTGCGCGGTGCCGCCCTCCTCCGGCGGCACGGCGGCCTTGGTGACGGTCATGTCGGTACCGAGCCCGTACAGCGACTCAAGCACCCGGCCCTGGGCTTGGTTCATGCCCGCGGAGACCGCGTTCACGACGATGACCAGGGCTATTCCGAGGGCGAGCCCCGATGCGACGACGAGCGCCGCCTTCCTGCGGCGGCGCAACTCGCGCCTGAGGTAGGTGAGGAACATGGCGCGAAAGCTATGGAGGCGGTGTGAGGGCGGGTTAAGGCCCGGATGAGACGGACATGAGAAGCGGACCGCCGTCGCCGTCCGGGCACTTCGGGCGTGGCGAAGGAGCCGGCCGCACCGCCGGCGGGCCCCTACCCCGGCCGCGGGCACGGCGGCCCGTCGATCGCGGCACCCGCCGGATCGCGGCCCCCGCCCGCCGGCGCGGGCTGCCCCGTACTCCGCTGATCGCGGCGCGGGCCCACCGACACGGGCCCACCGACACGGGCCGACCCGATAGCAGCGCAGGGTCACCCGATCGAGGCCCGCCTCAGCAGGCCGTCTTCGTCCCCACGACGACGGTCGCATACCGCTCGTCGCAGATGGCCGCCGCCGGCTCGAGTCCACCCTCCGCGACCGCCGCCAGCGCGCCCGCGGCCTGGTGCTCGCTCGTCTCGAACAGCAGGATCCCGCCGGGCGCCAGCCACTCCCCCGCCTTCGCCGTCACCCGCCGCAGCACGTCGAGTCCGTCCGTGCCCCCGTCGAGCGCGACGAGCGGCTCGTGCATCCGGGCCTCGGCCGGCAGCAGACCGACCTCCTCGGTCGGTACGTACGGAACGTTCGCGGCAAGGATGTCGACCCGCCCGCGCAGCAAGCCCGGCAGCGGCTCGAACAGGTCGCCCTGGAAGACCCGTGCGCCTTCCGGCAGATTGCGCCGTGCGCAACGCACCGCGGCGGGCTCGATGTCTGATGCGTACAGCTCGGTCCCGCGGCCCGGCAGCGAGGCGGCCAGCGCCGCCCCGACGGCGCCCGAACCGCAGCAGAGGTCGACGACCACATCGGCGTCCGGCCGGGTGTGAACCGCCCGGCTCACCAGGAACTCCGTCCGGCGCCGGGGCACGAACACGCCCGGCTCCACGGCGATCCGCAGACCGCAGAACTCCGCCCAGCCGAGGATGTGCTCCAGCGGATGGCCGCAGGCCCGCCGCTCCACCAGGGCGGTGAGTTCGTCAGGCGTCCGGGCGGCGGAGAACAGCAGCCGTGCCTCGTCCTCGGCGAAGACACAGCCCGCGGCGCGCAGTCTGCCGACGACGTCGGCGGCGGCAGGGCGAGAGACGGAAGGAGAGGGAGAGGGAGAAGGAGAGGAGGGGGAGGGATCAAAGGAGTACGACAAGCGAGAGCCTTTCGGACGTTCCGAAACGGGGCTCCCTCACACACCTTCGGCGACACCGAGGCGAGCACCCGGTCCTGCGGCAGCGGTAATGGGTCCCACCTCCTGGCGTCGTGGTCTCGGCGTCCCGGTTCCGTCCCGGTTCCGTCCCGGTTCCGGCGCCGTCAACCCTATCGCGGCCCTCCCCGGACGGCCTTCCCCACGGGTCGCCCCCGAGCGGGTCGTGAGCGAGCGGGTCGTGAGCGAGCGGGTCGTGAGCGAGCGGGTCGTGAGCGAGCGGGTCGTGAGCGACACGGGATCCACACGAACGACGGCAGGATCACCGCTGTCGAGTCGAGCGGGTCCCGCAGCGGCGACACGGCCACATCACAGCGCGCAACCGCTCCTTCGGACATGGTGGCACCACCAGGCATCCCCACTCTCGGTATGTGCGTTCTCCACACAGAGTGGTCATGGAGGGCTAGCCTTATCGGAGTCGAAGGCCCGACAACCCCACTTGTCCGACATGGAGTTGACTTTGCCTGGACCGAAGGACCTGGACCCGTCGACGTCTCCCGGGGCCCTGCTCGGCGCCGGGCCGCGCCACGCCCGCGAGAACGCCGGCCTCAGCCGGCGGGAGTTCGGCGAACCCCTCTTCGTGAGCGCGTCGTTCGTCGGCCGGCTGGAGGCGGGGAAGCGGCGCATGCGGCCGGATGTCGCTCACAGGATCGACGAGATACTCGGCACGAACGGCCTCTTCGAGCGGAACTGCCTCGCCGCCGGCAAGTCGGGATCCCCCGACCGCTTCGCCGAGGCGGCCGAGGCGGAAGCGACCGCGACCGGCGACCGCGATCCGGGAGTACGCGCCGCTGCTGATCCCGGGACCGCTTCGGACGGAGGCTTACGCACGGGCGCGGTGTTCCGCGCGTACCGGCCGGCCGCCCCGGAGGCCGTCATCGACGAACCGGTCGAGGCGGGGCTGGAGCGGGCACGGCTCCTCGACGATCCGGCGACGCCGATGCCGTGGACCGTCCTGGACGAGGCGGTCCCGCGCCGCCGCGCGGGGGGCGCGGCGTTGATGGCCCGGACGCTGGGCCGCATCGGGGCGCCGGCGCGGTGGAACCGGGTGATCGTGCAGGTGGTCCCGTTCCCGATGGGCGCCCACACCGCGACGGGCGGCGGCATCGGGTTGACGGGTTTCGCGGACGCCCCGCCGCTCGCGTACACAACCGGTCTGGGAACGGGGCGACTGGACGACGATCCGTCCAGAGTCGCCCGCTGCAAGCTGACCTACGACCTGCTCGCAGCCAACGCACCGGCGCTTCCGGAGTCCCTGGCCCTGGTCGCGTCGGTGGCGGAGGACTACACCCATGAAGACCAGCGGCCCCGGGCACGGCCGTGACACCGGCCCCGACTACGACCCCGGTTACGGCCCCGGTTGCGGCCCCGGTTGCGGCCCCGGTTGCGGCCCGAGTGCAGCCGTCCGGCGCCGCTTCCGACGCGGCGGCGATGGCGGGCACGGAGCGGGGCCCCCGGCCGGATCGTGCGCTTGCGTCAGCCCGTGACCGGGCCGCGGTGCCGACGCCGGGGCCGCGGGCGCGGTGCGGCCCGGGCCGCACCGCCCGTCCTTCGAACGGGCGATTTCGTTTCCCACCGCGCAAGCGCCATCACCGGTCAGAATCGGACTCTCCCGGGTACGCCGTGCGGCATTGCGGTGAGATGTCCGGATACCGCTGCCGCGGTCACGGCAAGGGGCAGAATCCGTCCGGGAGGCAAGCATGAAAGGCATCATCACGGCGGTCTCATCGGAGTCCGATCCAGACACCGGCACCGCCGGGGCCTGCCGCTGCCGGACGAGCCCCCACCGGGGGGCTCCCGCCGGCTCCGCCGAGGAGCGGTTCCGTGGGCTGCTGGAGGCGGCGCCGGACGCCATGGTCATCGTCGACGACGGTGGGACCATCCGCCTCGTCAACGCCCAGACGGAGGCCCTGTTCGGCTACCGGCGCGAGGAACTCCTCGGCCACCCCGTCGAGATCCTCGTGCCCGGCCGCTTCCGCGACCACCACGCCGCACACCGCGACGGCTACACCCACAACCGCCAGGTCCGCCCCATGGGCGCCGGGCTCGAACTCCACGGCCTCCGCAAGGACGGCACCGAGTTCCCCGTCGAGATCAGCCTCAGCCCCCTCGAGACCACCGACGGGCTCCTCGTCTCCGCCGCCGTACGAGACGTCAGCGAACGCAAGGCCGCCGAGGAGCGGTTCCAGGCCCTGTACGAGCAGCAGCGGCATGTCGCACTGACCCTTCAGCGCAGTCTGATGGGCACCCCGCCGGCCGTGCCCGGGCTGGAGACCGCCAGCCGCTATCTGCCCGCCACCCAGGGCGCGGGTGTCGGCGGCGACTGGTTCGACCTCGTGCCGCTGGGCGCCGGGCGGGTCGGCATCCTCATCGGTGACGTGATGGGCCGCGGCCTGGAGGCCGCCGCCATCATGGGGCAGCTGCGGTCCGCGGCCCACGCCCTCGCCAAGACCGGCATGCGGCCCCGGGAGTTGATGCACGCGCTCGACTCGATCGTCGCCGAACTCGACGGACCGGACCAGCTGGTGACCTGCTGCTACCTGGTGGTGGCACCGGACGCGGGCGAGGTGACCGTCTGCTCGGCCGGACATCTGCCGGCTCTCGTCGCGGAACCCGGCGAGGGCGTTCGGTCCCTGGAGGCACCGGTCAGCGTGCCGCTCGGGGTGGGGGAGCATCCCCACCAGGAGGCGACGGTGGCCATCGCCCCGGGGTCGAGCCTGGTCCTCTTCACCGACGGCCTGATAGAGACACCGGCGGGAGACATCGAGGAGCAGCTCGACGCGCTCATCGACGCTCTCGACCTCGCGTTCGCCTCGGCACACGACCTCGAGACGGTGGTGGACGACGTGCTGAGATCGGTCCTGCCCGCCACCGAGCACCACCACGACGATGTGACGCTGCTCCTGGCCCAGTTGCCGGCGGCCCCGCTGGCCTCGGCGGCGACGGTACTGCCGGCCGCCCCGGCGTCGGTGTCCCGGGCGCGGGCGTTCCTCGCCGAGTCCCTGGCCGCCTGGGGCTGCTCCCAGGTCGCCGACGACGCCGGGCTGCTGGTGTCCGAGGTGGTCACCAACGCCGTCCGGCACGGGCAGGGTCCGGTGAGCCTCCAGGTGCGGCGCAACAGCACCGAACTCACCGTCGAGGTGAGCGACCACAGCCACCATCCGCCGCGGATCCGGCCGGCGGGTCCCGACGACGAGTCGGGCCGGGGCCTGATCCTCGTCGAGTCACTGGCGGGCGGCTGGGGCGTGCGGCCGGCGGACGACGGCAAGACGACGTGGTTCACGCTGCGTCTGGAGCGGGTCTGAGGACGCTCCCGCGTACCCGACCCGAACCGTACGCACACCCGAACCGGCCCGCACACCCGGCCGGTTCCGTACGCACACCCGCAGGCCACAACCCCGGACACCCGAGCCGGTCCGTACGCACACCCGAAACGGCCCGCACGCGCTCGGGCGGAAGCCGAAAAGCCGAGGGCGGCACCCCCGGGAGTGGGGGTGCCGCCCTCGGTTAAGGACGGTCGATCAACCTCAGGGTCGATCAGAAGTCCATGTCACCGCCCGGCATGCCGCCCGGAGCGGCCGCGGCGGCCTTCTCCGGCTTGTCGGCGATGACGGCCTCGGTGGTGAGGAAGAGCGCGGCGATCGACGCGGCGTTCTGGAGCGCGGAGCGGGTCACCTTGGCCGGGTCGATGATGCCCTCGGCGACGAGGTCGACGTACTCGCCGGTCGCGGCGTTCAGGCCGTGGCCCGGGGTCAGGTTGCGCACCTTCTCCACCACGACGCCGCCCTCGAGGCCGGCGTTGACGGCGATCTGCTTCAGCGGGGCCTCCAGGGCCAGCTTCACAGCGGCGGCACCGGTGGCCTCGTCACCGTCGAGCTCGAGCTTCTCGAAGACCTGGGCGGCCTGGAGCAGGGCCACGCCACCACCGGCGACGATGCCCTCCTCGACGGCCGCCTTGGCGTTGCGGACGGCGTCCTCGATGCGGTGCTTGCGCTCCTTGAGCTCGACCTCGGTCGCGGCACCGGCCTTGATGACGGCCACGCCGCCGGCCAGCTTCGCGAGGCGCTCCTGGAGCTTCTCGCGGTCGTAGTCCGAGTCGGAGTTCTCGATCTCGGCGCGGATCTGGTTGACCCGGCCCTGGACCTGGTCGCTCTCACCGGCACCGTCGACGATCGTGGTCTCGTCCTTGGTGATGACGACCTTGCGCGCGCGGCCCAGCAGGTCCAGGCCCGCGTTCTCGAGCTTGAGGCCGACCTCCTCGGAGACGACCGTGCCACCGGTGAGGATGGCGATGTCGCCGAGCATGGCCTTGCGGCGGTCGCCGAAGCCCGGGGCCTTGACGGCGACGGACTTGAAGGTGCCGCGGATCTTGTTGACGACCAGGGTCGACAGGGCCTCGCCCTCGACGTCCTCGGCGATGATCAGCAGCGGCTTGCCCGACTGCATGACCTTCTCCAGCAGCGGGAGCAGGTCCTTCACCGAGGAGACCTTGCCGTTGAAGATGAGGATGTACGGGTCCTCGAGGGCGGCCTCCATGCGCTCCATGTCGGTCGCGAAGTAGGCCGAGATGTAGCCCTTGTCGAAGCGCATACCCTCGGTGAGTTCCAGCTCCAGACCGAAGGTCTGGGACTCCTCGACGGTGATGACGCCTTCCTTGCCGACCTTGTCCATCGCCTCGGCGATGAGCTCGCCGATCTGGGTGTCGGCGGCGGAGATGGAGGCGGTGGAAGCGATCTGCTCCTTGGTCTCGACCTCCTTGGCCTGGTCGAGCAGCGCGCCGGAGACGGCCTCGACGGCCTTCTCGATACCGCGCTTCAGGGCCATCGGGTTGGCGCCGGCCGCCACGTTGCGCAGGCCCTCGCGGACCAGCGCCTGGGCGAGGACGGTCGCGGTGGTCGTACCGTCGCCGGCGACGTCGTCCGTCTTCTTGGCGACTTCCTTGACCAGCTCGGCGCCGATCTTCTCGTACGGGTCCTCGAGCTCGATCTCCTTGGCGATGGAGACACCGTCGTTGGTGATCGTGGGGGCGCCCCACTTCTTCTCGAGGACGACGTTCCGGCCCTTGGGGCCAAGGGTGACCTTGACGGCGTCGGCGAGCTGGTTCATCCCGCGCTCGAGACCGCGCCGTGCCTCCTCGTCGAACGCGATGATCTTGGCCATGTGAAGTGGTCCTCCCGGACTGGGGTGGATGCTCCGGACCGCGCTGGTGCCCGCGACGGACGGCCTGCGTGCCTTGTGGTTCCTTGCCCCACCCGGCCTGCGGACCTCACCGACCCGGTCCTTCGTTGTCACTCTCACTCGTAGAGTGCTAACGCCAATGATTAGCACTCGGACCCGGCGAGTGCAAGACGCGACCGCGACTCGGGCTCCCGCCCGGAGGCCGTACCACGTCCGCCCGGGGGCGCACCGGCGCGTCCACCCAGAGCCCGGGGCGCCGCGTCCGCCCCGGGCACGGCACGGCACGGCACGGCACGGCGCCGGCCTCCGGGCACGCCGAACCTCCCCCGTCCCCGCACACGCCGCCGTACCCGTCCAGGCCGGGGACGCCCCGTCCGCTCCCGGCACGGGGCGCCGCGGCCACCCCGACGCAGAGCGCCCCATCCCTCGCAGAGCACCACACCCCGAACGCGGCACTCGGAGCACGGCACCCCGAGCACGGCACCCCGAGCGCGGCACCCGGAGCACGGCACCCCGGCAGGAAGCCTCGCGTCCAGCCCCGGGCACGCCCAAGCGCCCGCGCCCCCGCGCCCCCGCCGGGCGCGGCGCCGCGGTGCCTGGCGGGGGCACGCACGGCGGACGGCCCACGCACGGCGGAGGGTCCGTGCCGCCGGCACGGACCCTCCGTCACTTTGCTGCAGTCAGTCGGCGCTCAGCCGGCTACGCGGACCATGTCCGCCTGCGGCCCCTTCTGGCCCTGCGAGATCTCGAACTCGACTCGCTGCCCCTCCTCCAGGGTGCGGTACCCGTCCATCTGGATCGCGCTGTAGTGGACGAAAACATCCGCACCACCGTCGACCGCGATGAAGCCATACCCCTTCTCCGCGTTGAACCACTTGACGGTGCCCTGAGCCATGCCTAACTCCCCTATTACTGGCCCTTGCACAGGACCGCACTTCGCGGACCCGGGTCAGACCTCACCCTGCGGTTTCCCTGTGCCCGGAGGGGCATGGGGACGACCCCATGGGAGTGCGCCGGAACGCGTCGACCGCGGCTGAATGTATCTGTCCAACTGCCGTCTGCAACAGGTCAATCGGACGAGAATTCCGGGCAGGGCTGAAAGGACGATTCAAGAGAAATGCGAGCATTCCCGGGCAAGTCGGGCCGGGCAAAGCGCACTTAACGCGCACAATGCTCGAATACTTTGGCTGTTTCTCGTCGTGCAAGAAGGCGTTCTCATATGCGCCTGGCACACGCGGCGGAGGGGGCTTCCCCAACTCTATCGCGCTCAACCCTACAGAAACGCCCCCTCCGCAGAGCTTGCGGAGGGGGCTCTTCTGCTGACTCTGGGTGACGGTCAGCCGCCGGCCACCGCGGGGATGATCGACACGCCGACGCCGTCCGGGGTCGCCGTCTCCAGGCCCTGCTCGAAGCGCACGTCGTCGTCGTTGACGTACACGTTCACGAAACGGCGGAGCCTGCCCTGGTCGTCCAGGACCCGGGCCGCGATGCCCGTGTGGTTCTTCTCCAGGTCGGCGATGACCTCGGCGAGGGTTGCGCCCTCGGCCGGGACCTCGGCCCGCCCGCCGGTGTAGGTGCGGAGGATGGTGGGGATGCGGACGTTGACGCTCATACGAGGCCAGCCTCTCGGAAGGAGTCCAGGTTGGGGCGGATGACTGCGGACATACCCGTGGTCGGGGCCACCGCGTCGAGGGTCTTGAGGCCGTCACCCGTGTTGACGACCACCGTGGTGAGGGCCGGGTCGATCACCCCGGCCTCGATCAGCTTCTTCGCCACGCCGAGGGTCGTGCCGCCCGCGGTCTCGGTGAAGATGCCCTCGGTGCGGGCCAGCAGCTTGATCGCGTCCACGATCTCCTCGTCGGTGACGTCCTCCACCGCGCCGCCGGTGCGCCGGCAGATGTCCAGCACATAGGGGCCGTCCGCCGGGTTGCCGATCGCCAGGGACTTGGCGATGGTGTCCGGCTTCTGCGGCCTGACCACGTCGTGGCCGGCCTTGAAGGCCGCGGACACGGGGGAGCAGCCCTCGGCCTGGGCGCCGAAGATCCGGTAGGGCCGGTCCTCCACCAGGCCCAGCCCGACCAGCTCCTGGAGCCCCTTGTCGATCTTGGTGAGCTGGGAGCCGGAGGCGATGGGGATGACGATCTGATCCGGCAGCCGCCAGCCGAGCTGCTCGCAGATCTCGTACGCCAGCGTCTTGGAACCCTCGGCGTAGTACGGGCGGAGATTGACGTTGACGAAGCCCCACCCCTCGCCCGCCGGGTCGCCGATGAGTTCGGAGCAGAAGCGGTTGACGTCGTCGTAGTTGCCCTCGATGCCGACCAGCTCGCCACCGTAGACGGCGGCCATCACGACCTTGCCCTGCTCCAGGTCGTGCGGGATGAACACGCAGGAACGGAAGCCGGCACGGGCGGCCGCGGCGCCGACCGCGCCGGCCAGGTTGCCCGTGGAGGAGCAGGAGAGCGTCGTGAAACCGAAGGCGCGGGCGGCCTCGATCGCCTGGGCCACGACCCGGTCCTTGAAGGAGTGCGTGGGGTTCCCGGAGTCGTCCTTGACCCAGAGGCCGCCGGTGACGCCGAACTCACGGGCGAGGTTGTCGGCCCGGACGAGCCTGGTGAAGCCCGGGTTCAGATTCGGCTTGTCCGCCACGTCCGCGGGCACGGGCAGCAGCGGCGCGTAGCGCCAGATGTTGTCCGGACCGCTCTCGATCCGCTTGCGCAGTTCCTCGGGGTCGCCGCCCGGCAGGTCGTACACGACCTCGAGCGGCCCGAAACACGCCTCACAGGCGAAGATCGGACCGAGGGCGAAACGTTCACCGCATTCGCGGCAGGAGAGCCCGGAGGCGGGACCCAGGTCGACGGTGTCGGCAGAATCGGAAGTGGTGGCGACGGTCTGCACAGCCATGGAGGCGAGGCCCTTTCTCCTCATCTTCCCCGCGGCGCACCTCGCCGCGAGACGGAATTGGCACCTTCCCTAGCCGTGAGCCTCGGCCGCGACGCGCGACGAGATCGGCTGGAGGGTTGCCGGGGCTTCAACGGGCCGTGTCCCTCTGCCCCTCTGGATGAGCGGTATTCGGTTGTGTCCGCGTGGCGACCCCGACATGCATCGGCGGTCCGCGTTGTTCAAGACTGTAACCGAACCCCCGGACGCTTGAGACGACCGTCCGATCCGCGAGATGGAGATCATGTGCTGGAAGAGGTGGAGCGCTGGCTGGCCCGGCGGTCCTGGTCGGTGGCCGACCGCCCACTGGACCGGCTGCTGTCCGCCAAGCAGGGCACCACGGTCAGCGTGGTGCTCCCCGCGCTGAACGAGGAGGCGACGGTCGGCGAGATCGTCACCGCGATCCGGCGCGAACTGATGACCGGCGCGGTACCGCTCGTCGACGAGCTGGTCGTCGTCGACTCGGGGTCGACGGACCGCACCGCCGAGTCGGCGGCCCGGGCCGGCGCCCGGGTGGTGCACCGGGACTCCGTACTCCCGCGCGTCCCGGCCGTACCGGGCAAGGGCGAGGTGCTGTGGCGCTCCCTGCTGGCGACCACCGGCGACGTCGTCTGCTTCGTCGACGCCGACCTGAAGGAGTTCTCCGCCGGCTTCGTCTCCGGGATCGTCGGCCCGCTGCTGACCGACCCCGAGGTGCAGTTCGTCAAGGCGATGTACGACCGGCCGCTCGGCGACACGCCCGGCCAGGGCGGCAGGGTGACCGAACTGGTGGCGCGACCGCTGCTCAATCTGCACTGGCCGCAGCTCGCGGGGTTCGTCCAGCCGCTCGGCGGGGAGTACGCGGCGCGCCGCTCGCTCCTGGAGCGGCTGCCGTTCCCGGTCGGCTACGGGGTGGAGCTGGGCCTGCTGGTGGACGCGCTGCACACGGTGGGCCTGGACGCGCTGGCGCAGGTGGACGTGGGCGTACGGCGGCACCGCCACCAGGACGGCCAGGCGCTGGGCCGGATGGCGGCGGCGATCTACCGCACCGCCCAGCTGCGCCTCTCGCGTGGACACCTGGTCCGCCCGGCGCTGACCCAGTTCGAGCGCGCCGAGGACGGGTTCGTCCCGCGAACGCACGCGGTGGACACGGAGGAGCGGCCACCGATGAGGGACGTCCCCGAGTACGCGGCCCGGGCGGGACGGCGCAACACGGGCGCGGCGTAGCGGAGGAGCGGAGGAGCGCAGGAGCGGAGGAGCGCAGGAGCGGAGGAGCGGCGTGACACGAGCACGAGCACGAGCACGAGCACGACGCAGCACGGGCGCGGCGCGGTGCGACACGGGCGCGGCGTAACACGGCCCAGCCGGGATGATTGTCTACATTTCAGACTTATGGGCAATGTGAGATCAGAGGGCGCACGGCTCTCCCGTCCGGATCGGGCCGTGCCCGGCCGGGACCGGACGAGGATCCGCGGGCGCAGCAGAGGCAATCGGCCCCGGCTCCTCGGGGCCCTGGCGGTCGCCGCGGGGGCCGCGACCGCCACGACGGGCTTCGCGCCGGCGGCTCCCGCCCGGTCGGCGCCGACCCCCGACCTTGAGGTCACCAAGACGGCGTCGGCGCAGAGGGTCGCCCGTGGGGACACCCTCACCTTCACCATCACGGCGACCAACAACGGCGGGCGGGACCTCCCCGACGTACGCTTCACCGACGACCTCGGCGGCACCCTCGACGACGCCGTCTACGACCGCAACGCCCGGGCCACCCGCGGCCGGGTCGCGTACGAGGAGCCCGTGCTCTCGTACTCGGGTGCCCTCCCGGCCGGGATGTCGGCGACCGTCACCTACTCGGTCACCGTCGGCGGCGAGGACGGGGGCGACGGCGGCGACGGCCGGCTCGGCGGCGGCCTGGAGGTCCAGTCCCCGCGGTCCAACTGCGCGGCCGGCACCAGGGACGCCCGGTGCTCGGCGGCCCCGGTGGCCGAGGAGGTCGGGGAACTCGGAGCCCCCCGGACCGGCTTCGGCGACGAGGAGAGCCACGACCACAGCCTTGAGCAGGGGCACGAGGACGGACTGGACGAGCCGGCCGCGGAGGACGCCGGGAAGGACGCCGGCGGCAGGGAGGCGGGTGTACCGCCCGCCCCAGGCGCCCCCGGCAGCGCGGCGGGCGCCGGGCGCACCGGTACCCCGGGCCACGACGGTGGGGAGGGGACCGTGGGCCAGATCGCCGCGGCAGGCCATGACAGCGAGCGGCTCTGGCTGCTGGGCGGGATGGCCCTGGCGCTCTCGGCCGCCGGCGCGATCGCACTCGCGGCGACGCGCGACCGGCGGAACCATTGACCGGGTGAGCGCACGGCCGGCCCGGGGCCGGAGGCATCCGACGGGTGCCGGGCGCCGGTGGCCGACATCCGGTGGCCGGCACCCGACGGCCGGCATCGGGCATCCGGTGGCCGGTGGTCCCTCGCCGGGGCAGCCGCCCAACCGCCCAGGACCACCGGTCCCTGATCCGGGCGGGCGGCACGGCGGGTTCCGGGACCGCGCTTCCCGCACCGGCGTCCGATGGCCCGGACCGGCATCCGAAGGCCCCGGACCGTGGTCCGGGCGGGCACACGGCGACAGGGCACCGGTGCGGGACGAGCGTCCGGGCCCGGCACCGAGGCCGGGTCCCGCCGTCGCCGTGCTTCGGCCGTCGCCGGGGCGCAGCGATCCCGGTCCGGCGGACACGGCGGCACTACGGCACTACGGCACAGCGGCACAGCGGCACAGCGGCACAGCGGCACAGCGGCACAGCGGCACCGTATCCCGGCTGTGCAACGGCAGAGAGGTCGCGGAACGGCGGTCTCCGGCCACCGGCTCCGGCCGTACGTTTGAGCGGTTCCAGGAAGGGCTAGGTTCGCGACATGGTCTCTGAGCACGAGCACGAGCACGAGCACGAGCACGCCGCACGAGTTCTCGTCGCCTCCAACCGGGGCCCCGTCTCCTACGTCTTCCGGGAGGACGGGACGCTCGACGCCAGGCGCGGCGGCGGCGGGCTGGTGTCCGGGCTGTCGGCCATCGGCCCCGAGACGGACGCCCTGTGGGTGTGCTCCGCACTCGGCGACGGGGACCGCGAGGCGGTGCGGCGCGGCATCGGCGAACCGGGCGTACGGATGCTGGACATCGACGCCGCCGTGCACTCCGACGCGTACAACGGCATCGCGAACTCGGTGCTGTGGTTCGTCCACCACATGCTGTACCAGACACCGCTGGAGCCCGTCTTCGACGCCGAGTTCCGCCGCCAGTGGGTGGCCTACGAGGCGTACAACCAGGCGTTCGCGCAGGCCCTGGCCGAGTCGGCGGCCCCGGCTGCGGCCGTGCTGGTCCAGGACTACCACCTCGCCCTCGTGCCGGGCATGCTCCGGGACCTGCGTCCCGACCTGCGAATCGGCCACTTCTCGCACACGCCGTGGGCACCGCCGGAGTACTTCCGGATGCTCCCGGACGACATCGCCGAGCAGTTGCTCCTCGGGATGCTCGGGGCCAACCGGCTTGGCTTCCTGACCCAGCGCTGGCTCGGCGCGTTCCAGAACTGCTGCCGCCGGGTGCTGGTCGACCACGATGTGGACCCGCACTGGCCAAAGGACGGACCGCCGAGCCTCGAGTACCGGCTGCGGGGGCACCGCAGGCGGCGGACCGAACTCGGGGTGCACGGCCTCGGCGCCGACGCGGACTTCCTGCGGGAGCGCTCGCGGCGGACGGACGTGGACGAGCGCTTGGCCGCGCTGCGCGAGCAGATCGGCGGCGACGGCCGCGGCCCGGGCCGCCGGAAGACGATCGTGCGGGTGGACCGCACCGAACTGTCGAAGAACATCGTGCGCGGACTGCTGGCGTACCGCACCCTGCTGGACGAGCACCCGGAGTGGCGCGAGCGGGTCGTGCACATCGCCTTCGCCTATCCCTCGCGCCAGGACCTCGCCGTCTACCGCGACTACACGGCCGAGGTCTCGCGGGTCGCCGAGGAGATCAACGCCCGCTACGGTACGCCCGACTGGACCCCGGTGCTCCTGCACGTCAAGGACGACTTCGCCCGCTCGCTGGCGGCCTACCGGATGGCCGACGTCGCCCTGGTGAACCCCATCCGCGACGGGATGAACCTCGTCGCCAAGGAGATTCCGGTCGTCTCGGAGGCCGGCTGCGCGCTGGTGCTGTCGCGCGAGGCGGGGGCGTACGCGGAACTCGGCGACGACGCGCTGGTGGTGAACCCGTACGACGTGACCGGCACGGCCGACGCCCTCCACCAGGCGCTGTCCATGCCGGACGCCGAGCGTGCGGAGCGCGGCAAGCGCCTGGCGGCCGCGGCGACCGCGCTTCCACCGCAGCAGTGGTTCCTCGACCAGTTGCGCGCGCTGGAGGCGCTGGACGAGGGCGTCACGGAGGCGGGCTGACACGGGGCGGGCCCGGGCCGGAGCCCCGGGGCGCGGCGTGTCGCAACGAACGGCGACGAACAGCCCTGCCTACGACGACCACGACGACCGCGACCACGACGACCGCGACCGCCAGGGCCGCGACCGCCAGGGCCTCGGCCCGACCGCCACGACCCCGAAGCCCGCGACCGCCGTAGCGGGAAGCCGTGGCCGCGGCAACGGGGGACAGACCTCAGGGGCGGTGCTCGACGCGGTCCGCCAGCGCGGAGAGGAAGGCCACGACGGCGGCCGGGCCGGGCAGCGGGAGGTCGGCGCGCTCGACGAGTTCGGGCACCTCGCCGCCGCTGCTGAGGAGAAGTCCGGGCACCCCGTCCGAGCGGAGCTTGTCCACGGCGGCGAAGGCGGCCAGATCACCGAGGTCGTCGCCCGCGTAGACGACCGTGGAGGCGTTCACCTCGCGAACGTACTCGGCGAGCGCAATGCCCTTGTCGACGCCCGGCGGGCGCACCTCGAGAACGAGGCGGCCCGGTTCGACGATCAGCCCGTGACGCCCGGCCAGCTCGGCCATCGGCTCGCGCAGCGCCTCGAAAGCGGACTGCGGGTCCTCGGCACGGCGGGTGTGCACGGCGACCGCGCGGCCCTTCTCCTCGATCCACGTGCCGCGCCAGACGCCCATCGAGTCGAGGAGGCCGGGCAGCTCGGCCCGTACCGCGGCGACGCCGGGGTGCTCCGGCTGGGCCCGGACGCTGCCGCTGACGGCGTCCCACCGCTCCGCGCCGTAGTGCCCCAGGACGACGAGGCGCTCAAGCCCTGCGACACCGGCGAACCCGCCGTACCGGACGGCGACCCCGGCCGGCCTTCCGGTGACCACGACGACGGCCCGCACCCGCGGCGCCAGCCGGGCCAGTGCGGGAACCGTCGCGGGGTGCGCCCTCGCCTGCTCGGGATCCGGGACGATCTCCGCCAGCGTCCCGTCGAAGTCCAGCGCGACCACACTCTCGGACGGCCGTTCGAGAACCGCGGCGAGCCCCTCACGGCCGGCGGCGGTGGTCGGTTCCGGCAGTGCGTGCGAGTAGCTGCCCATGTCCCGACCCTATCGACGCGGGCCCCGCTCAGCTACGGCGCGCGGCGATCTCCCCGGCGCATCACCGGAGCGACCGGTGCCTTTCCCGGACGCGCCGCAGACGGTTCACCGTCACGGGGTCGTGGGCGAGCGCGCGCGGGTCGTCCAGGAGCGCGTTGAGGAGTTGGTAGTAGCGGGTGGGGGAGATGCCGAGATCCTCGCGTATCGCACGTTCCTTGGCACCGGGCCCGGCCCACGGCGCCCGCTCGAACGCGAGCACGGCACGGTCGCGCCCGGAGAGGTCGCCGCGCCCGGAGTGATCGTCGAGGTCGTCGAGGTCGTCGGTCATATCAGCAACATAACCGTCCCCCCGGACAGTGCGGCGCCGCCCGGCCGGCGGATGGTTCCGGCCAAGCCACTCCACGCCGGGCGCACGCCCGCGCGCCCACCCGAGCCGGACGACCACACCCGCGCACCCGACCCACCCGACGACCTACCCGACCCACCCGACGACCTACCCGGCCTGCCGGGGCCACCGCGGGACCACCCGGGGAACGCACCCGCGCGCCCGTCCCCCGGGCCCACCCAGAGATCACCGGGGACCACCGGGAGGCCGACCGGCGCACAACCGGACCGCGCCCGCACCCCACGCGCACCCCACGCGCACTCCACGCGCACTCCGGGCGCACTCCACCCACACCCCACCCGCACTCCACCCGCACTCCGCCCGCACTGCGAGGGCACTGCGCGGGCACTGCGCGGGCACTCCACCCGCACTCGGGACGCAATGGCGAAACGAACCGGTCACCGCCGCGGCCCGACGCGCAACACCCCGAATAGTGGACTAGACCTTTTCCGGCCCGGCGGCGAGACTGTACGCGTGAGACACGTCATCGCCCTCGATGTGGGCGGCACCGGAATGAAGGCCGCCCTCGTCGGGGCGGACGGCAGCGTGCTGCACGGTTCCCGCCGGGCGACCGGCCGGGAGCACGGGCCGGAGGCCGTCGTCGAGGCCATCCTCGGCTTCGCCGCCGAACTGCGCGCCCACGGCGAGCGGCGGTACGGCGAGGGCCCCGCAGCGGCCGGCGTCGCGGTGCCCGGCATCGTCGACACCGCGAACGGCGTCGCCGTCTACGCGGCCAACCTCGGCTGGCGCGACGTCCCCCTGCGTGCGCTGCTCGCCGAACGGCTCGGCGGGGTGCCGGTCGCCCTCGGCCACGACGTCCGCACCGGCGGGCTCGCCGAGGGCCGCGTCGGGGCGGGCCGCGGCGCGGACCGGTTCCTGTTCGTCCCGCTCGGCACGGGCATCGCCGGGGCCATCGGCATCGGCGGCACGATCGAGGAGGGCGCGCACGGCTGCGCCGGCGAGATCGGCCATGTCGTCGTCCGCCCCGGCGGTCCGGAGTGCGGCTGCGGCCGGCGCGGCTGTCTGGAGACGCTGGCCTCCGCCTCCGCCGTCTCCCGCGCCTGGGCGGCCGCCAGCGGCGACCCGGAGGCGGACGCCGCCGACTGCGCGAAGGCGGTCGACTCCGGCGACGAGGCGGCCGCACGCGTCTGGCGGGAAGCCGTCGACGCCCTCGCCGACGGGCTGGTGACCGCACTCACCCTGCTGGACCCCGGCACGCTGATCGTCGGGGGCGGTCTCGCGGAGGCTGGGGAGACCCTGTTCGCACCGCTGCGGGCCGCGGTGGAGGCGCGCATCACCTTCCAGCAGCCGCCCTCGATCGTCCCGGCGGCCCTCGGGGACACCGCCGGCTGCCTCGGCGCCGGCCTCCTCGCCTGGGACCTGCTCGCCGCGTCCGACTCACTCACCACGGAGGTAACCGGCTGATGGCCGACCGGATGGTTCTCGCGGGCGCCCGGGTGGTGCTGCCCACCGGGGTCGCCGAGAACGGGCGGGTGACCGTCGAGGGGACCAGGATCGGCGGGCACGCCCCGGCCGACGCGCCCTCCGTCGACCTGTCCGGCCACTGGCTGGTCCCCGGCTTCGTGGACATGCACAACCACGGCGGCGGAGGGGCCTCGTTCACCTCCGGCACGGCCGAGGACGTGCTCACCGGCGTGCGCACCCACCACGGGCACGGCACCACCACGATGGTCGCCTCCACCGTGACCGGTGAGATGGACTTCCTCACCCACCGCGCCGGGTTCCTCTCCGAGCTGGTGGAGCAGGGCGACCTGGCCGGCATCCACTTCGAGGGCCCGTTCATCTCGCCCTGCCGCAAGGGCGCGCACAGCGGGGAACTGCTGCGCGCCCCCGACCCGGCGGAGGTCCGCAAACTGCTCGACGCCGCCCGCGGCACCGCGAAGATGGTCACCCTCGCCCCCGAACTGCCCGGCGGTATGGAGTCCGTGCGGCTGCTCGCCGAGCACGGCGTGATCGCCGCGGTCGGCCACACCGACGCCACCTACGAGCAGACCGTCGAAGCGATCGACGCGGGCGCCACGGTCGCCACGCACCTCTTCAACGCCATGCCCGTCCTCGGCCACCGGGCTCCCGGGCCGATCGCCGCGCTGCTGGAGGACGAGCGGGTCACCGTCGAACTGATCAACGACGGTACGCATCTGCACCCGGCCGCCCTGGAGCTGGCGTTCCGCCACGCGGGCGCCGCACGGGTCGCGTTCATCACGGACGCCATGGACGCGGCGGGCTTCGGCGACGGCGTCTACCGTCTGGGGCCCCTGGCGGTCGAGGTCAGCGAGGGTGTCGCCCGGCTCGTGGAGGGCGGCTCGATCGCCGGGTCCACGCTCACGCTGGACACCGCCTTCCGGAGGGCCGCGACCGTCGACGCGCTGCCCGTCGAGGACATCGTCCGGGCGATCTCCACGAACCCGGCCCGGCTGCTGGGCCTCCACGACAGGGTCGGCTCCATCGAGGCCGGCAAGGACGCCGATCTCGTGGTGCTCGGCGCCGACTTCACACTCAGGGGCGTGATGCGCAAGGGCGCGTGGGTGGTCGAGCCGTAGCGCGGCCGTGGTGCGGCCGCAGTGCGGCGGGCCGGGGCGGTTGGCCTACGGGGGGCTGGGCCAACCACCCGGTTCTTTGGCATGATCAGGACCCGTCCGGCGAAGGCGAACGCATGCTCAGGGGGTGTCACGGTGATCCTCACGGTCACGCTGAACACCGCCATCGATCTGACCTACCGCGTTCCCGCCCTCGTCCCACAGGGTTCCCACCGGGTCTTCGAGGTCGACGAGCGCCCCGGCGGCAAGGGAGTGAACGTCGCCCGGGTGCTCGGGGCACTCGGCCACGAGGCGGTCGTCACCGGCCTCGCGGGCGGTCCCAACGGCGAGACCCTGCGCGACCGGCTCGCCGGGCTCCCCGTGCGCGACGCGCTCGTGCCGATCGCGGGGAACACCCGGCGCACGCTCGCGGTGGTCGACTCCGCGACCGGCGACACCACCCAGTTCAACGAGCCCGGCCCGGCCGTCACGCCCGAGGAATGGGCCGCGTTCCTCACCACGTACGAGACGCTGCTGCGCGGAGCCCGAGCGGTCGCGCTGTGCGGCAGCCTCCCGCCGGGCATCCACGTCGGAGCCTATGCCGAGCTGGTGCGCCGGGCACGGGCCGCCGGGGTGCCGGCGCTGCTGGACACCAGCGGTGAGCCGCTGCGCAGGGGCATCGCCGCCCGCCCCGACCTGGTCAAGCCGAACGCCGACGAGCTGGCCCAGCTCACCGGCTCCCGCGAGCCGCTGCGCGCCACACACGCCGCCCGCCGCCGCGGCGCCCGCACGGTGGTCTCCTCCCTCGGCCCCGACGGCATCCTCGCCGCCACACCCGAGGGCATCTGGCAGGCCACCCCGCCCCGCAAGGTCCTCGGCAACCCCACCGGCGCGGGCGACTCGGCCTTGGCCGGGCTGCTCTCGGGACTCGTCGACGCCCTGCCCTGGCCGGACCGCCTCGTCCGCGCCGCGGCCCTCGCCACGGCAACCGTCCTCGCCCCGACGGCAGGCGACTTCGACCGCGCCTGCTACGAGGACCTGCTCCCCAGGATCACGGTGACGGAGCACACCCCGGCGGCATGACGTCCCGCGCGGGCCTCCCCGCCGCCGGGCGGCTGAGGGCTCCGCGAACCCTTCGGCGTCCCCGGCGGCCCCGGCGGCCCAGCAAGCGGTTGCGGCTACGGCTACGGCTACGGCTACGGCTACGGCTACGGCTACGGCTACGGCTACGGCTACGGCACCGTACACGGCTCGCGAAGCCTTACGCGGCTGCGGCACCGGTCCGGACTCCGTGAAGCCGGCGCGGGAGTGGGACCGTTCGGCAAGACGCGCTCCCCCGGCGCTCCCCCGGCACCCGCCCGGCCCATGCGCCGCCCACGCACCCGGCCGCCCTTGCGGCATCCTCCACCGCTCCGGGCTGCCCGGGCGGCCCGGGCGGCGTACCGGACCGGTCGGCCCTCAGAGGCCGCCCCGGTCGGCGGTTCGGTTCGGTTCGGCTCGGCTCGGCTCGGCTCCCGGACCGTCCGGCCCCGGTCAGCCCTTGGACTGACCGGCCTCCAGCCACACCTGGTCGAGCAGGGCGTCGCACTGGTCACCCTGCTCGCACGAGATCTTCAGCGTGTTCGATCCCTCTTCGAGGTTCACGTACGCGTAGGTGCGCGTCCAGCCCTTCTCCCAGTCGCCATCCTTGGCCCGGGCGAAGTTGGACATGTTGACCGACCGCGGCTGGGTGTCGTTGATCGTCAGCGAGGTCTTGGCGTCCTTGCCCGGCACGCTGTACGTGATGAACAGCGTGTAGGCGCCGTCGGCCGGGATGTCCACGGTCCAACTGGCCGAGCCACCGGCTCCGTTGAACACCACATACGCGCCGTCCGCGCCCTTGGCGCCCTTGACGTCCTTCGCCAGTGCGGCGGGCGCACCGAGGCGCAGAGTCGCGGCGTCCTGCTTCGGCAGCCCGGCCGGCTTCTCCTCGTCGTCCTCGGAGGGCTCCTCACTCGGGCGGACCTCTTCCGCGGGAGCGGTGCTGCTCCCGTCCGCCTGGGGGTTCTCGGCCTTGTCGTCGCCACCCGTCATCAGCGCCGCGGTGATGCCGACCACCACCACGGCCACCACCGCGACGGCCCCGATGAGCAGGCCCCTGGTGTTCGGTCCGCGGCCCCGGCCGCCACCGCCGCCGGAGGGTGCCGGGGCCTGGCGGGTCGGGGCGCCGCCGGGATAGGTCTCGGGAGCCGCGTACTGGGGGCCGGGCTGCTGGCCGTACTGCTGCTGGTGCGGGACCTGGCCGTACTGCTGCCCGGTCTGCTGCTGCCCGTACTGGCGCTGGCCGACCGTTCTGACCTGGTTGTACGACGTCCTGGGCACACCCGGCTGAGGGGCCGGACCGGGGTAGCCGTAGCCGCCCTGGCGGGGAGACGAGGCGCCCGCCCGCTGTCCGTCCGCGTACAGGTAGCCGAACGGATCGTCGTCCTCGGGCGTGCTCGCGCCGTTGTTCCCGGCCGTCATCCCTGGGTCACTCCTATCCTTGCCCGCCAGCCGTCGCCGACCGGCCGAGCCTACCCCCTTCGAGCTACTCCAGGGACGGTGTCCGGGGCCCTGCCGGTTCCACCGAATCCGCTATCCGGCGCGTCTGTGGACCTTGGCCCTGGAGCGCTTCTCGATGTACATCCGCTGGTCGGCGGACTGCAGCACCTCTTCGACGGACATGCCGCAGACCGCCCAGCCGATCCCGAAGCTCGCCCCGACCCGGACCGCCCGTCCGTCCACCCGGATCGGCGGAATGATCGCGTTCCGCAGGCGAACGGCCAGGTCGGCGGCGTCGGCGGCACCGAGGCCGTCGGCGAGGACGACGAATTCGTCACCTCCGAGCCGGGCGACGGTGTCCCCGTCCCGGACACCGGTGGTGAGCCTGCGGGCGACCTCGATGAGGACGGCGTCGCCGGTGTTGTGCCCGAAGCGGTCGTTGATCGACTTGAAGCCGTCCAGGTCGCAGAAGAGCACCGCGAGGCCCTTCGTCCCGTCGTCGGCCTCACCGTCCGCGGCGGGCGCGACAGCATGGACATGATGGTCGTACGGGATGGCCGGCCGGTCGAAGTCGAACCCGTCGGCGTGGAAGCCCCCGTCGGTGTCGCCGCCGTCGAATCCACCCGCGTAGCTGCTCTCGCCGTAGCGCCCGTCGCCGTAGTCGCCGTACCCGCCGTATGCGCCGTACCCGCCGTACGGGTAGTCCCTCACGTCCAGGGTCCGGCCGGCCTCCTGCCGCGCGTCCGGGGGCCGGTCCTCCTCCTGCGCACCCGGGGGACGCCCGCACAGGCGGGCGCTGAGCCGGGTGCGGAGTTCGGCGTTGTTGGGCAGCCCGGTCAGCGCGTCATGGCTGGCCCGGTGGGCGAGTTGGAGCTCGTGCCGCTTGCGCTCCTCGATGTCCTCGACGTGCGTGAGCAGGAAGCGGGGGCCGTCGGTGGTGTCGGCGACGACGGAGTTGCGCAGCGAGACCCATACGTAGGTGCCGTCGCGGCGGCCGAGGCGCAACTCGGCGCGGCCGCCCTCGGCGGACGTCCGCAGCAGTGTGCCGATGTCCTCGGGGTGGACGAGATCGGCGAATGAGTAGCGGCGCATCGCAGACGCGGGGCGGCCCAGCAGCCGGCAGAGTGCGTCGTTGGCGCGGAGCAGCCGGCCGTGCTGGTCGCCGCCCATCTCCGCGATGGCCATGCCGCTCGGCGCGTACTCGAACGCCTGCCGGAACGACTCCTCGCTGGCACGCAGGGCCTGCTGCTCCCGCTCCAGGCGCACCAGGGCGCGCTGCATGTTTGCACGGAGCCGGGCGTTGCTTATCGCAATCGCCGACTGAGACGCGTACATCTGGAGCGCTTCCTGGCCCCAGGCACCCGGAAGGCGTCCGTTGCGGGGCTTGTCGACCGATATGACGCCGAGCAGTTCGCAGCCCCCGCCCGAGGCGTACATCGGCGCGTAGAGACGGTCCTGAGGGTGCCACTCGCCTTCGAAGCGCGGCTCGGGGCCCTCCGTGTACCACTGCGGAACGTCGTCCTCCAGCAGTACCCAGCCCTCGGTGTGCGGTATGAAGCGCAGCTCGCCCCAGGCCTCGCCCATGCCGAGCCGGCGCTCCCATGAGGTGCGGGAGCCGACCCGCCCGGTGATCAGGGCCTCCGCCGCGGTGTTCCCCGCGAAGGCGGCGACGACGAGATCCCCGTCCGGGCGAACGAGGTTGACGCACGCCAGCTCGTACCCGAGTCCGGCCACGATGCCGTCGGCGACGGTCTGCAGCGTCTCCGCAAGACTGCGGGCCGTGTTGAGGTTCGCCACGACCTGATGCAGCTGCCTCAGGGTCGCAAGACGGACGTACGGCTCCGACTCGGTCTCCATCGCTCGCTCTCCCCGAGACCTCGAACAGCTGACTCCAGGTTCCTCGTCGACTCCACTGATGCATCCGGTTGACGCAGCGTTCCCGCCACTGAATCACAGCGAGCTGCCCACCCGGTACACAGGGTCAACAATTACCGGCCTCTGTGACTCAAGTCACAACAGATGATGATGGGGGCGGCTTGGCGGCGGGGGCCGTTCCGACCTTCCGGAACGCAAATCCGGTCGGATCCGGGCGGAAGTCCCGCGGGATCGCGCAGCTACGGACGGGACGAGAACCGGACGCCGGTCGCGGCGGCGGGACCCGCCCTGAAGTGCCGCGCCCCTGAAGTGCCCTGCCCGGAAGTCCTAGGACCCGACTGGTCCTCTGGCCCGATGCGGCCGGGCGCGGGACGGGGCTAGCGTGCGGCCGTGCCACAGACGAGTCCCACCCCGAGTGCCGCGACCATCCTCCATGCTGAGGGGGTGAGCGACGACGAGTTCCGTGCCGCGATGTCCCGGCTGGCCGCCGGAGTGGTGCTGATCACGGCGCACGAACCGCCCCTGGCGGCGGACGGTCCGCGCGGGGAGGACGTCGGCATGACCGCGACGGCGTTCATGTCCGTCTCGCTCGACCCTCCGCTGGTGCTCGTGAGCCTGCGCAACGGCTCGCGCATGGACGACCTGCTGTCCGAGCAGCCCATGTGGGGTGCGTCGGTGCTCTCCGAGAGCCAGCGGCACATCGCGGGCCGCTTCGCCCTGAGGGGGCGCATCAGCGACCGGCTGCTCTTCGAGGACACCGCGTACACCCGCGGGGAACTCTGCGGCGCACCGCTGATGGGCGGCGCGCTGGCGGTTCTCGAATGCAGAACCGAGCAGCGTGTCGAGGCCGGCGACCACACTCTGGTGATCGGCCGCGTTCTGAGGGCGGGACTGCCCAGCGCGGACGGCGGCCCTCTGACCTACTTCCGCGGGCGCTACCGGCACCTGGGCTGACACCCGGCGGAGCGAGACGCACGCCGGCACGGAACGGCGGGGCCGGCCGCGGGCCGCCGGCACGGAACGGTGGTCGCATCGCGGGTCGCCGGAACCGGGTTACTGGACGGCGGCAGGAGCGCGGATCGCCGGACCGGAGCACGGACGGCCGTACGAGCCCGGATCGCCGGACCGGAGCACGGGACGGCGGCGCGAGCCCGGCCGGGGAAGCCGGGGAACGGGGAAGCCCGGGAACGGGGAAGCGCCCGGGCGCCGCGTCGACGGGGCGTACCGCCGCGGGCGCCGGATCACCAGTCGCGGGCGTTGCGGCCGCGCTTGGTCTCTCCCCGCCGCTTCTTCTCGCGCAGACGGCGTTCGTTGATGCCGCGCGGGACCTTCGTTGGCCGGCGCGGTCGCGGCGGAGGCGCGGTGGCCTCGGCGAGGAGTGCCGCCAGACGGATCGCCGCCGCCTCCCGGTTGCGCCACTGGGAGCGGTGCTCCGACGAGCGGACGCTGAGCACGCCGTCGTTCAGCCGGGACGCGAGGCGCTCCAACGCCCGCGCCTTCCACACGGCCGGCAGTGCCTTCGTCGCCGCCAGGTCGAAGCGCAGCTCCACCTGGGAGTCGCTCGTGTTGACGTGCTGGCCTCCGGGGCCCGACGACCGCGAGAAGCGCCATATGAGCTCGGCCTCCGGCAGGGAGACCGAGCCGCGAACGACATAGGGCCCGGACATACGTCCCATGGTCGCTCCCGCGGGCGAGCCGCGTCATGTTCTTTTCACCGGCGGCGGGGAACCTGGTGGCACTCCCTCCGCGTTAGGGACGGTGACGGTAGCTTCGGAACGCACGAAGCCCGACCGCACTGCACTCGACCAGGAAAGGGACCTCCTCATGGCCGTAAGCCTGTCCAAGGGCGGCAACGTCTCGCTCACCAAGGAGGCACCGGGCCTGACCGCCGTCACGGTGGGTCTCGGCTGGGACGTCCGCACCACCACCGGCACCGACTTCGACCTCGACGCATCCGCGATCGCGGTCAACGGCGGCGGGAAGGTCGTCTCCGACGGCCACTTCGTCTTCTTCAACAACAAGTCGACGCCGGACCAGTCCATCGTCCACACCGGTGACAACCGCACCGGCGAGGGCGGTGGCGACGACGAGCAGATCAACGTCAACCTGTCCGGGCTCGCCGCGGACGTCGAGAAGATCGTCTTCCCGGTGTCCATCTACGACGCCGAGAACCGCAGCCAGAACTTCGGCCAGGTGCGCAACGCCTACATCCGCATCGTCAACCAGGCGGGCGGCGCGGAGATCGCCCGCTACGACCTGAGCGAGGACGCCGCCACCGAGACCGCGATGGTCTTCGGCGAGCTGTACCGCAACGGTGCGGAGTGGAAGTTCCGTGCCGTCGGGCAGGGTTACGCCTCGGGCCTGGTCGGTATCGCCCAGGACTTCGGCGTCAACGTCTGACATGCGCCCCGAAGGTCCCGGCCGCCGTCCCGGCCGGGACCTTCGGCACATCCGCCGCGTCCGGCGAGGGCGTCTTCGACGACCGCCAAGGCCAGGACCCACGGCCCAGGGGCCACGGCCCGGGGGCCGGGACCCACAGCCCACAGCCCAGGACCCGCGACGTATCGGAGCGGCGGGCAACGGCAAGGACAGCCGGGGAACGGCAAGGACTGCCGGGGAACGGCGGGCAACGGCCGGGGAACGGCGGGCGCTACCGCTTCGCCGGCCTGCCGTCGCCATGGAGCCACACGTCCCACAGCTCCGTCAGGTCCTCACCGGCCCTCTCCTCCGCGTGGGCGGTGAAGTCCTCGGTGGACGCGTTGCCGTGACGGTGCTTCTGCGCCCAGCTCTTCAACAGGCCGAAGAAGGCATCGTCGCCGACGGCCTGCCGGATCTTGTGGAGGACCATCGCGCCGCGCCCGTAGACCGGCGCGCCCAGGAGGTCGTCTCTCGGCGGTGCGGACGGCGGGAAGGCCCAGTTGCCGTCGTCCTCGAACTCCTTCTCGAAACGCTCCTGCGCCGGGACGCCTCTGAAGTCCTCGTCGTACAGCCATTCCGCGTAGGTCGCGAAGGCCTCGTTCAGCCACACGTCCTTCCACTGCTTCGGCGAGACCGAGTTGCCGTACCACTGGTGGGCCAGCTCGTGGACGAGGAAGTACTCGTTGAAGGCACCGGCCGGGTACACGGGCCGCGTCTGCGTCTCAAGCGCGTAGTCCACGTCTTCCGCGCGCTCGACGATCGCCCCGGTGGACGAGAAAGGGTAGGGGCCGAAGTTCTTCTGCGCCCATTCGAGCACCTCGGGGATCCGGGCGCGCACCTTCTCGCTGCGCGCCGCGACGGTCCTGTCCACGGCGGTGAACTCGGGGATCCCTCCCGCGGGGCGCGAGGTCCGCACCTCGTACTCGCCGATGCCCACGGTGGCGAGATAGCTCGACATCGGCTCGGGCGAGTGCCACGCGAAGGCGGTCCTGGCGCCTCCGGCCGCGGGCCGTCGGGACCTCAGCTCCCCGTTGGAGACCGCGGTGAGCCCCTTCGGCACGGTGACGGTGATGTCGTAGGCGGCCTTGTCGCTGGGGTGGTGGTTGCCGGGGAACCACGCCATCGAGCCCTGCGGCTCACCCAGCGCGATGGCTCCGTCCTCGGTCCTCAGCCAGCCCTCCTCGGAGCCGTCCGGGTCCGTGACGCTGCTCGGGCTGCCGGAGTAGCGGACGACGGTCCGGAAGGTGCTGCCGTCGCCGACGGGCTCACGCGGGCGGACGGTGAGTTCGTCCCCCGCACGGCCGGCCTCGGCCGGGACGCCGTTCACGGTCACGCCGTCGACGTCCAGGCCGCGCAGATCGAGGTTGAAGGCGCTGAGGTCCTGGGTGGCACGGGCGGTGATGGTCGCGGTGCCGCTGAGCAGGTTGGACTTCGGCTCGTAGTCGAGGACCAGGTCGTAGTGCCGTACGTCGTACCCGCCGTTGCCCAGCCCGGGGAAGTACGGGTCGCGCAGTCCGACGGCGCCGGGGGTGCCGCCGGGGCCACTGCCCTCACCGCTCCCCGAGCATGCCGAGGCCGTGAGCACGAGGAGGGCGGCGACGGGCGCCAGGGCACGGAGGGGGGATCGCTGGTCCACACGGCGATCCTATGTGCGGAATGTCCGACTCCGTCGGGTCCCGCGGTGATCTCCCGCCGGTGCCGCACCGCTCCGGCTGCGGAACCGAGCCGTAGCGCACTCGGTACCGGCCGGCACCGGGCGGTACCGGCCGGTACCGGACTCGGAGCGAGCGGCACCTGACCCGGAACCGGCCCGGCCGGCACCGGCTCCGCGCGGTGCCCCGGCGGACCCCTCCGCGCGGAGCGGCACTCCCGGCCCGGAGTCCGCATCCCACCCGCATTCCTCCGACGTACACCCGAACGCGTGGGCGAGCCTCCCCGCCGTGGCACCATCGGACCGTGCTCGACATCGGCTACTCCCTCTCCCGGCGCTTCCCGGACCCTCCGCAGACCGACTACCGGACCGCTGACGTCCACGCCCTGCGCCACGACCTCTTCTGCGGCGACGTCTATCTCGCGGACACCAGGGCCGACCGCGAGGTGTCCACGGCCTGGGGATGGGTGCCGGTGCTCGACTTCGCCTGGGCGCTGTGCGACATCGTGGAGCGGCTGGACCGGGACCCGAAGGGCAGCCGGGCCGCACAGCCGCAGTACGCGGAGATCGACTTCACCGAATCGACCGACCGCATGCTCTTCGAACGCCGCTTCGGCTGGGTGGACGTGGAGGCCGACTGGATGCCCGGCGACGAGCCCCCGCTCACCGTCAACCACGGCGAACTGCGGCGGGAGGCAAGGGACTTCCTGCACGATCTGATCGCCGATCTCACAGACATGCACGAGGGGCTCGGCGGCAACCCCGCCCTCTGGGACCTCCAGGCGCGTTTTCCGCGCCTGCCCTGAGCCGGCGGGCCCTCCGCCGCCCCCGCGTCGGCCGTCCGCCCCGCGCGGAGCCGTCCTCGCGGCCCCGCGCGCCGCCCTCGCGGCCCGGAGAGCCCCGAGCCCCGAGCCCCGAGCCCGGAGCCCGGAGGGCAGCCCACCACCCTCGCTCTCGATCAGTCCTCGACACGCACCCCCAACTGCGCCGCGAACACCGGCGCCAGGTCCATCAGCTGGGCCGTACTGATCACCGCGCCCGACAGTCCCTCCACGCCCCGCGCGACATCGAGTTCGGTCACCCGGCGCAGATCGACGTCCCGCATCCGGGCCCCGGCGAAGTCCGCCCGGCGCAGCACACACTCGCGGAACTCGACCCGCTCCAGCCGCGCAGCCCCGAAATCGGGCTCGGACAGCACGCACCCCTCGAACACCACGTCGGTGAGCCGGGCGTCGCGCAGGTTCAGATAGTCGATCTTGCCGCCCCGCACCAGCACCCGCTCCAGTGCGGCACCGTGGAGCTGCACCCCGCCCAACCGCGCATCCACGATCTCCGAGTCCCGCAGCGAGGCGCCCGCGAGATCCGCGCCCACCCCGCGCACACCGGTCAGGACCGAGTCGACGAACCGCGCCCGCACCAGCGAGGTCTGCTCGAGCACGCAGTCCCTCAACGCGCAGTCGAGGAAGAGCGCGCCCGCACCGTCCCCGCCGGACAGGTCCAGACCGGCCAGCTCCACACCGTCGTAGTCACCGTCCGGCTCCAGCCCGCCGCCCTCATGGGGACGGAGCGGAGGCAGCCGCACCTCCGGCTGCCGTGCCGCCGCCACCCGCGTCTTCTTCCCGGTCCTCCGCACCATGAGGCCATGGTGGCGCACCCCACTGACATCGCGTGCGGCACCGTGGACGGCAGGGGGCCGGCAGCCGATGCGGGCACCGGCGAACCGGGCGCCGGACGCTCCCACCGGGTCCCGCCCGGCGCCCGGTTCGGCAGCCGGCGGGTACCGCTGCGGAGCGCGGCCGTTTCCGCTGCCCCGCCGTTTCCGCTGTCCGCGCCGTACGCCGCGGCACCGCGCACCGGCGGCGCGGCGCACACGGGGTCAGCTCCGCAGAAAGTCCACGAGGACCGGTGCGAGCTTCCTGGGGGCCATCACCACGGCACCGTGGTCGAGACCGTCGAGCGTCCGATGTTCCGCGTCGGGCAGCACCCCCGCCAGTGCCCGCGCTGCGCGCTGGAACCCCGCGGCGCTCTTGCCGCCGGTGAGGACGAGCGTCCGGACCTTGGCCGCCGACCACACAGTTGCTTCCAGCGGCTTGCCCTGCTGGGTGTCGCCCATCACCGCGATGTCGTACGGCAGGGTGTGGGCCAGCGCCTCGAGGTTCGACCAGACGCCCGGCATGAACCGCATCGACGCCACGACGAACCCCGGCATCCCCTGGGCCCGGGTCATGAAGTACCGCACCGCGTCGCCGCGCCGGTCCCGGGCGATCAGCTCCTCGACGTGCCGTGCGAAGCCCGCGGGCGGTCCGAAGCCGTCGGTCTCGACCACGAAGGGCGGCTCGTACAGCGCCAGCCGCCGGATCTCCAGCCCCGCCGCGGCCGCGCGCAGCGCCAGGACCGCGCCGGAGGAACTGCCGAACACCGAGACCGGGCCTTCGGCCTCGCCGATCAGTGACGCGATGTCCGCCACCTCACGCTCGACCGCGTATTCCGCGCTGTCGCCGCTGGCTCCCCGGCCGCGGCGGTCGTAGTTGATCACGGTGAAGTGCTGCGACAGCAGGCCGGCGAGCTTCGCGGCATCGGACCGGTCGGCCAGCGCCGACGAGACCAGGATCAGGGCCGGACCGCTGCCGGACCGCTCGAAGGCGATCTCCGTCCCGTCACTCGAAACGATCGTCGACTTCACGACCGCCGTCCTCGCGCCGGTTCCAGGCATCCTCTTCGTCCCCATTCCGTCGATGGCTGCTCGTTCCGCTGTGGGACAAGACCGCGGCGCGGTGGAAAACTCATCGGTCCACCTCGCGCCCTCCCCCTTCCGACGCCCCTTCCGACGCCCCTTCCGCACTCCTCCCCGTGGTCCGCGGTGCGCCGGCCGCCGGGCCCCACTCGCGCGGCCGCGCGGACGGGCCCGTCCACCGCCCGGTGCGGGACGGGGTCCTCTACGCCGCCCACCGCCGGGTCGAACGCCGCGAACCCGCCCGCCACACCGCGGACACGGCAGACGTCGCCGCACTGGCGGACCGGGTCCCGGACCGGACCGCCACTGAACGAAGCCCGGCGCCACCCGGGCGCAGCAGCAGTTCCCGCGAGCCCGGGCGGGCGCGGTACGACGCGACGCCGTACCGGGCCCGCCGGCACGCCCTCGACTCCCCGCCCGCGACGGGCCCTCGTACCGGTTCCGGTGCCGACCTGCCGGTCGGAGTCCCCACCCTGCACGGGACGCCGTCGCCCCCGGGACCGGCAGAGCGGCGGGCGACCCGTCGCCGGCTCAGCGGGCCGGTGGGGCGGGCGGCGGTGGGTGGGCCGGCAGCGCCGTCGGACATCCGGCCCACCCACCGCCGCCGGCCCGTCGGAGCTTCCGGGGGCGGTCGGGCAGCCCTTGTACGCGCCCCCCGTGCCTCCTCGTCATTCATTCCGGGCGTTTGACCCGATGAGAAGCCATTTGGGGTAGTTCGTGCTGGCAGAGTAGCGGGCGCCGAGGGTCCCGACAGGCGGGGCCCCACAAGGCTTGAGGAGCAGGATGCGAGGCAAGAAGGCTCTCGGTGCGGGTGCGCTGGTGCTGGCGCTGATGTCGGGTGTCGGATGGGCGCAGGCGGCGGACAGCAAGGCGCCGGCCGAGCCGAAGGCGGCCCCGGCCGCCCCGGCGGCGATCGACGGGTACCAGGTCGTCCGGCTGCCGAACCAGAACGTGCCGAACTTCCAGCGGCGGGTGGCTTACTGCCCGGGCGGGAAGGTGGCCATCAGCGGCGGCGCGGAGGCACAGGGCAGCGACGCGATCCTGGTCGGCTCGTTCCCGACCGACGACGGGCGGGGCTGGATCGGCCTCGGCCGCCAGAACCGCTACGGCGACGTGGGCATCTCGGTGTACGTGATCTGCGCGAACCGCTGACCCGCCGCTCCACCGCGCCCCGCCCTGCCCCCAGGTGCGGGGCGCGGTGCCGTCCGGGACCAACCGGAAGCCCCGGCTCGACGAACATCGGAACCGGGGCTTCATCGGAGCCCCCTGTCGGATTCGAACCGACGACCTACGCATTACAAGTGCGTTGCTCTGGCCGGCTGAGCTAAGGAGGCACTGCGCACGAGTGTAACCGGATCCGCACCGCTCCCCGCCGCGATTTCCACCGCTCCCGGCTGCTGACAGAACCGCCGCCGCAGGGTACCGTCACCCGGAGTTCACTTCGGTGAACCAAGGCCTGTCCCGTTGCCCCCGGTGGATCAGGACGCGGCGCCGGATGCGGTGCGCCGCAAGACGGAGGGCCGTCCTCATACCGGTTGTATTCGGGCGGTTCGTGAACGCGGCGAGATGCCGTGGCCGTCGCCGTCCACCCGCCGGGGACTGCGGGACAGGCCTTGGACCCATCCTTCCTTTACTCGGATCGTCCGGCACGTTCCTGCCGGTGAAGGGACGTATCACCATGGCCACTGTCACGTTCGACAAAGCGACCCGGCTCTACCCGGGCTCCACCAAGCCCGCAGTCGACGGTCTCGACATCGAGTCGCGGACGGCGAGTTCCTCGTCCTCGTCGGCCCCTCCGGCTGCGGCAAGTCGACCTCGCTGCGGATGCTCGCCGGGCTCGAGGACGTCAACGGCGGAGCGATCCGCATCGGTGACCGCGATGTCACCCACCTGCCGCCGAAGGACCGGGACATCGCCATGGTGTTCCAGAACTACGCGCTGTACCCGCACATGACCGTCGCCGACAACATGGGCTTCGCGCTCAAGATCGCCGGTGTCGGCAAGGCCACCATCCGGCAGAAGGTCGAGGAGGCCGCGAAGATCCTCGATCTGACCGAGTACCTGGACCGCAAGCCGAAGGCGCTGTCCGGTGGCCAGCGGCAGCGGGTGGCGATGGGCCGGGCCATCGTGCGCGAACCGCAGGTGTTCCTCATGGACGAGCCGCTGTCGAACCTCGACGCCAAGCTCCGGGTCTCGACCCGTACGCAGATCGCGAGCCTGCAGCGCCGCCTGGGGATCACCACGGTGTACGTGACGCACGACCAGGTCGAGGCGATGACGATGGGCGACCGGGTCGCCGTACTCAAGGACGGCCTGCTGCAGCAGGTCGACTCGCCGCGCAATATGTACGACCGTCCGGCGAACCTCTTCGTCGCCGGCTTCATCGGCTCCCCGGCCATGAACCTGGTCGAGGTGCCGATCACCGACGGCGGTGTGAAGTTCGGCAACAGCGTCGTGCCGGTGAGCCGGGAGGCGCTGTCGGCGGCCGCGGACCGCGGCGACCGCACCGTCACCGTCGGCGTGCGTCCCGAGCACTTCGACGTGGTGGAGCTGAACGGCGGTGCGACCGGGGCGCTCTCCAAGGACACCGAGGACGCGCCGGCGGGTCTCGCCGTGACGGTGAACGTCGTCGAGGAACTCGGGGCGGACGGCTATGTGTACGGCACCGCCGAGGTCGGCGGCCAGCAGAAGGACCTGGTGGTCAGGGTCAACGGCCGGTCCGTTCCGCGGAAGGGCTCGGAGCTGCACGTGGTGCCGCAGCCGGGCGAGACGCACGTGTTCTCGACCTCCACGGGCGAGCGCCTGAGCGACTGACGTCCGGCACAGCGCGGAGCGCCCCCCGCCATCCGGGGTCCGGCGGTCCTCGCCACGCCCGCGGGTCGCGGGTGTGGCGAGGACCGCGGGCGTTGGCCGTGAGGGGCCCGGCCAGGCATCGGCAAATATCCCGCCAAAGCGGGCAATTCACACACCGGCGTCAACAGGCGATTCGAATAATTCCCTCGAACCATCCCTCGCGGGGGTGACTAAATGTCTCCAAATCACTACCGGCCGCTACGCTCGCCTGCGTGACCCAGACAGCAGCCCGCCGTATCGGCCGTACCCTTGCACTCGTCCTGCCCGTCGTCCTGGTGCTCTCCGGCACTCTGGCGGTCACCAGCGTCCCATGGGCGAACCGCAGCACCGAGTCCCAGATGCTCACAGCGTCCTCGGAGAACGTGTCGGTCCGCGCCGCCTCCCGTGCCCCGCACGAGGTCCTCCGCGAGAAGCTCCTCACGGACCTGCAGCAGAAGGACCCGGGGGTCGCGCTCACCAACCTCCAGCGCGCGGTCGAGGGCCGTCCCTCGCTGGCACGGCACTGCATGGCGATCGCCCGCGACCTGGGCCGCGCCGCCGTCGCACGCTACGGGCCCACGCGCGCCCAGTCGTTCTCCCGGCCCGTCTGCGACACCTCCTTCGCGGCCGGCGTCTCCCAGCAGGCGCAGGGCAACTGAGGCTGCCGACGTCCCCGTCCCACCCGGCCAGGACCGGAACCGCCGGAACCGTGCCGACCGGACCGACCGGCACGGACCAGAGCCGCACGGACCAGAGCCGGACGGACCGGACCGGTGGATACCGGATTGGAAGCGACCAGAGCGGTGGATACCGGACCGGAAGAGCCCGGGCCCCGGAGCCGTAGCGCCCGCTGAGGCAGGGCCGGAAGGCCCGTGAGCGGGGCACCGCATATCGTGCCCCCTATGCAGACCCTTCCGACCCAGGCAGTGATCCTGGCGGGCGGCCAGGGCTCCCGGCTGCGCCCGTACACCGACGATCGCCCCAAGCCGATGGTCGAGATCCCCGGAACCGGGATCCCGATCATCGGTCATCAGCTTTCCTGGCTGGCCGCCGAGGGCGTGACGGACGCGGTGGTCTCGTGCGGGCATCTCGCCGAAGTGCTCCAGGAGTGGCTCGATTCCGCCGTGCTCCCGCTGCGCGTCACGACCGTGGTCGAGACGGAACCGCTGGGCCGCGGCGGTGGCCTGAAGTACGCCGCGAAGAGCCTCCCGCTCCCGGACGAGCCGTGGTACGCCACCAACGGCGACATCTGGACCCGCTTCTCGCTGCGTGAGATGGCCGAGTTCCACGCCGAGCGCGACGCCGTCGCCACGCTGGCCCTGGCCCGCCCCCGCATCCCGTGGGGTGCGGTGGAGACGGACGAGTTCGGCCATGTCCTCGACTTCATCGAGTCGCCGCCATCGCCGTATCTGATCAACGCGGGCGTGTACGTGTTCTCGTCGGCCTTCACGAATCTGCTGCCCGACCGGGGCGACCATGAGCGGACCACGTTCCCCCGGCTGGCGCGGGAGCGCTCACTCGCCGGGTTCCCCCTGCCGCAGGGAGCGTACTGGCGGGCCATCGACACGGCCAAGGACCTCACGGAGGCCGCGAGGGAACTCGCCTCCCGGAGCGGCTGAACCCGCCGGCCGTGCGGTAGCGGGCAAGCCGCGGGCGGGCACGCCTCCACCGTCACACCGCATACGAAGGGGCGGTCACCGAACACCACTCGCGCCGCGGCCGCCTGCGCAGCCGCCCCGCCGCGCGGCAGCCGCCGGGCCGGGCGGCGCGGACCCGGCAGATGACCGGAAGTCCGGAAAGCCGGTGCCGGTGCCGGAAGCAGGAAGCAGGAAGCAGGAAGCTTAACCGGAACCGGAACCGACAGGGCTCGTCGGGCCCCGTCGGCCCCACCGGATGCGTCGGCCACCGGATGCGTCGGCCCCACAGGGCTCATCCGCGCCCTGGTGCCGCGTCAGGCAGGGTTCGCCCGTCGGCAGCGGCGCGGAGCGGCGCCCGGTGCGGTGCGGCGCGGCGCCCGGTGCGGTGCGGCGCGGCGCCCGGTGCGGTGCGGTGCGTCGCAGGGCGCCGGATCGGCCTCGTAGTGGACCCCGGTTGGTTCGGCGACGCGGTGAGTCGCCGTGCCGGGCCTCGCGACGGGGCGAACGCTGCCTGGCGCGGCACCGGCTAGCCGAGAAGGCCGCCGATCGGGTTCCGGTTGCCGCCGCCGCTGCCGCCTCCGCTGCCACCGTTGCCACCACCCGTAGCGGCGCTGCCGTCTCCGCCGTCGGAGCCGCCGGCCGAACCGCGCGTACCGCCGCCCGTGGCGCCCGAGTCGCCGGTCCCGGACGAGGAGGGGCCCGAGCTGCTCGACGGCGGGTTCACGGGTTCGGACCGGACGGGTGCCTGCTGTCCGTCGGTGCCCCGGGACTCGCTGGGCCGGCCCGCCTCGTCCGCGGCACCGGTGTCGCGGACCGTCTCGGAGGGCTCGGCCCGCTCCGCGGCGGGGGTGCTCGACTCGGTCCTGGCGGGCTGGGCGCTCCGCTCGGCCTCCCGGGTCGGGCTGCGCCGGCCGGCCTCGCTGGGGAGCGCGGTGCCCGGCAGATGGTTGGTCGGGTCGGCGTCCGGTCCGGGGACGGTCACGAGTTCCGTGGAGCGAACCGCGCCCCCCAGCACCGAGCCGATCAGCAGCGTCATACCGACCACGACGGCGGCGACCATCCCGCCGCGCCGCAGCACCCGGCGCCGCAGCTCCCAGAGTTCGGAGCGCGGTCCGAGGGTGCGCCAGGCCTCGCCCGCGAGGCGGCCGTCGACGGAGTAGACCGGTGCGCCCGCGATGATCAGCGGGGACCAGGCGGCGAGGTTCATGATGTCCGGCGCGTCGTACACCGGCGCGGTCCGCCAGCTGACGGTCATGATCAGGGCGGCGGAGAGCGACGCGCCGACGACGGCCGCGGCACGCTGCCATAGGCCGAGGACGGTCAGCACACCGACGACGACCTGGAGGAAGGCGACCGTGAGCCCGGCACCGACGGGGTAGGCGAGGGCGAAGTCGCGCAGCGGCTCGGCGAGGGCCCAGGGCTCCAGGGACGACAGCCATTTGATCATGGAGCCGCGCTCGCCGCCGTCGAAGTAGACGGGGTCGCAGAGCTTGCCCATGCCCGCGTAGATCGAGATGAGGCCGAGGAACACGCGGAGCGGCAGCAGGACGACGCCGAGGTTCATCCGGCGGCCGGGATAGTAGGCGTGCCGTACGCCGCCGGGCGGCCCGGCCGCGGTCCCCCGGCCGCGGGGGCCGTGGTCGGTGAAGCCGGTCGGCTCCTCCTCCGCCGCCTCCTCCCCGTACGGCCGGTAGGCGTCGTACGCGCCCTCCGCCCCCCGCATGGGGGGTAGCAGCGGCTCCCGGCGCTGGGCGCCGATGACGGGGGTGTGCAGAGTGTCCGGGGTGCCCTCCACAGCGACGCGGGGAATGACCTGCGTGGCGCCGCCGGCACCGGGACCGTGCCCGCCGTCGAGTCCCCGTGCGGTGTCGAACGCCTGCGTGCCGTCGAAGGCGGGAGGACCGTCGAAGCCGGGAGTGCCGTCGAACGCGGGACGGCCTCCGTGTCCGCTTGCGGGGTGGGTGACGGATCCCGCGCTGCGCACGGCCCGCAGCAGCCCGGAGGCCGCCGGGTCCCCGGGGGCCGACTTCCCGCTCCACACGACGGGTGCCCGCCGCCGCGCCACGGTACGCGCACCGGCACCGCCGAGGGCGGGGATCCTGGTGGTGTCGGCCATCCCCCGGACGGGGCGCCTGGTCTGACTCGGGCCGAGCTTCACCCGGAAGCTGGCGTGGTTCACGATGACCTGCGCCGGGTCGCAGTCCACCTTGGGGGTGTTCAGGGGGAGCTGTTCGTCGAACCCGGGCCTGGGCGTTCTGGTGTCCACACTCATCTAACCGAGTGACCTGTCCTTAGGACACTGCCTTGACGGCCCCGGAATGTCCGAGACCCGTCAAGATCGTTCCCGGTCGCGGCCACCCGGTGGCGCGCCGTCGTTCCCGGTCGCGGCCACCCGGTGGCGCGCCGTGCGGAACGCGCCTGCGGCAGGCCCCCCGACGTGCGAGGACGCCCTCGTGGGACCCCCGGGGGCCCGAAGGCCCCGCCGCTCGCCGTCAGCCCCGGCGGCGCGCCGCCTCGTAGAGCACCACGCCCGCCGCGACACCGGCGTTGAGGGACTCCGCGCCGCCCGGCATGGGGATCCGGACGCGGAAGTCGCAGGTCTCGCCGACCAGTCGGGACAGGCCCTTGCCCTCGCTGCCGACGACGATGACGACCGGGCCGTCGAGGGCCTCCAGTTCCCCGACCTCGACCTCGCCGTCCGCGGCCAGGCCGACCACGGTGATGCCGGCCTTCTGGTAGCCCTCCAGGGCCCGGGTCAGATTGGTGGCCCGGGCGACCGGGGTCCGAGCGGCGGTACCCGCCGAGGTCTTCCACGCACCGGCCGTCATCCCGGCGGCGCGGCGCTCCGGGACGACCACGCCGTGGCCGCCGAACGCCGCGACGGAGCGGACGACCGCGCCCAGGTTGCGCGGGTCGGTGACCCCGTCGAGGGCGACGATCAGCGGGTCCTCGCCGTCGTCGAAGGCGGCGGCCGCGAGGTCCTCGGGGTGGGCGTACTCGTACGGCGGGACCTGCAGGACCAGGCCCTGATGGTTGAGCCCGTTGGTCATCCGGTCCAGCTCGGCGCGCGGCGCCTCCATCAGGTTGATGGTGCCGCGCTGCCCGGCGAGGTGCAGCGCCTCGCGCACCCGCTCGTCGTTGTCGATGAACTGCTGGACGTACAGGGTCGTCGCGGGCACGCCGTCGCGCAGCGCCTCGAAGACGGGATTGCGGCCGACGACCATCTCGGACGACCCCTTGCCGCCGCGGCGGGCGACGGGGCGGCGCTGGGCCTGCTTGGCCTTGGCGTTGGCGATGCGGTTCTTCGCATGGCCCTTGCGCGCGGACGCCGGCGGGGTCGGCCCCTTGCCCTCGAGGGAACGGCGCCGCTTGCCACCGCTGCCGACCGTCGCGCCCTTCTTGTTGGACGTACGGCGGTTCCTGCGCTGGCTGTTCCCGGCCATGACTACCTGTTTCCCTGAATGCTCGTGGGCTCCGGGCGATGACGTCCGGATCCCGTGTGCGTGTGTACGTACTTAGGAAAGTGTGCCGCCCGGGCGGCCGGGCGGCACACTGTCGCTGGTCAGCGGGGCGCGAGTGTCCAGCGGGGGCCGTCGGGGCCGTCCTCGACGGCCAGCCCGGACTGGTTGAGCCGGTCGCGGATCGCGTCCGCGGTGGCCCAGTCCTTGCGGGCCCGCGCGGACTCCCGCTGCTGGAGCACGAGCCCGACGAGGGAGTCGACCACACCGTGCAGGTCCTCGCCGCGGTCGGCCTCGCCGGCCCAGTGCGGGTCGAGCGGGTCGAGGCCGAGGACGCCGAGCATGGCGCGCACCTCGGCGAGCCGGGCGACGGCCTCCTCCTTGTCGTCGGCGGCCAGGGCCGAGTTGCCCTGGCGGACGGTGGTGTGGATGATCGCGAGCGCCTGCGGGACACCGAGGTCGTCGTCCATGGCCTCGGCGAACGCGGGCGGCACCTCGGCGGCGGGCGGCACCGTCCGCCCCGCCTTCTCGGTGACCCGCTGGACGAAGCCCTCGATCCGCGCGAAAGCCGACTCGGCCTCGCGCAGGGCCTCCTCGCTGTACTCGATCATCGAGCGGTAGTGGGGGGTGCCGAGGTAGTAGCGCAGCACGATGGGCCGCCAGTTCCCGACCATCTCGCTCACCAGGACCGAGTTGCCGAGCGACTTCGACATCTTCTCGCCGCTCATGGTCACCCAGGCGTTGTGCACCCAGTAGGACGCGAAGTCGTCGCCGAAGGCCCTGGCCTGCGCGATCTCGTTCTCATGGTGGGGGAAGACCAGGTCGAGGCCGCCGCCGTGGATGTCGAAGGCGGAGCCGAGGTACTTGTGGGCCATGGCCGAGCACTCCAGGTGCCAGCCGGGCCGGCCGGGGCCCCAGGGGGTCTCCCAGGACGGCTCGCCGGGGCGCTCCGCCTTCCACATGGCGAAGTCGCGCGGGTCGCGCTTGCCGGTCTCGTTGTCTCCGGAGGGCTGGCGCAGGTCGCCGATGTCCTGGTTGGAGAGTTCGAGGTAGCCGGGGAAGGAGCGCACGTCGAAGTAGACGTTGCCGTCGGACTCGTAGGCGTGCCCGCGCTCGATCAGGACGCGCATCATCTCGACCATCTCGGGGATGTGGCCGGTGGCACGCGGCTCGTAGGTGGGCGGCAGGCAGCCGAGGGCCTGGTAGCCCGCCGTGAAGGCGCGCTCGTTCTCGTAGCCGATGGCCCACCAGGGGCGCCCCTGGTCGGCGGCCCTGGTGATGATCTTGTCGTCGATGTCCGTCACGTTGCGGACGAACGTGACTTCGTAGCCGCGGTACTCGAACCAGCGGCGCATGATGTCGAAGTCGAGTCCGGACCTGATGTGCCCGATGTGCGGGGCGGACTGCACGGTCGCGCCGCACAGGTAGATCGAGACGCAGCCCGGCACGAGCGGGACGAAGTCGCGGATCTGCCGGGCGCCGGTGTCGTACAGCCGAATAGTCACGCGTCAAGAGTAGTGGGCCGGTGGCGGTGCCCCGCGCCCTCCGCGGGACGCGGGCACCCGGTGGCGTCCGGCGGCCGCGGGCCGTGGCCCGCGGCCGCCGCTCACGGGCGCCCCCGGGGAGGATCAGCCTCGTACTGGAGGATCAGCCTCGTACTGGACGTACTCCGACGACCGCGACAACGCGGCGAGCGTGCGGGCCGGGCGTCGCGGGCCAGGGGGGCTTTCACAGCACGCCCCGGCCACCGGCCGGTGCCGCGCCAGGCAACGCTTGCCCCGCCGCGACGCTCCTCCCCATCGCGACGCTCCCCGACGGGAAGACCCCGCCCGACGCGGCACTAGAGCCTGCCGACGATCTTCCGCGGGGTGAGCCGCACCACCACGCGCGGTGCGTCCTCGCCCGCCTCCGGGTTGAACTCCGCGTACCGCTTGCCGGTGTACTTCATCGACAGCTCGTCGATCAGCTCCTGCCCGCCCTCCTCGGTGAGCGTGACGGTGCCGCGGACCTCGGCGTAGGTGTACGGCGCGTCGAAGGGCTGGACGACCACGCTCGCACGCGGGTCGCGCCGGAGGTTCCTCTCCTTGCGCCGGCCGAGGGTCGTGGAGATCAGCAGTTCGTCGCCGTCGCGCTTGACCCACACGGGGGAGACCTGGGGGCTGCCGTCGGGCTGGATGGTGGCGAGATCGACGAACACGGGGCCGTCGAGGATCTCCTTGAGCTTCTCGCTGAGTACGGCGGTCACAGTGCGGTCCTCCAGGGCTTCGGCACGCCGGGGCGCGTGCGGGGGGTTTCGTTGGCGTCACAACCGCGTCCGCGGACGGGCTCGCCGGGAATCGAGCTACTGCCGGGTACTGGCAGGCGCTGACAGGTACTGCTTCCCCGGCAAGCCCATACCCCGACGGGCGTCCCGTACCACTCAGGACGCGCGGAAGACGAGGGCCGTGGCGATCGCGGCCAGTCCTTCGGCCCTGCCGGTCAGCCCGAGGCCGTCGGTCGTCGTGCCCGAGACGGAGACGGGCGCGCCGGCCGCGGCGCTCAGCGCCTTCTGCGCCTCGTCACGTCGCCTGCCGATCTTCGGGCGTACGCCGATGACCTGGACCGCGATATTGCCGATCTCGAAGCCCTCGGCGCGCACGATCCTGGCCGCCTCGGCGAGCAGCGTGCCGCCGGAGGCGCCGGACCACTCGGGCCTGCCGGTGCCGAAGTGCGCCCCGAGGTCGCCGACGCCCGCGGCGGAGAACAGGGCGTCGCACGCGGCGTGCGCGGCCACGTCCCCGTCGGAGTGGCCGGCGAGGCCCCAGCCGCCGGAGTCCTCCCAGCGGAGTCCCGCGCACCACAGCTCGCGGCCCTGCTCGAAGGCGTGGACGTCGGTGCCGATGCCGACGAGCGGCAGTACGGCCGGCGGCGCCGCCGGCCGCCCGGGCGGCACGGGCGGGTCAGAAGCCATCGTTGGCCCTCCTGCGGGCGAGCACGGCCTCGGCGAGTACCAGGTCGAGCGGTCGGGTCACCTTGAACGCCTCCTCGTGCCCGGGCACGACCACCACCGGGGTGCCGAGGCGCTCGGCCATCCCCGCGTCGTCGGTGGCGCCGTCACCGGCGACGGCGACGGTCCGGTGGGCGCGCAGGAGCGTGTCGCGGTCGAAGCCCTGCGGCGTCTGCACCGCCCGCAGCCTGGCGCGCTCGGGTGTGGCGACGACGGGCTCCGGCTCGCCCTTCTCCCCGGGCTCGACCTCCTTGACGGTGTCGGTGAGCGGCAGGGCGGGGACGACGGCGGGTGCCCCGTCGAGGACCGCCGCGATCACGGCGTCGACGGTGTCGACGGGCACGAGCGGCCGGGCGGCGTCGTGGACGAGGACGCTGCCGATGCCCTCGGGCAGCGCCTCGAGGCCGAGGCGGACGGACTCCTGACGGGTGTCACCGCCCGGTACGACCAGGTAGTCGGTGCGTTCCGGCAGGGAGTGAGCGTCGAGGAGGTTCTTGACCTCGGGGGCGCCGTCCGGCGGTGCCACCACGACGACGAGCGAGACGGCGCGCGAGGCGGCCATGGCGCGTACCGCGTGGATCAGCATGGGGGTGCCGCCCAGCGCGCGGAGCGCCTTGGGTGCGCCGGGACCGAGCCTTACGCCCCGGCCGGCCGCGGGAATCACCGCGGCGGTGCGGCCCGCACGCGTCTGTTCTGACATGGGTTCCACTCCGGAGATCAATCGCGGGAATCCACCGGACGCCGCCGAGCCGGAAAGGAAGGGCCCCCCTTTTTCGGCATGTCCGGGGAGAATTGACATGGCCAGGTTTGTTCCCTCAGCCGACATGGGTATGGCCTGGGCGTACCCCCGGCCGAGCGCCGGGGAGTGCCGGGCGCGGCGCCCTCGACCGGACCCTTCCGTGACAACCGGTCGAGCCGGCGGTCCGCCCGGCGCGGCACATCAGGAGGGCGGCCGGAAGGACCCGGAAGGACCCGGAAGACGGGGACGGGGGGACGGGGGACACACAGCGGGGAACGGCACGGTGAGGGCGCCCGGCGATGGGATGAACACGCCGCAGTGCCCGGCGACACAACCTTCCAGCTGGGTCAGCGGGCACCGCTGCATTCGGTTCTGCACCGTGGAACGGGCCCGATGCCGCACTTCCGGCCTCGGGCCCCGCTGCACAGCAGGACACGCGTCAGGACGCCAGGACCTCGTCGAGCAGGGCCTCGGCCTTGTCCTCGTTGGTGTTCTCCGCGAGAGCCAGTTCGCTGACCAGGATCTGGCGGGCCTTGGCCAGCATGCGCTTCTCCCCGGCGGAGAGACCGCGCTCTCGCTCGCGGCGCCACAGGTCACGCACCACTTCGGCGACCTTGATGACGTCGCCGGAGGCGAGCTTCTCGAGATTTGCCTTGTAGCGACGGGACCAGTTCGTCGGCTCCTCGGCGTACGGCGCGCGCAGCACGTCGAAGACCCGGTCCAGTCCGTCCTGACCGACCACGTCGCGCACACCGACGAGGTCCGCATTGTCCGCCGGCACACGAACCGTCAAGTCGCCCTGGGCGACCTTGAGCACCAAGTAGGTCTTGTCCACGCCTTTGATCTGGCGAGTTTCGATGGCCTCGATCAGCGCGGCCCCGTGATGGGGATAGACCACGGTGTCGCCAACCTTGAACGTCATGTGACAGGTACCCCTTCCGTGGCTATCCAGGGTAACACGAGAACCGCTTCTTCTGAATGGCGTTTTCGCAGGTCAGGGCATATCTCGGGGCTTGACAACAGCAACACGAACGTGCTGCGGGCGGCTTCCGGAGGGGGGTATTCGCAGGTGGGAGCGGCTGCGCGGCCGCCTGGAAACCCGGGCGCCGCACGCCCCTCCCCCCTCCCCGAAGTGGGTGAAAGTCCCGATTTGCCAGGTTCCCAGCAGTCTACTTCGCCTACTCCGTTCGAGGCTCGGTCACCCGTCCGGCGGGCCGCCTGGGAGGGAATCCGAATTGATCATCATGGACGCGGAAGCCCGTCGTGCACCGCGGGGGATTTCCGGAGGAATGCGCGAGACCGCGGAATTGATCACGGCGGCTTATCCGAACGGCCGATGAAATCCGGCCGGGCACGGGGTCGGCATCCGGCCGCGGAAGTGCGCCGGGGCCGCCTCGGGTCGCCTCCGGTCACGCCGCCTCGGGGCGGGTCGGGCCACCTCGGGGCGGGTCGGGTGCGGGGCGCCGACGAGGGGTCGGTAACCTAAGCCCGCTGACCGATCTTCACCCCGTCCGTACGTCCTAGGAGATGCCGCCGCCGTGAGCAGCAGCCTTCGACGCGGCGCCCTCGCCGCCACCGCCCTCCTGATCCCGATCGCCTCCCTCTCCGCATGCGCCGCGGGCAACAACGCGCAGACGCTCGGCGTCAGGCCGGACAACGCCGAGACCTCGGTGGGCGACATCAAGATCCAGAACGCGACGGTGATCACTCAGCCGCAGCCCGGAGTCCAGGGCGAGGCCGCGGTGTCCGCGACCCTGTTCAACGACGGCACCGAGGCGCAGACGCTCGACTCCGTCACGCTCCCGGGCACCCAGAACCCGGTCAGGCTGTCCCCCGCCACCGGTTCCGGCCCGATCACGGTCGCTCCCGGCGGCTCGGTCGTCCTGGGCGGCAAGGGCAACGCCTCGGGCATCATCGAGAACAGCGACGAGGCCGGCCGCCTCGGCGACGTCCAGCGGATCGTCTTCCGCTTCAGCGAGACCGGCGACGTCCCGATCGACGCGTTCGTCGTCCCCGCCGCCGACTTCTACCGCGACTACGGGCCGTCCAACCTGCCCGAGCCCACGACCGCCAGCCCGACCGGCTCCGCACCGGCCGAGGGCGGCGCCCACGGCGACGAGGCCGAGGGCGGCGAGGACGGTGGCCACGGCGCCGCGGAGGACGGCGGCGAGCACGGCGGCGAGCCGACCCCGTCGGACTCCGCGTCCGCGTCCCAGGACCCGGGCCACTGACACCCCTCGCGCGCGGCGGGTGAACCACCCGCTCCGCGACGCGCAGGCCAGCGCGCAGGGCGTCCCCGAGTTCTCGAGCCGTCCGCGACGAGGTCCCGGGGGCGTGTGAGCCCGCGACACGGCGTCCTCGCAATGCCCCCGTCTTCGGGTGTGGTGGTCGCTTGGCCCGGAAGCCGGCGTGAGCCCGCGCACGGCGTCCTCGCGCCCGTACGGCCTGAACCCCCCGCACGGGCGGCGCGCCCTCGCGGCGGGCCGCCGTCCGGCACACCGGCCCGCACCGGGAGACGAAAGCGGCCCCCCGGGATCACCCGGTGGGGCCGCCTCGGAGCGTGTTCGGCGCGACCGGGGGTTCGGAGCCGCGCCACGGCCCTGGAGCGGTCCCGTCCGGGCCCCGGCTCCACGGCCGGGACCCGGGTAGGGCCGAATCCCCGGTCCACCGCCGGATCCCCGCTCCACGACCGACTCCCGGTACGGCCGGATCCCCGGTGCACGGCCCGCGGCACCGATCCGCAACCGCAACCGCAGCCCGGTCTACGGATCGAACCGCACCCCCGCCTACGGCTCGAACTTGTAGCCCAGACCACGCACCGTCACCAGATAGCGCGGAGCGCCCGGATCGGGCTCGATCTTGGCCCGGAGGCGCTTGACGTGCACGTCGAGGGTCTTGGTGTCGCCGACGTAGTCCGCCCCCCAGACGCGGTCGATCAGCTGCATCCGGGTCAGGACGCGGCCCGCGTTGCGCAGGAGCATCTCCAGGAGGTCGAACTCCTTCAGCGGAAGGTCGACCTTCCCGCCCGACACCGTGACGACATGGCGGTCGACGTCCATCCGCACCGGTCCGGCCTCAAGTGCCGCCGGCGCGACCTCCTCCGGCTCGCCGCGGCGGCGCAGTACCGCACGGATGCGGGCCACCAGCTCCCGCGAGGAGAAGGGCTTCGTCACATAGTCGTCGGCTCCTATCTCCAGACCGACGACCTTGTCGATCTCGCTGTCCTTTGCCGTGACCATGATCACCGGAACGTTGGACCGGCCGCGCAGCTGACGGCACACCTCCGTACCGGGGAGTCCGGGCAGCATCAGGTCGAGCAGGACGAGGTCGGCTCCGTTGCGCTCGAACTCGTCGAGCCCCTCGGGCCCGGTGGTCGCGACGGCGACCTCGAAGCCCTCCTTGCGGAGCATGTAGGAAAGAGCGTCGCTGAAGGATTCCTCGTCCTCGACGACAAGCACTCGGGTCACGGAAGGACCTCCGGGGCAGGCAGTGGTTCGCGTGGTGTGGTCCGAGGATCAGGACCGCAGGGGGAATCGGGGCCCCGCTCCGGGTGGTGGTCCGCCCCCGCACCGGGGCCTCCGCGGTGGCGGGATGCGGCCCCGGAAACGGGAGCGGAACGGGAACGGGAACGGGAATCCGGGTCGGAGTCGGAGTCGGGGTCCGGGCCGGAATCTGAATCCGAATCGGAGCCGGAATCGGAGCCGGAGCCGGAATCGGGAGCTGGGTCGGGAGCTGGATCGGAGTCGTACGGTCCGTGGCCGGCCTGGTCGCCGCCCCGGCCCCGGGTACGGTCCCTGACGGAGCCGGCCTCCGGCAACCGCAGGGTGAAGGTGGAGCCCTGTCCTTCGGTGCTCCACACCGTGACCTCCCCGCCGTGCGAGGCGGCCACGTGCTTGACGATGGCCAGGCCCAGGCCGGTGCCACCGGTCGCGCGGGAGCGGGCGGGGTCGACGCGGTAGAAGCGTTCGAAGATCCGCTCGCGGTCCTTCTCCGAGATCCCGATGCCCTGGTCGGTCACGGCGATCTCGATCTGGTCCCCGCCGGGTGCGGTGACACGGCGCGCGGCGATCCCGACGCGGGTGCGAGCCGGGGAGTAGTTGACGGCGTTCTCGACGAGATTGCCGAGGGCCGCCGCCAGCTGGCCGCGATGGCCCCACACGTGCAGGCCCGCGGTACCGGCGCCGTCGGCCGTGGCGGTGCTCCCGACGGCCATGGTGATGTGCTTGGTGGAAGCCGCGTGGCGGGACCGGTCGATGGCCTCGGCCACCAGCTCGTCCACACGTACGGGCTCGGCGTCCTCCAGGGGGTCGTCGTTCTGCACCCGGGAGAGGTCGATCAGCTCCTGTACGAGGTTGGTGAGCCGGGTCGCCTCGATCTGCATCCGGCCCGCGAAGCGGGTGACGGCGTCGGGATCGTCGGAGGCGTCCATGACGGCCTCGGAGAGCAGCGACAGCGCGCCGACCGGGGTCTTGAGCTCATGGCTCACATTGGCGACGAAGTCGCGCCTCACCGCTTCTATGCGCCGGGCCTCGGTGAGGTCCTCGACGAGGAGCAGCACCAGGCGCGAGCCGAGCGGGGCGACCCGGGCGGAGACCGCGAGGGCCTCGCCCCGCCCGGTGCCGCGCCGCGGCAGGTCGAGTTCGACCTGCCGTATCTCGCCGTCACGGCGGGTGTCGCGGGCCATGTGCAGCATGGGTTCGACCGCCAGCTTCCCGCCTCTGACGAGCCCGAGCGCGTAGGCGGCCGAGCTGGCCTTGACGACGGAGTCGCTCTCGTCGAGGACGACCGCCGACGAGCGCAGCACGGACAGCACGGTGTCGACTCCGGGGGGCAGCACGGCCTCCGTGTGCAGGGAGCTTCGGGTGGGTCTTGCCTGGTCGCGCTCGCTCCAGCGGAACGCCAGCATGGCGATCACGCCGGTGCACACCCCGGCGATCGCGGCCAATGCGGCGACCGCCGCGTTCACGTCCATGCATCCAGGTTATGCACGCTCGCCGTGGCTCTCCCAGCCATCCGAGTGGCACCTCGAACAGTCGTCGCTCAGAGTTCACCGAGGGGAAGGGATCGGTTCACCTGGGAAGGTGGATCCGGACGCGTTGCGGACGGAACGTGGGAGCGTGGGGGTTCAGTCACCCGGACCCCTGACGCATTCAAGAGAGGGAACCCATGCGGGACGCGTACCATGAGGAACTTGACTCGATCGGCGAGGGTCTCGTCGAGATGGCCAGGCTGGTCGGCTCGGCTATCGGGCGCGCCACCACGGCCATGCTCGACGCCGACCTCAAGCTCGCGGAGAGTGTGATCGCCGCGGACCAGAAGGTCGACGATCTGCAGCACGACCTGGAGGCCCGGGCGATAGCCCTGCTGGCCCGCCAGCAGCCGGTCGCGACGGACCTCCGCATCGTGGTGACCTCGCTGCGGATGAGCGCGGACCTCGAACGCTCCGGCGACCTGGCCCAGCACGTGGCCAAGCTGGCCCGGCTGCGCTTCCCGGACTCGGCGGTACCGCGGGACCTGCACGCGACCATCCTGGAGATGGGGCAGCTCGCACAGCGTCTGATGGCGAAGGCCGCCGAGGTCATCATCACCAAGGACGTCGACCTGGCGCTCCAGCTGGAGAACGACGACGACGAGATGGACCTGCTGCACCGCACGCTCTTCACCCACCTGATCGACGACCGGTGGAAGCACGGCATCGAGACCGCGGTCGACGTCACCCTGCTCGGGCGCTACTACGAGCGGTACGCCGACCACGCGGTCGCGGTCGCCAAGCGCGTCGTCTACCTGGTCACCGGTGAGCACGCCGACGAGATCCAGCCGGAGACGCGGGTCGAGGGCGCGTAGCCGGACCGGGAATCCGGTGCCCGACTCCCCCAGGACCCACCCGATCCGGGAGGTCCCGGCCGACGAGTCCCGGCAGCCGAGCCGGCTCCCGTTGCCCGGTGCCCGCGGCTGCGGATGCGGGCTGCGGCTCCGGCCCCGGCTCCGGATGTGGGCTGCAGTTCCGGCCCCGGCTCCGGCTCCGAGCCCGGCCCCGGCCCCGGCTGCCCAGTCCGGCGCACCGTATCGGTGCGGCTGCCGAGTTGCAGAGCGTACGAAGGGGCCCGCCCCGGCACCGTTCGCCGGTCGTACCGCCCGGCCGCATTGCGCCCCCGGGACGGGTGTCCTCGGTTCTCGGCGGGGTCCCCGGGTCTCCTCGGGCGGCGGTGCCAGGCATCCCGGGCCCGGGCATCCCGTTCGCCCAGGACCCTGGCCCGGGGCTGCGCGGTCAAGACGCCCGGGCCCGCTGATCCCAGGAGCGGCGTGCGGTGTTCAGGAGGCGTGGGTCAGATCCAGCACGCCGACGGTCTGGCCACCGCTGGTCTCGCCGGTGCTCCGGAAGCCGAGCTTCGTGTAGAATGCCCCGGGACCGGACTCCCCCTGCTCCCAGGTCGTGAAGAGACGATCTCCGCCGCGCCGCCCGATCTCCTCGCCGACCGCGCCCACCGCGAAGCGCCCGTAGCCCCGACTCTGCTCGTCCGCCGCGATGTTCAGCCGCCACAGACCGCTGCGCCGGTCCCCGGGGTCCACGGCCGGATTCCACGGGATGCCGATGAACGCCATGAGGAAGCCCACGGTTCTGTCCCCGTCGAGGATCAGCCGCGGCCATGCCGTGTCGCCCCAGGCGTACGCCTCGGCGAGCGAAACCGCGACGGGCTCGACGTGCCTCTGCTGCTCCGGTCGCACCCGGATCCGCAGTGCGGCCTCCACGTTGTCCGGTGTGATCATCGCCAGACGCACGGTCATGCAGGCATATTGGTGCCGCGTCAGGCAACGTTCGCCCCGTCGCTGCTGACGGGCAGACCCTGCCTGACGCGGTACCAGCAGCGAAAACCCCCGCCGCGGCGGCGCTTCCGGCGCTGCTCGCGCTCGCTGCCCCGCCCGGACGCGCGGCGACGGCGATCACCAGGCGTGGAAGCTCCCGTAGAAGCCGTCGTGGTAGTACCGATCGCCTGAGTACCCGTCGTGGTAGTACCGATCGCCTGAGTACCCCCCGTTGTCGTACCCGTCGTGGTAGTACCGGTTGTCGTAGTACCGGTTGTCGTAGTACCGATCGTGGTACCTGTAGTCGCGGTGGTCGCCGTAGTGACCGCAGCCCCCACCCCTCCAATCGGAACAGCCACGATCAGCTGTGACCTGGCTCGCGGCGTACGCCCCTGTCGCCGGCATCACACCGAGTGCGAGTCCCGCGATCCCTGCCGACAAGGCGGCTACGATCCTGCGACGCATTCCCCTGCACCTCCGACCACGGAGAACTAATCGGACATTAAGGGCATTTCCAGGGTGCTCTCGCTTCGAGTACCTGTCAAAGAGAGCGGATGCCCGCCCCGCAGGGCCCGGCATCCGCTACCCGTGGTCGCCTTCCGGTGCGTGTCCCACTGGTACGCCGCATCACCCGAGTCTGACGGCCCCGGGAGGGCCCGGGCACAGCAGCGGGCCCCCTGCCGGCGAGAAAACCGCAGACAGGGGGCCCGGGAGGGGAAGGCTACTTCTTCTTGCCCTGGGTCTTGTCGGGGATCTTGGTGAGCTGGGTCTTTGCTGGTCGGGGGCGGTGGGGCCGTGCGCCTAGTGTTCGTCGTTGGTCGTCATTGGCCACTGTTGAGTGACGCCGGACGGCCCAGGGACGGCCCAGCTTCGCCGCACTCGACTGACGGCCGGCACCCTCGATGGGCCCCGCCTGAACCTCAGCCGCCGACAGTCAGCCACGACGGCGGGTGCGCCGACCGACCACGCACGCGTATGTCTCGCTGCACCCCCACCGGCCTTAGCCACGCTGACACGCCGTCGACCAGAGCAAGCCGTGACGGCCAGCCCGTAACAACAACGCCTGAGCCATCAGCTTGGGTGCTTGGTGAGCGAGGAGCTCGCTGACCTGCGGCGGAACGATGTCAGCGACTGAAGCCCGCGGGCTGCGCTCCCCGATGTTCCCCGTGGCTTCCCCTACGACCTGGCACGGTTCGGGCACGTCTGCTGGGGGCGCAGGACACAGAAACAGGGGGCGTTGTCAGGGTGGGCTGGTGGCCTCCCGCGGGAGCGATTCGTCGGTTCGACGGTCTGGCCGAGGAGCACGGCGACCAAGGGGTCTCGGACCACTGGGTCCCGGGGATGCCGACCCTGCCTTGAGCAACCGACAGATGCTGACCTCAACCGGGCTGGCCTCGTGGGGTGACATTCCAGAAGAACTAGAGACTTCTAGAGCTTGTGAATGCTAGCATCGCGGAATGACGCTGGAATCCGAACTCGAAATCTATCGACAGCGAATCACTACCGACTCGTACCCAATGTCAATTAGTGAGATCGCGAATCTCTATCGCGATGGGGAGATGGATATCCATCCGGAATTTCAACGCATCTTCAGGTGGTCTGGCGCCCAGAGGACTAAGTTGATTGAGAGTGTTCTGCTCGGCATCCCTTTGCCGAGCATATTTGTTGCTCAGAACGAGGAGGGCGTTTGGGATGTAGTAGACGGAGTGCAGAGGCTGTCCACGATTTTTCAGTTCATGGGAATCCTCCGAGATGACGAAGGTGAGCTTGTAGAGCCTTTTGTTTGCGAGGCTGCACCATTCTTGACCAGCCTCGACGGGGTGGCTTATGAACGCTTCGAGGAGGCGGAGAAGGCGCTAACGCGCGCTCAGCAGCTCGACTTTAAACGGTCCCGCATCGACGTAAAGATTATTAAGCGTGAGAGCGATAATCGGGCCAAGTACGACCTCTTTCAGCGCCTCAACTCTTACGGCAGCATCGCAACCCCCCAGGAACTCCGAAACTGCCTCCTTGTAAGTCTCAGCAGAACCCACTTCGATTGGCTTCAGGAGGCGGCGTCATCGAAGGATTTCAAGGACGTGCTGAATCTGCCAGAAAGACTCATCAAAGAGCAGTACCACCTGGAGCTCGCTCTTCGATTCATCACATTGCGCTCGTTGCCTGAAGATAGAATCTCCAGTATTGGAAATATCGGAGATTTCCTTTCCTCGGAGATTCTGTCCATCGTTGAGAAGAGCTACGCTGAACTCCGGGCGGAGGAGGAAGCTTTCGGTATTTGCTTCAGAATGCTGAACGATGCTCTCGGGGGTGACACGATGCGCAAGTTGAACCCCACCACGGGGCGTACGGAAGGCGCTTTTTCCTCTACTGCCTTTGAAGTGCTTGCTCTCGGTTTGGGGTACTACGCCCCTGAGCTCTCGCTTGGGGCGGAAGACGTGCGGCTCGCCCGCGAGATGCTATGGAATGACCCGGCATTCGCGCCCGGACACGCGACTGGGCAACGAGCCGACCAGCGGATGAAGAGGACCATTCCTTACGGGCGTCAACTATTTTCTGCCTGACTGGGGGATTCGTGGATCCGACGCGATTCATCGAGAGCATTGACCGCCAGCTAGCACGAAGAAAGGTCGAGCTCTCAAACCTGAGCATTATGGTCTCGGAGCAGAACCCCGACCCCCACCGACTAAGCTGTATTGCGAGGTCTGCTGTAGTCCTCGCTTACGCCCACTGGGAAGGCTTCGTCAAGCGCGGAAGTGGCGACTACGTGAAATTCATTAACGGTGCAGGGATCAAAGTCGCTGACCTCAAGTTCCCTTTCCAAGCCGCATACGTACTCTCGACCTTTAAGAGAGCCTCAAACAGCGTGAAGACGAGGTACCTGGGTGAGCTTTTGCAAGAGATTGACGCTCGGCGTGCAGAAGTTTTTTCGGTCCCCCCGGACAAATGCATAGACACTGAGAGTAATCTCTCCTCCAATGTCTTTAAAGAGATCGTTCAGGGTGTCGGGTTGGACATTCTTCCACTCTATGAAACCCGTAGCGTATTCATTGACCAAAGAATTGTCTTGGCGCGGAATCAGGTTGCTCATGGGGAGCTGGTCAGCTTTGATGCGGTAGACGTCAAGGATCGCATTGATGGCGTTCGACTCCTCATCGATACTTATGCAGACCAGCTGAAAAATGCGGCTTCGGCGGATGCGTATTTGAAGATTTGATTCCCGTGTCTGGACTTTCCTGTAGGCGCAGCATCAGGTCGGTGGAGCGGCTTTGGGGTGGCGCTGCTTTGGCGCGAGTGATCATGGCCCCGTAAGCTTCCGGCGCGTCGGGCAGTCTGTGGACCTGCCCGGTAAAGCACGACGTTGGGGCCATGATCTTCGAGGCTCGCGCCAAAGTGGCTCCGTAAAGCCGCGGAGCCGACCGCCCCAGCCACGACGTACCCCTTCTCTGGCATCAGGCGACTGATTGCCGTGAGCGCGGCACGGGCGCCGGCCGGGCTGGAGCGGGACGGAGGCAGGAGCGCAGGCCCGGCCGGGGGCCGGGCCGCGCGCGGCGAGCGGAGCGAGCCGACTTGAACCCGTAGGGAGACTTTGAATCACGCTCGTGCTGCTGGTCGTTGATGCTGCTCTTGTGCCTGGTGGCTGCTGGCTCGTGGTGTAGAACCCTGGGTATGGGGAGTGAGCGGCGCGAGCGGATGAGGGTGCTGGGGGCACGGCTTCGGGTTCTCCGTGCGGATGTCGGCCTGACGGGTGCCGCTCTGGCGCAGCAGGCTGGTGTGGGTCAGCCGACGGTTTCCAAGGTGGAGAACGGGCGTATGGTCCCAAGCCCCGATGTGCTGGATCGGTTGTCCGGGGCGCTTGGGCTCGATGAGTCGACGGCCGGTGAGGTTCGCGCGCTGCTGGCTGCGGTTGAGGCTGCCGTGGAGACCGGTTCCGGCTCCGATGGGGACGTCTCCGCGGGGCTCGTCGTGGATGAGGCGGTCCGTGGTGCTCGGCTGGTGCGTTCCTTTCAGTGCGTGGTCCTGCCGGCCATGCTCCAGAGCGCCGAGTACGCCCGTCAGGTCTTCCTGACGTCACCGGAGTTGGACGCTGAGGCGGTAGGCCGGGCCGTCGCGGCTCGGGTGGAGCGTCAGGGTCTGCTGTACGAGCCGGGGCGCGAGTCGGTGTTCGTGCTGACGGAGGCGGTGTTGCGGACGTGGCCGGGGACGCCGTCGCTGATGCTCGCCCAGCTTGATCGACTGTTGGCCGTCGAGAGTCTGGACACGGTGCGGCTCGGGATCATCCCGTGGCGTCGACCGGTGCCGGTGCTGCCCCGGTACGGCTTCACACTCTGTGACCGGCGGTCTGTCGTGGTGGAGGTGTTCCCGGGTGAGCGGGTTTCTACCGAGGAAGATGACCTTGCTCGGTGCGAGGAGATGTTCAGCCGGTTCGAGGGCGCGGCGGTCTTCGGCGGTGAGGTGCGAGACCTGCTGATGCGGGTGATGGGTGAGTTTCGCGGGCTGAGGGACCGCCATCACTCGGTAGGGGAATAATTCCTTTGAATGCCTAGATCGGTGCCCCTGGCGGGAATACTCTGCTGCTCGTGCTGTCTAGCCCTCTAGACGAGGAGTGTTGCCGTGCTCACCAAGTGGTGTCGTGCCTTCCCTGGCCTGCCCGAACAAGTCGCCGAAGCCCGTCACTTCGTATCCGCGTTACTTGAGGAGTGGGAGTGCGTCGACGAGGGGGCCCTGATCGTCGGGGAGCTGGCGGCCAACGCCGTGCGCCACTCGCTGAGTGGCAAGGCCGGCGGCTGGTTCCTCGTGGTCGTCGGCTTCGGCGCGGACTTCGTGCGTATCGAGGTGATCGACCAGGGCGGCGACAGCGCTCCGACGATGCGGGACGCGACCAGCCTGGAAGAGGGAGGCCGCGGGCTGATGCTGGTGGCGGCCTGTGCGAAGGACTGGGGCACCAAGACTCTGTCGCAGGGTTTCTCGGTGTGGGCTGATCTTGTGCCGGAGGGGGTGTGACCGCCTCCAGCCTGCTCCACCCCGGCCGCTGGGCGGGCGGCGGGGAATGACCCCTCGCGGGGTGCCTCGGCGCCGGTCCGGCCTCCATGTGATCGGCGTCCGGTCGGGTCGGCCGCTCCTGCCCGTTTCGTCTAGGGGCCTAGACTCTCGGGTGAGGCAAGGAGGTGAGCGCATGTCGGACGAGTTGCAGCGGATCATGGCGATCGATGATCCGTACCTGCTCCTGCGTGAGGTCACGACGCGGTTGGCCGACGCGCAGCAGGAGGTCACCGAACTCGCTCGGCTGCGGCGCCGCGTGGTGCAGGACCTCCATGCTCAAGGGCTGTCGTACGCGCAGATCGCGGTGAAGGCCGGCCTCAGCCGCGGGCGCATCCACCAGATCCGCCATACCGGCCCGGCGCCCGAGGGCGCGTTCCTCGGGTCGGGGGCCGTCACGGTCGCGACGCCGCTGCGGCGGGACGACGAACGCGGGCGCACGGTCGTGGCCGTGGACGACGTCAGTTCCGGCAAGCGCCTGGAGGACCTGGCGCGGTCGTACGGGCTCGCTGTCACCTCCGAGCATGTACCGGTGAGCGGGGAGATCGACCTGAACCGTGACGGCCTGGTCGTCGTCTGCGGGCCGCGCATGTCACAGGACATGTGGAACACCTATGCCCAAGACCCTGTGCTGAGCTGGGAGAAGGCGGAGGACGGCCCCTGGACGGTCGTGGACCGGCTCACCGGCACCGTGCACCGGTCGGGGCAGGACGGTGATCCGGCCCGGCCGTACGACATCGGCTATCTCGGCCGGCTGCCGCGTCCGGACGGCAACGGCTCGCTCCTGGCCGTCGCCGGTATCCACACACAAGGCTCGCTCGGCGTCGTCCAGTTGCTCGCCTCGGAACTCAACTCCCTGTGGGGTCAGGTGGGAGACAACCGGTTCTCCACGCTGGTAGGCGTCGACTACGACCCGGAGACCAGTGAGCCGCGATCCGTCGAACTGGTCTGCCCGCTCTACCGTCACGACGAGGAGACGGCGGAGTGAGGTTCACCCTCGCCACCTCGCCGTCCACGCCGGGCGGTGAGAACGAGGACTTCGCCGCTGCCGCCCCTGATGCCGCCGTGCTCCTCGACGGCGCCGGCGTGGAGGGTGCGAAAACCGGGTGTGTGCACGGCGTCGCCTGGTTCTCCGGGACGCTGGGGGCGCTGCTGCTGCGCACTCTCGTCGCGCGTCCAGTCTGGTCGCTCGCCGAGTGCCTGGCCGACTCCATCCGCATCACCCGCTCGCTCCACGAGGACGTCTGCGACCTGGAGTACCGGGCCAGTCCGACCAGCACGGTCGTTGCCGTCCGTGCCTGTGGGGGAGAACTCGAACACCTTGTGCTCGGTGACTCGTCACTGCTCCTCGCGCAGCGGGACGGGAGCTCTTCCGTCATCACCGACCGGCGCCTGGACGAGGTCGGCGCCCCGCTTCGTGGGCCTGTCGACGAGCTGCCCACCGGTTCGCCGGAACACGCCGCCGCACTGGCCGAGTACCGGGACGCCCTGACGTCTCTCCGGAACCGGCCGGGCGGCTTCTGGATCGCGGGTCCCGATCCGCTCGCGGCCGAGCACGCGCTGACCGGCACGGCGCCGCTGGACTCCCTGGCTTCGGTGACGCTGCTGAGCGACGGCGCGACACGGCTGGTGGACCGCTTCCGGCTTGCCTCGTGGGGCGAGGTATCGGCCCTCCTCGACTCCACCGGCCCGGACGAACTGATCCGCCGGACCCGTGAGGCAGAGGACAGCGACCTTGACGGTCGACGCTGGCCGCGGGGGAAGGCACACGATGACGCCACCGCTCTGCACTTGACGCTTTCTTAGAGAACCGGTCGCTCCGCCGACACGGCTACCGTATACCCCCCTAGACAGTTGACGGGGTGTCGGTTTACGGTACACGTCAACCCCCCTAGACAGTTGGGGTGGATGCCTCCCTGAGCTGTCTAGGGGGGTAATCAACGGCCCGGCGTCCGTGACGGACGCCCGATCAGGTGAGGTTCACAGAATGCGTGTCATCCCCGTGGACACCTCGTCCGCCACTCTGCTGGTCACGAAGCTGCCCGAGGTCAAGGTGAGGGACCGGCAGACCGGTGAGGTGGCCGTGGACCCGGTGACCAACGACCGGCTCATGGTCCTGGAGCTGGTGTTCATCGCCGAGGGCGGTTCGGACATGATCAAGGTCACCGTGCCCGAGAAGGGCATCGGCGACGGCCTGGTCATGGGTACGGCGGTCTTCCTGTCCGGGCTCGTGGCCCGGCCCTGGGAGAGTGAGTTCGGCGGCCGTACCCGGCACGGCATCGCCTACCGTGCGGACGCCGTCATGGCCGGCGCTCCGGCTGCGGTGCAGGGCTGAGCATCATGACCGATGCCCTGTGGGTTCTGGTGCCTGCCCTGCTGTCGGTGGCCGCGCTGGTCGCGGTGCGCCGTCGGCTGCCGGTCCTGTTCTGGTGGCTGGTCGGGTATCCGGCCGTGTCGCTGCGGGTGCTCGCCACGTACCGGGCCACCATGGACGCCTGCGGCCTGACGGTGCCCGCCTCGGCCATGCGCCGGGCCACCGCCCGGATGATCGGGCGGCAGGCTGCTCCCGTACCGCCCCGCCGGTCGCTGCCGCTGCCGGCCGGGTCCGGGCTCGTGATGCGGCTGCGCATGGCGGCCGGGCAGGCGCCCGAGGACTTCGCCGCCTCGGCCGACCGGCTGCGGCACGCCTGGAGCGCGCACGCCGTGCACGTCCGTCCCACCAAGCCGGGGCGGCTGGAACTGCGGTTGGTCGGCTGGGACGTCCTCTCCGACGTCCGGCCCCCGCGGCGTTGGCCGCGCACCGATCCGCTGTCCCTGCCGCTGGCGCTGCGCGAAGACGGGCACTGGCACGTACGGGACTTCCGCACCGTGCCGCATGAACTCATCCTCGGTGCAACACAGTCCGGGAAGTCCGTATACCTGCGCAACCTGCTGTGCGGGCTGGCCCGGCAACCTGTCGCGCTCGTCGGCATCGACTGCAAGTGGGGCGTCGAACTGGCGCCGTTCGCAGCCCGGTTGTCGGCGCTGGCCGACACGCCGGACCGTGCCAACGACCTTCTCGACGTCCTGATGGAGGAGATGGAGGCACGGTTCCGCCTGATCGGCATGGCGGGCGGGAACGGTCCGGACACCGCACTCACCTCGGACGTCTGGGGCCTGCCCGAGAAGGACCGGCCGGTGCCGGTCGTGGTCGTCGTCGACGAGGTCGCCGAACTCTTCCTCGCCGCGAGCAAGGACGACGAGAAGCGGCGGGACGCCATGGTCACCAAACTCATCCGCCTCGCCCAGCTCGGCCGCGCGGCCGGCATCTACCTGGAGGTGTGCGGGCAGCGCTTCGGCGCCGAACTCGGCAAGGGCGCCACCATGCTGCGCGCCCAGCTCACCGGACGTGTCTGCCACCGCGTCAACGACGAGACGTCCGCCAACATGGCGCTCGGCGACATCGCACCGGAAGCGGCGCTGGCGGCAACCTCCATCCCGGCCGAGCGGCCCGGCGTCGCGGTCGTCGGCGACTCCTCCGGCGGCTGGTCCCGCGTCCGCTCACCCCACCTCACCCTCGACGACGCGGCGGCCGTCTGCCGCGACAACTCGGGCCTGGTCCCGGAACTGCCCCGCCTCGACGCCTTCCGGCCCGCCGTCGCCGAACCGGCCGCGCCTTCCTTGGCCGCGCCTGCCGTACCCACGGCTCGGCTGACCGAGTAACCGCGATCCCTTTCCCACGGTCGGCGTGACCGTCTCACGCCACGTCCCTACCCCTCCCATGCCCTAAGCCGGAAGGAAGCCCCGTGTCACGTCCCTCCATCGCCGAGATCAGCGCGCTCACCGCCGACCTGGCCGCGCTCCGGCAGAACCGCACCTCCGCCGAGTACGCCGCGCTCATGGACCGCAAGGCGGACCTGCTGGAGCGCATCGCCCGTCACACGCCCGGCGACACCGGGGCCGTCGAGGTGGCCCGCCTCTCCCGCGAGCACGCCGACTCGCTCAAGTCCACCGACTGACCACGCCGGAGGGAGACCGAGCCGATGCGTGCCCACCTGTCCCGCGTGGACGCCGTGATCGTTCAGGCCGTCATTGCCGGAGCCCTGTCCTTCTCCCATCTGCACGACCTCGCCGCGGCGGCCGGACAGGACGGCTGGAAGGCGTGGGCCTACCCCGTGAGCGTCGACCTTCTCCTGGTCGCCGCCTGGCGCCGGATGCGCCGGCAGCAGCGGGCTGGACGGGCGGCCGGTGGTCCGCGGCTGTGGTTCCTGGTGGCCCTGGCCGCATCCCTCGGCGCCAACGTCGCCACGGCCGGGCTCCTCGACCTGGACGACGTACCGGCCTGGCTCCGCGTAACGGTCGCGGGCTGGCCTGCCGTCGCCTTCTTCGGCGGCACGCTGCTGGCTCACGCCCCGCACATCCCGGAAGCACCGACGACCCCGGCCTCCCCAGCGGAGGACACCGAAACGGAGCCGCACGCCGTCCGGTCCGCCGTCGCCCGGCCCGGCCGTGAGGCGCTGCCGACGTCCTCCGCCGACCCCGGACCGGCTCCGGAGACTGCTGGCCCCGGTCCGGCTCGGAAGGCAACAGCCGATCCGGTTGCCGCTCCGGCCCCCGAGTCCGCTTCCGCCGTCGCCCTGCCGCCCGCCCTCGTCGACCGCGTCCGGGCTTTGGCCGACGAGCACCGCTCGGTCACCGGCCACCCCGCCGACCCGGACGCCGTACGCACCCGGCTCGGCCTGCCCCCGTCCATGACCGCATCCGTCGCCGCACACCTCTGAGAGGAGCACCGCCATGAACCCGCGTTTCCGCAACGTCCGCCGCATCGGTCCCGTCAGCGTCGCCTCATACGTCGACCGCGGCCGGAACCGCCACCTGGCCGCCTGCACCGCGCCCCGCTGCGACTTCTCCGCCGAGTACGACAGCCGCGCCGCTGCCGAACTCGCCGCCCGTATCCACCGCTGCTCGGCCTGACAGGAGACCTCCGAAGTGGACGTTCCGCTCTGGCTCGCCCTGCTCGTCGTCGGCGTCCTCGGCGTCAAGCTCATCCGCCCGCCCTGGTGGCTCATCGCCGTGCTGCTCGTCGGCGGCTACCTCCTCGCCGACAGCCTGCTTGCCCCCGTCGTCGACGCCGTCCTCAAGTGACCTGCGAAGGGAAAGCGTTCATGTTCCGACCGAAGATCCCGACCATGCCGCAGCCCACCGGCCCGGCCGTCCCGCCCGCCATCGTCACGCCAGCCACCATCACGCAGAGCGCCCCGGCTCCGCCGCCGGCCCTCGTCCTCCAGACCCCGACCCGCCCGGCCGTCCGGCTCACGCCCGGCACCGCGCTCGCCCTGGTCGGCGGCGGCACCGCCGTGGTCCTGGTCGTCGGCGCCGTCCTGGTCTCCATGCTCCTCGCCGTCGCTCTCACCGCCACCTCCGTGGCCGTGTGTGCCGTCGTCATCCGCTCCGTCCTCACCCACCGCTGACCTCAACGATCCGCCCACCCCGCCTGCCCAAGCTGTCTAGCCCTCTCGACAGTCCGGGCGGTCGCACCGCACACCCGCCCCTTGCAAGGAGGAACCCGCACATGAGTCCTGCGGCGCCGACCGCAGCCATTCGCCGGCTGGCAGCACTCGCCCGGCACGGCGACCTCAGCGCCTACGCCCACCAGATCCAGCGCCTCGGCGGCTGCGAGCGGCCCGTCCGGATGGAGGGCCACCGGCTCGACGTCCACGCCGCCACCGGGGAGATCGTCCGCGAGATCGCCGACCGCGACCTCCCGGCCGGACAACTCCTCATCCGCTGCAACAACCGCCGCGCCACCCGGTGCGCCTCCTGCGCCGAGATCTACCGCAAGGACACCTTCCACCTGGTCACCGCCGGACTGAGCGGCGGCAAGGGCATCGACCCGTCCGTCACCGGGCACCCGCGCGTCTTCGCCACCTTCACCGCCCCGTCCTTCGGCCCCGTCCACAACCGCCCCGGCGGCGGCCGGTGCCGCTGCGGACGCCTCCACCCCGACGACGACCCCGCCCTCGGCACGCCCCTGGACCCGGACCGCTACGACTACCGCGCTGCCGTCCTGTGGAACGCACACGCCGGAGCCCTGTGGGGCCGCTTCACCACCTACCTGCGCCAGCGCCTCGCCTCCCGCGCGGGCCTCAGCCGCTCGGCGCTGCGCCACTGCCTCACGGTCTCGTACGCCAAGGTCGCCGAGTACCAGCGGCGCGGCGCCGTCCACTTCCACGCCGTCATCCGCCTCGACGGCCCGGACGGCCCGGAGGACGCCCCGCCGGACTGGGCGACGACCGAACTGCTCACCGACGCGATCCGCTCCGCGGCCCGGACGGCCGAGGCGGCCGGCCCGGTCCTCGACGGCCGCGCGCACGCCTTCCGCTTCGGCGAACAGCTCGACATCCGTCCCATCCGCTCCGCCGACTTCGCGGGCACCTCGGAACTGTCCAGCCGCGCCGTGGCCGCCTACATCGCCAAGTACGCCACCAAGGGCGCCGAAACCGCGGGCACCCTTGACCGCCCCATCCGCAACCCGATCACCGACCTGATCGGCTCCGGCGTCACCGACCACGCCCGCCGCATGATCCTCACCTGCTGGCACCTCGGCGCCCTGCCCGAACTCGAGGACCTGCGCCTGCGCAAGTGGGCCCACATGCTCGGCTTCCGCGGCCACTTCTCCACCAAGTCCCGCGCCTACTCCGTCACCCTCGGCGCCCTCCGCCAGGAACGCGCGGACCACAACGAAGCACTCGCCCGCGAACGCGCGTCCGAGACCGGCCACCCGCTGCCCGACCCGGACACCGTGCTCGTCCTCTCGCACTGGCGCTTCGCCGGCACCGGACTGACCGCCGCAGAAGCCTGGCTTGCCGCTACACGCGAGCCCACTACAGGGGTGGATGGAGGGCCTGCCCATGGCTAGCCGACGCAGCGCCGTCGTGGACGTGGCCCCCGAGTCGAGTTCTTTGCCGTCCCGGTACCTGACTCCTGACGACCTTGTGGAGATGTTCGACCTGCCAAGCGTCGAGACGGTCTACCAGTGGCGCCGCAAGCGCACCGGTCCCCGCGGCTTCCGGGTCGGCCGGCACCTGCGCTACGACCCTGCGGATGTCCAAGCCTGGGTCGAGTCCCTGCGGGAAGGGACCGCCGCCTGATGGCCGGGCACATCCAGGACCGCTGGTACCGGACCGAGACCGGCCCGGACGGAAAGGCACGCAAGGTCAAGACCGAGCGCTACGGGTCAGGTCTCCGCTACCGCGCTCGCTACGTCGGTCCGGACGGCACGGAGAAGTCCAGGAGCTTCCCCGACCGTCAGAAGCGGCTCGCTGATCAGTGGCTGGCGCACATCGAGGCGGACATGGCCCGCGGGCAGTACATCGACCCGCGCGCCGCCCGGATCACCTTCCAGCAGTACGCCGAACGCTGGGTCACCACACAGGGCGCCGACCCGAACACCCAAGCCTCGATGGAGTCGCAACTACGGCTGCACGCCTTCCCCTACCTCGGCTCGCGTCCACTCGGCTCCTTCCAGCCGGCGCACATCCGGGATTGGGTGCGGCAGTTACAGGAGAACGGCGTCCGCGGGTCGTACGCCCGGACCATCTACTCCAACGTGCGGGCGGCGCTCAGCGCGGCCGTGGATGATGGTCACCTTCCCCGCAACCCCTGTGCCGCTCGGTCCGTCCGCCCCCCGAGCGTCGACAGCAGGCGCGTTGTGCCCTGGACGCCCGAGCGGGTCTTCGCCGTCCGAGCCGCCATGCCCGAGCGCTTCCAAGCCATGGTCGACCTGGGCGGCGGCTGCGGGCTCCGTCAGGGCGAGATTCTGGGCGTCGCCGTCGACGCGATCGACTTCGAGTCGGGCACCCTCCACGTGGTCCAGCAACTCAAGCTGAGCCGTAGCAAGCCCGTGTTCGCCCCTCCGAAGGGTGGCAAGCTCCGGGACGTGCCGCTGCCCGGTCCGGTTGCTGATGCTCTCCGGGCCCACGTGAAGCGGTTCCCGTCGGTCGAGATCACCTTGCCGTGGAAGGTGGCGGACGGGCCTCCGGTGACCAAGCGGCTGATCTTCACCGGTCCTCGTGGCGGGCACGTCTGGCGTACGTCACTCAACGAGGAGGCATGGAAGCGGGCACTCGCCTCGGCTGGCGTGATCCCCGAGCGGAAGCCCGGCGAGTCCTACGCCGAGTCCCGCGAGAACGGCATGCACGCCCTCCGCCACTTCTACGCCTCGGTGCTCCTGGACGCGGGAGAGAACATCAAGGCTCTCGCCGAGTACCTGGGGCACTCAGACCCCGGTCTGACGCTCCGCGTATACGCGCATCTCATGCCGTCGAGCCAGGAGCGCACCCGCAAGGCGGTCGCCGCCGTCTTCGACACGGCCCGGTCGGGCTCGTACCGCACCTGACGGCCCAGGGACGGCCCAGCGGCGGCGACAAGCCCCCTACCAGCAGACAAACCGCAGGTAGGGGGCCTATTCGTGCGGGCTTACTTCTTCTTGCCCTGGTTCCTGACCGCCTCGATCGCCGCCGCGGCGGCCTCCGGGTCGAGGTAGGTGCCACCCGGGTTGAGCGGCTTGAAGTCGGCGTCCAGGTCGTAGGCGAGCGGGATGCCCGTCGGGATGTTCAGGCCCGCGATGTCGGCGTCGGAGACGCCGTCCAGGTGCTTGACCAGGGCACGCAGGCTGTTCCCGTGGGCGGCGACGAGGACGGTGCGACCGGTCAGCAGGTCGGGGACGATGGCGTCGTACCAGTACGGCAGCATACGGACGACGACGTCCTTGAGGCACTCGGTACGCGGGCGCAGCTCCGGCGGGATCGCCGCGTAGCGGGCGTCGTGCGCCTGGGAGAACTCGCTGTCGTCGTCGATGGGCGGCGGGGGCACGTCGTAGGAGCGCCGCCACAGCATGAACTGCTCCTCGCCGAACTCCGCGAGTGTCTGGGCCTTGTCCTTGCCCTGAAGGGCGCCGTAGTGGCGCTCGTTCAGCCGCCAGGAGCGGTGCACCGGGATCCAGTGGCGGTCCGCGGCCTCCAGCGCGAGCTGGGCGGTGCGGATGGCTCGCTTCTGGAGGGAGGTGTGCACCACGTCGGGCAGCAGACCGGCGTCCTCGAGCAGCTCGCCGCCGCGGACGGCCTCCTTCTCGCCCTTCTCCGTGAGATTGACGTCCACCCAGCCGGTGAACAGGTTCTTGGCGTTCCACTCGCTCTCGCCGTGGCGGAGGAGGATCAGCTTGTACGTCGCGTCGGCCATGCGGCCGAGCCTAATCGACGCCCCGCACGGCCGACGACGGACGTCCGCCGACAGTTCGCCGACAGTTCCACGGCCTCCCGGAGAGCCCTACCTGTAATTCGCCCAGCGATGCAGGAGCACTTACACAACCTCTGGGGGATGCCCGTATGTCCACAGCCACGCTCAAACGGGCCGCCAAGGAGAGCGTTGCCGGTCTGCCACCAGGCCCTCTGATGGTCGTGGACCGGCACCCCGGTCGACCGGCTCGGCGCTTTGGCCACCACCCTCACGGTGTCGTACCGCACGCTGGAGCGCGGCTGCTCCGCGTCGTACGCCGGACTCGTCGCAGTCCTGCGCGGCTCGGCGGTGTCGTGTCGTCGCCGGGTGCCGGTGTCATGGCCGGAGCGCGTCACCAGGTCAGGACCCAGGACCGGCAGCGCAGCGCAGGGCAAGACAGGGCAGGGCAGGGCGCAGGGCCGAGAGCCTCGGATCGGCCTGCTGCCGGCCGGCCCGGCGGGGACGCCGGATCGAACCGGGTCGAACCGGGTCTGCCGGATCGGACCGGGTCTGCCGGATCGGACCGGGGACGCCGGATCGAACCGGATCGGACCGGGGACGCCGGTCAGTCCGAGGCCCGCTGGGTCAGATGCGTGAACGCCTCGAGATTGCGGGTGGATTCGCCGCGCGCGACCCGCCAGGCATACTCCTTGCGGATGGCGGCGGCGAACCCGAGTTCCAGCAGGGAGTTGAACGCGCCGTCCGCGGCCTCCAGCACCGTCCCGAGCAGGCGGTCGAGTTCCTCGGGGCCGACCGCCGACAGCGGCAGCCTGCCGACGAGGTAGACGTCGCCGAGCCGGTCGACCGCGTAGCTCACCCCGTACAGCTTGAGGTTGCGCTCCAGCAGCCAACGGTGGACCCGGGCCTCGTTCTCGTCGGGGTGACGGATGACGAAGGCGTTGACGGACAGCGTGTGCCGGCCGACGCGCAGGGAGCAGGTCGTGGCGAGCTTGCGCGTGCCGGGGAGGGTGACGACGTAGGCGCCCGGTTCCGGGCACTCCCACTCCAGCTCCGCGCTCTTGAGATACGTCTCGATGATCTGCCGCGGGTCAGCCATGGTGGGAGCGTACGCGACGGCGGTACTCGTGCATGGCGGCCGTGTAGACGTCGGCGGTGGCCGAGGCCGCCGTGTCCCAGCCGAAGCCGCGTGCGTGCGCGGCGGCCGCCCCGCCCATCCGGGCCGTCAGGTGGGGGTCGTCGACGAAGCGGCGCAGTGCGCGGGCGTAGTCCGCGGGGTCGTGGCCGGGCACCAGGAAACCGGTCGTCCCGTCCCGCACGGCCACCGGCAGCCCGCCGACCGAGGCTGCGACGACGGGTGTGCCGGCCGCCTGCGCCTCTATGGCGACCAGCCCGAACGACTCACTGTGCGAGGGCATGACCAGCACCGACGCCGCTCGGAACCAGTCCGCGAGCCGGTCCTGCGCGACCGGCGGCCGGAACTGGACGACATCGGCGATGCCCAGACCGGCAGCCAGTTTCTGGAGGCCCTCCGGCTTGGACAGTCCGCTGCCGCTCGGGCCGCCCACTATCGGGACCACGATCCCGGAGCGCAGCGAGGGGTCCTCCTCCAGCAGCAGCGCAACGGCCCTCAGCAGTACGTCGGGGGCCTTCAGCGGCTGGATGCGACCGGCGAACAGCGGGATCACGGCGTCCCTCGGCAGGCCCAGGCGCGCACGTGCGGCCGAACGGCCGTCGGCGACCCGGAAGCGGTCGAGGTTCACACCGGGGTGGACGACGGCGACCTTCGCGGGACGGGCCCCGTAGTGGCGGACCAGTTCGCCGGCCTCCTCGGCGGTGTTGGCGATCAGCCGGTCGGCGGCCTCGACGATCTGGGTCTCGCCGATCACCCGGGCCGCGGGCTCGGGGGTGTCCCCGTCCGCGAGCGCGGCGTTCTTGACCTTGGCCATGGTGTGCATGGCATGGACCAGGGGGACGCCCCAGCGCTCGGCGGCCAGCCAGCCGACGTGGCCGGACAGCCAGTAGTGGGAGTGGACGAGGTCGTAGTGGCCGGGCCGGTGACCCGCCCAGGCCTGCATCACCCCGTGGGTGAAGGCGCACAGCTGCGCCGGCAGGTCCTCCTTGGCCAGTCCCTCGTACGGGCCGGCGTCCACGTGCCGGACCAGCACGCCAGGCGCCAGCTCGACCGCGGACGGCAGTCCGCCCGTCGTGGCGCGGGTGAAGATCTCGACCTCCACGCCGATGGCCGCGAGCCGCCTGGCAAGCTCCACGATGTAGACGTTCATCCCGCCCGCGTCGCCGGTGCCCGGCTGGTGCAGGGGCGAGGTGTGGACACTGAGCATGGCCACCCGGCGCGGTCTGCGGTGGTGGCCGGGGAGCCGCAGCCGGGGCGGCGCCGCCAGGGTGCCGGCGAGCCGGGACACGTACTGGCTCACGGGGACAGTCCTCTCGGCTCTTGTACACGGGCATGGCGAAGAAGGGCGATCACGGCCCTCCGAAGCCGCTCAACAGTGGAACCGCCTCTTTCATTTCCGCTCCTCGCTCCCCTTTGCCCAATCGTTGCCAAGTGCGCGCCGGCGGAGACACAGGGATACGGGGACGAGGGAGACGAGGGGACGAGGGAGACGAGGGGACGAGGGAGAACACGGGGCACGGGGCGCAGGGGACAAGGGGCACAGAGGCACAGAAGGCACAGCAGTACTGGGGGCACAGGAGCACGGGGGCACGGGGGCACGGGGGCACGGCGCCGTTCTCGTCCGGTCTACCCTCGTGTCCATGCCTCCGCGCCCCGTCACACCCCCGCCCCGCCCCGTGGGCACGGTGACGCGCGGCACCACCAACCCGAACCGGCTGCGCCGCATGGACCGCTGGATCGCCGCCGTGTGCGGCCCGGCGCTCCGCCGTTCGGGAGCCTCGCCCGTCGCGGTCGACCTCGGATACGGCGCCGCTCCCTGGACCGCCGTGGAACTGCTGGAGCGGCTGCGCGCAGCCGAACCGCGCACCCGGGTCGTGGGCGTCGAGATCGAGCCTGCCCGGGTGGAGGCCGCTCGTGCGTACGCGCGGGAGGGGCTGAGCTTCGTTCACGGCGGCTTCGAGGTGCCGCTGCCCGATCCCGTCCGCCCGCTGGTGATCAGGGCCGCCAACGTACTCCGCCAGTACGACGAGGAGCGGGTCGCCGAAGTCTGGCGGCGGCTGTGCGGGCGTCTCGCTCCCGGCGGTCTCCTGGTAGAGGGGACCTGCGACGAGATCGGCCGCCGGCACGTGTGGGTGGCGCTCGGCCCGGACGGCCCGAGGACCGTCACGTTCGCCACCCGCCTCGGCTCGCTGGACCGCCCCTCCGACCTCGCCGAACGCCTGCCCAAGGCACTCATCCACCGCAATGTGCCGGGGGAACCGGTCCACGCGTTCCTTCGGGACTTCGACCGGGCGTGGGCGGCCGCGGCACCCTACGCCTCACTCGGTGCGCGGCAGCGCTGGATCAGGGCGGTGCGGCTGCTGGCCGCGGACTGGCCGCTGACGGACGCCCGCACGGACGGACGGCGGCGTTGGCGGCAGGGCGAGGTGACCGTCGAGTGGTCGGCGCTGGCCCCGGGTTCGTCCGTCGGAAGCCGCTGCTGACAGACGCCGGGCGGCACCCGGCACCCGGCACCCGGCACCCGGGGCGGGAACGCGGTCCGGTGCCCGTGCGTCGGAACGGCGGGGATCGGGGATCGGGGATCGGGGATCAGGGATCAGGGATCAGGGATCAGGGATCAGGGATCAGGGATCGACGGCTGGTCCGTCCGCAGGAACGGGTGGGTGTGAAGGGTGACGGGCCGGAGCGCGGACGGGTGACAGAAGCGGCCGGGGCGGAATTGCCCTGTCACTTCGGCTCGCGTCGTGGCACCATCGCGCCGAAAGCCGTAAGTTACTGACGGTAAATCATATTTAGAGTGCCGAGAGTCGTCTGGCTATGTCCGGAGGGGGACTTGTGAACCGACGCCGCCATGCCGCCGCCGTCACGGTGGTGGGCGCCGTGACACTACTGGCCGCACCGGGCCAGGCCTTCGCCGCGCCCCAGCCGCCCGAACCGCCCGAACCTCCCCGCAAGAGCCTCGAAGAGGTACGCCGGGAACTCGACGGGCTCTACCGCAGGGCCGCTTCGGCCACGGACGCGTACAACCTGGCGGAGGAGCAGGCCGAACGGCAGTCGGCGCAGATCGTGAGGCTGGCCAAGGAGATCGCCGCGGGGCGGGCCAGGATCGACGACCTCAAGGACCGGGCCGGCGCCACGGCCCGCGCCCAGTACCGGGGCGGCGGCCTGCCGCCGGAGGCGCAGCTGGTCCTCACCGACGACCCGCACCTCTTCCTCGACGCCGCCGGACGCATCAAGGCGGGCGGCAAGGCGACCAGGGACCTCCTCGGCGAACTGAACAGGAATCAGGCCGACCTGACGGCCTACAGCAGGGAGGCCGGCGTCCAGTGGGCGCTGCTGGAGGCGAACCGGGTCGAGAAGGAGAAGCACAAGAAGGAGATCAACGAGCGGATCGCCGCGGCCAGGAGGATAGAGGCCCAGCTCAAGAAGGAGGAGCTGGCGCGGCTGCGGAAGCTGGAGCGGGAAGCGGCGGACGAGGCCCAGACGGCGTGGCTGGGTTCCGGCGTCCTCAAGGAGATCGACGGCCGTGCGAGCGAGCAGGGCAGGGCAGCCGTGGCGTTCGCGACCGGGCAGATCGGCAAGCCCTATGTGTGGGGCGCGGAGGGGCCGGGCTCCTACGACTGCTCCGGACTGACCTCGCAGGCCTGGGCGGCCGCCGGGCGCGGGATTCCGCGCACCTCGCAGGAGCAGTGGCGGCGGCTGCCCCGTGTCGACGTCAAGGACATGCGGCCGGGCGACCTGGTCATCTACCACGCGGACGCCAGCCACGTGGGGATGTACGTGGGCGACGGCGCGATCGTCCACGCGCCCCGCCCCGGGCGGAGTGTGACGCTGGCGGGTGCGGGCTCGATGGCGATCCTCGGGATCGTCCGACCGGACAAGTGAGCGAAACCACAGCAAACCGTACGGAGTGAGCCGGGTCACGAGGGAGTCGCGTGACCCGGCTCACCTGCACCGGGTGACGTTCGTCATCACCCGGGGGACAACTACGCCCTGATGCGCGGCATATGCCATTCGCTCTCCCCGGAACGCCATTCCCCCGCACCCCCCGCTACCGCTATGGTCCCCGTCGGGTGGGACGTCGTTCGTCGACCCGCCGCGCCCTCGGGGGGAGGGAAGGAAGCTCACCGATGCCCGTACCCGTGCCGCGCCAGCGGACCGGCTCACCAGTCGCCGCAGGCCCCGCCGCCACAGCGCCGGTCCCCGCACGTCCCGTCCCCGCCGAACCGACGCCGGAGCCCGCCGCGGGCACCGTGCCGGACTCCGCCGCCGAGCCGACGCCGGAGTCCACCGCGGGCCCCGTGCCGGACTCCTTCCCACCCGTCCCGGAGTCCGCCGGAGGAGATCTCACGCTCCTCGTCATCGAGGACGACCCGGCAGGCACCTTCACCGTCCCCGAACTGCTCGGCGCCGCCGGCACACGGGTCCGCATCCGCACGGCCCGCAACCTCACCGAGGCCGAGCGGCTCCTCACCGACGACATCCACTGCATCCTCGTGGATCTCGCGCTGCCCGGCTCCGCCCGCGAGCGCGCGGAGGGCGACGATCTGGCCGTGCTGCGGCACGTGCTGCGCATCGCGCCGAAGCACGCCGTGCTGGCGCTCGCCGCGGACGCCGACTCCGAGCGCGCCGCCGAGGCCGTGAGGGTCGGGGCACAGGACTTCCTGCACCGCGACGAGCTGGACGGAAGGGTCCTCAGCCGGGCCATCCGCTACGCGGTGGAACGCAAGCGCGCCGACGGCGCGCAGGTGAAGCTGGCCGAATCCCGGCTGCGGGCGCAGGAGAACGCCCGGCTCGAGCGGGGGCTCCTGCCCACGCCCCTGCTCCAGGGCAGCGACCTGCGGTTCGCGGCCCGCTACCGCCCGGGACGCTCGCGCGCCCTGCTCGGCGGGGACTTCTACGACACGGTCCGCACCCCGGACGGCACCGTCCACGCGATGATCGGCGACGTCTGCGGTCACGGCCCCGACGAGGCCGCCCTCGGCGTGGAACTGCGCATCGCCTGGCGGGCGCTGACCTTCGCCGGGATGTGCGGGGACGAGCTGCTCTCCACGCTCCAGCAGGTACTGGAGCACGAGCGCGAGAGCGACGAGATCTTCGCGACCCTCTGCACGGTCGACATCGCCCCGGACGGCCGGCACGCGGGCCTGTGCCTGGCCGGCCACCCGTCCCCGCTCGTCGTCCGCCGGGGACGGCCCGCGCAGCTGCTCCCGTACGAGAGCGGCGGCCCGGCACTGGGCCTGCTGCCACGCGCCCGCTGGCCGCGCCGGCAGGTGGAGCTGGGGGCCGCGTGGAGCCTGGTGATGTACACGGACGGCCTGATCGAGGGCCGGATCGCACCGGGCGGCGACCGGCTGGGCCAGGAAGGCATGGTCGACATGGTCAACCGCCAGCTGGCGGCCGGACTCAGCGGCGAGGCGCTGCTGGAGGCCGCGGTGGCGGAGGTAAGGGAGATGAACGGCGGCGATCTCACCGACGACGTGGCGGTGCTGCTGCTGGACCGCGACCGGGTGCACGACCGCGGCTGAGGACCGGCTGCGGCCGGTCCTCGGCGATTGCGGGTGCGCGCCGTGCACAGGAGCCCGCCCGGCCGCGCGCGCCGCGTGGCCGGCCCTACCCCCTACCGTCCACCGTTGTAGGGCCCGTACGGCCCGTCACTGCTGGAGCCGCCGCGCCGGCCGCCGCCGGACACCTGCTGGAGCGCGGGGCGGACGTCGACCAGAAAGACGATCGTCGCGATCAGGCCGGCGATCTGCAGGAACAGCATCGGAATGATCAGGTTCACGGCGACCGTGACACCGAGCAGGATCAGCCAGAGCATCTTCGACTGCTTGCCCGCCGCACGGTAGGCGTCCTCACGGGCGAAGGCGGCGAAACCCAGCGCGACCACCGCGAGGACGAGCATGGCCAGGTTGAGCAGCCAGAGAATCGTGCCGAATCCCTCGAGCAACATGCTGTGCACCGCCTAGTGGGTTGAAGCGCGCCCCGACCAGGTACGGCCGGGACAAGGCCAACGTACCCGCACAACGGGCCGGGAACCCGAAAGGTGCCCGGCCCGTGGGGGATGCGCCCCGGTCGTAGCGGCTCGGCCGCTCACGGAGCGTTACCGCTACCTGCCTGCCTGCGGGCCGGTGGACTTCTTCGCCACGGGCTTGCGGGGCGCGGGCTTGCGGGCGGCCGGCGGCGCCGGCTTCCTGTCCTCGGCCCTGGCCGCCGGCTTCGAAGCGGCCTGTGGCTTCACCGCGCCGTTCGCGGCCTTCGGCGCCTCCGCCCTGGGCGAGGGCTTCGGCGCGGTCTTCGGCTCGGGCCTGGGTGCGGGCTTCGGCGCGTTCTTCGGCGCGCTCTTCGACTGCGCCTTGGGCTCGACGGCCACGGCGATCTCGGCGATCTCCTCCGCGGCCTCGCCTCGCCACGCCTTCACAGTCTGCTCACCGTGCTCGGCGACCTTCTCGTAGGTCTCCCGGGCCCGCACCGCGTACTCCGCGGCCACGCCCACGCCGCGCAGCGCCAGGTCCTGCGCGTTCTCGCCGAGCTTCTTCAGGTCGGTGTCCAGGCTCCCGAGCACCTCGGTCACCTTGGCCTGCATGGTGGCCTGGGCCTCCCGGGCCTGGGCCGCCATCTTCGCCTGCACGGCCTTCGGGTCGGTCTCGCGCACCGCCTCGATACGGGCCGGCGCCTCGGTACGCAGCTGCTCGATCAGCGTGGGCACCTTCTTCGCCTGCTGCACCGCGAGGTCGGCCGTGCCGGCCGCGAAGTAGAAGGGGGTGGGGTCGGTGAGGGTCTTGCGCAGGTCATCGGTGATGGCCATGACTGTGGTCCTCCCGGATCGCAGATTCGTCGTTTCAGACTTCGGGTGATGAGGGTTGGTCGGCACCACTTCCTGCGGCCGTGCGGGGGCCGTCCTCAGCGGTGTCCCTATCCGTATCGGCGTCGAAGCCGTTCTCCTTGCGGAACGATTCGTAGATCTGCAGCAGCACCTGCTTCTGCTTCTCGTTGATCGAGGGGTCGGCCAGGATGACGGCCCGGGTCTCCAGCTCGTCCCGCTCCCGCTCGTCGAGGATCCCGGCCCGCACGTACAGCGTCTCGGCGGAGATCCGCAGCGCCTTGGCGACCTGCTGCAACACCTCCGCGCTCGGCTTGCGCAGCCCGCGCTCGATCTGGCTCAGATACGGATTGGACACCCCGGCCGCGTCGGCGAGCTGCCGCAGCGACAGCTGCGCGCTGCGCCGCTGCTCGCGGAGGTAGTCACCGAGGCTGCCGACGTTGAGGGATGCCATGGTGCCGATGGTGCGCCATCGACGCTAACAATTGCAAGCAGCTGCTTGCAAAAGTGCGCTCCATCACCCGGGCGGCGGAGTGAGCCTGAGCACGACGGGTGTCCGTTCCCAGTGTTCGTGCGGACTCCCGCGGGATCTGCTCGGTGACGTGATCGGGTCCCGGCCGACCTGCGCAGCGAGGTATCTCGCAGGTTGTCCTACAGGCGCCGCGCGACGAAGACGAACTCCGTGCCCGGCCTGTCAGTAGCGTCGCCCACGTCTTCCACGACGTACCCCGCTGTCGGCTCGGCCGGGTGCGTGATGAAGGCGGGGCTCCGGTGTACTCGTGTGTCCACGACGGCCAAGGGTGCTAGAGGCCTGGGGCGTTGCGCACATTCCGCTCGCTGACATCGGGCAGGAAGCGGGCCACGGTGACGAAATCAGCGTCGTCGTGCAGTACAACCAGTCCATGATGCACGGCGGTCGCGCAGATCATCAGGTCGAGTGGCCCGGCCGCACCGAGCGCCCCCTTCTCCGCGAGCGCGTACTGGGCTGTTTCAATCCAGTCCCACAACCTCTTCGGGAGAGGTACGTCGGGGTACAGATCCATGAACATTTCCCCCATGGCCTCGTACTCCACGGAGTTACGCGCTGAGCGCCGGAACTCGGCCCGCTGGGGAGCGCACGACCCGATGGCCCGGAGGGTGGTGGTCTCCAGCCACGCGTCCCGCAGCTGCTCCTCGCGCAGGAGGCGCCACAGACCCGAGGAGTCGAGCAGGTAGTGGATCACGCGCCACCGTGCTTGTCCTCGACGCGGCGCTGCAGCCAGCCCTCGTAGTCCCACTGCTGGGCGGCGTGGAAGTGCTTGGCTACGAGAGCGGCCCGCTCATGGCGTTCGGCGTACTCGCGAAGGGCGGCATTGACCACATCTTTCTTGGTGCCACCACCGGCGACACGCATGGCCTTCTCCAGCACATCGTCATCAAGGTCGATCGTCGTCACGCTCATACCGGACTCCTCTATTCAAGGACAATATTCAGTATATGTATCCGCGGGGTGCACGTCCGTCACCGGCGCGTTCCGCCCCCAGACCTCCTGTCGTGGTTCGCTGAACGCCGACGGACGAGGTCGCGGCTTCGCCCCGGGCGGACCGCATACCTTCATTCGGACGGCCCACCCTCCCAGAGTTGCCAGAAAGGGTGGGGCGCCAAGCGCTGAACGGTTCGTCGGTCGGTAGGCGTGTCCGCCGCTCGTGGTCACCGAGGCTGGTAGGAGGTGGCCAGGACGGAGACGGTGACCTGGCCAGGCAGGGGACCGTGATCGCTCAGGTCCGCATGGGTCAGGTGGCGTGCGCTCGGTGTCATCCCCACCAGGTCGATGGCTTCTTGCCTGGTCAGGGGTGTGGTGTATTCGGCCTGCTGAGTACCGGCGGCCTGGAAGTAGGGGCCCGATGCCCGCTGCAGGCGCTGTTCCTTGTCCGGGTCGATCGTGACCATCGCGGGGACCTGGCCCCGTAGCTCGGCCAGATGCCGCTCGACGGGGCGCACCACGATCAACCGGCCAGTCGGACGGAGTGCTCGGTGGAACTCGGCCGGGTTGCGCGGGGCGAACACGTCCAGCATCACGTCGACCGTCTGGTCGACCAAGGGGAACGGGCGGAAGACGTCCCAGCTCGCAGCAGCGGCTCGCGGATGGGCTCGGGCCGCCGAGCGCAGGGCGCGTACTGACGCGTCCAGCCCCGGGCCGCGGGCGCCGGGCAGTTGATCGAGCACGCCGGCCAGGTAGTGGCCGATGCCGCATCCGATGTCCACGACCGCGCCTTGACCAGGCAGGACGTCGACTGTCACACGGGTCAGGGGCCGGCGAACAGGGGCGTACCCGCCGGTGGACAAGAACTGGTTTCGGGCCTGAACCATGGCTGCGTCGTCACCGCTGGTGGCGTGGGCGCCCGTCAGGAGGCTGACGTAGCCCTGACGGGCGACGTCGAAGGTGTGGCCCGACGGGCAGCGCAGTCAACCACGGTACGGCGAACAGGTTCGTGGTGCCGTGCCGGACGTGGTCGGCGGTGCTCGGGATCGCTGAACGTCTCCTCGACGCCGACGACGAAGAGCAGGCTCGCGAGCGCATGTTGCCACTCATCCGCCAGGTCTGCGATCTCGACCAAGCCCTCTCGTTCCATCTGTCTCCGGCGCCGAGCATGGATCTCGTTCCCCCTGCGGATCGTCGTCATGAACCACTACAAACCAGACGGCGCCGGTGCACCAGATCATCGCCCGTGGCCCGATCCACTCGGGCGGGCAAGGGAAGTCGGGCGGGCAAGGGAAGTCGACCGCGCAAGGCTGTCGCCGTGCCTCTCGGAGCCATCCTGAATCTCGTCACATGGCGTGGTCCAGTTGTGTACAAGCCGGGAAGCGGCTGGCCTGTGCGTCCTGCCGGATGCGTCGTCTTCCCGCTGAGAGATCATGCGGGCATGGCGACTTGGATCCGCACCTACGACGACGAGAGCGAAAACCGGTCGTACTTCGAACTCGACGACGAGGAATGGGCGCTACGGCACATCGACCTGCAAGGGCTGCCGCGCCAGCCCGTGACCGCAGCCTCGCTGGCGGAGGTCATCGAGATCCGTGACCGCGGCGACCTCGCGGCCATGGCCGCCTACGAGCGACGGTACGGCGTCCTCGCCGAAGGCGCCGTGCGCGGCTGGCGAGAAACGGACGGTGCCGCCGAGATCACCCGCCAAGAGTTCGAGTCGACGTGGGCCGCTGCGCGAGAGACCCTCGACGCGGATCGTACCGAGGAGACGACTTGATCACGGAGTATGAGCAGAAGCTGCGCGAGCGCTATCTTGCCGCCATCGTCATGCCGGCTCCCGAGCCGTGGCAGCCCGTGACGGACCACAGGACGCCCATCGGAGGCCTTCTCGGTATCGGATTCGCCGTGTGTCCCGACAGCGGCCACGACCTCGTCATGGTCGTGTCCAGCGACGGCCATGGGCTCTTCGATGCGGTAACCGGCGAGAAGATTGCCCGCGACCGGAACCCTGACCCGGAAACGAGCACCCCCGACGCCGACCCGGACCTCACCTGCCCCGGGCTCGGCCCAATCGCGGGCGTCCCGGTACGCATAGCCGGACTCTTCGGCGGCGGACTGCACAGCACCACGCCGGACGGCTGGACCCTGGACATCGTCAGCCCCGAGTGGCCCCACGACCGAGTCATCCTCTCCGCCGACGGCGGGTCCCACAAAGGCCCGGCGGGAGGGACGTGGTGGCACGTCTTCCACTCCGAGTACTCAGAACTCCGCGCGGCCGGGTTCTCCCCCTCCGGCCGGACCCTGACGGTCGCCACCAGCAGCGACCTCACGCTCTGGACCCGGCCCGAAACTCCACTTCGGCGACTGAGCGGACAGCGGGACACCGCACGAGAGGAGGACGGGCGAACCGGGGGAACCCGTCGGGATGCCGGGCGGCCGGACCACGGCCCGCGAACCCGCCAGGGCGGCGCTTCCCGCCGGAGGCGGCTTCGTCGTACGGGACGGCAGCGTTCCCAGCCAGGAGCTCCGCAGGCATCCACGCGGCCCGCCTCCGAGGGGCGAGAAAGCGAGGTACCGGGACTCTCGCCCTGCCGTCCACCGTCGACATCCTCACCCGGCCCGAAACCGGTCGGGTCGAGATCGGCTGCATCTTCGCACCGGACCGGACGTGGGCGTGCATGCTCTTCCTCGCCGACGACACGGGCAGTCCTTGCCTGCACGGGAGTCCGCCAAGCCGAGCGGTGACAGTTGTCCTGCTCAAGTGACAACCATCGTGCACAGGCACGGCGGAGTGGGAGTGAGCGCGACAGGTGTCGCACTGCGCGACGAGCGTCGTCGCCTCGTGCGGCCTCCTGGCGCAGGCGCTCCGGGCCGGCCTCCGCGAGCCGCCGACGAACCGCGCTGTCGGTGGGCTCTGCCAGGGTGTGGTTCGTGGATGAACCGGTGGAGCGTGTCGACGGTCGAGATCGCGTGCTGGGGGTGGTCAGCCGCCGGCAGGCCGTCCGGGAGGGCTGGCTGCACCGGGTCGCCGTGACGGTGTGTCGTGATGAGAATGGCCGGATCCTCGTCCACCGGCGGTCGGAGCAGTTGTCGCGCTTCCCGGGGCTCTATGAGGTCGCGGTCGGTGGCGCTGCGAATGCCGGCGAGTCCCATGAACAGGCCGCCGCCCGGGAACTGGCCGAAGAGCTGGGCATTCGTGCGCTGCCGCGCCTGCTGTTCACGTTCACCAACCGCAGCGGCTTGAGCCCCCACCGGCTCGGCGTGCACGAAGCCGTGGTGCCGAATGCCGTGGCTCCCGATCCCGATGAGGTCGCCTGGCACGGCCGGCTGACCGAGCCGGAACTCAGCTCGGCCCTGCCGGAGCGGCACTTCACCCCCGACAGCCACGAAACCCTCAGCCGGTATCTCGCGTTCCGGAGCGCGCACTCCTGACCTTGCCCGCCTCGCGGGCGGGGTCCGGCTGACCGATCCCGTCCGGACCACCTCTTCACCACCGTCGGGCACCCCTCCCTTCGGCCGCGTCGAACTCCGCCGCGGGATGACGGACTACGTGCGCGGACGGTCGTTTCGGAGCCTGAGTCCGCGTAGGCGCGATTCGGTATGCGTTCCGGTCGGGCAACGATCGGTTCTGCCGACTCAGGGGTGACATTCGGCCCCGTAGAGTTCACACGTATCAATGTCTTGAACATGTTCGTATGCCGGGTCGTCCGTACGGGGGCTCTTGGGGAGGGGCTGCACCATGCGCAGCGGAGTGAAGACCGCCTTCGTCGGCGGCGTGTTCGTCCTGGTGGCGGGCGGGGCGGGGTTCGCGGGCTACGGGATGCCGGGCGGGGACTCGGAGGGTGCGGGCCCCGGTGGCACGGACGCCGTGCCGCTGAACTCGTCCGGGTCCGGGTCCGGGGATGTTGGGGAGGTTACTGCCGAGGAGGTCGAGCGGACGTCGCGGGACTTCCTGGCGGCGTGGGCCCGCGGGGACGCGGACGCGGCGGGGACGCTGACCGACGACCCGGCGGCGGCCCGGGAGGCGCTGCGCGGCTTCCGGGAGACCGGGCATGTGGAGAACGCCGTGGTCACACCGGGCACGGCGAACGGCGCCACGGTGCCGTACACGGTGAAGGCGACCATCAGCTTCAGGGGGCACGAGAAGGAACTGGCGTACGCCTCGGAGCTGACCGTGGTACGGGGCAGGAGCAGTGGGCGGGCGCTGGTGGACTGGCGGCCGACGGTGCTGCACCCGAAGCTGGTCGAGGGCGCGACCCTGCGGACCGGTGAGGCGGAGACGATCCAGGCGGTGGACCGCGAGGGCCGGGAGCTGACCGCCGAGGAGTACCCGTCGCTGGCCCCCGTGCTGGACACCCTGCGTACCCGGTACGCGGACGGGACCACGGGCGAGTCCGGCGTCGAGACCTGGATCGAGCCGGCCGACGCCGACGCGCCGAACCGGACGCTGCTCACCCTCGCCAAGGGAAGGACGAAGAAGCTCCAGACGACGCTGGACGCCGACGTACAGGCCGCCGCCGAGCAGGCGGTGAAGAAGTACGACCGGGCCTCGGTGGTCGCCGTCCGGCCCAGCACCGGCGAGATCAGCGCGGTCGCCAACAGCCCGGCCGGCGGGTTCAACGTGGCGATGGAGGGGGCGCAGGCCCCCGGCTCCACGATGAAGATCGTGACCGCGGCGATGATGCTGGAGCACGGCCTGGTCGGCGGACCGACCTCCCCGGTCGAGTGTCCGAAGGAGGTGACCTGGTCGGGCCGGACCTTCCACAACAACAAGAACTTCTCCATCGCGAACGGCACCTTCCGGGACAGCTTCCGCCGTTCCTGCAACACCTTCTTCATGAAGGCGCTGGGCCCGCTGAACGCCAAGGGCGTGGAGGACATCGCCCTGAGCCAGACGGCCCGCAAGTACTTCGGCCTGGGCGGAGTGTGGTCCATCGGGATCGTCTCCACCGACGCCCGCATCCCGGTCTCGACGGGCCCCGAGACGGCCGCCTCCTACATCGGCCAGGGCAAGGTCACCATGAACGCCCTCAGCGTCGCCTCCCTCTCGGCGACCGTGAAGAACGGCGCGTTCCGCCAGCCGGTGATCGTGCCCAGGGAGATGATCAAGGGCGAGCTGACCACCGCCCGGCCGCTGCCCGGGAACATGGCCGCCATCCTGCGCAGCCTGATGGGCGCTGCCGCGACCGACGGCACCGCCGCCAAGGCGATGTCCGCGGTCAGCGGCGACAAGGGAGCCAAGACCGGGTCGGCCGAGGTCGACGGGCAGAGCGACTCCAACAGCTGGTTCACCGGCTACGCGGACGACCTGGCCGCCGGCTCGGTCGTCCAGTCCGGCGGCTACGGCAGCGGGCCGGCGGGCAGCGTCGTCGCGTCCGTGCTGAACGCACGGTAGGACGGAGTCGGTCCGTTCGGCAGCGCGGGGACGGCCGGACGGGCCGAGGCGCACGATACGACGGCGGAGGCTTCCACGCCGTGGCCGGTCTCGTGCCCGTACATCCACACGGGGCCGACCGAGGGGCACAGTAGCGGGCAGAGTGCCGTTCACGGAGGGGTTCTGCCCCGCCGGCCCCTCGAAGGAGGGCCCACGACGAGGGTAGTGGCAGCGGCGGGCCCTGGCTTGGCGGCGCAGGCGCCGGCCCGACCAACTCAGCGCGCGGGTGCGGGCGCGGGGATGCCGGGGTGCGTGAGCTGCCAGGAGGCGCCGCACTCCTGCGGACGATCGCCGCGGCGATCGCGTTTCTGCTGGCAAACTCCCGCTCGTCGGGGACCTCGGCGGCCTGGCAGCGGTCACGTTCGTTGGTCCAGGACTTGGGCGGGTAGAACTCCCGGTCCACCAGGGTGCGGCCGGCCGTGCTCGCGTAGGCGGCGAATACGCCGATCTGGCAGTCCTCGGTGCGGCCGGGGCCTGCGGGCTTCGGCCTGCGGGCTGCGGGCTGCGGGCTGCGGGCTGCGGGCTGCCGTACGGTCGCTTCCGGCTCCCCTTTCCCGCTTCCCGGTGGCCGGTACCGTGTCCCCGTGTCCCGAACACCCCTCTCCGACCTCGTCAGGCTGCGCCGGGCCCGTGACGCGATGGACCGCGACTACGCGCAACCCCTGGACGTACCCGCGCTGGCGCGCATCGCCCTCATGTCGGCGGGGCACTTCTCACGCAGCTTCCGGGCCGCATACGGCGAGACGCCCTACAGCTACCTCATGACCCGACGGATCGAGCGGGCCAAGGCGCTGCTGCGGCGTGGCGACCTGTCGGTCACGGAGGTCTGCATGGAGGTCGGCTGCACCTCACTGGGCTCGTTCAGCTCGCGGTTCACCGAACTGGTCGGCGAGAGCCCCAGCGCCTACCGCGCCCGCGGCCACGATCACGGATCCGCCATCCCCGCCTGCATCGCGAAGATCCGCACCAGACCGGTCAGGAACGGAGAAGCGGGCGGCCCCACCCGTCCGTAGCGTGGCGGACATGGACATCAATCTTTCGCAGTGCTTCATCGCCGTCGACGACCACGACAAGGCGCTCGCCTTCTACCGCGACGTACTCGGTCTCGAGGTGCGCAACGACGTCGGGTTCGAGGGCATGCGCTGGGTGACGGTGGGCTCGCCCTCGCAGCCGGACGTGGAGATCGTCCTCGAGCCGCCGCTCGCGGATCCGAACGCCACGGAAGCCGACCGCCGGGCGGTGGCCGAACTGCTCGCCAAGGGCATGCTGCGCGGTGTCATCTTCCGGACCGGCGACGTGGACGCCACGTTCGAGCGGATCCGTGCCGCGGGGGCCGAGGTGCTGCAGGAGCCCTTGGACCAGCCGTACGGCGTCCGCGACTGCGCCTTCCGCGACCCGGCGGGGAACATGCTGCGGTTCAACCAGCCTCGCGACGCGTAGCACCCGGAGCCGGGGCCGGGCCGGGGGCCGGGGGCCGGGGCCGACGGGGGAGCGGGACGGCGCGGGCAGGAGGCCCCTCGCAGGCAGGCCCGGTCATACGGGCCTGCCCCCGGACCTGCCCGGCTCGGGCCTCCTCCCGGCGCATGTCGGCCCTGGCCCGGGTCGGCCCCGGCGCGTGACCGGCGACGGGACATACGGGCAGCGGCGGGACGGGGCGGGCCCTCAAACGGTGCGAGTGGTGGTCGGACGTGAGCGACGTGGACGGGAGGGCCATGGGCTGCTCGTCACCCACCCCGCCCACCCCGCCCACCGCACCGACCGCACCGACCGCACCGGCCAGGTGCTCAGAACATGTCCGGGCACCATGCCCGACGCGGCGCCCTGAACACCGCGTCGGCCAGGGCCGCCGCACCCGCCCGGTGCTCCGACACCCGCCCCAGCGCCATCAGCCGGAGCATCGACTCGTCTCCCAGGTACACCGAGCCCAACGCCCCGAGGTCGAGGGAGAGGTCTGCCGCCACCCCGGTCGGCGAGCACTCGGCCTTGCCGTCGGACGCCACCTCCAGCCGGAACCGGCCCCCTGCCTGCCCCAGTGGGTCATGCACCTCCAGCACCAGCCTGCCCGGGATGCCGTAGGTGCGTGCCTCCAGCGCCCGCACCACGTCCAGCACCCGCACCCACAGGAAGTCGGCACAGGTGACGGTGCGGGCGGCACGCGGGTCGGGGAACAGCAGCGGGAGCAGATCGTCGGGGGCACGGCGCCCCGACCTGACCGTGGTGACCCAGTCCACCGAGCACACGAAGTGCCACAGTGCCCGCTCGGCGGCGGGCGAGACCGTGATCAGCTTCTCGACCTCCAGGGCCGTGTCGGGCTGCCCCGCGTCGGACCAGCCGGACGCCGCGGCCCGGTACACGGCCAGCCCCTCCACGTCACCGGTCGCCGAGCGGTACAGCGCGTAGAACGGCTCCCTCCAGGGCTCGGGCCCCGCCGGGACCACTCCGGTGTTCAGCTGCCACCAGCGCGCGTCGCGGTCGGCGGCCCCGGCCCGGTCGGCGCGGAAGCGGTCGTACAACTCCGGACCGAGCTTGCGCACCTCCTCGCCGTCGGCCAGGTCGATCCGGGCACCGTCCCCGGGACCCGGCCGGCGCGGGTCGAGCCCGGTGCGCGCCACGTCGATGCTCCACTCCGTGAACCAGGTCGCGGGGCCGAATCCGTACCGCCCGTAGATGGGGAACTCGGCCGCGATCAGCGTCGAGACGATCTCACCCCGCTCCTTCGCGGCCGCGAGGTCGGACGCGATCATGCTGGTGAGCAGGCCCCGACGGCGGTGCGTCGGGGAGACGGTGACGTTCGAGACGGCGTTCGCCGGTACCGCGGCACCGCCGGGGACCGTGAGCTGCTGGGTGTAGGACCGGTAGGTCGCCACGCAGCGGCCCGCGTCGAAGGCCCCCCGCACCCGGGGCATGTCGAAGTGCGCGAGCCGGTCGGCGGCCAGTTCCTCGCTGACCTCCGGGGACTGCAGGAACCCGATCCTGCATGCACGCAGCCAGTCGGTGACCTCGGACTCGGTGACAGGACGCACATCAGGGCTCATGGCACCCACGCTATGCCGCCCGGCCTCACCCGTCACAGCGATTACGGCGCCCTCCGGCGGGCGAGCGGGCACGCAGGCAAGCGGGCAAGCGGATAAGCGGGCGGCCGGGCCGGCCTGGCCGGCCGGCGAGCAGGCCCGGTGTTCCCACGCCCGGCCGTGAGCCGGGTGTGGGACCGGATGTGGGACCTGCCCTGAGCCGGGCGGGGTCGGGGTGGGGTCGGCGACGTGGTCGGGCGTGGCCGGGCGGGGTCGGCCTTGTCGTTCGACCTCCCGGGCCCAAGGGCTCCGTTCGCGAGCCGCGCAGGCCGTGCCACGGCGAGCCGACAGCCCGCGGTCGCGGTGCGCGGGCCCCGCGGCACCTCAGGTGAGCAGGTCGTCCACCTGTGCTTCGCCTTCGCGGTACCGACGGGCGATCTCCGCGCTGCACTCGTCCGCGGTGCGCTGCAACTGCTGCCGCTGCCCCGAGACCTCCTGCTCGTAGCCCGCGAGCCGCCCCATCGCGGCGCGCAGTTCGTCGTCCGTGCGCGCGTCCAGGTCGGACAGCTCCACCTCGGAGAGCATCTCCGCCGCCAGCAGCCGGTACTCCTCGCCGCGCGGCTCGGACAGCGTGACGTGCCGGGCCGAACTGCCGCGCCGCGACGGCGGGTCGGCGAGGATCCGCGAGAGCCGGTCGACCACGGCGGCGTCCGGTCCCGGCCGCTCCGGTCCGGAGCCCGCGGTGGGGAGCAGCGGCGAGGGCGGTGCCGATCGCCGGGTCAGCTCCGCGCGCAGGATGTCGACACGGCCCTGCAGCAGCCGCCGCACATAGCTCAGGTCGGCCTCGTCCCGCTGGGACTCCTTGCGCAGGGCCCGGAGTTCCGGCAGCCGCAGTACGGCGAGATCGCGCCCACCGGCGGAGTCGGAAAGGCTTTCGCCGGTGCGCTGCGCGGGCGGGCGGACGGTGGCGGCCCCCGAGCAGGCACCGCGGGTCGTCTGTACGGGACCGGGCGACTGCCCGGTGCCAGGTGTGATCATGCGTGAATCAGTCCCCTCGTCCGGTGCCTGAGGTCTCCCCCGGGCCCGGAGGGCCGAAGGGATGCACCGACTCCGTGCATCGTGCCACTACGAACGGTGCCCATGCAGGCGGTCTGCACCCGTTCAGCCCCCGATAGGTTGGCCTGTATGCGTGCAGTGGTGCAGAGGGTCGACGGCGCGAGCGTCGTGGTGGCCGGTGAGACCGTGGGAGAGATCGTCGGCGAGGGGCTGTGCGTCCTGGTGGGGGTGACCCACGGGGACACGTCCGAGCAGGCGGCGCAACTGGCCCGCAAGCTGTGGTCGGTGCGGATCCTGGAAGGCGAGAAGTCCTGCTCGGACGTGAACGCTCCGCTGCTGGTGATCTCGCAGTTCACCCTCTACGGGGACGCCCGCAAGGGTCGCCGGCCCACCTGGAACGCCGCGGCACCCGGCGATACCGCCGAGCCGCTCGTCGACGAGGTGGTGGCGCGGCTGCGGGCGCTGGGAGCGCGGGTGGAGACGGGCCGGTTCGGGGCGCGGATGAGGGTGTCGCTCACCAACGACGGCCCGTTCACGGTGCTGCTGGAGGTGTAGGCGGTGCCGGCCTCCGTCCGCGGAGGGCGCGGGGCCGGCACCGCCGTCACGAGGAGTGCCCGGGGCGGGTTGCGGGAGTCCCCCTGACCCGCCGGCCTGCTGACCTGCTGACCTGCTGACCTGCCGGCCTGCCGGCCTTCCGGCGGACGGAGCTACTTCCGCAACACGTCCTACGGCTCGACCACGACCTCCTGTGCCGCCGCCGTGCTCCCCGCCACGAGTTCCGCGTCCACCGGCACGTTCCGCTTCACCAGGGCCAGGGCGATCGGCCCCAGCTCGTGATGGCGTGCCGACGTCGTGACGAAGCCGAGCTGCCTTCCGTCCGCGCCGTCCGCCGCCAGCCGGACCGGCGTACCGTGCCCCGGCAGATGCACCTCGCTGCCGTCGAGGTGCAGGAACACCAGCCGGCGCGGCGGCTTCCCCAGGTTGTGGACGCGCGCCACGGTCTCCTGCCCCCGGTAGCAGCCCTTCTGAAGGTGAACGGCGGCGCCGATCAGCCCGAGCTCGTGCGGAATGGTGCGGTGGTCGGTCTCGAAGCCCAGCCGCGGGCGGTGCGCCTCCACCCGCAGGGCCTCGTGCGCCAGGACACCGACCGCCGGGCCGTTGGCCGCGGCGTACGACTCCAGTGCGGCCCGGGGCAGGAACAGGTCGCGGCCCTGCGGGGTCTCCCGTACGACCACGCCCTCGGGCACCTCCGCGATCGAACCGGCGGGCAGGAACACCACGGCGAACTCGTCCGTACGGTCCGCGATGTCCACCTGGTAGAAGAACCTCATCGACTCCAGGTACGCGAGGAGTGCCTCCCGGGTCCCCGGTTCGACGTGGGCCCACACCGTCTCGCCGTCGTCCACGAGGTACAGCGCGTGCTCGATGTGGCCGTGCGCGGAGAGGATCAGGGCTTCGGTGGCCTCCCCGGGGGGCAGCTCGCTGACGTGCTGGGTGAGCAGCAGATGCAGCCAGGCCAGCCGGTCCTTCCCGGAGACGGTGATCACGCCCCGGTGCGAGAGGTCGACGATACCGGTGCCGTCGGCGAGGGCACGCTGCTCGCGGAACAGATCGCCGTAGTGCGCGGCGACACCTTCGTCGCGCCCCTCGGCCGGGACGGCGCCGGGCAGGGACAGCAGAGGGCTCTTCATGAGCCCAAGCCTACGACCGGCCGTCTGCGGCACTTCCCTCGCACTTCCGGCACCGGCCGAAGATCGCGAAGTGCTTCATGTCGGTGACAAAGCCGAACTGCTCGCGCAGTTCCGCGGTGAATCCGGCGGCCACGTCGACGTCCGCCTCGATCACTTCCCCGCAGTCACGGCAGACCAGATGGAGGTGGTGGTGCCGGTCTGCGAGGTGGTAGGTGGGGGCGCCGTGCCCGAGATGGGCGTGCGAGACCAGGCCCAGCTCCTCCAGCAGCTCCAGGGTCCGGTAGACCGTCGAGATGTTCACCCCGGACGCGGTCCTGCGCACCTCGACGAGGATGTCGTCGGGCGTCGCGTGCTCCAGTGTGTCGACGGCTTCGAGGACGAGCTGACGCTGCGGGGTCAGACGGTAGCCGCGCTGCCGCAGATCACTCTTCCAGTCGGTGCTCACCACGCGTCCAGTGTAGGCAGCGGGCGCCGGGGCCGGGGCGGGACGGCGGTCGCTCCGCGCCCCCGGTTGCCGCGCCGGCCGGCCGCGGGCGGTACGGGGGCGCGGGCGGTACGGGGAGGCCGCGCGTACCGGGGACGCGCGTACCGGGGACGCGCGGAGAGGTCACTTGAAGAAGGCGATGCCGTCGTCCGGGAGGTCACCGAGGTCCTTGGCCCATGCCTCGACCTGCTCGGGCGTGACGGTCTTCTTCAGATGGGCCGACATATAGGGCCGCAGCGGCACCTCGGGGGTGGACTTCTCACCGACCCACATCAGGTCGCCCTTGACATAGCCGTAGAGCCGCTTGCCGGCGGAGTACGGCGGAGCGGAGACGGTGTGCGCGACCGCGTCCGTGGCCAGGTCGATCTGCGGCTTCCCGTCCGCGAGATCGCCGTACCAGATCTCCACGACGCCCTGGTCGCGGACCATCACGACCTCGACCTTGCGGTCCTTGTCGATCCTCCAGTATCCGGACTCGCTCTCCAGCGGGCGGACCTTCCTGCCCTCGGAGTCCAGCACCCAGCTGTGCGAGACGTATTCGATGAAGTCCCGGCCGTCGTGGCTGAAGGTGACGGACTGGCCGAAGTTGCACTTCTCCGAGCCGGGGAAGTCGGACACGCCCGCGCCCTCCCAGGTGCCGAGGAGAAACGCGAGCGGCACGAGGTCGGGGTTGAGGTCTGAGGGGATCTCGATCATGGCTGGCTCTGTCGGTCAGTGGGATGGGGACTAGCGCTGGCCCTGGTACAGCTTCTTCACGGCCAGGCCGGTGAAGGCGAGGACGCCCACACACACCAGGACCAGCAGCAGTTCGAAGAAAACAATCACGGGTGCTCCTCGGGTGAGCGCGAAGGCAGATCGGGCCGCACCCCAGCTTAGTGGGCGGGGGCGCGGCCCTCTCCGCGAGGTCAGCCCGGCGGCCCCGGCGGCCTCTGCGCAGTCCCCCGGCGGCCCGGGCCCAGGTGTTCGGCCGGCCGGCCGGGCCATCCGGCACGACCGGCACGACCGGCACGCGACCGGCGCGCGACCGGTGATGCCTCCGCCTTCGTCCCGGCCGGCTCCGGCCCGCGCTCCGTGCGGTTCCAAGGGAGTCCCCACGGGACCTGCGGGCACCGAACCGCGTGTCCGTGCTCATACGACCGACCGGCGCCCCCGGGATCGGGTGGCGGCCAGCCCGATTACAGTTCGGCGTATGGCGAAGAAGCTCGTGATCAAGGTGACCGCCGGGGCCGACGCCCCCGAACGCTGCTCCCAGGCCTTCACGGTGGCCGCCGTCGCCGTGGCGAGCGGGGTCGAGGTATCGCTCTGGCTGACGGGCGAGTCGTCATGGTTCGCCCTGCCGGGCCGGGCCGCGGAGTTCGAGCTCCCGCACGCGGCGCCGCTCCCGGATCTCATCGACTCGGTCCTGGCAGCCGGGCGGATCACCCTCTGCACTCAGTGCGCGGCACGGCGCGAGATCACGGAGAAGGACGTGATCGAAGGCGTGAGGATCGCGGGCGCGCAGGTCTTCGTGAGTGAGGCCATGGCCGACGGCACCCAGGCGCTCGTCTACTAGGGCATTCGTCGGCCGGCCGGCAGCGGGACACCCGGCCGCCGACCGGGTGCGGGACCGGACCGCCACGGGGGTCGGGGCGCAGGCCCGGTGATCGGTGCACACACGGGGTCACAACCGTGTGAGGGCCGGACAGCCGGGGACCGGGAAACGGGGACCCGCCCCGGACCGTGGACACCGGGCCGTGGACACCGGGCCGTGGACACCACCGGGCCGTGAATCCCCGGACCCGGACACCGGACCGTGGAGCAGAGACAGGAGTCAGAGACAGGGATCCGGAGAAGGGGGCCAGGAGCAGCGCGGCACCTCCGATCGGAGGCGAGGAGCCGGTCGGCGTCAGCCGCTGGTGCCGCTTCATGGACGCGGGCCCTGGCCCGGTTTCCTTCTGCCGTCGAGTTCGTCCCACCACTCGTCGGACTGCGGGTCACCCGACGGGTCGTCCCACCAGCGGTCCTCCGGGCCCCGCCGGTTCGCCACCATCGCCGCGAGCGGTGGGATCACCATCGCGACCAAGCACATGCCGACGGCGACGGGCACCGACCACAGCCGCACGAAGGCCCAGGCGGACACGAAGAGGACGAGGCATCCGCCCATCAGCAGGAAGTAGGCGTGACGGCGCCGCGCGTACATGCTTCCAGCGTAGGACGCGGCGACCCGGACGGCACCAAGGGCCGCGCCCTCGTCCACGGCAGGCCCTCGGCCCGCAAGGGCGCGGAGGGCCGCACCCTCCCGGCCCCCAAGGGCACGGAGGACCACACCCTCCCGGCCCGCAAGGGCGCGGAGGGCCGCACCCTCGTCCAGGAAAGCGTCCAACCCCCTGGGGTGCGGCCCTCCGGCCGGTCCGGTTCGTGCCGTCAGACGGCGATGGCCACCTCGGAGAGGCCACCCGTCTGCGCGACGACCGTACGGTCCGCCGTGGCACCCGGGACGAGGGCCCGCACGGTCCACGTCCCCTCGGCCGCGTAGAAGCGGAACTGCCCGGTCGCCGAGGTCGGGACCTCGGCGGTGAACTCGCCGGTCGAGTCCAGCAGACGTACATAGCCGGTGACCGGCTCGCCGTCACGGGTCACCTGGCCCTGGATGGTGGTCTCACCGGGCTTGATCGTCGAGGCGTCGGGGCCGCCGGCCTTCGCTCCACACATGCTTTTCTGTCCTTACGGTCGAGGGTCCGGGAGATCCGGGAGGTCCGGGAGGTCCGGGGCTTACTTGTTGGCGCCGAGCTCGATCGGCACGCCGACGAGCGAGCCGTACTCGGTCCAGGAGCCGTCGTAGTTCTTGACGTTCTCCACACCGAGCAGCTCGTGCAGGACGAACCAGGTCAGGGCGGAGCGCTCACCGATGCGGCAGTAGGCGATGGTGTCCTTCGCCAGGTCGACCTGCTCCGCGGCGTAGAGGGCCTTGAGCTCGTCGTCCGACTTGAAGGTGCCGTCGTCGTTGGCGTTCTTCGACCACGGGATGTTGCGGGCGCTCGGCACGTGGCCGGGGCGCTGCGACTGCTCCTGCGGCAGGTGGGCCGGGGCGAGCAGCTTGCCGCTGAACTCGTCGGGCGAACGGACGTCCACCAGGTTCCGGCTGCCGATCGCGGCCACCACGTCGTCGCGGAACGCGCGGATCGACGCGTCCTGGGCGGTGGCCCTGTACTCGGTGGCCGGGCGCTGCGGGACCTCGGAGCCGTCGACGAGGTCGCGGGAGTCGAGTTCCCACTTCTTGCGCCCGCCGTCGAGGAGCTTCACGTCCTGGTGGCCGTAGAGCTTGAAGTACCAGTACGCGTACGAGGCGAACCAGTTGTTGTTGCCGCCGTAGAGGACGACGGTGTCGTCGTTGGCGATCCCCTTCTCCGACAGCAGCTTCTCGAAGCCGGCCTGGTCCACGAAGTCACGGCGGACCGGGTCCTGGAGGTCCTTCTGCCAGTCGATCCGGACGGCGTTCTTGATGTGGTTCTTGTCGTAGGCCGAGGTGTCCTCGTCGACCTCGACGACGACCACCTTCGGGTCGTCGAGGCGGGCCTCGACCCAGTCGGCGTCTACCAGGACGTCGCTGCGGCTCATGCTGTCTCTCCTCCGGGGCAGTGTGCGGCGGGTGGTGCGCTGGGGTGTCGCGCGGGGATGTGCGGTACGCCGCGAGGGCGTCGGGCACGGGTTGGCCCTGATCCATGGCAGGTCAGAAGGCCCGGGGAATACGGAAGTCGGCGCTTCCGCTCAGATGCCGCGACAGAGCATGGCGGCGACACGGCACAGGTCGACTGCCCGCCGCTTCGTGAGATCCGCCTGTCGCTTCATGGGTCCGATCGTAGGGACGAGTCGGGGACCCTGTCACCGGCGTGTCGCATTATGAGACACGATCATCCGAAGAGTGGGACGATGGACCGCCGCCCGGCCCACCCGTCGGTACCGCGGGACGGACCTCGACCGCGCCATCTACGGATCGGACACAAGCGTCTCAGCATCCGGCCGGCGAGGGACACCCGGCGGCAGGGCAGCAGGGCGGCGCGTCAGCAGGGCAGCGCGGCTGCAGGGCTGCAGAACAGTGGGGCGGTGCGGGCGCGGGCGGACACGGGAAACGGCGCGGGCGCCCGGAGTCGAGGGACTCCAGCCGGGCGACCGTGTACCCGGCGGGCGGTCTCAGCCGGTCAGCGGAACGTTCCTGCCCGAGACGGTGATGACGAGGCCGTCCTCCTCCGCCTGCACCTTCTCCAGCTCCATCCCCTGCGGCAGGCCGCTGATCTCCCGGTCGAAGTCGGTCTTCTGCCGGATGAGGCTCTCGACCATCGGTATGCCCTCCCCCGGCACCTCGTCGGCCCGCACCCGGATCGTGTCGCCGTCGACCAGGCTGACCGTGGAGACCACCCCGCGCGACAGCGTCCGCCCGGCGATGTCGACCGAGCCGGTGACCTTCACCTTGCCGTCCCCGCCGTACGCCAGAGTGACGGCCTCGTCGGCCGCCCTGGCGAGGTCGGCGTACGAGATACGGGCGGTGCCGGTCGCGGTCGTCGCCGTGGCGCTGGAGAAACCGCCGCCGAGGCGGACGTCGTGCAGGGCGGCGGACATCTCGGTGACGACGATCCGGCGTCCCCCGGCACTGGCCTCGGCGCCCCGGACGGTGACGTCGACCCGCTCCAACTCCTTGCCCGCGACCTGGGTCAGGAACGGGAAGCCCGCGATCGACACCTCCGTCGTCCCGGAAGAGCCCTGGCGCGCCTCGACCCTCTCCGCGGCCTCCTGCTCGGCGTAGTCGAGCAGCAGCCGGTCGGCGGCGACGAAGAGGCCGCCGAGGACCACCGCGGTGATCAGCAGTATTCGCAGTGCGCGCACGCCTGTCTCTCCCACCCCTGTCGCGACCGCTCCCGGGCGGAAGCGGACTCATTGATCGACGTCCACGGCCCGCCCGTGGTTCCCGCCCGGACCGGGCCGGGGTCAGCCCAGCAGCCGCCCGAGCAGGAGCACGATCGGCGCCGCGGCGGTGAGCGGCAGTGCGACACCGGCCGTCATGTGCACGAAGCGGGAAGGGTAGTCGTAGCTCGCCACCCGCAGGCCGACCAGAGCACACATCCCGCCGCCCAGGGCCGGCAGCACGGCCTCCGTGCCCGCGCCGGTCACCGCGCCCGCCGCGATCCCGGCAGTCGCGGCGGCCAGCAGCGCCACCACCGCCGAAGCCGCTCCGGGCAGCGGCAGCGCACGGGCCAGGGCCGCGACGGCGACCGCCGCACCGCCCGCCGCGACCGCGTCCGGGGCGGCGGCGAGGAAACCGGCCGCGACGATCGTCAGCGCCGCCGAGGCGATCGTCGCCATCAGCCCGTACATCCGCTCGTCCGCGGACGCACGGCTGCGCAGTTGCAGCACGAGTGTGAGGAGCACCCACACACCGAGGGTGCCGATGAGCGCGGCCGGGGCGTGCTCCGGGCCCGCCGCCAGCAGCACGGCGTCGGCGGCCAGACCGCCGGCGAAGGCGAGCGCGATGCCCTGGCGTGCGGGCCACATGCCGTTCAGCCGGAACCAGCCGGCCGCGGTGAGGCCCTGGAGCGCGATCAGCGGGACCAGCAGCAGATACGGGGAGGCTCCGGCGGTCGCCGCGAGCAGCAGGCCGAGGACGGCGGTGAGGCCCGCGGGCTGCACCCCGGGCGGGATGATCGGCGAGCGGCCCTCGGCGCGGGCTCGCTGGGCGTCGGTGACGCGGGTGTTGCCCCTGGTGGTGGGTGCGCCGTACGCGGGCCCGGCACCGGCGGGAGAAGCGGGCGCGGCCGGAGGCTCCGGCACCGGGTCGGGCGAGGCCCCCGGCGGCCCGTACGCCGCCGGTGCGCCCGGCGCCTCCGGCGGCAGCGGGTGCGCCGACCGGTGGGGCACGCCGACCGGCGGCAGATACGCGGTGTCCGCGGCGGCCCCGGTGTAGGGGCCGCCGGCCTGCGGGTACGGGACGTCCTGCGGGTACGGGACGTCCTGCGGGTGCGGGGCGTGCTCCCGGTACGGGGTGTGCTGCGCCTGGCCGACCGCCGGTTGGTACTGGGTGTCCCAGGTCTGCCCCTCCCACGTCTGGGCGGCCTGGGAGTCCGGCGGGTGCTGCCACGTCCGGGCGGCCTGGGGGTCCGGCGGGTGCTGCCCGTAGGGATCGTGTGCACCGTACGGATTCTGCTGATCGCTGCTCATGCTGTGCGGTTCACCCTCCTGCGAACGGCGGGAGCACCTCGACCGTGCCGCCCTCGGCCAGCCGTACGGTCTCATGCCCGCGGGTCCCGACGGGCGCACCGTCGACGAGGAAGGAGCACCGGCGCAGTACCCGGACGAGTTCGCCCGGGTGCCTCTCGCGGACGGCGTCCAGCGCCTCGGCCAGGTTCTCCGCAGCGTACGGCTCCTCGGCCACACCGGCTGCGGCCTTGGCCGCGGCCCAGTAGCGGATGGTCCCCGCTGCCATCGCGGCACTCCTCTCTCCGTCTCTCCGCTCGTCGACTGTCCATGATGGGCTATGCGCGGACGAGCCAGTCCCCGAGGCGCCCCAGCAGCGCGTCGCCGGCCGCGTTCTCCGCGTGTCCCATGCCCGGTTCCAGCCACAGTTCGGACGGTCCGGCGGCGGCCAGCATGCGGGGGTGGTCCAACGGGAAGTACGGGTCGCGGTCGCCGTGGACGATCAGCAGCGGGGTCGGGGCGATCAGCGGCACGGCCGCCACCGGGGAGAGCGGCACCGGGTCCCAGTCCCGGGGATGGATCCGGGTGCGCAGCCCGTAGCGTCCGACGAGTCGCCCCACGGGGCGGGTGACCACCCAGTGGAGCCGGCGCATGGGCGCGGTGCCCCGGTAGTACCAGCGGGCCGGCGCGCTCACCGCGGCGACGGCGTCGGTCCGGCAGTCCCGTGCGTCCGCGGCGAGCCACGGTTCCGGAGTGTCCGCGTGCGGCCACCGCCGCTCCCCGCACCTGCGCCGCGCGCCCACCGTGGGCCGGCGCTCCGGGGTGTCCGCGTCCACGGCCGCAGCGGCGCGCTCCCGGGCCCCTCCCGCATTCGCCGCTCCGTACGCCGGCTCGTACCGCGCCCCGTACGCCGCCCCGTACAGCGCCGCGTGTCGCAGCACCACCGATCCCCCCATCGAGAAACCGGCCGTGACGACGCGCCGGTACCCCAGGGACCGCGCCCAGGCGACCGCCGCCGCCAGGTCCAGCACCTCGCGGTCGCCCACGGTCGAGAGTCCGCCGGAGCGGCCGTGGCCCCGGAAGGAGAAGGTGACGACCGCGGCGCTGCGGGAGAGCACACGAGCCGCCCGGCGCACCGCCGGGCGGTCCACCGATCCGGTGAAGCCGTGCGCCACGACGATCGCCGTCCCGGCCGCCACGCCCCCCGGTCGGCGCTCGCCATCCCCGTCAGCCCCGTCAGCCCCGTCAGGCACTTGAGCCCCGTCAGCTCTGTCAGGCACTTCAGTCCCGCCGCCACCGTCCTCCGCCGGCAGCCCGCCGCCGCCGTCCTCCCCGTCACGCCCACCGGTCCGGACGGACGGACGGCGCCCCGGCTCCCCCTCGGACCGGGAGGCGCGGGGCTCGTGGCGGGCCTCGACGAGCACCCCGTCGGTGGTCCTCAGCGTTGCGCGCAGGAGTCCCGGGGTGATCGAGGAAACATCCACGCGGTGCGATCGGCCCTGCGACGCGGAAGTCATGTGGGCTATTCTGCTTGGCAGAGGATCCGGGCGACGCAGCCCCCGGGTCCTTTCGTGTTTCCAGGCCGTTGTTACAGACAGGTGAACGAGACGATCGCGGAACCCCTGGACACGGGGGACCGCGGCCGGGCAGGAAGCAGTTGCCGCACACTCCCCCGCGGTCTTCGGGCGAGGGAGGGACCCCCTCTCGCAGGGACGAGGAGGAACCGACGTAATGGGCGAGCGAACCGTGCACGACCGAGAGACACCGACCCGGGCAGGGGCGGCGGCCGGGGCAGGTGGGGCGCGATGAGTTCTCTGCTGCTCCTCACCAACGCCCTCCAGCCGTCCACGGAGGTGCTCCCCGCACTCGGCCTGCTGCTCCACAACGTGCGGGTCGCCCCGGCGGAGGGCCCGGCCCTCGTCGACACCCCGGGCGCCGACGTGATCCTGGTCGACGGGCGCCGCGACCTCCCCCAGGTGCGCAGCCTCTGCCAGCTGCTCCGCTCCACCGGGCCCGGCTGCCCGCTGGTCCTCGTCGTCACGGAGGGCGGTCTCGCGGCCGTCACCGCCGACTGGGGCATCGACGACGTGCTGCTGGACACCGCCGGTCCCGCCGAGGTGGAGGCCCGGCTGCGGCTGGCGACGGGCCGCCTGCAGCTCACCTCGGACGACTCCCCCATGGAGATCCGCAACGGTGACCTGTCCGTCGACGAGGCGACGTACAGCGCGAAGCTGAAGGGCCGGGTCCTGGACCTGACCTTCAAGGAGTTCGAACTGCTGAAGTACCTGGCGCAGCACCCCGGCCGGGTCTTCACCCGGGCCCAGCTGCTCCAGGAGGTCTGGGGCTACGACTACTTCGGCGGCACGCGCACGGTCGACGTGCACGTGCGGAGGCTGCGCGCCAAGCTCGGCCCCGAGCACGAGTCCCTCATCGGGACCGTGCGCAACGTGGGCTACCGCTTCGTCACCCCGGAGAAGGCGGAGCGCTCGGCGGAGGAGAACGCCGCCGCGAAGGCGAAGAAGGCGTCCGCCGGATCCACCGCCCCGACCGCCGACACGATCGAGGACGTCGGGGCCGCCGTACGCCCTGCCCGGAGGTAGGTCACCACGCGTAGACTGCGCGCGTGGCCAAGGTGACGCGGGACGACGTGGCGCGACTGGCGGGTACTTCGACCGCGGTCGTCAGCTATGTCATCAACAACGGACCCCGGCCGGTCGCACCGGCCACGCGCGAGCGTGTACTCGCCGCGATCAAGGAGCTGGGCTACCGGCCCGACCGGGTGGCGCAGGCGATGGCCTCGCGCCGCACCGACCTCATAGGCATGATCGTGCCGGACGCCCGGCAGCCGTTCTTCGCGGAGATGGCCCACGCGGTGGAGCGCGCCGCGGCCGACCGCGGAAAGATGGTCCTGGTCGGCAATTCGGACTACCGCGACGAGCGCGAGGTCCACTACCTCCGGGCCTTCCTCGGCATGCGGGTCGCCGGGCTGATCCTGGTCAGCCAGGGCCCGAGTGATCGCGCCGCGGCGGAGATCGAGGCCTGGGACGCCCGGGTGGTGCTGCTCCACGAGCGCCCCGAGGCGATCGACGACGTCGCCGTCGTCACGGACGACATCGGCGGTGCCCAGCTCGCCACACGGCATCTGCTGGAGCACGGTCACCCGTATGTGGCTTGTCTCGGCGGGGTCGAGGAGACCCCGGCGGTGGGCGACCCGGTGGCCGACCACGTCGAGGGCTGGCGGCGGGCGATGCTGGAGTCCGGGCGATCCACGGAGGGCCGCCTGTTCTCGGCGCCGTACAACCGGTACGACGCCTATCGCCTGGCCCTTGGGCTGCTGGCCGGCCCCGAGCGGCCTCCGGCGATCTTCTGTGCGACGGACGACCAGGCGATCGGTGTGCTGCGGGCCGCCCGGGAGCTGCGGATCGACGTTCCCGGTGAACTCGCCGTGGCGGGCTTCGACGACGTCAAGGAGGCCGCGCTGACCGATCCGCCGCTGACGACCATCGCCTCCGACCGGCCGGCGATGGCACGCGCGGCGGTCGACCTGGTGCTGGACGACGGTCTGCGGGTGGTCGGATCACGGCGGGAGCGGGTCAGGCTGTTCCCCTCGGCGCTGATCGTGCGGCGCTCCTGCGGCTGCGGCGGCTGACCCCGCGGCGAGGACCGGCTCTCCGCCGGCCGGGCGGTATGGGTGCTCGGGCCGGGCCGCGTGGGCGCTGTGCCGGGGGCATGGGCGCTGTGGCCGGGGGCAACCCGGATGCCCAAAGGCGCGCACGCTGCCCACTCCTCCCCCCACCGCGGCAGGGGAGGTATTTACATGGGGCATACACGCTTCTGTCGGGCTTCTCAGGGCGTCCTCAGCGCCCTTTCATGTACGGGCCCGACAGTCGTCACCATGACGGACCACCACCACCGCAGCGGCGACGGCACCCACCCCGACCCGGGCTCCCATCCCGGCCCCGGCCCCGTGCCCCCGTACTCGTACCCGTACCGGCACCGGGATCCGGATCCCGGCGGGGGGTCGTACCCGCCGCCTCCCCCGCACGCCCCCGAGGCACCCGCCCCCACCCCCGGTCACCGGGCCCGCGCCCGGCGGCCCGTCGCGCTGATCGCGGCCGTGGCGATCGCGGCCGCGGCCGTCGGCGGCGGGGCCGCTACGCTCGTGGAGCGGTTCGCCACCGGGAGCACGCCCGCCGCCTCCGCGGGCGTCAACGGCACGACGGTGTCCCGGAGCGGCAAGGGCACCGTCGCGGGTGTCGCACAGGCAGTCTCACCGAGCATCGTGGAGATCAACGCCTCGTCCGGCTCGGGCGAGTCCACCGGTTCGGGCGTGATCATCACCTCGGACGGCGAGATCGTGACCAACAACCATGTGATCGCGGGCGCGGACACCATCAGAGTCCGGCTCAGCGACGGCAAGGCATACACCGCGGACGTCGTCGGCACCGACCCCGACAAAGATCTGGCGCTGGTCGAGCTGCGGGGCGCCGAGGGCCTGAAGGCGGCCACCCTCGGCGACTCGGGCAGTGTGGAAGTCGGCGACGAGGTCGTCGCGATCGGCTCCCCGGAGGGCCTGACCGGCACCGTGACCAGCGGCATCGTCTCGGCACTCGACCGGGACGTGACCGTCGCCAGGGATGAGAGGGATGAGGGAGACGAGGGACGGGAACAGGGTCAGGGGCAGAGTCAGAGTCAGGGACAGGGGCGGCAGGACCCGCGGGAGAACTGGCCCTTCGAGTTCGGCGGCCGGCAGTTCAACGGCGACACCGGTGACACCAAGACCACCTACAAGGCCATCCAGACCGACGCCTCGCTCAACCCCGGCAACTCCGGCGGGGCTCTGATCAACATGAACGGCGAGATCATCGGCATCAACTCCGCCATGTACTCGCCGAGTTCCGCGACCGGTTCGACCGCCGGCAGCGTCGGTCTGGGCTTCGCCATCCCCATCGACACCGTCAAGGCCGACCTGGACACCCTCCGCTCGGCCGGCGGCGCCTGAGAGCGTGCGAGGCTGGGGCCATGACCTCCACACCGGACGACGGCGGGCGCATCCTCGTCGTCGACGACGAGCCCGCAGTGCGCGAGGCGCTCCAGCGCAGCCTCGCCTTCGAGGGGTACACCACCGAAGTCGCCGTCGACGGCGCCGACGCGCTCGCCAAGATGGAGTCCTGCCGGCCGGACCTGGTCGTCCTGGACGTCCAGATGCCGCGCATGGACGGACTGACCGCGGCACGCAGGCTGCGGTCCGCCGGCTCGACCCTGCCGATCCTGATGCTGACCGCCCGGGACACCGTCGGCGACCGCGTCACCGGCCTCGACGCCGGGGCCGACGACTACCTGGTGAAGCCGTTCGAACTGGACGAGCTGCTGGCGCGGATCAGGGCGCTGCTGCGGCGCAGCTCGTACGCGGCCTCCGGGTCCGGCGGCGGGGACTCCGGCGAGGTGCTGTCGTTCGCGGACCTGCGGATGGACCTGGTCACCCGCGAGGTCACCCGCGGGCCGCGCCGGGTCGAGCTGACCCGCACCGAGTTCACCCTGCTGGAGCTGTTCCTGGCGCACCCGAGGCAGGTACTGACCCGCGAGCAGATCCTCAAGACCGTCTGGGGCTTCGACTTCGAGCCGAGTTCCAACTCACTGGACGTCTACGTGATGTACCTGCGCCGCAAGACCGAGGCGGGCGGAGAGCCGCGGCTGGTCCACACCGTCCGGGGAGTGGGCTACGCCCTGCGGGAGGGTTCCCCGGAGTGATCCGCAGATTCCGCGCCCTGCCGCTGCGGTCACGGCTCGCGCTGCTGACGGCGACCGCCGTGGCGGCCGCGGTGGCCGCGGTCGCCGTCGCCTGCTGGCTGCTGGCTCGGGCACAGCTGCGCGACGAACTCGACAACTCGCTGCGTAACACCAGCGCACCGCCCGACTCGGTGGCGACCGCGCTGGCGTCCTGCCGGGCACCCGCCAGGACGCCCGACGACGCGCGGGCCTTCGCGTACATCCAGGTCCTCCTCCCCGACGGCACCCGGTGCGTCACCCCCTACACGGAGCCGGTGAAGGTGAAGCCCGCCGACCTCGCCGTGGCGCAGGGGCTGCGGAAGGACGCGCTGCACGGCAGCACCACGGACGACGGCGACGAGGTGCGGGTCCACACCGTGTCCAGGCCGGTGCGGGGCCGGCAGGCCGCCGTCATGGTCGCCCGGCCGCTCAACGAGATCGACTCCGCTCTGAACCGGCTCGCCCTCCTCCTCACCTTCCTCGCCGGCGCCGGGGTCGTCGCCGCCGGAGCCGCCGGCCTGTGGGTGGCCCGTACCGGTCTGAAGCCCGTCGACCGGCTCACCGGCGCCGTCGAGCACGTGGCCCGCACCGAGGACCTGACCGTGCGGATCCCCGTGGAGGGCGAGGACGAGATCGCGCGGCTCTCGCGCTCCTTCAACCAGATGACCGCGGCGCTGGCGTCCTCCCGGGACCGGCAGGCCCAGCTCATCGCGGACGCCGGCCACGAGCTGCGCACCCCGCTGACCTCGCTGCGGACCAACATCGACCTGCTGGTCCGCAGCGAGCAGACGGGCCGGGACCTGCCGCCGGGCGACCGGGCGGCGCTGCTGGCCTCCGTGCGGGCACAGATGTCCGAGCTGGCCGCGCTGATCGGCGATCTACAGGAGCTGTCCCGGCCGGACAGCGCCGCACCCGGCCCGGTCCAGGTCGTCGCGCTGCACGAGATCACCCGGACCGCGCTGGAGCGGGCGCGGCTGCGCGGCCCCGAGCTGAGGATCGAGGCCGGGCTGCGGCCCTGGTACGTACGGGCCGAGCCCGCCGCGCTGGAGCGGGCCGTCGTCAACGTGCTCGACAACGCGGTGAAGTTCTCACCGCCGCGCGGGACGGTAGAGGTCGGGCTGGACCGCGGGGTGCTGACGGTGCGCGACCACGGCCCCGGGGTGCCGCCGGAGGAACTCCCGCATGTCTTCGAGCGGTTCTGGCGCTCCCCGTCCGCCCGTGCCCTGCCCGGCTCCGGCCTGGGGCTGTCGATCGTGGCCAGGACCGTGCGGCAGGCGGGCGGGGAGGTGGAGCTGCGTCCGGCGGAGGGCGGCGGCACCGTGGCGGTGATCCGGCTGCCGGGGGCGCCGGACCCTCCTCCGGAGGTGCCGTCAGTGGTGCCGGACGTCGGACCCGGCCAGCCCTGACCGCGTGTTCGGGAGGTCGGGCACGACGATCCCGAGGCCCTTCCGGCTCCAGCCGCTCGCCGGAACGACGTGACGCGAAGAGCCGGACGGGGCGCACGGGCGGGACGCCGGACGGGGAGCGCGGGAGAGCCGCCGGACGGGAACGCCGGACGGGAACGGCGGGAGAGCCGCCGGGCGGGAACGGCGGGAGAGACGACCCGCACGAGGGGGCCGGGCGAGACGACCCGCGCGGAAACCGCGGGAAGCGCGGAGGGGCGGCGGACCCGCGGCCCGCCGCCCCTCCGCGCTCGCCCGGCGCTCGCCCCGCGTCCGCCCGGCTCAGCCGGTCACCTGACGACCGTGATCCGGCCCGTGGCCGGCGGTGCCAGCGGTGCACCCGGGCTGGAGTGCGCGGCGAAGTAGGCGGTCAGCAGGTCCAGGTCGGACGCGCCCACCAGCTTGTTCCTGTGCTCCTTCAGCACCGCGAAGCCGTCGCCGCCGCCCGCGAGGAACTCGTTCATCGCGACGCGGTAGGTCTTCGCGGGGTCGATCGGCTCCCCGTTCAGCCGCACGGAGTCCGTCACGATCCGGTCCACGCCGCTCTTCGTCATGTCCAGGGTGTAGGTGAAGCCCTTCGACACCTGGAGGATCTTCGGCGCGGCCTGGTTGGAGCCGCTGACCTGCTGCTGCAGCGCGGTGATCAGCTGGGCACCGGTGAGGTCGACCGCCGTCATCATGTTGGTGAACGGCTGCACGGTGAACGCCTCGCCGTAGGTCACGACGCCGTCGCCCTCACTGCCGGACGCCTTGTGGACCAGGCCGGCACGGATGCCGCCCGGGTTCATCAGCGCGAGCTGCGCGCCGCCCTTGTCGGCCGGGGCCATGCCCTCCAGCTGCGCGTCGGCGATCAGGTTGCCCGCCGGACGCTCCGCCGCGTCGGCGGGGTTCTCGATGTCCGCCGAGATGTAGCCGACGGGCCGGTCGGCGATCGGCGCGGCCAGCGTGCTCCAGCGGTCGATCAGCCGCGTGATGTCCGCGGCCTTGGGCACGTCGCGGGTGACGACGTGGTTGGCCGACGCCACGGACGTGCGCACGATGTCGCGGGTGCGGCGGTCGTAGGTGAGCGTCGTGTCGGTGTAGAGCCTGCCGAACGAGGCGGCCGAGGTCACCGTGCGCGGCTTGCCGGACGGGTCCGGGATCGTGCACGCGTACGCCTGGTGGGTGTGGCCGGTGATCAGCGCGTCGACCTGGGGGCTGACGTTCCTGGCGATGTCGACGATCGGGCCGGAGATGCCGTCGCCCGGGCCGGGGCTGTCGCAGTCGTAGTTGTACGAGCCCGAGGCCGGCGCGCCGCCCTCGTGCAGCAGCGCGACGATCGACTTCACGCCCTTGCGCTCCAGCACCTTGGCGTACTTGTTGATCGTCTCGGTCTCGTCGCCGAACTTCAGGCCCTTGACGCCCTCGGCGCTGACGATGTTCGGGGTGCCCTCCAGGGTGACGCCGATGAAGCCGATCCTCACCCCGTTCTTCTCCCAGACGAAGTACGGGTCCAGGAGCGGGCGGCCGGACTTCTCGTCGGTGACGTTGGCCGCGAGGTACGGGAAGTCCGCGCCGCGGAAGGTCTTCGGCTTGCCGTCGGCCTTCTTCTCGTAGCAGCCGTCGACCGGGTGGCAGCCGCCGTTCTGCAGCCGGGCGAGTTCCCTGGCCCCCTCGTCGAACTCGTGGTTGCCGACCGAGGTCACATCGAGCTTCAGCTTGTTCAGCGCCTCGATGGTCGGCTCGTCGTGGAAGAGGCCGGAGAGCATCGGCGAGGCGCCGACCATGTCGCCGGCGGCGGCCGTGATCGAGTAGCGGTTGCCCTTGCGGGCCTCGCGCAGATGCGTTGCGAGGTACTCGGCGCCGCCCGCGTCGATGGTGCGGGTGGTGCCGTCCTCGTGGGTGTGGGTGACCCGGCCCGCCGAGCCGGCGGGCGGCTGAAGGTTGCCGTGCAGGTCGTTGAAGGACAGCAGCTGGACGTCGACGGTGCGGCCGTAACCGTATCCGTGGTCGTGGCCGTGCCCCTCGCCGCGGTCGTGGGCCCCCGCGGGCATCGCGGCGACCAGTGCGCCGACGGTGGTCAGTCCGGCGGCGGCCGCGAGTATGCGGCGGCGCCTCTGGTGCGGTGTCGCTGACATCTGTCCCCTTGTCAGTTCAGCGTGAAACGACTGTCCTCAGCCGGGCAGCCTAGAGTCAACGCGCGTAGCGCGACAGGGGGTAGCGGGTTACGAGCTGGTATCCGATCGGGTTCGGCCGGGCGCCGTACCCTCGTCGTATGACTGACGCAGCTCCCGCCGCCCTCGAGCCCGGCCGGCAGATCAAGACGCTCGACGAGCTCACCCCCGAGCTGGCCGACGACGTACTCGGCATGCTGTCCGCCGCCGCCGGCGCCGACGGTGTGCAGGCCGTCTCGGAACAGGGCCGGCTGTATCTGCGCCACGGCCGGCGCGAGGGCGTGCGGCACTTCGTGCTCACCGTCGCCGGGGACCTCCGCGGGTACGCCCAACTGGAGGGCACCGACCCGGTGGAGGCACCCGCCGCCGAGCTGGTCGTCCACCCCGCGCACCGCGGCCGCGGCCACGGCCGGGCCCTGGGCAACGCGGTGCTCGGCGCGTCCGGCAAGCGGCTGCGGATGTGGGCGCACGGCGGCAAGTCCGCCGCCCGCCATCTCGCCCAGGTGCTCGGCCTGACCCTGTTCCGTGAACTGCGGCAGCTGCGGCGCCCGTTGAGTCCGCTCGACATCCCGGAGCCGGTCCTTCCGGAGGGGGTGACGGTCCGCACCTTCGTCCCCGGCCGGGACGACACCGCCTGGATCGCGGTCAACGCGGCCGCCTTCGCCCACCACCCCGAGCAGGGCTCGATCACCCAGCGCGATCTCGACGACCGCAAACAGGAGGCCTGGTTCGACCCCAAGGGCTTCTTCCTCGCCGAGCGCGGGGGCGAGATCGTGGGCTTCCACTGGACGAAGCTGCACGCCGAGGACCAGCTCGGCGAGGTGTACGTGCTCGGCATCCGCCCCGACGCGCAGGGCACCGGCCTCGGCAAGGCCCTGACCGCGATCGGACTGCGCCATCTCGCGGCGCAGGGCGTGCCGACGGCCATGCTGTACGTCGACGCGGACAACCCGGCCGCCCTGCGGGTGTACGAGCGGCTCGGGTTCACCACGCACGAGGTGGACCTGATGTACCGCACGGAGACGTGAGCCGCCCGAGCGGGAGGGACGATCCGTGGGGCCGCACCGCGCGAACCGACCGACACCGAACGGACGCACCCGGGAAACGGACGGCCGACACCGACCGGCCGACACACACCCACCCGCCGACACCGACCGGCTGACCGACTGACCGGCTGACCGGCTGACGACTGACGACTGACGACTGACACCCAACGGACGGCCGGCACGGACGGACGGCACCCAACGGACGGACGGCCGGCTCGGACGCGGATGCCTCGCCGAGCAGCTCCTGCCGTACCCTCCTCCCCCATGGCGCAGAAGAGGCGGTCACCGGCGGACGTCCTCCGGTCGGTGGACCGTGCTCTCGGGGGTCGGCGGGCTCCGTCCCGGGTGCGGACATGGGCGGCAGGCCACCCGATCGGTGTCGGCCTGTCCGCTTCGGCGCCCTTCACCCTCTTCTTCCTGGGAACGTCCCCGGGCGGGGAACCCGCGGACGCGGCGCCGGCGCTGCTCCTCGGGGCGTTCGTGGGCCTGTTCTTCTCCCTCACCGCGCTGGCCGAGAGAGGCCGGCAGCGCAGACCGGTGCGCCCGGGCGGGTGGAACGGGCCCGGACGGCACGCGCCCTCCGGCCGGCGCCGCACGGTGCACGCGGCCCGCCGTGAGGCGGTGGCCGGAGTGAGCTGGTCCCTTCTCGGCGCGTGGACGGCGTGGTGGGTGCTCGTCACCGCCGTGTTGTGGCTGCTCGGCCCGGTGGTGGCCGGTCGGCCCGCGGACCTCCCGGGATGCGCGGCCTCGGCGCTGTACGTGATCGTCCTGGGCGAGTTCGGCGACCGCCTGCGGCGCCGCCGGGCCGCGCGGCGCACCCGTGCCCGGACGCACGCCGGCGGGCCGGCCGAACGGCTCGCGGCAGTCGCGCCGCCGGACGGTGGGCATGAGCCGTGACATGACACACGAGGCGCCCGCGGGTACCCCGGACGTCATGTTCTCGTTACCGGCCATTCAGGGACCCTTGCGACCCTCTCGGAATGCAGCCCGCTGTGCCCCCCGCTCCGCGGAGCGGGCGTTCCCACCCCGCCGCGACCCGCTCCGGCGCGCCCGGTCACCCCTTTGCGCGGAACAATGGGTCCATGAGCCAGCAGCCCGCCGAGGTACCGGTCCAGAACGCCCAGCCGTCCGTCGGCTCCATCGCGGCGCACCGACCGCACGCGATGTCCGCCGCGGTCTCCGGTCTGGAGCCCGACATCGACTCCGACCTCGACGCCTACGAGGGCGAGGCCGCCGGGGGCGCCGAGGGCGCCGAGCTGCCCCAGGGCCGCTTTCTGGACCGCGAGCGCAGCTGGCTCGCGTTCAACGAGCGGGTACTGGAACTCGCCGAGGACTCCACCACACCGCTCCTCGAACGAGCGAACTTCCTCGCGATCTTCGCCTCGAACCTGGACGAGTTCTTCATGGTCCGGGTGGCCGGGCTGAAGCGCCGCATCGCGACCGGCGTCGCGACCCGCTCCGCCTCCGGACTCCAGCCCCGCGAGGTGCTGGAGCTGATCTGGAACCGCTCCCGCGAACTCATGGCCCGGCACGCCGCCTGCTTCCAGCAGGACGTCGCCCCGGCCCTCGCCGACGAGGGCATCCACCTCATCCGGTGGCCCGAGCTGACGGAGAAGGAGCAGGCCCGCCTGTTCACCCTGTTCCGCCAGCAGATCTTCCCGGTCCTCACGCCGCTGGCCGTGGACCCGGCCCACCCCTTCCCGTACATCTCGGGCCTGTCGCTGAACCTCGCCGTGGTCGTCCGCAACCCGGTCAGCGGCCACCGGCACTTCGCCCGGGTGAAGGTGCCGCCGCTGCTGTCCCGCTTCCTCGAAGCCTCCCCGCAGCGGTACGTACCGCTCGAGGACGTCATCGCGGCCCATCTCGAGGAGCTCTTCCCCGGCATGGAGGTGCTCGCGCACCACATGTTCCGGGTGACCAGGAACGAGGACCTCGAGGTCGAGGAGGACGACGCCGAGAACCTGCTCCAGGCCCTCGAGAAGGAGCTGCTGCGCCGCCGCTTCGGCCCGCCGGTCCGGCTGGAGGTCGAGGAGTCCATCGACCCGTATGTGCTGGACCTGCTGGTCCGGGAGCTGAAGATCTCCGAGTCCGAGGTCTACCCGCTGCCCGGACCGCTGGACCTGACGGGCCTGTTCGGGATCGTCTCGCTCGACCGGCCCGAGCTGAAGTACCCCAAGTTCATCGCCGGCACCCACCGCGACCTCGCCGAGGTCGAGTCCGCCTCGGCGCCCGACATCTTCGCGGCGCTGCGCGAGCGGGACGTGCTGCTGCACCACCCGTACGACTCCTTCTCCACGTCCGTCCAGGCCTTCCTCGAGCAGGCGGCGGCCGACCCCGACGTCCTGGCGATCAAGCAGACGCTCTACCGGACCTCCGGCAAGTCGCCGATCGTGGACGCGCTGATCGACGCGGCCGAGTCCGGCAAGCAGGTCCTCGTCCTGGTCGAGATCAAGGCCCGCTTCGACGAGCAGGCCAACATCAAGTGGGCCCGCAAGCTGGAGGAGGCCGGCTGCCACGTGGTCTACGGGCTCGTCGGCCTGAAGACCCACTGCAAGCTGTCGCTCGTGGTCCGGCAGGAGGGGGACACCCTGCGCCGCTACTCGCACGTCGGGACCGGCAACTACCACCCCAAGACCGCCCGGCTGTACGAGGACCTCGGCCTGCTCACCGCGGACCCGCAGGTCGGCGCCGACCTCTCCGACCTGTTCAACAGGCTCTCCGGCTACTCGCGCCGAGAGACCTACCGCCGGCTGCTCGTCGCCCCGAAGTCGCTGCGCGACGGGCTGGTCGCCCGGATCAACAAGGAGACCGTCCACCACCGGGCCGGGCGCCCCGCCTACGTCCGCATCAAGGTCAACTCGATGGTCGACGAGACGATCATCGACGCCCTCTACCGCGCGTCCCGGGCCGGTGTGCCGGTCGACGTCTGGGTCCGCGGGATCTGCGCGATCCGGCCGGGCGTACCGGGCCTGTCCGAGAACATACGGGTCCGCTCCGTGCTCGGGCGCTTCCTGGAGCACTCCCGGATCTTCGCCTTCGGCAACGGCGGCGAACCCGAGGTGTGGATCGGCAGCGCCGACATGATGCACCGCAACCTCGACCGCCGCATCGAGGCGCTCGTCCGGGTCACCGACCCGGCCCACCGCGCCGCCCTGACCCGGCTCCTGGAATCCGGTATGTCCGACTCCGTCTCGTCCTGGCACCTCGGACCCGACGGCGAGTGGACCCGCCACTCGGCCGACGCGGACGGGCAGCCGCTGCGGCACGTCCAGGAGATGCTCATAGACGCCCGGAGGCGCCGGCGTGCACAACCATGACCTCCCCCCGGCGCAGCGAGGGGCCGGCGCCGACCAGGTCCTGGCCGGATACCTGCGGAAGCAGGCCGGCGACTTCCTCCGCGGTCTGCGGCTGCAGGGTGAGAGCGGCGCGGACACCCACGGCGCGGCGGAGGCCGCCCGGACCCTGCGGAGGGCCGGGCACCGCATCCGCGGCACACTCCACACCTTCCGGCCCCTGCTCGACCCGGCCTGGGCGGACCAGCTGCGCGCTGAACTCGCCTGGGTGTCCGGCGTACTCGCCGAGGAGCACGCCTGCACGGCCAGGCTGGCCCGGCTGCTCGACGCCCTGGCCCGGCTCTCGGGCACCCAGCCGGTGCCGGCGGCCCGTACCCGGTCCGGCGGGGCGGGCACGGCCGGGCCGACGGAGGGAAGCCGGGCAGCGGGAAGCCCGGCGGAAGACGGGCCGACGGAGGGAAGCCGGGCAGCGGGAAGCCGGGCGGGGAGAGGGCCGGCGCCGGAAGAGGCCGCGGCCGCCCCGGCCGCGGGGCGCCGGGGCACCCTCACCGTCGGCGGCGCCCGCGCCGGGGCGCTGCTGGAACGGCAGCTGACCCTCGGCCGCACCCGGGCCCACTCCGCCGCCCTCCAGGCACTGGGATCCTCGCGGTTCCACGCGGTCGCGGACGCCGTCGCGCTGCTCGCCTCCGAGGTGCCGCTGGCCGGGACCGCCGGCGCGCCCGGCGCCGCCCTCGCGGCGCACGCGGAGATCGCCGAGCGCCGGCTGCACGACGCGGTCACCGCACTGCCGCTGGCCCGCGCGGCCCGCCCGTACAACGCCGAAGCCCTGGTCCACGGCCTCGCCACCGCCTCCGCCGGCGAGGCCCAGGACGCCCCCTGGCACCAGGTGCGGCATCTGCTGCGGCTGCACGCCTACGCCCAGGAGGTGCTGCACGCCGGCTGCGGCACCGGCCCCGGCCGCCGGCTCACCACCGCCGGCCGCACCCTGGACCGGCACCGCGACGCCGCCGAGGCGGCCGCGGCCGCCGCCGCCGCTGCCCGCACACCCCGTATCGCGCCGGCCACCGCCTACGCCCTCGGTGTGCTCCACGCCGACCAGCGCCACGAGGTCGAGGCCGCCCGCTTCGCCTTCCAGCGGGCATGGCAGGAAGCACCCCGGGGGCCCGACGGGCCCCGTGACGAGCACGCGCTGGCCGCGCCGTGAGCAGCGCCTCCGACGGCACCGTGCTCGCGGCCGGCTGCGTCCTGTGGCGCCGCTCCCCGGGGACGGCCGGGGGAATCGAGATCTGCCTGGTCCACCGCCCCAGGTACGACGACTGGTCGCACCCGAAGGGCAAGCTCAAGCAGGGTGAGCGGGCACTGGACGGAGCGCTGCGAGAGGTCCGCGAGGAGACCGGCCACCGGGGAGTGCCGGGCCCGGTCCTGCCGACGGTCCGCTACCTCGTGGACGGACGCCCCAAGCAGGTCAGCTACTGGGCCGCCGAGGCCCCGGCACCGGGTCGCTTCACTCCCGGCAGCGAGGTCGACCGCATCGCCTGGCTGTCCCCCGACGCCGCCCGCCGCCGGATCACCGAGCCCCGCGACCGGACCCTCGTCGACGCGCTGCTGAAGGCCCTCGGCACCCGCTGAACCACGGAGTCCCGGACCGCGCGCAGCACCGCTGAACCACGGACTCCCGGACCGCGCGCAGCCCCGGGGCCCCTCACCGCCCGGCGGGCCACGAACCTCCCACGGGCCGGCCGGCCCGGCGGGCTCCCTCACCGGCCGGCCGTACCCGCCCGCGCACCGCCGTACCCGCCGGCCGTCCCGCCGTACCCGCCGGCCGCCAGGTCACGCCCCGATAAAGGTGGAACCTCTTTGTCCGGCAGGGTTCACCTCCCGTTCACCACCCCCCGTCGGCGGCTTCACCTGATCTGCCTAATTTCGGACCTACCCGGTGCCCGGCCGAGTGCCGCACCGCACACCCCGACACGCGCCGCCGTGGAACGACGAGGACGGACGAGTCCTCGAACGCGACCCGGCGGCTTCTGGAAGGAACACCCGAAAGTGAAGCTTCAGCGCAAGAACGGGCTTCGCGCCACCGCGCTCGGTGCCCTCGCCGTGTCCGGCGCCCTGGTCCTCACGGCGTGTGGTTCGGACGACAACACCGGCGGCACCGGCAGCGCGGGCGAGAAGAAGACCGCGGCGTCGAACATCAGGTGCGGCGATGCCGGGGGCCAGCTGATGGCGTCCGGCTCCAGTGCCCAGAAGAACGCGATGGACCTGTGGGTCAAGAACTACATGGCCGCCTGCACCGGCGTGGAGGTCAACTACAAGTCCTCCTCCTCCGGTGAGGGCATCGTCGCCTTCAACCAGGGCACCGTCGGTTTCGCCGGCTCCGACTCCGCGCTGAAGCCCGACGAGGTCGAGGAGTCCAAGAAGGTGTGCGAGTCCGGCCAGGGCATCAACCTGCCCATGGTCGGCGGCCCGATCGCCATCGGCTACAACCTGCCCGGCGTCGACAGCCTCGTCCTGGACGCCCCGACCGTCGCCAAGATCTTCGACACGAAGATCAAGAAGTGGAACGACCCGGCGATCGCCAAGCTGAACCCGGGCGTCAAGCTGCCCGACACCACCATCCAGGCCTTCCACCGCTCCGAGGACTCCGGCACCACCCAGAACCTGGGCAAGTACCTCGGCAAGGCCGCCCCGAACGACTGGAAGTACGAGGCCGAGAAGAAGTGGCCCGCCCCGGGCGGCCAGGCGGCCCAGGGCTCCTCCGGGGTCGCGGCCCAGGTCAAGCAGGTCCCGGGCGCCATCGGCTACTTCGAGCTCTCCTACGCCGAGTCCCAGGACATCCCGGCGGTCTCGATCGCCACCGGTGCCTCCGCGCCGGCCGAGGCCACCTCGGAGAACGCCTCCAAGGCCATCGCCGCCGCCAAGATCAAGGGCACCGGCAAGGACCTGGCGCTGGACCTCGACTACACCACCAAGGCCGAGGGCGCCTACCCGCTCGTCCTGGTGACCTACGAGGTCGTCTGCGACACCGGCAACAAGCCCGAGACCCTCGACACGGTCAAGTCCTTCCTCGGCTACACGGCTTCGGACGAGGGCCAGAAGATCCTCACCGACGCCGGCTACGCCCCGATCCCGACCGAGATCAACGCCAAGGTCCGCGAGACCGTCGACGGCCTCTCGTAACCGACCGGCTTCCGCGACGGCCAAGGCCGGCCCGGACCACCACTCCGGGCCGGCCTCCCCGCCGTCACCCTCCGGTGCACCGCCGCCAGGGGAACCGCGACCCGCGGGCCCTTCCCCCACCCAGACCGGAAAGATCATGGCTTCCACCACACCCACAGAGACACCGCCGGAACCCCCGGCCGCCTCGCGCCGCGCCGCGTCCACCGGCCGCGTGGGGGACAAGGTCTTCCTTGGCCTCTCCCGTGGATCGGGCATCCTGCTACTCGCGATCATGGCGTCGATCGCCGTGTTCCTCGGCTACCGCGCCGCCCTCGCCATCTCCGAGAACGAAGGCAACTTCCTCACCACCTTCGACTGGAACCCGGCGGGCGACCCGCCCGTCTTCGGCATCGCGGTCCTGCTCTTCGGCACCGTCGTCAGCTCGGTCATCGCGATGGCCATCGCGGTCCCCGTCGCGGTCGGCATCGCCCTGTTCATCTCCCACTACGCGCCCCGCCGCATAGCCGCCCCGCTCGCCTACGTGGTCGACCTGCTGGCAGCCGTCCCGTCGATCATCTACGGCATCTGGGGAGCCCTCTTCCTCGTCCCGTACCTGGGAGGGCTGAACCTGTGGCTGGACGAGTACCTGGGCTGGACGTACGTCTTCGACAAGACCGAGGCCGGCGTCGCGCGCTCCCTCTTCACCGTCGGCATCCTGCTCGCCATCATGATCCTGCCGATCGTGACCAGCGTGAGCCGTGAGGTGTTCCTCCAGGTCCCGCGGATGAACGAGGAGGCCGCGCTCGCGCTCGGCGCGACCCGCTGGGAGGTCATCCGCATGTCGGTGCTCCCCTTCGGCCGCTCCGGCGTCATCTCCGCCTCGATGCTGGGCCTCGGCCGCGCGCTCGGCGAGACCATGGCCGTCGCCACGGTGCTCTCGCCGAGCTTCGTCATCTCGCTCCACATCCTCGACCCGGGCGGCGGCACGTTCGCCCAGAACATCGCCGCGAAGTTCGACGAGGCCAACCAGTTCGGACGGGACGCCCTGATCGCCTCCGGTCTGGTCCTCTTCGTGCTCACCCTGCTGGTCAACGGCGCCGCACGACTGATCATCGCGCGTCGCAAGGAGTACTCGGGGGCGAACGCCTGATGAGCCACGCAACCGTCAAGGACACCCGTACCGACGCCCCCGCACCGCGCCGGGGTGACAGCCTGAGCCGCCGCGGACTGCCCCGCTGGGCCCAGCCCGCCTTCGCGGTCGTCTCCGTCGCACTCGGCTGCGGCATCGGCCTGGCCGCCGGCTGGGAGAGCCGCGTCCAGTGGGGCCTGGTCTCCGCCCTGCTGTTCGTGGCCGTCTCGTACACGACCACCTCGGCCGTCGAGAACCGCCGCCAGGCCAGGGACCGCCTCGCCACCAGCGTCGTCTGGGTCTGCTTCGCCCTCGCCGTCGTCCCGCTGCTCTCCCTGATCTGGGTGACGGTCAGCCGGGGCATGAAGGCCCTCGACGGCTACTTCCTCACCCACTCGATGGCCGGCGTCCCCGGTTTCGAGCCGGGCGGCGGCGTCTACCACGCCCTGGTCGGCACCCTGGAGCAGGTCGGTCTCGCGACCCTGATCTCCGTGCCCGTCGGCCTGCTGACCGCCGTCTACCTGGTCGAGTACGGCAAGGGGAACCTGGCCAGGGCCGTGACCTTCTTCGTCGACGTCATGACCGGTATCCCGTCGATCGTCGCCGGTCTCTTCATCCTCTCGATCATGCTGCTGGCCGGCTGGTCCCCGTCCGGGTTCATGGGCTCGCTCGCCCTCACCATCCTGATGATCCCGGTCGTGGTCCGGTCCACCGAGGAGATGCTCAAGCTCGTCCCGAACGAGCTGCGCGAGGCATCCCTCGCCCTCGGCGTCCCCAAGTGGCGGACGATCACCAAGGTGGTCATCCCGACCGCCGTCGGCGGCATCTCGACCGGTGTGATGCTGGCCGTCGCCCGTATCGCGGGTGAGACGGCGCCGATCATGCTGCTCGTCTTCGGCAGCCAGCTGATCAACGCCAACCCCTTCGAAGGCGCCCAGTCCTCGCTCCCCTTCTACATCTGGGAGCAGTACCGGGTCGGCAGCGAGGCGTCGTACGACCGCGCCTGGGCCGCCGCCCTCGTACTGATCGCCTTCGTCATGATCCTCAACCTGGTGGCCCGCGGCATCGCCCGCTGGAAGGCCCCGAAGACCGGCCGCTGAGCGCGCGGCGATTGGGAAGTGACTGAGTAATGGCCAAGCGAATCGACATCAGCGGACTGTCCGCCTTCTACGGCTCCCACAAGGCGATCGAGGACATCTCGATGACCGTGGAGCCCCGCTCGGTGACCGCCTTCATCGGCCCCTCCGGCTGCGGCAAGTCCACGTTCCTGCGCACCCTGAACCGCATGCACGAGGTCACCCCCGGTGGCCGCGTCGAGGGCAAGGTGATGCTGGACGACGAGAACCTGTACGGCAAGGAGGTCGACCCGGTCGCGGTACGGCGCACGGTCGGCATGGTGTTCCAGCGGCCCAACCCGTTCCCCACCATGTCGATCTTCGACAACGTGGCGGCGGGCCTGCGGCTGAACGGCTCCTACAAGAAGAGCGAGCTGAACGGCGTCGTCGAGCGCTCGCTGCGCGGCGCGAACCTCTGGAACGAGGTCAAGGACCGCCTCAACAAGCCCGGCTCGGGCCTCTCCGGCGGCCAGCAGCAGCGCCTGTGCATCGCCCGTGCGATCGCGGTCGAGCCCGACGTGCTGCTGATGGACGAGCCCTGCTCGGCGCTCGACCCCATCTCCACGCTGGCGATCGAGGACCTGATCGGCGAGCTCAAGGAGCGCTTCACGATCGTCATCGTGACGCACAACATGCAGCAGGCGGCGCGCGTGTCGGACCGCACCGCGTTCTTCAACCTCTCGGCGGTCGGACAGCCGGGCAGGCTCATCGAGATAGACGAGACGGAGCGGATCTTCTCCAACCCGTCCGTCCAGGCGACCGAGGACTACATCTCGGGCCGCTTCGGCTGAGCACCCCCTACTGCCCCGCGGTGCTGCATGGCGGTGCCACCGCGGGGCGAACGGTCGGCCCCCTCTCATCCCGAGCGGGGGCCGACGTCGTACCGGTGCCGTCGTCCGGTGCGCGGGATCGCCGTCCGGTGCGCGGGATTTGTCTCCGTGCGCCGGGCAACGGTCACCGGGCACCGGTCACCGGGCGTCTGCGAGCCGCCGATGGCCCCGTCCCTCCGCGACCGGACGCCGCACCCGGCGCGGGCCGGTCGGGAAGAACCCTCGGCAGGCGGCCCTCCCGCGGGCCCGGTCACCGGGGTCGCGGTCACTGCGGGCCCGGTCACCGGGGTCGCGGTCACCGGGGTCGCGGTCACCGGGGTCGCGGCTACCGAAGTCGCGGGACGGCCGCGCCGCATGGAAGAGCCGCACCCCTCAGCGGGGCGCGGCGCGGTGTGTGTGACGTAGACCGGTAGACCGGTAGACCGGTAGAGGCTAGCCGAACGCGAGGTTCACGATCCAGAAGCACAGCGCCGCCACGAGTGCCGCGGCCGGCATGGTGATGAACCACCCCATCACGATGTTCTTCGCGACTCCCCAGCGCACCGCGCTCACCCGCTTCGTCGCCCCGGCACCCATGATCGCCGAGGTGATCACATGGGTCGTGGAGATCGGCGCGTGGAAGAGGAACGCCGAGCCGAACATGATCGACGCACCGGTCGTCTCCGCCGCGAAGCCCTGCGGCGGGTCCAGTTCGATGATCTTGCGCCCGAGCGTCCGCATGATCCGCCAGCCGCCCGCGTAGGTGCCGAGCGACAGCATCACCGCGCAGACCACCTTCACCCACACCGGAATAGGGTCGCCCTGCTCCTCGACATCGGCGATGACCAGGGCCATCACCACGATGCCCATGGTCTTCTGCGCGTCCTGGAGGCCGTGGCCCAGGGCCATTCCCGCCGCGGACACGGTCTGGGCTATGCGGAAGCCGCGCTTCGCCTTCGCCGGGTTGGCCCGCCGGAAGATCCACATGATCGCGCACATCACGAGGTAGCCGGCGACGAGGCCGACCAGCGGCGAGACGAACATCGGAATGATGACCTTGTCGAGTACCCCGCCCCAGATGACCTCGGTCCCGCCGGCCAGCGCCGCACCCACCATGCCGCCGAAGAGGGCGTGCGAGGACGACGACGGCAGGCCGAAGTACCAGGTGACCAGGTTCCAGATGATCGCACCGACCAGCGCCGCGAACAGGATGCCCATGCCCCTGTCGCCGCTGGGCGTCGCGATCAGGCCCTCGCTCACCGTCTTGGCGACCCCGCTGCCCAGGAAGGCGCCGGCGAGGTTCATCACGGCGGCCATGACCAGGGCTGCGCGCGGCGTCAGGGCGCGTGTCGAGACGGAGGTGGCGATCGCGTTCGCGGAGTCGTGGAAGCCGTTGGTGTACGTGAAGAAGAGCGCGACCCCGATGGTCACGACCAGCGCAAGGGTGTCCACGTCCGCTCAGGACTCCTTGACCGCGATGGTCTCCACCGTGTTGGCCACGTGCTCGAACGCGTCCGCGGCCTCCTCGAGTACGTCGACGATCTGCTTGAGCTTGAGCACCTCGATGGCGTCGTACTTGCCGTTGAAGAGGTGCGCGAGGAGCTTGCGGTGGATCTGGTCCGCCTGGTTCTCCAGGCGGTTCACCTCGATCCAGTACTCGGTGAGGTTGTCCATCGTCCGCAGGTGCGGCATCGCCTCCGCGGTCAGCTCCGCGGCCCGTGCGAGCACCTCGATCTGCTGCTCGACGCCCTTCGGGAGTTCCTCGATGTTGTAGAGGACGACCAGGTCGACGGCCTCCTCCATGAAGTCCATGATGTCGTCCAGCGACGACGCGAGGGCGTAGATGTCCTCGCGGTCGAAGGGCGTGATGAACGAGGAGTTCAGCTGATGGAAGATCGCGTGGGTAGCGTCGTCCCCGGCGTGCTCCGCCGCCCGCATCCGTTCGGCGATCTCGGCCCGGGCGGGACCGTCCGCACCGAGCAGTTCCATCAGGAGCCTGGAGCCCGTCACGATGTTGTCCGCGGACGCGGCGAACATGTCGTAGAAGCTCGTCTCCCTGGGGGTCAGACGAAATCGCACGTGGGGTCCTCGGGGTACTGGGTCTGGGCCAGGCTGATGCTAGGCGCATCATCCGGCCACGGCTAACCGGAGCCTCCTCAGTGTGGCCCATCGACGGGAGAGACCGGCACGGGGCCCTGACCGAACCGCCAGGGATCGGTACCATATACCCACGAGGGGTATACCGGACAGGTCTGCGGGAGGACCCATGACGACCACGGAGACAGCCGGCGGACTTCCGGTCACGGCCCACGAGGAATCCGGCCACGACCAGGGTGTCCACGGCTACCACAAGCAGAAGGACGAGCACCTCAAGCGGCTGCGCCGGATCGAGGGCCAGATCCGCGGGCTGCAGCGCATGGTCGGCGAGGACACCTACTGCATCGACGTCCTCACCCAGGTCTCAGCCTCCACGAAGGCGCTGCAGTCCTTCGCGCTGCAACTGCTGGAGGAGCATTTGCGCCACTGCGTCGCCGACGCCGCGCTCAAGGGCGGCGACGAGATCGACACCAAGGTCGAGGAGGCCACCAGGGCGATCGCCCGCATGCTGCGGACCTGATCCCCGCCCGCCCGGGGGGCCGGCCTCCGCCCCGGGTCCACCGGGGCCTTCGGGGGCCCCGATCCCGAGCCCGCCCGGGGCCGGCCGCGACGGCGGCGGCCGGCCTGGCCAGGGGTGTGCCGTGGAAGTCCCCCCTGCCCTGCGGGCGGACGGAGCCGCTTTCGCGACCTCCCCGGACGGAACGCCTCCTGCTGGAGTGCTAGGTGTCGATCGTGCTCACATGGACGTTGAGCACCTCGTCGATACGGTCGGGACTGAGCCGTTCCCCGTCCGCGGCCGAGGCCGCGATCATCAACTCACCGCACAACTCGATCTCGGCGAGGGCGACACGGTCCTGGACCGTCGGCGTACTGGCGGGAGCCACGTGCGTTCACCTCTTCCGGCCGGTGTCGGCTTCCTAGCGTAGGGAGCGGGATACACACCGCGCATGGCACGTCCGGACCATTTACCGACCCCCGGGTGCCTACATCCGGACGCGGCCCGCGTAGATGTCCCGGCGGTCCGGAAGCCGCACCACGACGGGGGCGCCGAACTCGTAGAGCAGCGTCGTGGACGCGACGGCGACCGTTCTGCCCTGGTTCGCGAAGCTGAACTGGTGGCGCACCTTGCGCAGCCGCCCCTCGGAGTCGAGGTAGGCGTCGAAGGACACGGCGTCCTCGTCGAACCCCTTCGCCGCGGCGGTCAGCGCGCCGCGGGCATGGGCGGACGCGGCCCTCGCGGCGTGCGCGATGTCGGTGACGCCGCGGTAGTGCGCGACCCGCACCCCCGCAAGCTCCACGTGGCCGACGAACGTCGCGCTCCGCGCCCCGCGCAGCAGTTCCGCGGCGGCCGCCGGGTCGGTCGCGCCGCCGGTGACCAGGTTGCCGTCCGTCAGCGCCGCCGTGTCCACTCTGACCCACTTGTCCGGCGGTACCCCGGCGCCGCGGTCCTTCATGTACAGCGCCCCGGGGGCGAGCAGTTCGGTGATCGGCTGCTGACCGCTGGAGCCGGCCGGATCGATGGGGAGGACCACGCGCAGCCGCCCCATGGCCCGCCGGAAGTCGTACCCGCCCTCGCCGCGGATGGTGACCCTGGTCCCGCCGGCGGCCGTCTCCATGGCGGTGCGCGCCTTCGCCGTGCCGGCCTCGGCCAGCACGTCCGCGGCCTTGCGCACGCTGAGGAGGGGATCCGCGCCGGCGCGGGCGTCGGCGACGGCGTCCCCGCCTCCCGAGCAGCCGGCGGTACCGGACACACCCATCACGGCGGCAGCGGCACACGCGCCGCGCCTGAGCCAGTGCTGCTGCACCACCATCGCCTGTCAACCCCCAACACGCTCGCCGCTGTCCCGCATAACGACCGGTACCGTGGAAGGGTGCGCCCCGCTCACCACCACACCACGACCGTCGAGCGGGGCTCGTTCGCGCTGGCCCGCTGCTCCTGCGGCTGGACGGGCCCCGCCCGCCGCTCCCGGGATCGCGCCCGTACGGATGCGAGGGCACACGAGTCGGCGATGCCCGGCGAGGCCTGAGGATCCTTCAGCCCGCCTCTCCCCGCCCCTTCCCCCGGGCCTCCCCTTCCGCTGCCCCGCCCCTCGCCGTCGGGCCCCTTCGGACGCGGGCCCCCTTCGGCGGCGGGGACGGGCGCCGGACACACGACGGGCGGGAGCGGCCATGGACAGCCGGGGACAGCCGGGGACGGGCGGCAACGGGCGGTAATCAGCGGCACCGGGCGGCACCGGGCAGGTACGGCCGGGGAGGATGGCCGACGGTACGCGGAGGAGGCACGGGGGCAGCGCGGAGGACGGGCGCCGTCGGGACCGGCCCCCTTGATGCGCGAGGGCCGGGGACCGGGCGGTGGTGCGGGGCCCCCGTGGACGGGGGCGGGCTCGTGCTACCGGCTCTCAGGCCGCCAGGCCGTTGCGCCCCGGCCGCACATCCGGCTCGGGTATGTCGAGCATCTCGTGCCCCCGCTCCGGCGCCGCCGCCCGCCGGGACCGCACCAGCCGGCCCGCGCCCGCCGAGCGGGCCACCGCCGACACCAGCGGGGTGAGCAGGGCCTGCGCGAGGGGGGCGAGGAGCAGCACCACCGCCGTGCCGAGCGCGAACCCGCCGATGACGTCGGTCGGGTAGTGGACGCCCATGTAGACCCGGCAGAAGCCCTCGGCGAGGGCGAGTCCGATCGCCGCGAACCCGAAGCCGCGGCGTGCGACGAAGACCCCGACGCCGATGGCCATCGCCATCGTCGAGTGATCGCTGACGAACGAGAAGTCGGTCTTCCCGGCCACCAGGACCTCCAGCCCCTGGTGGTCGAGGAACGGTCTCGGGCGTTCCACGAGACCGCGGATCGGCACATTGATCAGCAGGGCGATGCCGGCCGCGAGCGGCGCCCAGACCAGCGCGGCGACCGCGCTGATCGAATCCTCGGGGGTACCGCTCCGGCGCACCCGCCACCAGCACCACAGCGCCACGAGGACGAGGGCGAGCATGATCCCGAACTCGCCGACGAACCCCATGACGCGGTCGAACCACGGCGGAGCCGACCGGGCCAGCCCGTTGATGTCGTAGAGCAGGCCGACATCCGGATTCACGCCGTCGAGTGCGAGTCCAGCCATCTGCTGCGGCCCCTTGCCTGTGTGTCGCCAGTCGCGGCGCGCGCCCGTGCGCGCCGCGTTCCGAGACCCCGTGTTCGGTGCGGTCCGTATGTACTGCTCCGGTCCAGGGAACGACTCGTTCCGCGAGTACGTTCCACTCTCCACGAAACGATCACCATGACGTTATCGAAGGGTGATACGTCGTCGCGGTTCAGGCCAGGGGAGTACGGAGGTTTCCGGCCACGCCCGACACCCCGTCAGCCGGTTCTCAGACGGCGGGCCGTGGCGGGCTCGGCAGTGCCTCGGCACCGTCCCTGGTCACCCGCGTCGCACCGAAGTAGTCCGGGGTGTCGATCCTGTCGAACCGGATCACCGCCCCGGTGTACGGCGCGTTGATCATATAGCCCCCGCCGACATACAGACCGACGTGCCTGATGGCCCGTGAATCGGCCAGGTCGTCGGAGAAGAACACCAGGTCCCCGGGGAGCAGTTCGTCCCTCGAGGGATGAGGACCCGCGTTGTACTGGTCGTTGGCCACGCGCGGCAGCTCGATCCCGACGGTGCGGTACGCGGCCTGGGTCAGGCCCGAGCAGTCGAACCGGCCGCCCTGCTCGGGTGTCCCGTTCCCGCCCCAGAGGTACTTCGTGCCGAGCTTCTGCTGGGCGAAGTAGATCGCCCCGGCCGCCTGCCGCGACGGCTCCACCCGCCCGACCGGCCGCGCGAAGCTCTTCTCCAGCGTCCGGATGACCTTCACGTAGTTCTGCGTCTCGCGGTACGGCGGCACCCCGCCGTACTTGATCACGGCGTACGCGCCCGCGTTGTACGCGGCGAGCATGTTGTCCGTCGGGTCACCGGGGGCCTTCTTCACATACCCCGCGAGCTTGCAGTCGTACGAGGCCGCCGAGGGGATCGCGTCGGCGGGGTCCCACACGTCGCGGTCCCCGTCACCGTCCCCGTCGACACCGTGCACCGCCCAGGTGCCCGGGATGAACTGGGCGATGCCCTGTGCGGCGGCATGGCTCTGGGCCCGCGGGTTCCAGCCGGACTCCTGGTACAGCTGCGCGGCGAGCAGCGCCGGGTTGATGGCCGGGCACAGGTTGCCCCACTTCTGCACCAGCGGCTGGTACAGGGCGGGGACGGCCCCCTTGGCCAGCGCCACGGCCCCCTTCGCCCCGCCCCCGAGTCCCGCGGCGGCGGAGAAGGTCCCGACGACGAGCAGGGCGATGAAGCCCAGGCAGAGCCCGACGGCCCCGCCTGCGACGACCCACGCCTTACGCACCGTCAATCATCCTCCACCGCACGGCAGTCCACCGCTCGCCAGTGTAGGTGCGGAGCACCCGGTTCCGGGGGCGCACGGGGGTCCCGGTGAAGCACGGCGGCGGGCGCCGGACGAGGAGAGGGCGGGCCGGCCGGGCCGGCGGGGCGGGCCGGGAGCCGGTCGGCGCCGCGCCCGGGACCCGGGCATCAGGCGCAGGCACCGTGACCGCTACCGCGACCGTGAACAGAGACCGTGGACGCGACCGCGACCATGGGCAGAGACCGCGACCGCGAACAAGACCGCGACCATGAACAGGCACCGCGACCGCGAACGTGCGCACGGGGACCGTCGCCGGGCACGGTGGACCGCGCACGGTGGACCGGGCCCGGTGGACCGCGCACGGGCACCGGACGCGATGACGGTCCCGAGGGCTGTTCCCACCGGTTACCCGCAGGTAGCGTGTGGCCGGTACACCTGTCCGCGGCGAGAGGCGGCCCCTCATGACGGAACTCCCGGCGTTCTACGAGCGGATCTCCGAGGACCGTTTCTCGCCGACCGAGCACACCCGCGGCCCCTGGGACGCCGGATCGCAGCACGCCGGACCCCCCGCGGCGCTGCTCGGCCGCGCCCTGGAGGAGCGGCCGGGCGCGCGCGCCGACATGCGGCTCGCGCGCGTGACGTACGAGATCGTCCGCCCCGTGCCGATCCGCCCGCTCGAGGTGACGACGACCGTCCTGCGGACCGGGCGCGGCGTGGAGATCGTCGAGGCGGCGCTCGCACCCGAGGGCGGGGCGCCGGTGATGTTCGCCCGCGCCCTGCGCGTCCGCACGCTCGGCGAGCCGGGACCGGCCGTCTCCGAGGCTCCTCAGGTTCCGTCGCCGGGCGGGACCCCGGAGACGCCCTTCCTGGCCGTGCCGTGGGACGTCGGCTATCACACGTCCATGGACGCCCGGTTCACCGAGGGGAACTTCCGGGAACAGGGCCCCGGAACCTGCTGGATGCGGATGAGGATGCCGCTCGTGTCGGGGGAGGAGATCCGCCCGCTGGACCGCGTCCTCGTCGCCGCCGACTCCGGCAACGGCATCAGCAACGTCCTGGACTTCGAGCGCCAGGTGTTCGTCAACGCCGACCTGACGGTCCATCTGCACCGGCACCCGGCGGGCGAGTGGGTCTGCGTCGAGGCCCGCACGAGCGTCGACCCGGCCGGCATAGGCCTGGCGGACGCCCGGCTGCACGACGAGAAGGGCCCGATCGGCCGCAGCGCCCAGAGTCTCTTCGTCGCCCCTCGCTGAGGAGACCCGCCGCCGCGACGCCGGCGGCGCGGTCCGGACCCCCGCCACCCCGGACAGGTGGTCTGGACCAGCCGTGGTTACGCTGTGTCACGCAGCCGGGAAGGCTGTGAACCAGCCCGCCGTTCGACCGTCGGGCGACCAGCACCAGGAGCAGGACGTGCAGAACCTTCAGAACGCGGAGAGCAGCGCCAGGACGACGGGGCGCAACAGCGACTCCGGGGGAACCATCGCCGCCGTGACCGTCATCGCCCTGATCGCCGTGGCCATCGGGCTGCTCGGCTACCTGGTCGTCGGCCGCTGACCGTACCGGGGTCGCGGGGCGGAGCCGGAGTGCGGCTCCGCCCCGCGCACATGGCCTCCCGCCGGACGCCTCCGCCCCGCTCCGGCGGCGCCGCCGCACCCGTTTCGGGCCCTGGGTGCCACAACGACAGTCATTGCCCGAAGTCACGCTGCGTGATACACAGAGTGACGAAACGTGTCTTCCCGCCCGTCCCGGCCGCACGGGCAACCGCAGGTCAGAGCGACCGGACCGGCATCCATGCGCGGATCGGGTAAAGAGAGCCGCCAAGTCGGCGCACGCGGACGGTTTCATCAGCGAAGATAGAGGTGGCCTGTGCCGTGCGGCAGGGGCGTACAACTACCCAACAGGGGCGGTGAGTTATATGTACCTGGCGGCTGAGAAGGGCGACATCACCACCATCATCGGCGGAATCGCCCCGAACTGGGGACCCTTCGGCAGCCTCGGGAACGAGGCGCGCGTGATGATCGAGGTCGTGATGGCCGTCGCCATCCTGCTCTGCCTGGGCATCGCGATCTGGGGGGCCGCGAAGCAGCGCATCGGCGCCACGGCCCTCCGCGACACGTTCAGCGCGGAACAGGGCAAGGGCCTCATCGTCGCCGGCCTGACCGGCGTCTTCATCATCGGGTCACTGGGGACCTTGTTCACCATCGTGTACGGGATGGCCGTCTGACACCCCGTACCGCTTCCCGTCCACCCCCGACACCACCCGTCCGTCGCGCCCACCGGCAGAGGTTGCGTCCCCCTGATGTCGAGTCACCACACTCCGCCCGCACCGCGTACAGCAGGGCTACCGTCGTACTACGGCACGGCAACGCACACGGCTGAGGGGGCGCCTGCGGCATGAGCTACGACGACGAGACCGACGGCTTCGGCAGCGGCGGGGCGGGTCAGACCCGCACCCGCCTCCCCGGGGGAGGCACCGGCGACGTCTACGGCGGTGCCCGCAGGCCCGCCCGCAACTCCCGCTCGCTGGTCATGGTCGCGGGCGTGGTCGTCCTCCTCGTCTCCGCCATCGCCTTCGCCAACCGCGGTGACGGCACCGTCTCCCCCGGAACCACGGGCACGGCCAAGGGCACCACCCCCACCGCGGCGACCGGCATCCGCCCGGTGGCGGGCAAGCACGCGGGCATCCCCGCGGGGTACACGAAGGACCAGCAGGGGGCGCAGAGCGCGGCGGCGAACTACGCGGTCACGCTCGTCTCCGCCGACATCCTCAAGCCGGACCGCCGACGCGACATCGTGCGTCAGCTCTTCGTATCCGACCAGGTCGCCGAACTCGAGGCCCGATTCGACAGGGCCTACGGCAGGGAATTCCTGGACAGGGTCGGCCTGGACGAGAAGGGGAACGCGGCCGACGGCCTGACGTACGTGTCACGCACCGCTCCCGTGGGCACCAAGGTCACCCGTTACACGGACCACTCCGCGTCGGTCGAGGTCTGGTGCACGGGTGTGTTCGGGAGCGCCGGGATCGGCTCCACCAACCCCGTGACCAACGACTGGTTCACCATGGCCCTGGAACTCCGCTGGGCGAACGGCGACTGGAAGGTCGAGAGCTTCTCGCAAGAGGAAGGGCCCGCGCCGGTGAACGCCGACCGCACGGCCTCCAACGCCGACGAGATCGCCAGGGCCGTCGAGGAGTACGGAGGGTTCACCTATGCCCGGTAAGGTGCGATGCCTGGTTTCAGCCATGTCGGTGCTGGGTGCCGCCCAGGGAGGCGTCTTCCTTCTCGCCACACGTGTGTATGCTGCACCGACCCCCGGCCCGACACCGTCCCCGACCGCGGACGACTGCGAACTCATCGTCGGCCCCGCCCGCGACTACTGCGAGGACGGTGAATCCGGCGGAGCCGCCCGCCGCGGCCCCTCGCTCGACGACCCCGCCGGCGCCCTCGACCCCCTCTCCTCGCTCGCCCGCGGCTGCGCCGACGCCGCCGCCTGGGTGGTCGACACCCTCTCCAAGGCCGTGAAGTCCACCGCCGAGGTGGACTTCACCAACACCACCTTCCTCGGCCAGTACGCCGTCGTCTTCGCCGCCGCCACCTTCCTCACCCTCGTGCTCTGGCTGCTGGCCGTCGCCAAGCGCGCCATCCGCGGCGTCCCCCTCACCACCGCGCTCTCCGAGGCCGTCGGCTTCCTCTGGCTCACCGTCCTCGCCTGCGCCTTCACCCCGCTGATCCTCTACACACTCGTCTCCGCGACCGACTCGATCACCGACGTGATCGCCCAGGGCACCGGCGGTCAGACCGACGTGTTCTTCGGCAGCTTCAAGGAGGCGCTGCAGAAGGGCGACGACATCGGCGGCGGGCCGATCATGCTCATCGTGGTCTCACTGGTGACGATCGTCGCCGCCGGCATCCTCTACCTGGAACTCTTCCTGCGCGCCGTCCTGCTGTACGTGGGCGCCCTGCTCGGCGTCGTCGTGTACTCGGGGCTCGTGGACAAGAACATGTGGGGCCACGTCCGCCGCTGGGCCGGAATCATGATCGCGGTGATCCTCGTCAAGCCGGTCATCGTCATCGTGCTCGGCCTCGCCGGGGCGCTGTCCGCCGAGGACGGACCGGACTCGTTCTCCGCGGTCGTCACGGGACTCGCCATCATCCTGCTCGCGATCTTCGCCTCCGCGATGATCTACCGCTTCGTCCCCGGGTTCGGCGACGAGATCGCCGCGTCCCGCAACAACCGGATCCAGAACGGCGCGGAGAACAAGGCCGCCGCCGTCATCAGTTCGCCCGCCGCCCTCGTCTCGCAGGGCATCAAGACCCACAGCAGCCGCACCCACCAGCAGGGCGGGGGCGGCACCGGGGGCGGCAGCGCCCCGAGCCCCGTCGCCGGCGGAGTCGCCGCCCACAGCACACGCGGGGCCGGATCCGCCACCGCGAGCGGGGGCGGCGCAACCGCCCCCGTCGCCGCACCCCCGCCCCGCAGCCCGGGCCCGGGCGGCACCCCGCACAGCCACCGCCGGAGCCCCGGCAGCACCACCGGCACAAGCACAGGAAGCACAGGAGGTGGAGGGCGTTGACGACGCAGTCCCCGGCCATCGCGCCCCGCCGCACCTATCTGGTCGGCCGGGCCCGGCCGAACGCCATCATCGGCAAGAACCGCGAGACCGGCGAGATCGCCCTGATCATCGCCGGCGCCTTCCTCGGCATGATGAGCGGACTGCTGGTCCCCGTCCTGTCCCTGCGCATCGTGCTGCTCGCGGGCTTCCCGCTGCTCGCCCTGGCCGCCGTCTACGTGCCGTACAAGCAGCGCACCTTCTACCGCTGGTACGAGATCAACCGCAGCTACAAGCGCACCCTGCGCCGGGGCACCGTCTACCGCTCCGGCGCCATGGAGGCGGGCACCCGCATCGACGGCCGCGAGGTCGAGATCGGCCCGCCACCCGGGATCGGCCGCATCGGCTGGCTCGCCGCCCCCTTCGGCCCGGACGAGATCGCCGTACTGCTGCACGCGGACCGGCGCACCGTCACGGCCGCCATCGAGATCGAGGGCCCCGGCGTCGGGCTGCGCGACAGCGAGGACCAGGAAGCCCTGGTGGACCGTTTCGGCACCCTGCTCAAGCACGTCGCCAACGGCGACGGCTTCGTGACCCGGCTCCAGATGCTGGCCCGTACGCTGCCCGCCGACCCCGACGCGCACGCCAAGGACGTCGCGCAGCGCGGCGACCCGGGCGCCCCCGGCTGGCTCCAGCAGTCCTACGAGCAGCTCCAGTCGATGGTCTCCACATCCAGCGAACAGCACCGCGCCTACCTGGTCGCCTGCATGCACTACACCAGGGAACTCGCCGCCGAGGCCCACGCCATGGCCCGCGCCGCCCGCCAGGCCACCGGATCAAGACGGCTCGACAAGGACGCCGGCCTCGCCGTCGTCATGGCGCGCGAGCTCACCGACATCTGCGCCCGCCTCGCCGAGGCCGACATCCGCGTGCGCCAGCCCCTCGGCCAGGCCCGGCTCGCCTCCCTCGTGCACTCCATGTACGACCCGGACCACCCCGTCGACCACATCCAGGCCATGACCAAGCGCAACGCGTGGCCCGCCGAACTCGACGCCGTGGAGCCCGGCTACCTCCAGGCCAAGACCCGCGAGTCCGCCACCCGCGCCCCCTGGTGCCACGCCACGGCCTGGGTGAAGGAGTGGCCGCTGACCCCCGTCGGCGTCAACTTCCTCGCCCCGCTGCTCGTCCACACCCCGGACGTGATCCGCACCGTCGCGGTCTGCATGGACCTGGAGCCCACCGAGGTCGCCATCGAGCGCATGCTCACGGAGAAGACCAACGACGAGGCCGAGGCCAGCCGGGCCGCGAAGATGAACCGCACCGTCGATCCCCGCGACATCGCCGCGCACGGCCGGCTCGACCAGCGGGGTGAAGATCTCGCCAGCGGCGCGGCAGGCGTCAACCTCGTCGGGTACATCACTGTGTCGTCGCGTACGCCCGAGGCCCTGGCCAGGGACAAGCGCACGATCAGGGCCTCGGCGGGCAAGTCGTACCTGAAGCTGGAGTGGTGCGACCGCGAGCACCACCGGGCCTTTGTCAACACGCTGCCGTTCGCCACCGGCATCCGCCGATAGCGGCTGACACGCACCGACACGCGCCGATAGGGGCCCTCATCCGATGCGAGACCCGCTGTCCGTCCTCACCGAGTCCTTCACGTCCTTCCTCTTCGGAAAGGTCGAGACGACCCGCTCCCCCGTGCGCACCTCCACGGGCCAGGCGCAGGCCGTCTACCTGCCGACCGCGGCGCCGGGCCTGGGCGACTCGGGCGTGATCATCGGCCGCGAGGTCTACAGCGGCAAGGGCTACGTCTACGACCCGTTCCAGCTGTACGGGCAGCAGCTCCCCGCCCCCCACTGGCTGGTCCTCGGCGAGTCCGGCAACGGCAAGTCGGCGCTGGAGAAGACCTACGTCCTGCGGCAGCTCCGCTTCCGCGACCGCCAGGTCGTCGTTCTGGACGCGCAGGGCGAGGACGGCGTCGGCGAGTGGAACCTCATCGCCCAGGAGCTGGGGATAACCCCCATCCGGCTCGACCCGAGGGCAGCCCTGGACGACGGTATCCGCCTCAACCCGCTGGACCCGTCGATCACCACCACCGGGCAGCTCGCGCTGCTGCGCACCATCATCGAGGTCGCCATGGGGCACGGCCTCGACGAGCGGGCGGGCTTCGCGCTCAAGGTGGCGCACGCGTACGTCAACGAGACCGTCGGCGACCGGCAGCCGGTCCTCACCGACATCGTGGACCAACTGCGCCATCCGAAACCCGAGTCGGCGGCGGCGATGAACGTCGACATCGACGACGTGCGGGCCTGGGGTCTCGACGTCGCCCTGGTCCTCGACCGCCTCGTCGACGGCGACCTGCGCGGCATGTTCGACGGCCCGACCACCATCGGCATCGACCTGGACGCCCCGCTCATCGTCTTCGACCTGTCGCACATCGACCGCAACTCCATCGCCATGCCGATCCTCATGGCCATCGTCGGGGTCTGGCTGGAGCACACCTGGATCCGCCCGGACCGGAAGAAGCGCATCTTCCTCGTGGAGGAGGCCTGGCACATCATCAACAGCCCCTTCGTCGCGCAGCTCTTCCAGCGGCTGCTGAAGTTCGGCCGGCGGCTCGGCCTGTCCTTCGTCGCCGTCGTCCACCACCTGAGCGACGTGGTCGACGGCGCCGCCGCCCGGGAGGCCGCCGCCATCCTGAAGATGGCGTCGACGCGCACGATCTACGCCCAGAAGGCGGACGAGGCCCGGGCGACGGGCAGAGTGCTCGGGCTGCCCCGGTGGGCTGTGGAGATCATCCCCACCCTGACCCCCGGTATCGCGGTCTGGGACGTCAACGGCAACGTCCAGGTCGTCAAGCACCTGGTGACGGAGGCCGAGCGCCCCCTGGTCTACACGGACCGGGCGATGACCGAGTCCGCTCTCCACGAGGACGTCCGGGCCGCGGAACAGGAGGCGGAGGAGCGCGCCGCCTTCATCGAACGGCAGCAGCGGAGGCTGGACTCCTCCGAGTCGACGGTGGCCTGACGGTGACGCGCGACCCGGGACGCGGCCCCGGCCGGGAGCGGCCGCGCCAGGAGCGGGGTGTGCCCGACGGCCTGCTCGTGGGCTTCCTCGGCCTGCTCGTCGGGCTGAGCCTGCTGGTCTGGACGGCAACGGGGCTCGCCGGCCTGCTCACCCACGGCTCCTGGCCGGAGGGCGTGACGTTCACCAACACCCCGCTCGCCATACGCAGCCTCGTGTCCGAGCCCCGGGACCTGCCCGCGGCCTGGCCCGCCACACCCGCCGACCGGCTTTCGGGCCACGGACTGTTCTGGGGTCTGCTCATCGGCCTGCTGATGACGCTCGTGGTGCTGACGGTGTTCGTCCTGGGCACCCTGTCCCGGTGGCGCGCGGTACGGTCGCGCCGCGAGGCGGACGTGGAGACGGGCGGGAAGACGGGCGGGAAGACGGAGGTGGAGGCGGGCCGGAAGACGGGCGGCGACGTCCCGGCCGAGGCGGTCCCGGCGCCGGCCCCGGACCGGCGGGTTCACCGCCCGGGCACGGCCGTCACCGAGGAGGCCGCCGTCCCCGCAGGATCCGCGGCCGGCGCCGGTACGACGTACCCGTTCGAAGCGGCGCCCCCCATGGAACCCGCGCCGGCCTCGATGCCGATCGGCCATGGCGCGACCTCGGCACCCGCCGAGCCCTCCGCACCCACGGACCCTCACTCGCCGGAGCGGACCGGCGCCCCGGCCCCCCGCCGTCCGCGGGTCCTCTACGCAGCCCCGTCCGCCCGGCGCACCTCCGCCGTCCAGACGATCCGCGAAGCCGCCGGCCCCGCGCTCGTCGTCACATCCGATCCGGTCGTCTGGTCGGAGACCAGGGAAGCCAGGGCCGAACTCGGCCCGGTCCTCGTCTACGATCCGGGCCATCTCTGCGACACACCCGCACGACTCCACTGGTCCCCGACGGCCGGTTGCGCGGATCCGGCCACGGCGGCGAGCCGGGCGACCGCCCTCTTCGCTCCCGTACGTCCCCCCTCCCGCCTCGACGAAGCCGTCGCGGACACCGCGGAGACGCTGCTGCGCTGCTGGCTGCACGCCGCCGCCGTGGACGGACGCCCGTTCAAGCAGGTCCACCGCTGGGCCCAGGGGAGTGGCGCGCACGAACCTGTACAAATCCTCCGCACCCACCCGAAGGCCGCCTCCGGACTCGCAGGGCTGCTCGAGTCGGCGCTCACCTCGCACAGTGAACGCCGGGAGATCGCAATGGAGCTGACGGCCCGTACGCTGGCAGCCCTTTCCTCCGTCCACATCCGTCAGGCCTGCACCCCGAACCGAGCGGATTCGCTCACGCTGGAATCATTTGCGGACGAGGGGGGCACGCTCTATGTGGTGGGTGAATCGATCGAGGGTCCGCGCTCCCGCCCGGGGGCCATGCCGCTCCTGACCGCACTCACCTCCAGCGTGGTCGAGCACGGCCGCCGCATGGCCGCACGGTCATCCGACGGTCGGCTCGACCCACCATTCACCCTCGTCCTGGACGACATCGCAGCCGTTGCCCCACTGCCGCTCCTCCCGGAGCTGCTGGCCACCGGCCCGGCTCTCGGCATGCCGACGTTCGCGCTGCTGCGTTCCCGCGAACAGGGCCGTGCCCGCTGGCCCCAGCCGCTGACCCCGGACGCAGCTCCCGGACCGGCCGCTTCCTGAGTTCCCAAGCCGTCATGGCCCGCCTCAGGAGCGGCGCAACTCGTACTCGAACTCCCGGGCCGAGGGATCGGACAGCACCGGTACGGAGTCACCGCTCGGTACGAACCCGAACCGCCGGTAGAACGCGATCGCGCGGCTGTTTCTCTCGTGCGCATACAGCCGGATCCGCTCCACCGGCGGCTCCCTCAGCGCCCACGACCATGCGACGGCAGCCTGGAACAGCCCTTCCGTGACGCCGGTTCCCCGAACCTCCGGCCGTACGAACACCCCGACGAGGTGCGTCTGGTCGACCTTGGCCGCCTCCCCGAAGCGCACGTCGTCCGAGGGGCCCTCGACCATCACGGTCACCGTGCCGACCCAGCGCCCGTCGGAGTCCTCCGCGACGAACTGACGGAAGCCCACCCCGGACGCGGCCGTGTCGGTGCGGTCCTGCCAGTACCCCGCGGGCCGGCCCACGGCCTGCTCGTAGGTGTCCAGAAACGCGATGGGTGCCGCGGGATCCCGAAGGGCGGCCAGCCTGATCTCCCGGGCCTTCTCCCACTCGCCGGCCCGCACGGCGCGAATGCTGTGGTCCATGCTCTGATCCTCACCGTGGCGACACCGGTATGCCAAGGCAGTTTCGGCTCCGGCACCTCGGAGGTCGGTCGTCCGGTCCCTCCTCCGGCCTGTGCGGGCCCGGCCCCGCCGACCGGGACACCACACCCCGAAACAGCGCACCGGACTCCCGCGACCACACCACCAACCGCCCCGCCCCGCAGCCCACCGAACCCCGGACCACACCCCGTGCCGAGAAAATCTCCCCGGAACGCGGAAAAGCCCCGGGCCGTAAGGCCCGGGGCTTCCCCTCAACAATCGTTCGGCAGTGTCCTACTCTCCCACAGGGTCCCCCCTGCAGTACCATCGGCGCTGAAAGGCTTAGCTTCCGGGTTCGGAATGTAACCGGGCGTTTCCCTAACGCTATGACCACCGAAACTCTATGAAAAAATCGAACCAGCCGACCAGCACCCCACCACCGGTGGTATACGGTCTCGGCATGTTCGTTACTTCAGAACTAACACAGTGGACGCGAGCAACTGAGGACAAGCCCTCGGCCTATTAGTACCGGTCAACTCCACCAGTCACCTGGCTTCCATATCCGGCCTATCAACCCAGTCGTCTACTGGGAGCCTTACCCCATCAAGTGGGTGGGAGCCCTCATCTCGAAGCAGGCTTCCCGCTTAGATGCTTTCAGCGGTTATCCCTCCCGAACGTAGCCAACCAGCCATGCCCTTGGCAGGACAACTGGCACACCAGAGGTTCGTCCGTCCCGGTCCTCTCGTACTAGGGACAGCCCTTCTCAAGACTCCTACGCGCACAGCGGATAGGGACCGAACTGTCTCACGACGTTCTAAACCCAGCTCGCGTACCGCTTTAATGGGCGAACAGCCCAACCCTTGGGACCGACTCCAGCCCCAGGATGCGACGAGCCGACATCGAGGTGCCAAACCATCCCGTCGATATGGACTCTTGGGGAAGATCAGCCTGTTATCCCCGGGGTACCTTTTATCCGTTGAGCGACGGCGCTTCCACAAGCCACCGCCGGATCACTAGTCCCGACTTTCGTCCCTGCTCGACCCGTCGGTCTCACAGTCAAGCTCCCTTGTGCACTTACACTCAACACCTGATTACCAACCAGGCTGAGGGAACCTTTGGGCGCCTCCGTTACCCTTTAGGAGGCAACCGCCCCAGTTAAACTACCCATCAGACACTGTCCCTGATCCGGATCACGGACCCAGGTTAGACATCCAGCACGACCAGAGTGGTATTTCAACGACGACTCCACCTGAACTGGCGTCCAAGCATCACAGTCTCCCACCTATCCTACACAAGCCGAACCGAACACCAATATCAAACTGTAGTAAAGGTCCCGGGGTCTTTCCGTCCTGCTGCGCGAAACGAGCATCTTTACTCGTAGTGCAATTTCACCGGGCCTATGGTTGAGACAGTCGAGAAGTCGTTACGCCATTCGTGCAGGTCGGAACTTACCCGACAAGGAATTTCGCTACCTTAGGATGGTTATAGTTACCACCGCCGTTTACTGGCGCTTAAGTTCTCAGCTTCGCCCCACCGAAATGGAGCTAACCGGTCCCCTTAACGTTCCAGCACCGGGCAGGCGTCAGTCCGTATACATCGCCTTACGGCTTCGCACGGACCTGTGTTTTTAGTAAACAGTCGCTTCTCGCTGGTCTCTGCGGCCACCCCCAGCTCACCGAGTAAATCGGATCACCAGGCGTGGCCCCCCTTCTCCCGAAGTTACGGGGGCATTTTGCCGAGTTCCTTAACCATAGTTCACCCGAACGCCTCGGTATTCTCTACCTGACCACCTGAGTCGGTTTAGGGTACGGGCCGCCATGAAACTCGCTAGAGGCTTTTCTCGACAGCATAGGATCATCCACTTCACCACAATCGGCTCGGCATCAGGTCTCACCCACATGAGAGACGGATTTACCTATCTCTCGGGCTACACCCTTACCCCGGGACAACCACCGCCCGGGCTGGACTACCTTCCTGCGTCACCCCATCGCTTACCTACTACCACCTCGGGTCAGCGGCTCCACCACTCCGACCTCGTCCGAAGACTCAGCCGACGGCTTCACGGCCTTAGCATAAATGGGCTCGATACTGGGCGTTTCAAAGCGGGTACCGGAATATCAACCGGTTGTCCATCGACTACGCCTGTCGGCCTCGCCTTAGGTCCCGACTTACCCTGGGCAGATCAGCTTGACCCAGGAACCCTTAGTCAATCGGCGCACACGTTTCCCACGTGTGTATCGCTACTCATGCCTGCATTCTCACTCGTGAACCGTCCACAACTCGCTTCCACGGCTGCTTCACCCGGCACACGACGCTCCCCTACCCATCACGATCCCCGTTGGGGGCACATATCGCAATGACACGACTTCGGCGGTACGCTTGAGCCCCGCTACATTGTCGGCGCGGAATCACTTGACCAGTGAGCTATTACGCACTCTTTCAAGGATGGCTGCTTCTAAGCCAACCTCCTGGTTGTCTCTGCGACTCCACATCCTTTCCCACTTAGCGTACGCTTAGGGGCCTTAGTCGATGCTCTGGGCTGTTTCCCTCTCGACCATGGAGCTTATCCCCCACAGTCTCACTGCCGCGCTCTCACTTACCGGCATTCGGAGTTTGGCTAAGGTCAGTAACCCGGTAGGGCCCATCGCCTATCCAGTGCTCTACCTCCGGCAAGAAACACACGACGCTGCACCTAAATGCATTTCGGGGAGAACCAGCTATCACGGAGTTTGATTGGCCTTTCACCCCTAACCACAGGTCATCCCCCAGGTTTTCAACCCTGGTGGGTTCGGTCCTCCACGAAGTCTTACCTCCGCTTCAACCTGCCCATGGCTAGATCACTCCGCTTCGGGTCTAGAGCGTGCAACTCAAACGCCCTCTTCGGACTCGCTTTCGCTACGGCTCCCCCACACGGGTTAACCTCGCTACACACCGCTAACTCGCAGGCTCATTCTTCAAAAGGCACGCAGTCACGAGACGTGCAAAACACGTCCGACGCTCCCACGGCTTGTAGGCACACGGTTTCAGGTACTATTTCACTCCGCTCCCGCGGTACTTTTCACCATTCCCTCACGGTACTATCCGCTATCGGTCACCAGGGAATATTTAGGCTTAGCGGGTGGTCCCGCCAGATTCACACGGGATTTCTCGGGCCCCGTGCTACTTGGGAATAACTCAAACGAGCCGCTAATGTTTCAGCTACGGGGGTCTTACCCTCTACGCCGGGCCTTTCGCATGCCCTTCGCCTACATCAA